>JASJCT010000088.1 GCA_030065855.1 Myxococcota bacterium
CCCAATGGCATTCGGTTAAGAGCAAATATCGCGATTTTTGCTATTTTTATCTCCCCCTTAAAAAAGGGGGTTAGGGGGATTTTGACACGTCCAATCGAATTTTACCTTTGAAAACAGTCGCTTGGACAATTGGAAATCCCCCTGCCCCCTTTTTCAAGGGGGATTCCCTTCTGGCGATCCTACGCTATAAAAACACCCCCTAAATCCTTAACCGAATGCCATTGTCCCTGGCCCTCCCCCGGTGGACACTTGGACGTGGCATTCATTCTGAGCCCCCTCCCTGGCCCTCCCCCGGTGGACACTTGGACGTGGCATTCATTCTGAGCCCCCTCCCTGGCCCTCCCCCGGTGGACACTTGGACGTTGGGGGAGGGGAAGTAAATCTTTGTTACAGCACTTCAGTCAGGGCATTCACTAGCTGGTCGATATGGGGTTGGGTGTGGGCTGCTGTGATCGAGACCCTGAGGCGGGAGGTATGCTCCGGCACTGTGGGTGGTCGCATGCCCTGGACAAACACCCCCCTTTGCCATAGGGCTTCTGATGCTCGGATCACTGCTTTTGCATCGCCCACCATTACTGGTTGGATCGGGGTTTGGGACGCCAACACAGGCAAGTTGTTTTTCTCTGCTATGTCTCGGAAGGTGCGGATGTTGCGACCCAGGGCTTGCCTGCGGTCATCAGCCCGCCTTGCAATGTCGAGTCCTGCAGCAGATGCGGTCACTAGAGCGGCTGGCATCGCCGTGGTGTAGAGCAGGCTTCTCGCCTGCGATCGGATCAACCCGGCAGCTGCTTGGCTTGTCGCGACAAACGCGCCCGCTGTACCGATGGCCTTACCAAAGGTGCCCACCAGCACAGCCACCTGGTCCGACACCCCCGCATTAGCTGCCAATCCCCGCCCCTCTGGACCGAGAATGCCCAGGGCGTGGGCCTCGTCCACGTAGAGCAGGGCGCCGTGGGCAGCAGCGGTCTTTGCTATCCCCTTGAGGGGGGCTTTGTCCCCGTCCATGCTGAACACGGCGTCGGTGACGACGAGCTTTAATCCTTCGGTTTTATTAGCTTTTAGTAGGTCGTTCAGGTGATCTACATCGCTATGGCGATAGACGTGGACATCGGCTTTGGACAACCGGGCGCCATCCACCACGCTCGCGTGGACCAGGGCATCTGAAAAGATGGCATCCCCGGCCTGGGTAAGGGCAAACAGGGCACCCACATTGGCTTGATACCCAGATGGAAACACCACGGCCGCATCAGTGCCCATGTAGGCAGCCAGGGTCTGCTCGAGTTGGTGGTGGGCCCGGGTATTGCCCGAGACGAGCCGCGAAGAACCCGTGCCCGCACCCCAGTCCTTGACCGCGCGGATCATGGCCTGCGCAATGCGCGGATCACCGGCCAGGCCCAGGTAGTCGTTCGAGCAAAAATTGAGCTTTACCCCCCCCCCCTGATCAGTGCGGATGACCGGGCCGACCGGACCCTCGACGATGCGCATGTGCCGATCCAGATGGCGCGCGGTCAGCGCCTCAAGTCTTTTTCGCCAATGTGCTGTGGTCATACTAGGGATCTAATGAATAACCTAACGCGTCTCAGTGGGACCACCCGGGTCCGGTCTCTTTGTAGGGTCTATTCTGTCACGTGGTACATATTGCCGTCAATCACATCTGAAATCCAATCGACGAGCCGCACGCCGTTTACCTCTTTGCGGTACATATCGCCGCTAATCAGTTTTGTATGCGCTGTCCCTGAGTAATAATACACACCGCCAAAGTCAATTTGCTGCATGTAGGACAGGAAATCTTCTAAGCCAGCTAAGTATTTCTCTCCATCGTAAGACGGGAACATGCCCGGGTCGCAGTCATTGTTGCCAAAGGCCCAAAACTGCCGCATGACAGCATCCTCGTGAGCGCTCATCAGCCCAAACGATCCGTTTTCAGTCATATTTGCCGCGTAGGCCAAGAGCGCATGGATGCCGCCTTCCTCAAAGCAGGCCGTGCAATCCAGGGGAATATTTTCATTCATGCCCCACAGGTCGCGCACCAGCTCTTGCAAGCATGCGGGGAAATAGGGATCCCGCATGGGTGGGCCGGAATCGTCGATATTAATGATTTGGACATCGTCTCCAAAAGCCGAGAAAACGGAAACAGTGTTGAAGGCCGCGCCAAAACCACCGGCGCTGATGCCCGTGATCACGACTTTTTTAACATTTGGAAATGTCGGAACAATCCGATTTAAAAACAGCTTGAAATTATCGGCGCCTACATATTGCTGAACACCCACGCCAGGAAGATCCACGTTTTCTGCGGAGCCGGTGTGCACATCACCCGTGCAATAGGGCACGTAGATGCCGTTGAACCCGGCAAAGGGATTTTCTGGATTGTCCAGGTCATACATCCCGTATGGGCTGGGTGGTTTTCGGGCTAAGCTGGGAATGCTGGCAAGGGATGTCATGCAAGTGGTTAAATTGAAACATGCGCCCCCTCCTTCGAGATAAATGAATAGGGTTTCGTCCGAAGTCTCGCTATACCGCACAGAAAGCCCAGCAGGTGATCCGCCCCGACATTTTGATCCCTCAATCTCCACCCAAATCCACTCCCCGGGTTCTCCATCAGGAAGAGGCTCACCTTCCTCTGTGTCGGTATCACTGTCGGTGTCCGTGTCCGTGTCCGTGTCGGCGTCGGTGTCCGTGTCAGTGTCCGTATCGGCGTCGGTGTCCGTGTCTGTCCCTGTGTCAGTGTCGATGTTGGTACTACTGTCTGAATCGCCTTCGTCGCAACCCCAAAAGCCCCATCCCAAGGTCAAGACCATCGCAACAAACATCCATTTCGCCATTTTGTCCTCCTTGTGAATCTCACAAGAGTCATTGCCTGTTCTGAGATGTTTGTTACTTTTCGAGCAAGAAAATTGTCGAATTTATAGAAATAAGTGCTTTGTGTTAATTATTTATTACTAATGTTATAAAGTGAAGGGAAAGAACAGTAGGGTGGGGCTTTATGCCCCGCCGTCGGCACGGGATAAACCCGTGCCCGATAACCCAATCTTATAAATGTGTCGGAGTACTAGCGGTAGGAAACTTCCAGCTCTAGCAGGCCAGTCTTGCGCGCCTTAGGAATTTTTCCGCGGCCTCCAGAGCGGAAAGCTCTGACTCTGCCACGAGCTCTACAAAGTCTTCTGGAGACTGCCGGATGCTCTCGTAATAGCGCTGCCGCTCTGTGGCGTGGATAATCGCCGGCAAATAGCCCTGGCGAATCAAGATGAGGTTGGTCATCGTGCGACCGATCTTGCCCGAGGTCTCGATGAACGGAAAGATGCGCATGAATCTATAATGAAATTTGGCAGCCCATCGAATCGGGTGAACCACCATCGCTTCCTCTGGGTCGTTGAGCCAGGAAACCAGCTTGCGCATGCTGGTCCCGATCTTGCTCGGATGGCAGATTTCGTGGAAATAGGATCGGTGCAGGGGTATCTCCTTGCGATACCGACCACTCTTCGCATTTTCCGCGTCAGACGCGAACAGGCTGTGAAACTCCCGAAACAAATCAACTGAAAAGGCAAACACTTCCTTGGCCGCAACCTCGCGCGCATAATCAATGGCCCGTTTATGGGATCTCAGGGCCATGGTAAGGGGTAGCCCTGTGGCGTCGGTTACGGAGCGGGTGTCAAAGGCAACATCGAGCTCTTCGGCCAGTATCACCTGACCATCAAGGGCCCAGTCGTGATAAATGGCCGACAAATCCAGTTGTCGCCACAATTCAGTGATTTGAGATTTGGAGGCATTTGTCATTAAGGTCCGAACGTGCTCGGCCTTGCTGTCGAGGCTGTCCAAATCTATTGTTGATGAACTCGCATACATCGTCACACCAAAAATTCAGAATACGGGATGATTGAATCCACATATTCTATTATTGAGCAGAGGATAAATCAATATCTAAAATAAAGATATAGTCTTTTATTTATTCACATCCTTTCCACAGCTTCTATTCACATAACCCATCATCCGCCAAAATCATCACCCCGTTGGGGTATTTCACTTATTAAAGTACACCGCGATCAGACGTTTTATTCCCATTTTGCTATCCAGGCTGGCTTTGCTATACAGACTGGCAAGTGAGACGATGCGTTGGTAAATTAGAATACTGATCATGTGTTCACATAAAAGGATAGGCCGGCTAGCGCCAAAAGCCATCGCGAAAAAGTGGGCCACATCGGAAACCACGGGTGATATCGCGGTCAATACAACCTCGGCGGCACGCCCTGCCACCTGGGCCCCTTATCCAGACTGGCTCGACCCGGCCATTGTCGCGTCCCTGGGACGCTCCGGGGTGTCGGAGCCCTATTCACATCAGGTAGCTGCCTGGCATAACATCACTTCAGGGCAACATACGGTCATTGCCACCCCCACTGCATCGGGTAAAACCCTGTGTTACAACGTGCCAGTACTCCATCGCCAGCTGCAGGATCCCACGTCCTGCGCCCTCTACCTTTTTCCGACAAAGGCCCTGGCTCGGGATCAGGAGGCGGGCATTCGATCGCTTTTTGACAGGATAGGCGCCCGTGCCCAGGTCCAAACCTATGACGGCGATACCCCTGCGGCTGATCGGGCCCGCGCTCGTAACGCCAGCAACATCATTATTACAAATCCAGATATGATGCATATGGGTATTTTACCCCATCACACCCAATGGGCGTCTTTTTTCTCAAATCTTTCATATGTCGTTATTGATGAGCTGCACACCTACCGGGGGGTGTTTGGTTCCCATGTGGCAAATGTGTTCCGGCGCCTCCAGCGCCTCGCAGCCCATTACGGATCCTCACCGGTGTTTGTGGCGTGCTCGGCGACCATCCAAAATCCTGTTGAACTGGCCCGCAAGGTAACGGGCAAATCCTTTGTGGCCATCGAAGAAAGCGGCGCGCCCCTGGGTGCCCGCACATTGGCTATCTGCAACCCAGAGATGGTCGATGTGGCGCGTGGCATTCGCCGGTCCACCCCAGAGCAAGCCGCGCGCTTGACCGCGGACTTGATCGCAGCCCAACTGTCGACGATTGTTTTTTGCCGGTCCAGGCGGGCCGTCGAAGTAATCTTGCGGTACGTCCGGGATCGACTGACGCGAAATGGCGGGGATCCGACCCGGGTGCGGGGGTATCGCGGTGGGTACCTGCCTGAGATTCGCCGAGACATCGAAACCCTGCTCAAAAAAGGTGCCCTGGACGCGGTCGTGGCCACCAATGCCCTTGAGCTCGGCATTGACATCGGATCATTGGACGCGGTGGTCATGGCTGGATATCCAGGCACCATTGCTGGATTTCATCAGCGGGCCGGACGGGCCGGACGCCGACACGGTCCCAGCCTCGCTGTGCTGGTGACGTCTGCCAATCCCATCGACCAGTTTCTCGCTCAGCAGCCGGCATACTTGCTCCAGGCCACGCCAGAGTGCGCCCTTTTGGAGCCCAACAACGTGGAGATCCTGCTCTCACACCTGAGGTGTGCCGCATTTGAACTGCCGTTTGACGCAGACGAGGGGTTTGGGGATCTGTCAACTGACGACACCTGGGCAGCCCTCGACTGCCTGGTGGCAGACGGAGACCTGACCGTATCAGGGCAGCGGGCCTACTATATCAAGGCGTCCTATCCGGCTGCAGACATTTCCCTGCGGAGCATTGCGGCCCAGCGCGTGGTCGTCATCGATCGGGAGGGGGGCGACGTGATCGCTGAGATCGATGCCCATTTGGCCAGATCAGAGCTTCACGACGGGGCGATTTACCTAGCAGACGGAGAAACCTATTTCGTGCACCACCTGGATCTCGAAAAAAACCAGGCCCAGGTCTCGCGTATTGATGGGGCGTATTACACGGTCCCCCATCGCACCACCGTGGTTGACATATCCAGTACCCCAGCAACCCGGCCCCTTGGCAATGGGGTCGTGGCGTTCAGCGACCTGACCGTTATGCAGACCATCGCCGGGTTTAAGAAGATCCGTTTCCACACCCACGAGAATTTAGGCTACGGCCCCCTGGATCTGCCGCCCATGACCCTGGAAACAGAAGGCGCATGGCTGACCCCGTCAGATGCGCTTTACAACCTTCTCAACAGCCAGTACGACCCCGGTGCACTCGCGCGCGGCTTTGCCGGGTTTGCCCATGCACTGCATCAGGTCGCGTGTCTACACCTCATGTGCGACCCCGGGGATGTGTCCCACGCGGTTCAGAAGGATCCATCCAAAAGCGCCCCCTTTGAAAAAGGGAATGGGGGGGATTTTGACAGGACTTCTGTAGCACCCACAATGTCGGTTTTCCTGTACGATGCCTATGCTGGGGGCGTTGGATTGTCAGAACGGGCATTTGATCAGATGGCTGAAATCGTGAGCGACACAGAAAAGCTCATTAGGGGATGTGCCTGCGAAGTGGGGTGTCCGTCCTGCATCGGTCCGGTCGAGGCGCACGACAGTGGGATCAAGGCTGCGGCTGCTGCGCTTGCGCGCGGATGTGTCGGCCTGGCACCAGTGGCGCAATGAGCCGGCTTCGAGACAAGCTCAGCCGCAGGCAATCCAAGGGATCCACACCTCTGACGTCAGCCACTAGGGATGCTAGCGACGATCTACCGTCGTCAAACCCGCTGATTGACCAACTTAAAAAGCGCATGGAAAAGATAACAGCCCAGGGCCGATCGTCGCCCCACGTTAAACAGGCGGGAGTAGACCAGCATTTGGGCGAGGCTTTACCAGGCGAGGTCGTGGAAACAGATAGGGGGGAGGTACTGGTCAACACCAAGACCTACCCGGCTGGCTATTGCTATGGGCAGTACGTCATTTCGGATTTCCTCAAGACCGGGCCTGGGATTACCGCCCTTTGTCCAGACGAGATCTGCGGCCGATATCTTCCCAGGGGGGCTCTTTTTCTCGACACCGAGACGACCGGCCTGGCCCGAGGGACCGGCACCCTGCCGTTTCTAATTGGCATCGGATGGTTCGAAGAAGACGACACGTTCTCAATAAAACAACTTTTCTGTCGCGAGCCGAGCGAAGAGCAGGCCCAGCTCGAGATCCTCAAGCCCCATCTAGAGCGGGCCACCTGCCTCGTCACATTTAACGGCAAGGCCTTTGACCTACCCTTGATCAACACGCGCTTTGTGCTGCATCGACAAAAGAACCCGGCTGCCCGCGCCACGCACCTCGATCTTTTGTTTGCGGCCCGCCGCGTCTTTAAACGGCGGCTATCCCGGGTTGGCCTGGGTCACCTGGAATCGGCCGTGCTGGGTTACGAGCGCATTGATGACATCCCTGGCCACGCCATTCCGGCTGCGTACGCTGCCTATCTTCGCGGGGGGTCGGCGGCACCCTTGGCAGCGGTCCTGGACCACAATGCACTTGATCTGGTGGGCCTGGCTGCCCTGGGTGTTGCCTTGGACGAGATGTATCGGGATCCCGCTGCAGTTGCCCACGCCGCAGACCACCTGGGCTTGGCCAAGGCTGCGATCACTGCCGGGCAAGGCCGGGTGGCCGACAAACACCTGGAGCGGGCGGTTGCTGCCCCGGCCAATAGGGACAGCCGGGATGCCTGGGCAATGGCCGCGGAAAAGGCGCGCAAGCAAGGGGACCTCGACCAGGCCAAGGTCCTGTGGCAAGCAGCGCTCACCCGCTTTCCCGACGATTCAGCAGCCCACCTAGCACTAGCAAAGTATTATGAACACACAAAAAAAGATTTAAACACCGCGCTCTACCACGCGAAACATACATCTAGTGCCGAAGGGTCAGCTGCCTCAGCCCATCGCATAGCCCGAATTTCAAGGCGCCTCAAACGGCAGGGGGCTAACTTCACCCCCCACAGGGACCGATGATCTCCCACGTCAAGTGATGAATCTGGCCCATGCAATTATCGTTGATCCACCCTTCAATACCAAAGTTCGCTCCAGAACGGGCCTCGATCACATCGCCGTTGATAGTCACCCGTTCATGCACGGAGCTAAAGTATGCGCCTAAATGATCAATTGAGAGATCCATGCCTTCGTGCGACCAGATCCAATAGTGTATCCAATAGTGATCTGAGAGGTCTGAGTCATGCTGCGCATGAACTGTGTAGTCACTGGGCAACGCCGGATCCACTGATCCCTCCCAGGAGGCAGTGTAGGTCTCGTGTGCATTGGGTGGATCATCCACACCTCCTCCGTCATCTTCGTATGCATACTGGATTTCGATCCGTTTCCAGGATGTCTCGCCCTCGGGTGGCTCGACTATGATCCACTCTGTCGCTATTGTTTTTTTGTAAAACCAACTTTCTGTGATCTGCTTCAAGGTGTAACGGTACGAGATAGTTGCGCCAGCAGTGGTGATGCAACTCGCTTCGAGACATTCGTCGTTATCACCCATATCGATGCACTCGGTTATACAGTCCTCTTGAAGCCAGACCAATGCACGTGACCACAGTGTCCCGATGAATTCCGCTATGCCTTTATCATAGGCGTACAGGGAAACATCTGCTGGTTCGCATACGGGATCTGGCCCATAGAAGAGGTGATCAAAACCTGACGCGCCGGTTTCTTGTGAAATGCCACCTTTGACCAAGGGCTTGTCCCACAATATCGTGCCGTCATCGGCAGCCGCTATCAGATGGATCGCTACGGTCGAAACCGCTTTTTGCTCGATGGCTGTAATTATCGACCCATCGCCCAGCATCTCCACGAGCAATCCACGCTCCCTGTCGTATTGCCAACGGTCCGTCTCCCAGGCCAGTTCCCCCGATGCCTCGAATGTAGCCACAACAGCATTTGGCGTACCAATCCCCCAAGACTGGGAATAGTCCGTGCCGACGAGGGTGATCTTTCCCGCACAATTTGTCGAGAGGTCATTTATGTCTGAATACGTTTCCTGCACCCACGCCAGTGAGCTGTCTGATTGGTACTTGGCCAGAAATCCGATCTGGGTATTCTCGGGTGAGCTCAGATTGACCTGGTCAGGCCCAAACCCAAATTGCGCATCACCTCTGAAGTACCCGTTGACGTAAATGGTCCCGTCATCGCAGGATGCAAAATTGAAATGTGGCGTATAGAGCTGGTCGCTAGATACTGCCTGTCCGCCTGCAGTGAGACCCCCATCCGTTGCGAATCTTGCGACAAATATACCTTTGGCTGTATTCGGGAGCAGCATCTCATCGTCTCCATCGCCCAACTTGGCGTCTGCACCGGCGTACCCTCCATATGCCGAAATTGTATTGTCAGCGAGCACTTCAGCGTAAACGCGATAGAGGTTTTCGCCAGCCACACGGGCCCAATCAAGCCTACCATCGGGCAGATATCTCGCCAGGTAGGTTGACGCTACATCAGGTGTTCCGGTCAAGGTCACCTGATCGGCACCTTCTCCAAGGGTAATCTCCCCAACAAATTCTCCGACCATGAGGATCGCCTCATCTCTGAACGCGGGCCTGCCATCTTGGGGCAGGGCCCATTCTAGCGTGCCGTCCAATCCAAAGCGGGCGATGAAATAGCCCGAATCCGGTTGATCCAGAACCACGGCTGCAGCACCGGTTCCAATCACGCACGTCCCTTCAAGAAAACCCCTTAGGTAGATACCAGTGGCACTCACGTGTACTTTATTTGGTGAGCAATTTTCACCGTCCCGGCTTGCGAGCTTGGCCCATTCGAGCGTACCGTTCTGCGAGTATTGGGCCAGAAACATGTCGTTGTCATCTACAGGCACGAGCTCAACCGCGTTACTGCCCTGTCCAAAAGTAACCGGTCCGTAAACCAGCCCGGCTATCAACAGAGATCCCTCAGGTGTTGTCGCACCTCTGGATAGTCTCACTTGCGTCGGCAGGGTGACGACCCAAGATATAACCCCACTCGCGTCCAAATAAGTGAAGAAAGCATTTGGTTCATAGCCACCATTCGAGTTTTGTGATGTTTCAACCTCCACCACCTCCGGTTCTGTGTAGAACTTCGCAATGCCACTGAAATTTCCAGAGGCGTAGAGTGCGCCATCTGGTAGCGGCTCAATGAAATTTAAACTGACGTAGGAACCCAACCCATGATAGGTCCAGCTGAAGCCCGGATCACAGGTCGCCTCGGTATCGGTATCTGAATCTGTGTCCATGTCTGTTTCAGTTTCAGTATCAGTATCACCTGAATCTGTGTCCATGTCTGTTTCGGTTTCAGTATCACCTGTACTTGTGTCCATGTCCGTTTCAGTTTCAGTATCACTTGTATCCGTCTCTGTTCCTGGATCTGAGTCAGCCTCACTGCCGCATGCAGAGACTGCCGTCGCAACAATCATACACAGAAAAAAGTACCTTCTCATCGCATCACCTCCTTCCAGCTCGGGCTATCCTCCCAGCGCGTTTTCAAGCCTTGCCGGGTCATGGCAAAGGTAGAATGAATAAGAGCAATTTTCAGGCCAGGCAGGGTGATATGTGGGCTGCGAAATAAGTTCAATGATTACAATCACTTAAGGATTCAAGCGCAGGTACATCTGTGCCACTGTGCCATCTCGATAGTGCCTCTTCAACAAGCCCTTGAGGAGTTTTTCTCTCTATTTTGTCGAGTTTTTGAAACCAAATTGCCCTTTTGTCCGATAAGAGCGGCGCGGCAACAAGACGGAAGGCAACATATCTCAGAGGCTCGTATTGAGGGCTCGTATTGAGGGGATCAGATTTGCGCGAATGATTTCTTGGGGCTGGGGGCCAGGGACTGACCTCTATTTCCCCCTTTCTTGTGCCAAAGCGTGCCACCCTGATCATCTATTTTCATAGCCTCTAAATATAATCCTGCTTGAAATCCCAATGATTTAATGTAGTTTCTTTACCCTCAGACATTGGCGCGGCTTTTGCGCACAACTAGTGTAACCTTGAAAAAGAAAGAAATCATGCAAAGAACAACCACACAGTTAATGATCATATGTATATGCTTGTTCCCAACTGCAGGCTGCGATGACTCCCAGCCCGTCATCAACAGTGACACCGACTCGGACTGTGACGCTGATTCGGACTGTGAGGCTGACTCGGACAGCGAACCAGACCAAGCGTATCCCGGTCCATGCGAAGAGAACGTTGATTGGTCCGATGGAGGTGAGGGATTTCCAGACGGCACAATAAACAGGCGCACAATTTACGCGTACGACGATCTTGGTCGTTTGATAATGGTTGAGTTCGATAAGCACGCAACAGGTCACGTTTATGGGCGGACGACATATACTCATGACAACAATGACAATATTCTCACTTTGGAAAGAGATGGTAACTTCTCCGAGATGTCAGATGGAACCATCGACAATCGCTCCACGTACACTTACGATTCACAAGGCAATCAGTTGACTGACGAGTTTGATGATGGTCCAAACGGTATTGTGGATCGACGCATCACAAGAACCTTCAATGATCAAGGCCTAGTTCTCACTGAAGAACAAGATTGGGCAACTGAAAACGAGGGCTCTGGAGCAGATGGGATAACAGATATACGACACACATACACATATGACACATACGGAAACATTCTGACTTATGAGGTTGACGGTGGATCTGAACCTGCCGATGGGACAATTGAACGCAGTATTAGTTATGTGTACACGTATGATGGAAACAACAATGTACTGGAACAAGAAGAGTACCGGAGCGACTACGAAGAGATGTTCTCTCTTACAGTTTATACCTACGACAGTTTCGACAGGGTTCTGTCCATCATTCGCCACGCCCATGTTGAAGCTGATGCCAACACGCAAACCTACTATACCTACAACCAAGATGGAAGCCTTCTGACCTCAGAACATTATACTGATGGAGGTGGTACAATCTTGAGTTACACCTATGACGATTTCCAAAATGTCATCCTAATCACACGGGATAATACCAACGGGGGTATAGGGGTAGACGAACACTATATTTACACCTACGACTGTTGGGCTGGGTGGGAAGGATAGAAGGAAGTGATGGTGCCTGTAACCCCACTATTTTGCTAGCGCACAAAGATGGGCGTGTATGCCTTTTCTTTGCCGCCGTTTTGATCATCTACTTCCAGGACGACCAGGTAGGTGCCAGGATCCAGGTCAAAGGTGTGCTCAACGGTCGGTTCGGTCGTGGTCACGACGGCATCTGGATCTGACCGGTCTTCGTCTCCAAATGTCCAGCTGTAGATCAGCGCGTCGCCGTCTGGATCTGAACTCCCAGATGCGTCAAACGTCACTGCCTCCCCTTCGTTGATGTCGTACTTGTCTGCGACAAAGCTCGCGGTTGGATTCAAGTTGGCGCTGTCCTTTTCCAATGCCACGTCGAGCTTTACCCTGCCGTCATTGACGGTCACCTGGGTGGTCGCAGGTGTGTATCCCGGTCTGGAAAAGGTCACGGTGTAATCTCCGGATTGCAACAGCTTCCAGTACGTGCCACTGGGCCTGGAGTAGCGTTTTTCACACAGGAGGCAGCCTGGGTCGTCCCCGTTAGGAGACATCTCGATCTCTTCGATGTCAAAGTTGGCAATGAGCGGCTCACCGGTCTGAGCATCAGTGACCTTGCCGTATAACATGGGACCTGACATCCGGTTGAGCACATAGTGCCATGCCCCCTCCCTGTACTCTGCGTCATCGATGCCAACGTCGTAGTCCGGCCAGAACCCACCAGCGTCGAACTCCAGGATGACCGAGATGGTGTTAAACTCGTAAAACAAAGTGCATCCGGTCAACCCGGGAACCGGATTGGGATTGTTGCCCTGGAGGTGACCCCCGTCTGCAATGCCGTTGGAGATATCTTTGATGAGATCGAGTTCCGCCTGCTCGGCAGAACTGGTATAGGGCCTCAGCAGCAGCCCGCCAGAGACCGAAGAGTGATTGCTGATGCCGATCAGGAAACGCTCGCGCCAGTTGAGCGCCAGCAAGGATTGGGTTTCAGCTTCAGAAGCGGGATAGGCCCCCCTGTAGTTGCTGCTGGACGGATCTGTGGATCCCCCGTTCTGAGCCCACATAAACGGCCAGTTCCGGTTGAGATCGATACCGGTCCTGTGCCTGTTCTTGCGCCACCCAGAGTTGCCGTTGTTGCATTCTCGGACCCCATCGGGATTGAGCGCCATGACAAACCATATCTCGACAGTGTCCACCC
This sequence comes from Myxococcota bacterium, assembly GCA_030065855.1. Taxonomy (GTDB): domain Bacteria; phylum Myxococcota_A; class Polyangia; order JAAYKL01; family JAAYKL01; genus JASJCT01. The sequence continues at coordinate 13,059 of JASJCT010000088.1, forward strand.
ACTGCTTGACCTCGGCGTCGGTCTCGTAGGTGCCCACGAGCCTTTCGATAGCCAACCGCATGGCCTCCCGTGGCACTGCCTCCCTGGCGTGGATGCCGCTTTCGAAGTAAACCGAGGGCTCTTCGGCGTCCTCTGGATCATGGGCGTTGTCCGACACCTTCAGCGCTAAAATGGGCAGCCCCTCGTATGTCCTGCCAATGGTCTCGGCAAACGCGATTTGAGAGTGCTCGTGGGCTGCTTCCACCGCAATCTCGTATATGTCGGACACGTTCAGGAAGTCGGCATAGTTCTCCATTTGCTCCAAGAGGGCGATCGGCTTTGAGATGCTGTCTTTGAGCCCGAGCGTGTTGGTCACCGTGAGGGTCACGTGGTATATGTCGATCCCAGAAAACTCGTATGAGACTGTCTCGCCGCTGTCCACGTCACCGTTGCCAAAATCCCACTCATAGGCCAGCTCAAGACCATTGGGATCCGTGCTGGCGCTACCGTCGAAATTCACAGTCAACGTCGAAGCATATTCTGCGTATTCGTCCACGGTGAAGTCAGCTATGGGAATATCATCCAGGTCAGTTTCAGTGTCTGTGTCGGTGTCGGTGTCGGTGTCTGCATCTGTATCCGAGTCTGTGTCTACGTCCGTATCCGTATCCGAATCTGAATCAGAATCAGAATCGGAGTCCGTGTCCGAGTCAGCATCAGAATCGGAATCAGAATCGGAATCAGAGTCGGCGTCTGAATCAGAGTCAGAATCGGAATCCCCACTACCATCAGTGCCATTTTCTTCAGTGCACGCGGAAAATATTCCCAGTGAAAAAAATGCGGCACTGATCAACCCAATGAGTACTCCTTGTCGTACCCAAGGAGAAGTCTTGCATTTCATGGTCTTCCTCGTCTTTTGTGTGTTGGAGTATTATCATAATTGCTTGTTAATACTAATTCTCCCGATTATCTCCAAAACGCACGCTATTCTATTTCAATTCATTCTGACAAGAAAGTCAACTGGATGTAAACGGAGCTTGGTACGGGCCCCAGGAGCGGTCTGTACCCTTTATATCTTTCCTAGCGCGGCATCAGGTGCCCAGCCGTCTCTGCCTTGGCCGTCGATGATATGCATCCAGTCACCCTTTTCTTCGGCCACTTCAACACGGCTGCCCTCTTCCAAATTGAATCGCTTGACCGTGCTCGCCGGTCCCTCCATGACGTCTAAGACGCCGTTGGACACGACGATGGCCTCGCTCACCCGCGTGCGCTGATGCCATTTGCCAATGGCCACGGATAGGGACGCAGCGGTAATGACTGCGAGCACGCCAGAGAGTACCCCAAGGGAGAGGCGGGGCAACTCACGGGAAATAAACCGCCGAAGAATCAGGACCACAAACAGAAGCACATGAAAGACCAAAAAGCCCAGCGCAGCACCGGGTTCTGAGAATCTATCGAGCACGGCCCGCCATGGGGTGACCGCGGGTGCCAGATCCGCATCCCGGCCTGCCTCATTTGCTCGGCGGGCGAGGAACTCACGTATCACGCGGAGGTTGTGATGGGTATCGGCGTGCCCGGGATCTAATCGCAGGGCCCGCTCGTAATGGTAGACCGCCTGCCCTAAGGCTCCCAGGCGGGCATAGGTCGTCCCCAGGTTGTAGGACAGTGCCGGGTCCCGAACGCCGAGGGTCTCCAGGCGGTCATAGTGCTCAGCTGCCTGCTCGTATGCGCCGTTCCAAAACGCGTTATTGGCGCTGTTAAACACGGATTCAAGGGATTCTGCACGTACCCCCAAAGAGACCGTCATGAGTGCGATGAATAGAAATGCACTGACTACTATGCCATACGAATTCTGCCTGGCCAGGCCAATAAATTCCCCCTTGAAAAGGGGGTTAGGGGGATTTTGTCTCCCAGGGTTGCAAAGGGAGTTGCAAGGGGAAGAAACGAAATCCCCCCGTCCCCCTTTTTCAAAGGGGGAGTCCTTGCTACCAACATTATATCGAACCAACAGCATAGCCTGTTGCATTATCGCTTTTCCTCGGGCGATGCAGGCCGCACCCGCACCCCGGCTAGGTCCCGGATGAACCCGGCCATCCGGTCCAGTGCTTGACGCCGCTCCTCACCCTTGCCCGCGCTCTGGGCAAACCTGGCAAAATCGCAGGATTCCATCTCGGTGACCACCTGCTGTGCCTGTTCCTCAGAAAAGTTTCGGTCGATGAGGCGCGCCTTGAGCTCGGCGTTGGTATCCCCTATCACCGCTGTCTCCAGGCGTTCCTCCAAGAAAACCATGAGCACGCGCGCGAGCTCCCCATAGAACGCTTCAGGTGAAAGCCCGTCCATCTGCTTACCGAGTGATCGCAACCGGCGCAAGGCCTCGGTATCTGCCCGCTTGGACCGCCCTTTGGGATGCCCCTCGACCAACCGGCGTCGGGTCTGAGATGCGACGATGACCCCGAGGTAGCACAGCACGGCGCCGATCGCGACAATGAGGAACCACGGCCGCGTCAGGAGTGGATCCCTGTTTCGCGATGCAATATCCGCCCGGGTGAGAATCGATCGGAGCTGGCGGTTCAGCCGGTCCTGCCCGGCTGTGGGTTGCAGGACTGGCGCGCTGCCCGAGGCTGCAGGAACCCCTGTAGCGCGCGTCTCCTGAACTTTAATCTTCTGGGGCTGACTCGAAAGGGTGCGATATTTCCCAGCCCCAGGATCGAAAAAAGACCAGGATATCTTCGGCAATGTATACTCGCCCGGCATCGTGGGAATCATTAAGATGCGGGCGGTCCGGGTGCCGGTCACCCCTGTGCCCTGGACTTGGAGGTCTGTATCACCTTCTGGGTCGTAAACTTTAAACCCGTTAAATTCTTTAAACTCAGGCAGTGTGAGGTTTCTCAAGTTTCCTTCACCCCGCACCGTAAAGGTCAAGGTGACCGGCTCACCCACCTTTACGCTTGTGGGTGCGACACCTGCTTTAAAGGTATATTGCCCCACGTTGGTGGGGTTAAAATTCCCGGGCTGATCTTCCGAGGGCAGGGGGACAACGTCGACTTGCACGGGCACGGACGTCCTTTTGTATGCCTTGCCCCGAGAAAAAAATCCCACCCTGCCGACCTCGAGTTCCACCAATGTGGGCGCCACGGTCAACGTTCCGGTCTTGATGGGAAATATGGCCATCTTTCGAAGCACCCCGCGTTCGTATTCCCGACCGGCCACAAAGATGGGCTCAGTGGTAAACCGGCGGTTGGCCGGCAGCAGGTTTTCCACCCAGAATCCCTCTGTGCCCGGCTCCCGAATCACGTTTAAATTCGATATGTTAACAGCTGTGTACAAATAAATCGTCATCGTGATGGCTTCGCCCACCACGGTTTGCTTTTTGTTGAGATGGGTCTGGATGAAGAAATCCCGATCTACCTTGGCTCCGTCCAGATCCACAGGGGCGCTGGGCTGGGCATCAGATCCAGGGAGCGGATCTTCGGTGGGTTGGGCCGGGGTCGGCTGGCTCGGGGTGGCCATCGACGGCGGTGGACCGCCCTTGGGGCCGATGATGTCTAGGACATAGGGGTCGCTTTTGTACTGGCGCCCGCCTGAGATGACGATGACCGGGTCCAGCTTGTACCGGCCGGCCTTATCAGCCACGAGCACGAAATGATAGTCGGTCGCTCGAATGGTTTGACTGGTGCGGCCGCTCCCAAAGCTTAAGGAGAAGTGGGAGGAGATCGAGCTGGATTCTGATTGGCGAAGCACCCGGATGCGCCCGAAATTGGGGATGCGCACCTCTGGATCTTCCCGAAAGCTCGTTTCGATGCGAATGGTGAGAACAAACGATTCGCCCTGAACCAGGGGCTGGCGATCCACGTTGATCGCTATCTTGGGGGCAGGGGCAGCGGGCCGCTGTGCCACAACTGTCGTCGCAGATGCAGCGATTATCAGGGGTATCAGACTCAATGTCCGACGTGCGGGCATTACCAATCTTTCACGCGTCCGGCCGGTAGCATCGCGCCCTTTTGCTTGGCCATTTGCTTCATCAGGTTTTTCTGCTGGTCGTCTAGGGAGTCCAGCACCTGTTCGACTTCCTGTCGGGTCTTGGGCTGGGGCTGCTGTTGCTCCTGTTGCTGGTCTTGCGGTTGTTCCTGCTGCTCTGGCTCATCTTGTTGGTCTTGCTGGTCCTTTTTGTCTTTGTCCTGTTGCTGGTCGTCTTTTTTGTCCTCTTGGTTTTGTTTATCCTGGTTCTGCTGGTCCTGGTTCTGCTGGTCCTGCTGGTTTTGTTCGTCCTGGTTGTCCTGGTTTTGCTGGTCCTGGTTTTCTTTGTTTTGTTGCTCTTGCTCTTCTTTTTCCTTTTTTCGCTGCTTGGCGAGCTCCAGGTTCCAGGCAGCGTCTTTGTTGCCGGGCGCCAGCATCAGGCTTTGTTTGTATAGTTTCACTGCTTCGGCATAGTCTTCTTTTTTATAAAACCCGTTGGCCAGGTTGAACAAAGCCCGGGCGCGAACCGCGTCATCCCCGGCCCCGTCGCTCGCCAATTGAAATGCCTGCAGGGCCTGGTCAGAGGTTTCTTCTCCCATGCGAGACAGGGCGAGCCCCCGGTTGAGGTGAACGGCTTTGCGACCCGGGAGTGCGCGAGCAGCCGCGTCATAGCGTTCAAGGGCTTCGGCGGTCTTTCCCTCGGCGAGCAGTGCATTGCCGTCGGCAACATCGTCATTTTCGCTCGTGAGCAAATCGGCAGCATCTGGTGTTAACCAGATCGTTGAAAGGCGGGAATATCGGATTCCCCCTTTGATAAAGGGGGCTAGGGGGATTTTGTCTTGCGATAGGGCCATAGGATGAGACGAAATCCCCCCTCCCCCCTTTGTCAAAGGGGGAGAAGCACTCGCCATCTCTAGGTTAACGCCGACAACTGGGACAACCAAGATAGCGAGCACCAGGAGCGCGGGTCCGAACACTCGGTGCATCACACCACCCTCCGACGGGGTCGGGAAAACCGATCCGGTAATAGAAATGCCATCAAGAACAATGCGAACGAGGGGATTAAAAACCATTGGAATACCTCCTCGTAAACCGTAATCTGTCGGGCCTGGACCTCGCTTTGCTTTAACTTTCGAATTTCGTCGATAACCGCGGCCATGCCCGTGAAATCAGTCCCTGCTCTGAAATAGCGCCCCGAGGTCTGGGTGGCGATATCCCTGAGGGAATCCTCGTTTTTGTCGCTCAGCGACGTGGTGACGTATTCTCCTTTGTCATCCCGTTGGTATCCCATTGGCGTGCCGTCGTCCAGATATCGAGGAATGAGCTCGGGTGAGTCAGACCCGATACCCAGCACGTGAATGGCAATACCGCGTTCGGCAGCTTGTGCGGCAGCGGCTTGGGGATCGCCAAAGTGATCTTCCCCATCCGTAATGAGCACAATGACCTTTGAGCGTTTTGATAGTTCCGCGTCTTGCTCCTGGTCCTCTGGGGAGAGCATGCGTGTGGCAGCGGTGAGGGCCTTGCCAATCGCAGTGCCGCCCACGGGCATGTCATAGGGGGTGAGCCCCTGCCAAAACACCGTGGCCGCAGCATAGTCGCTTGTCAGGGGAAACCGCATTGTGTCTCCGGCAAAGGCGATTAATCCAATGCGATCTCCGGTCAACCGGGAGATGAAATCCGAAAGCTCGAGCTTGGCCCGTTCCAAGCGACTCGGCTGTATGTCTTGGGCCAGCATGCTCTTGGAGAAATCCAGGGCCACCACCACGTCGATGCCCCGTTTTTTTAGCGCTTGGATGCGTCCTCCGTACTGGGGTCGCGCCGCGCACAGCACCACACCCACCATGCCCAAGAAAAGCGCAATGCCCTTGGCTGCGCGCAGATAGGGGGAGGGCCTGGCCAGCTGTAAATCCACGGTTTCCAGCGCGCCGAATCGCCCCAGGGTCCGCCGCCGCACCCAGATGCCCACTATCTGAACCGCTCCGACCAACAGCGGCAGCACGAGCAAAAACAGTACCCCTGGGTTTGCAAATCTCACGGTATCCTCCGCATCACAAAAAGACCGAGCAGCACCTCAAGGCCGATCAGCAGCAACCCGGGCCAGAGATACCGCCCAAATACTTCTGCGTAGACCACCCCCTGGTCTGCGATCCGGGAGCGCTCCAATGCGTCTAAAATCGCGTGAAACGAGGAGACCAATCCCTTGGCATCCGTGGCCTCGAAAAAGGCACCGCCCGAGTCTTCACTCATCTCCACGAGCAGCTCCCGGTTAATCGGAACCGATTGGGTGCCAAAGACTTGCTGGCGAAAGAAATCGAGCCCAGAGGAGACCGGGGCTTCGTCTTGTCGACCCATGAGCACCGTGTAGATTTTGATGCCCAGGGTCTTGGCAAACAGGGTGGCCTGCTCGGGCGAGATATTCCCAGCGTTCGACGTGCCGTCGGTCAGGAGGATGATGACTTTGCTCTTGGCGTCTGATTTTCGCAGCCGGTTGATGGAGACGCCCACTGCATTGCCAATGGCCGTTGCCTGGCCGCCGATAACCCCGAGCTCGATCTCGTTTATCATGTTGGCCAGGATGGAGTAGTCCAGGGTCAGTGGGCAGAGGGTATAGGCGTTCTCGGCAAAGATGACCGCGCCAATGCGATCGTTCTTGCGGCGCTTGATAAAATCCTGCACCACGGCTTTGGCCGCGACCAAACGGGTCGGCGCCAGGTCTGCTGCCTTCATGGAAAGAGAGACGTCGAGGGTGAGCACAATGTCGATGCCCTCCATCTCGGTTTCCTCTCGCTCTGTTGAATCCTGAGGCCTGGCGAGCGCCACTATCAGAAATGCAACACCGGTCACTCGAAGTGCGGTGGCCACTGGTAGCAAGCGGGTTCGCCAGCCAGCACCGGTCGTGGCGAGGACCTTTGTCAGGGGAAAGCGAAGCCGTCCTGTGAACCGGCGCTCCAGCATACCCGCGGCAATGAGCAACGGCAGGGCTGCAAAGCAGAGCAAAAACCAAGGGGTTTCGAATCTAAGCCCGGAACCGGGCAGCAGCCACGGCGGCAGGTAGATGGCACTGGCCGCGGCAAGCAGGCCGAGCGACCCGGCAAGATGGCCGATCCCAGGGGGCAGCCTACGCATCGGACGATCCCCCAGCCGGTGCGGTCGGTTGCGGCTCAGTCCCGGCTTTTTCAGATGAGGTCATAGGTGTGGGTGTGGTGCTGTTTACGAATTCAATGCTTTTGTCGAGCAGGGTATTGGATTCCTCCAGGGTTGGGATCATTTTTGCAAACTTCACGAGATCTGTCTCTTCTAAGAACGCCACGGTTCTCTCTAAATCCTCGCGCCCAATCCCGGTTCTTTTGAGCGCGTGGACCAGCTCTTCGGTGGAGCGCTCCAGTGATTCAAAGCCGTAGCGGTTTCCCAAATACTCCCGTATCGCCTCGGACAGGCGCACGTGGAATTCTTTTACTTCGCCGTTTGCGAGCAACGTGGAGCGGGCCAGGGCTTCTAGCTTTTCCAAGGCGATCTCGTGGGCCGGCCTGGGTGGCGGTGGCGGCGGCCCGGGTCTGGGCCTGCGCATGGCCCACAGCCGCCGGATGAGTAACGTGATCAGGGCGACAATCCCAGCACCTGCGATGATGCCGAGGATCCACAGCAGGGTGTAATCCTTTTCAAAGACTTGCTCTCCAGGTCCCTGATCTTGCTTGAGTTCTGGCTCGGGTTCGTTGGCGATAAGGCTGTTGATGGTCACATCGGCGGTCTCGGTCTCTACCTCGCCAATGCGCCCTTGGGCATCCACCACTGTCAGCTTTTGGGCTGGGATGGTGATGTCTGCAGGGTCGAACCCGATGAGCTGGACGTGAAGCACCTCCTCGATCCAGTCGCCGTCGGATTTCGCATCTCCTTGGGTGACGTCCTTGGATAAAACCTCGAAGGCGCCAAAGGACGCGCCGCTCGATAGGTGCACCCTGTCTTCCTTGTGGCGGGTGACTGCCAAACGCCAATGCACCACCTCGCCCACCGACACCTCTTTGGGGGATACGGAGAGCGCCAATGTGGGCAATCGGTCTGCGGGTATGGCAGGCGCGGATGGCTCAGGTGGATCGGTCGTGCCCGCGTCAGCCTCGGGATCGGTCGATACTGGGGCCGCTTGGACCGGTCCGACGATGACCAGCAAGATCCAAACACACACACCCATCGCCCACCGTGCCATTAGGTCCTCCTCGCCCGCTTGGCGCGAATGCGAAAGAAGTTGACCAAGGGGGACAGGTCTTTTTCGGCTGTCGACAGGTTGATGTAGTCTACCCTGAGCTTTCGAAACAGCTGCTCTCGGGCCATGCGCCGCTGTTTTACGGCCTTTTCAAACCCCTCCCGCATGCGCCGCGACGACGTATCAATCGGCTGTACCTCACCGGTCTCCGGGTCTTCCACGTAGACCACCCCGAGGTCGCTCAAGGTCTCCTCCCGCGGATCAGAGATGCAGATCGGAATGAGGTCGTGTCGCGTCTGGGCGAGTCGAAGGGCCCGCTCCCAGTCTTCATCGATAAAGTCTGAGATGAGAAATACCACGGCCTTGTGCTTGGTTACCTTACCCAGGTAGTCGAGGCCGGCCTTGATATCTGTCCCGCGACCGCTCGGGCGAAACCGCAGTATCTCAGAGATCACCCGCAGCACGTGTTTGCGACCCTTCTTGGGGGGGACGTACATCTCAATACGGTCGGTGAACATCACCAGTCCCACCTGATCGTTGTTCTTGATCGCGGAAAAGGCCAGGGTGGCAGCCACCTTGGCGGCGACCCTGGATTTGAGCTGATGGGTGGTGCCGAACATGCCCGACGCTGATACGTCGACGATCAGCATCACCGTCATTTCCCGTTCTTCGGTAAAGAGCTTGACGTAGACATCGTTCATGCGGGCAGAGACGTTCCAGTCGATGAGGCGAACATCGTCGCCCATTTGATATTGGCGCACCTCGTCAAACGCCATGCCGCGACCTTTGAAAACAGACTGATATTGGCCAGCCAGCTGGTCGTTGACCAATCGGCGGGTGATGATTTCTATTTTGCGAATCTCTTTAAATAGCTCGGTATGATCCATGGCTCGACCGGACCTAAAGACGGGTTAGGGAACTTCAACCGCGTCGAATATCTGACGCACCACATCCTCGCTCGTAATCTCTTCGGCTTCTGCTTCGTACGTAACGATGATCCGATGGCGCAGCACATCCGGACCGATGGATTTGATATCCTCGGGGGTCACATACCCCCGATGGCGCAAAAATGCATGGGCCCGGGCTGCCAAGCTGAGGGCGATAGAGGCCCTGGGTGAGGCGCCGTACTCGATAAACCTGGATATTTCGTTTAGTCCGTACTGTTCAGGCGATCGGGTGGTGAAGACAATATCCACGATGTAATCTTTAATCTTCTCATCGATATAGACTTCATTAACTATATCTCGCGCTTTGAGAATCTTTTCCGGCGTGATGACCTCACTCACCGACGGTACTGATCCTGCGGCCATGCGATCCATAATGGCCCGTTCGTCCTCTCTGGAGGGGTATCCCACGCGGATTTTGAGCATGAACCTATCGACCTGGGCTTCGGGAAGTGGATAGGTGCCCTCTTGCTCGAGTGGGTTCTGGGTGGCCATCACGATAAACGGATTGGGCAGGGCAAAGGTCTCGTCGCCGATGGTCACCTGCTTTTCCTGCATCGCCTCGAGCAGGGCGGACTGCACCTTGGCCGGGGCGCGGTTGATCTCATCGGCCAGCACCAAGTTAGCGAATATAGGGCCTTTTTTCGCTGAAAACTGACCTGAGTGCTGGTTGTAGATCACCGTACCGATGAGGTCAGCGGGCAGCAGGTCCGGGGTGAATTGCACCCGCTTGAAGTCGGCTGAAATCACCTGGCACAGGGTGTTCACCGTAAGGGTTTTGGCCAGTCCCGGGACCCCTTCCAAAAGCACATGACCGCCGGTCAAGAGGCCGATCAGGACCCGCTCCACCATCTCGGACTGCCCGACAATCACCTTGCTCACCTCGTGCGTCAGATCGCTCACAAAGCCGCTCTCAGCCTTTACCATTTCGTTGATAGCTCTTACGTCGTGGCTCATTTTCTACCCCTACCTGTACAGCAAACCCGATTGGGCAGCGCCCGTATTACCTCAGCCAGCTTAAAAGTATCAACCCCGCGTGGTTGATTTTATTCCCGACGGTAATGTCGTGTTCCAATCCCAAGGGGCATTCTTACCCTTTGTCCTGCCACAACGCGGGGTGCCTCCCATGATTTGCGGCGCATAATAACAGCATTGCACATATTATCTTAGATATTTCACGCTGTCTGTGAATGAGAAAATTCTATAATTTCAGTGTGATAGAGCGTTCTTTGTCAAGTTTTGGAATTTGTGTCTGCGGATAGTAGTGAATGAGGAATAAAAAAAATACGCCTCTTGCCTCTTCCCTGCGAATGAAGCGCAATCGCCACGCGAAACGCGCTTGGCATTTACCCGCCGCATCGGATACTGTGCTGAGTAGGTCCAATAGGGAGGTTATTTATATGCGTATCGCCTTGGTTCAACAACGTGCATCGGACAATCAGCAGGAAAACATCGAACGCGGGTTAGGTGCCTTGGAGAAAGCCGCTTCTGAGGGCGCTGAGCTCGTCTGTTTTGCCGAGCTCGCGTTTGATAAGTTTTATCCCCAGTACCCCGCTAAACCCGGGTTTGAAGATCTGGCTCAACCCATCCCCGGACCCATCACAGACGCGTTTATCGAGGCGGCGAAACGTCTAAAAACTGTAGTGATTCTCAACCTTTTCGAACGAGATGGGGGTCGGTGCTACGATACCTCCCCTGTTATCGACGCAGACGGCACGCTGGTTGGAAAAACCCGCATGGTGCACATCACGGAATATACCTGTTTTCACGAGCAGGGGTATTACACCCCAGGGGATACGGGCGCGCCCGTGTTCGACACGGCCGTGGGACGCATCGGCGTGGCCATTTGCTATGATCGCCACTATCCTGAATACCTGCGCGCCCTGGCACTCAATAACGCCGACCTCGTGGTCATACCTCAGGCAGGCGCAGTTGGTGAGTGGCCCGACGGGGTCTACGAGGCAGAGCTTCAAGTGGCAGCCTTTCAAAACGGGTTTTTTACTGCCCTGTGCAACCGGGTCGGTATCGAAGACCAGCTCACATTTGCCGGAGCATCCTTTGTCTGTGCCCCTGACGGGCGGATCATGGCACAGGCCGGTAGCGATGTTGAGCAACTCCTCTTTGCCGATATTGATCTCCAGGAGGTCAAAGCGTCCTTTGCCAGGCGCCGCTTTTTAAAAGACCGACGTCCCAACCTCTATGCGAATTGGCTGGCCCGGTAACCGTCCTTCCCACCGGGCCCTTTGTTTGACCGATAACAAAATTGATTCATAAATTATTGTAGTCCGTCATTCTCGCGCAGGCGGGAATCCAGGGCCAGTGCTCTTAAATAGCGCTTAGTATGCTTAGTCTGAAAAAACGTAGGAACAGATCTCTTTGTGGAGGGCAGGATAATGGCAACAGAGGAACGCAATGGGACACACGGCCTCGACCCGGAGTTTGAAGCGGCCATTCAATCGGTCAACGACGCCCCCGAGAACGTGGCAGCTTGGGAGTACCTGGAACACCTCGCCGAAACCCAACAGCGTCAAGAAGACGCGGCAAAGACCTACCTAGACGCAATATCTGCCAAGCCACCTGCGGGTATTCGGGAAGCGCTCTTCGAAGGGGCCTTGCGCTACTACGACGAGTGGTTCGGGGACGATGCCCAGGCAATGAACCAGGTCCTCTCAAAAATCATCGATGTCGACCCCAAGGCCCAATGGGCATTTGATCGCTTGGTCGTCATACTCTCTGCAGCTGAGCAGTGGGATGCACTCTTAACAGCCCACGATCGGGCGCTCGAACGGATTCGGGATCCCAAGCGCCGGACGAAACTCCTGGACGAAGCCGCTCACGTGGCCAGGGATTTTGCCGGCGATCCAGACCGGGCGGCGACCTACATGCTGGAGCACCTGGACCTGGACCTCTCCAACCACCAGCTGGCCGCCTCTACCCAGCGCCTGCTCGAACGCCAGGAAAAATGGCAGGAGCTCATCGACCTCTGGCGAAAGCGGGCCACCGCGGTCTCGACCAAGGAAGCGCGGGCCCTGCGCATTCAAGTGGCCAGATGTTGCCTAGATAACCTAAACGACCCAGACCAGGCCTTGGCCGAGCTCAGTGCCCTGCTCGACGAAACCCCTGGCGATATGGCGGTGTGTCAGGAGCTCGAACGCCTCCTCTCGGCCGAATCCACCACCCCTGCCGTAAAGCTCACGACCCTCGGCAAACTGACCGCCAATTACGACGCAGCCAAACACCCGGAGCTGGCTGTTGCCGCCATTGAACGGGCCATTGGGGATATGCCCGATCCCAAAAAGCGCGATCTCTATCGGGAAGCTGGTATGCGGTTCGCCACCCTCGGCCAGGACGCCGATGCCATGCGATGCTACGCCGAGCTCCTCGCTATCGAACCAACCGATCTGGAGGCGCGAAAGCAACTCCGCCACTTGGCGGTGCGATCCAAACAGCAGCGCCCCAGGGCCGAAGCATTGGTTCGCGCGGCAGACGTCTGTGAGGAATCTGCACAGCAAGTGGCCCTGTTGATGGAAGCGGCCAATTTGTACTGGGATGCGCTCGAAGATCCCAACACAGCCATTGATCTGTTCTCGCGCGTCCTCGCCACACCTGACGTGGATCAAGCCGTGGCCCTCTCGGCAGCCCATAATCTCAATGAACTTCACAAAGCCCAAAATCGCGGTCAGGAGCGCCTCGAGGTGCTCGAGCAGCTGGCTGTGCTCGAAAGAACCGCCGAGGTCCAAAGGGCCGTCCTTGGAGAAGCAGCGCGTCTGGCAACGGCGCTCGATAACCCAGATAGGGCCCTCGGGCATTGGGCCACGCGATTGGAAACCGACCGCAGTGACATCGAAGCCCTGAACGCGTCGGTGGACCTGCTCGAGCAGCTGGAGCGATGGGACGCGCTCGTCGACATCTTAAAGCAACGGGCCGCACTAAATGCCAAAGTGGCCTTGCACCGCATGGATCTCGTGCGGATCGCCACCATCCAAGCCGATCGCCTGGGGGATACGACAGCAGCTATAGAAACCTGGTTTAGCATTCTCGAGGCATTCGGTCCTGACAGGGATGTGCTCGAACAGCTGGACCAACTGCTGGCCGCGGCAGGTCAGTGGGAACGGCTCGCCCAAGTGTTCGAAACTGCGGTCGGCGACGATCATTTGCTCTCGGCTTCCCACCTCAGCCGGCTCGGGCACATCCACCAGCACGAACTCAAAAATGCCGATCCAGCCGTGGATTTTTACGCGCGTTCGCTCAAGCTAAACCCGAGCGATGCCACCGCGAGGAGCGGCCTTACAGCTCTCTGTACGGCGGATGGGGTTGCCAAACAAGCGACCGAGGCACTCGCGACTGCCTACACCGCCACAGAGGACTGGCAGCTGCTCATCGATCTTCTCGAACCGAGACTCGACGTGGCCCCGGACAACTGGTCCCGGGCCAACATCCTCGCCCAAACCGCTGAGCTGCAAGAGCGGGAGAGCAAGAATCTCTTAGGTGCCCTCGCATCCATTACCCGCGCCTTTGGTCTAGCCCCGGAAAACGAGCAGTTAGAGCGGGAAATCGAACGACTTGCGCTCGAGGCTGACAAGTGGTCCATCGCAGCCATTGCCTATGCAGAAGGGGCGCGGGCCATACCCCATCTGCCATCGCGGAGCGCCCATCTCCACCTGCGGTCCGCCAGTATCTATGCCGATCGGTTGGATGATATTCCAGGTGCCATCGCAGCGGTGGGCAGGGTGTTGGAAGGGGATCCGAATCACCTGCCAGCCCTTTGGCGCCTGGCCGACCTCGAGCGGATGGTCAAAGCCCCGTCCCTCGCGACCACCCTTTGTCGCATCGACGCCCTCGTCGATCAGGACCTGGACCCGCTCCGAGAGGCCTGCGATCTATCCCTGGCGTCGGACCAGAGTTACGAAGCAAAGCGATCCCCGGTCATTCGGCTCTTTCAAAAAGCAGCCCGACTTTGGGAACGCGGCGGCGCCTTAACCGGGGAGGCGGCCCACCCATTGTGCGCCAAGTGGGCCATCGATACCCTGAGGTCCATGGATGCCGATGCCGGCCGTCCGGATCGCACGGTGCCCCTCCTGTTAAGTGCTGCCCGACTGCCATTTGACCCGGAAGTCGTGCGTGATCTGCGCTTGGTTGCTGCCGAAATTCTGGCCGGCAAAGGAAATCGCGCCCAAGCTATCGACGTGTACCGCGATGTCCTGAGCGACCGTCCCGGCGATGTGCACGTTATTCAACAGCTGATAACGCTAACAAAACGGGAGGGCCGGGTGCTCGAACACCTCGCCCTCCTCAAACAGGAGTTGGAGCTAACAGAAACGGTAGACGAGCGCCTGCCACTGCGCCTGGAAATCGCCCGGCTCGTCAGTGCCATACAGGGAGAAAACGAGCGCTTTCATACCCTTCGGGCAAATCTAGAGGAGACACCGGGACACGCGTCATCCATCGCAGCCCTCAGTACCCTGCTCGATGAGCGGGTGTCATATTCAGATGCGATCGACCTCTTGACGGATCAGGCGCAGAAATTAGAGGAGCAGGGGGACAAATCCGGCGCTGCGGCGCTTTGGAATATGGTCGCATCCTTAAGTGAAGTGCAATTTAATGACACCGAAAGAGCCAGCCACGCCTATACCCGGGTGGTGGCACTCGACTGTACGAATGGGGCGCTGGACGCCCTGTCTCGCTTGGCAGTAGCCCGCGGCGCCCTGCCAGAGGCGATCACCTGGCTCAAGAGACGCCTGATCGACACCCAGGAAGCAGAGGATCGCATCTCGGTCATGCTGAAGCTGGCAAAGGTTCAACTTCGGGCGTCCGAGCGAGAGCGGGCCATCGACACACTCACCACCGCGTTCGAGGATGCGCCGCGAAACCCCGAAGTACGCCGACTCCTGATATTGCAGTACCGCACCGGCAAACAGTGGGAACCGCTCGCCAATACCCTGTCTACCGCGGCCATGCACATCGAAGATCCGGCTACCATCGCTGCGTATGCCCGCGAGGCAAAGGAGATATATCACAGCCGCCTGGATCGGCCCGATCTTGCAGTGGCAGTGCTGAGACGTGCGCTCGAGTACGATCCGACAAACCGCGACATGCGAAGCGCACTGGCCGAAGGACTGCGCGTCATAGGAGAGCTGGATGAAGCACAATCGATTGCAGACGGCCTTCTCGAGGACTTTGGCCGGAGGCGATCCCTAGAGCGGGCGTCTGTTCATTTGCTGCGGGCCCGCATCGCCCGAGGTCGGGGGGATACGCAGGCTGCGGTGGATGAGCTGCTGACCGCGTCTGCCATGGACAGCCAAAACATAGAGCTATGGCAGCTGCTCGCCACACTGGCACGGGAAACAGGAGAGCTCGACAAAGCCGAACGCGCATTTCGCACCCTGCTGCTCATCCTCCGCCGGGGCACCCCAGAGGACCGGGCCGACGCGGGCATGGGCCCAAGCGAGGTCTTCATGGAGCTGAGCCAGATAGCGGCCGAAAGTGGCCGTGGCGATCAGGCTGAGGAGCTCTGCGAATCGGCTTTCGAAGTGTTGTCTACGAACCAGGTGGAGGCAAAGCGATTTACCGAAAAGCTCCTCGAATGGCAACGGCCCGACTTGGTAGAGCGGGCCATCGAGGCTCGGTTGGCCCAAACGACAAAACCCAACAAACGGGGGGCGATTCTGAACGAACTCGCCGACTTTTTAGCCGGCCCCTTGGATCGCCCGGAGGATGCGTTCAAAAAGAGAATCGAGGCGCTTGATGAGGATCCCGGATCTCCGGTGATCCACGACGCAGCATATGCCGCAGCGAGCGAAACAGATGATGTCGACGCATATCTCGACAAGGTGACATCGCTCCTCAGCGGGATGCGGCGAGGCGCAGATGCACACACCCGCTGCGAGCTCCTCTTGAGGCTGTGCACGGGAATGGAGCGGGATAAAAAGGATCTAGATGCTGCGCGCACCCATTACCTGGCAGCCGAGGAGACCGGGGTTCGAGAGGTCGATGTCTGGAAAGTCGGCGTGCGCATTGCAGCCGCGCTCAACGATACGGACGAGCAAACGAGGCTATTGACATGCCTGTCGAGCCTGGGTGAGGAGGATGTGGCGTCAGAGACCCGCGCAGATGTTTATTACCGATTGGCTGAAATACAACTGGCAGCGGCTGACACGTTGGAAGAAGGAATGGGGTCGATGGAGATTGCATTGGCTGAAAACCCTCGATACGCCCGGGCCGGCCGGATCCTCTGTCGTGCTTGTGAGGCCCATCCGAATGAGGAGTCCTTACTCGCCCTCTACGAAAGCGTGGCCCAAAAATCCGGAGATCCAAAGGTGATGCTCGACGCATACGAGCGCCGCGCCTCCTGCGCAGACACCACGCCCGATCAGATCCGCGAAGGCATCGACATCGCACTTGAGCTGGAGGAAATGGAGCGGGCCGAAGTGCTGATGGAACGGGCCGTCGAATTGAGCGCTGATCTCATTGACGGGATGGCCTATGTCCCGTGGGCCCTGCTCGGGCTTGCGCGCGTGCGAATGGCCGCCCAAGACCTGTCCGGTGCCGTGAAATGGGCTGCTGAAGCCGCACATGTGGCAGATCCAAAAGACGTATTCGACCTGGTGCGCGAGTTGACAGATCCTCAGGCGGTTTCTGAAGAAGATCTCCTGGTGGCCACGGAACTCTATCAGCAGCTGTTTGATCGGGATCCCTGCGTACGCGAGGTCTGGGAACCGCTGGCCGAAATGTACGCCCGGCTCGAGGACTATGATCACCTAGATTTTCTGTTTAAGAAGGCCCGGGATAATGTCAAAGATGGAAGCGATCAGCGCGCGCTCGGGCTCAAACAGGCGGAACTTTTCCTGGCCATACCCGGGCGTGAAGCCGAGGCGGTGGAGGTCTT
This sequence comes from Myxococcota bacterium, assembly GCA_030065855.1. GTDB lineage: Bacteria > Myxococcota_A > Polyangia > JAAYKL01 > JAAYKL01 > JASJCT01. The sequence goes on from JASJCT010000088.1 coordinate 30,019, forward strand.
AAGGCATATCCTCGCCGAGGACCCCACTAATCAAATCGCCCTAATGGTCCTGGTCAATCATTTGGAAAACGCAAAAAAATACGGTGAGTTGCGAGATCTATTGGACAGCCAGCTCGCCGCAGCATTGGATAGGGGGGATAGTGATGGGATTCGATCGGCCGCCCTTGCTTTGGGCGACCACCTCGGGCGCCATCAGCCGGATCAAGCGGCCGACGTTTTTCGGACCGCGCTCGATCATATGCCCGACGATAAGGAACTGCTCGAAAACCTCCTGGCCAACTTGAAGACCGACGACCATCGGGAAGAGCGCGTGCACATTCTAGAGAGGATGATAGGGGTTTATCCAAATGATCAGCTGGCGCCACTGGTGATGGAGGCGGCAGATATCTTTGAATCCATGGGAGATGAAGCTGGACAGCTGCGCATCTTGGACGTGGGCTTCTTCAAGGTACCGACCAATGGGGACATCCGGGAACGGCTTACTAAAATTTTCCGCGACCAGGGAAACCACACCGGGCTCTGCGAGATGCTGGTCAGGGCGGCAGATACCCAGACAGACGAGAACGCCAAAATCACAATGCTAAGGGAAGCTGCAGCAATTGCGAAGGACCAGCTGGCAGATCCCAATGCCGCTGCAACCCTCTTCAGTCGCATCATCGACCTAGATCCCGGGAACCTAGAACACGCACTCGACCTGGCCCGAACCCAGGCTACGGCGAATGATCAAGAGGCAGCTATCAAAACCCTGGATCCACTCCTTACAGAAGATGTGGATCAGGACATTCGCGTCAGCGCCCTTAAGATGCGTGCGGCAATATATCGAGAAATAGGCGATACCGAGAAGGTGCTTTCAGATTTGGAGACCGCGTTCTCATTGGACCCGACCAGCGTATCAAGCGACTTCGAGGCCACGTTGCGAGAACTGCGAGACGCAGCGGCTGCCAATGGAGATGCAGATGGAGAGCGGAAGGCAGCACTGCGCCTGGCCGATGTCTTGATCGTGCAGGAGGACGGGGAAGGGGCTCGTCAAATACTCGACGCTTGGGTCGGGAAAGACCCCCATGACCGGGATATGCTGAATCGGCTGATAGCGCTGCACAAAACCCTGGATAACTGGCACGAAGTCGCAAAGATATGCCTCACCCTGGTGGAAATCGAACAGGGAGACAAACAGGCTGAGGCTGCGACCGAGTTGGCGGCGGCCTGCCAAAAAGGGGACGTGCCAGAAACCGCACTTTCGACCCTTGAGCGTGCATTTGAAACCCAACCTGAAAACACCCAAATGCGCGATGCACTGTACGCCATGTACGATCACTCCGGTGCGTATACAAAACTTGCGGCGCTTCTTCTCGAGGACGCCCAAGTTTGCGAAGACGACGAGGAAAAAGCCGAGCTTCTCTGTCGTGCGGGCACCCTGTTTCTTACTGTGGATGACATTGTCACGGCCGAATCTGTCTTGGGTCAGGCGCTGGCCCTCCGGCCTGGGGATATTCCCACCATAATCGCCCTTGTCGACGTCCATCTCGAGTGCGATGAAGTGGACGCGGCAGAAGCGCTCTTGGAAAAGGGACTCGCGACCTGCAAAGACCAAAAGGATCCCCACCTTGCCACCTTGCAGCAGCGGCGAGCGCGCGTGGCGAGGCGAAAAGAAGACACCGAGACCGAGCTCAAGTGGTTGAAAACTGCCGCCCTCAACGACCGCAGCAACGGTTGGATCGTCATGGAGCTCGTGGAACGGGCTGAGGCCCTCGAAGAGTGGGAAATGGCTATCTGGGGACTGAAGACCATTGCCCTGATGAAAACAGAAAGCCCTCTCACCAAGGCCCAGGTTTTCCTCAGGCAGGCCAAGATATTCCTACTTCGCGGAGACAAGAAAAGGGCCATGCTGTTTGCGCGCCAGGCTTACCAGGAAGACCCAGAGAACGACGAAACCACCCGGGTACTAGACGATCTAGGTCTATCGTACTAAGTTCCCATTTCATTCGTTAACATATACGTGACGAGTAACGGTCGAGGGTTAAAAGGGCTTCCGTCAGGGCAGGCCCTCTTTCCTTGTAACTGTTTAGCGTTCTGCTGAAAACTTGTTCAGACACATGGTTTGATGGCACATTCGAGTCATGGCCGTCGACCCTCGAAATGCGCGAATAGCCGAGCTTGAAAAAGAGATAGAGAAGCTCAAGGCGATTATCGAGA
>JASJCT010000204.1 GCA_030065855.1 Myxococcota bacterium
AACGACTACAAACGTTAGCGCCGACCTGCGGGTGTGGATATATTCCTGCCGAACGGGGGCTTCTGAATTGCGCAAGTTTAAACTACTCGGTACAACAGGCGATTTGACAATTGAAATCCCTCAAGGGGGAACGATAGTAGTTGGCCGGGCTGTTACCAGCGACCTACCGATTTACGATCCCACCGTTTCACGCCAACACGCTGAGGTATCAGTTGATGAAAATGGAGTAAAGGTCCGCGATTTTGGCTCGAGCAACGGGACTTTTCTCAATGGAACACAGGTGACAGATGCCGCGCCGATAGATGGCGATGTAGTAACCTTTGGCAGGGTTGCGTTCAAGGTTGTTGAGGTTACGACAACCGAGACACCCGCCCAGACAGCCGAGCCGATGGGATTTGCGCCTCCTCCACCTGACGCCACAATCGTCAGACAGGTTGAAGTACCAGACTCCGGAGGTTTCGAGGCTCATCCAGATGGTCGACCGAGCTTGGGTACGAAGTTGGAGCCGGAAGGGGAAACGCCAGAGGAGTTCCAGGCTCGCAAGCTGCGGATGCTACTCGATATTTCTCAAGCCCTCTCCCGCCAACAGGAAGTGGACAAGCTCCTCGAGAAGGTCGTCGACATCACCTTCCAGGTAATGAGCGTGGACCGCGTCAGCATTCTGATGTTGGAGGGAGATGAACTAATACCAAGAGTTTCCAAGAACAAGCTTGGTGGCAGCAGTGGTGGCCAGCACGTACCCCAGTCAATTGCGCGACGCGTTGTAACCGAACGGCTTGCTATCCTCACCGACAATGCAGCAGCAGACGATCGGTTTGCAGGTAAATCGATCGTGGTGCAGAGCGTTAGAAGTGCCATGTGTGCACCGCTTCTGGGAAGCCGCGATCCAGATTCAAACGATCGAGGAGAGGTACTCGGTCTGATCTATGTAGATAGTCAAACATCCATTGACGCTTTTGGTGACGAGGATCTCGAGTTTCTCATTGCATTTTCCGGCATCGCTGCCGTCGCGATCGAGAACGGCCAGCTGAGCGACAAGCTTCGTCGAGAAGCGTTGGTACTATCAAACTTTCAGCGCTATTTCGCACCCGACCTGGCCGAGCAGATTGCAGACCAAGAAGATGCCGTGCGGCTAGGAGGGACAAAAAGGCCGGTAGTAGTCTTCTTCAGTGATATTCGCGGATTTACTTCGATGTCTGAGAAGATGGGGCCGGATGACATCGCTACTCTGCTGAACGAATATTTCACAGAAATGGTCGAGATCGTCTTCGAGAACGGAGGCACTCTCGACAAGTTCATGGGTGATGCAATCATGGCTTTGTGGGGAGCCCCGATCGAGCAAGAAGGCGACGCAGACCGTGCCATGCGCGCTGCCATCGAGATGCAGAGCCTGCTGGCCCAGCTAAATGTGAAATGGGCAGCTCAAGGCCGCCAGCGAGTCGAGATCGGTATCGGAATCGACTACTACGAAGTATTTGCCGGCAACATCGGTAGCGACAGGCGACTCGAATACACAGTGATAGGAGATGCTGTCAACACTGCATCGAGACTCTGTTCGAAGGCCGGGTCGGGCGAGATTATCGTCTCGCAACGTTTTTACGACGAGCTGTCTGAACCTCCCGCAGTCGATCCACAGGAAGCATTGGAACTGAAGGGTAAAGAACAGAAAGTCCCGGTCTATCGGGTGAAACGGTAAGCTATACCGGCTTCTTCCAGCAGCTCGCCTACCAAGCGGACAGGTAGCCCCATCACACTAAAGAAGTCGCCCTCAATGCGGTCAACCAACATTGCTCCGTAGCCCTGCACACCATAGCTACCCGCTTTATCCAACGGTTCCCCAGTTGCTACATAGGCTTTGATGGTATCCTCATCCAGAGGCCGAAACCAAACTGAGGTAACGTCGATCCTGTCGGACACTTTGTCGTCGGTGGCAAGAGCAACCGCAGTTACAACTTCATGTTTTTGTCCCGCCATCTTTTCGAGCATCTCAATGGCGTTTTCCTGTGACGTTGGCTTACCGAGTATTTCAGTTCGGAGAACGACCAAAGTATCTGCACCGAGAACGAGTCGGCCGGGGTGCCTCGAGGCAACCGTCGCCGCCTTGTTTCTAGCGAGCCTCAACGCAAGCGATTCTGGCGACTCATTGTCCTGCGGACGTTCGTCGATCTCTGCGGGATCAATGACATGTTCGATATTCAACATGTCTAGTAGTTGATGTCGCCGTGGTGACGACGAAGCTAGGACTATCATTTTTCGATCATCAAAGTTACCGGCCCGTCATTAACCAAAGATACGTCCATCATTGCACCAAACTTGCCGGTTCTCACAGGCGCCTCTCTGAGGCTAAGCTTCTCTACAAACCGATCGTAGAGTTTCTCTGCTTCACCTGGTTCGGCGGCGGTGATGAATGATGGTCTTCTGCCTTTCCTCGCATCACCATAGAGTGTGAACTGCGAGACTACGAGGAGCGATCCGCCCGCCTCCAAAACATCTCGATTCATCTTTCCATCTTCGTCCTGAAAGACGCGGAGTCCGAGAATCTTCGTGACCATCCAGTCGATTTGTGGTTCTCCGTCGCCGTGTGTGAATCCGACCAGGACGAGGAATCCATTGTCGATTGCACCGACGGTCTCACCATCTATATTCACAGCTGCCTGCGATACGCGTTGGAGAACGACTCTCATGGCTACTCCACCCTACCCTTCCCCCGATAGAGGCGGCAGGGGCGGCAGGTAGCCAGAGGGGCAGAGAGGCAGGAAGACAACAGGCATAAGGAGACTCAAGATTTGCTCGCCACGGCTTCTAGAACCTCTCTTGCGTCTGCGACCAGTTTCTCGGCAGCCTTTAGCTCTGGAGCTTCGGCGATCAACCTTACTATAGGTTCTGTACCTGAAGGACGAACGTGAAGCCACGAATCATTCCACGCCATTCTCAAGCCATCTTGTTTATCCAGCTCCGCATCGCTGAACTGCTGTTCCAGAGCAGCATAGACGGAATCGATCTCGCCTACACGATCGGCTTTCGCTTTGACGATGGAATAGGATGGTTTTGCCGCAACCATTTCAGCAATAGAACAGTTTTTCCGAACCAGCATGTCGAGAACCAGCGCTGCTCCCAGAGGGGCATCCCGACCTAGGTGAAGATCGGGCAACATTACTCCTCCATTCCCTTCTCCACCGATGACAGCCTTAGCCTCCTTCATGGCATGCGCAACGTTGGCCTCGCCCACCGGAGCCCTCAACACTTCGACTTCGTAGTCGCGTGCTACATCATCGACTACCAAAGAAGTCGAAAGATTGGTCACTACCGGCCCCTGGATCCGTTCGAGAATCGATCCTACTGCGAAGGCCAAAGTGTAGTCTTCACCGATAGGTAGTCCTCGATGATCCACTAGTGCCAACCGATCCACATCGGGATCGACGGCCATGCCCAGATCGGCTTTACTCTCTTTTACCAGATTGCCGAGATTCACCAGGTTTGCGGGCACCGGTTCGGGGGGGCGCGTGAATCGTCCTGTGGGCTCGAGTTCCCTGCCGACGACGGTACACCCTAGCCGCTCTAACAACAGCGGCATGGTGGTGCCTCCGGCACCGTGAGCACAATCCAACGCGACTACGAATCCTTTATCACGAATGGCATCCGCATCTACATAATCCAATCCGAACACCGCTTCGATATGTCGGTCGATTGCGCCGTCATCGTTTTCAAGGCCACCTATTTCACTCCAGTCACACCGAGCGATTTCGGCCGTTGAGACCAGAGCGAATAGCTTTTCTATCGATTCACGACCGAGGAAAAGTCCATCAGGGCCGACGAACTTGAGGGCGTTCCATTCTACGGGATTATGGCTGGCCGTAAGAATTATCCCGCCGCCTGCCTGAAAGTGTTCTACTGCAAGCTGGGCAGTCGGCGTAGGAATCATCCCACATTCGATGACAGAGACACCTACTGACTGTAGACCCGCTCTGACCGCCGAAGCGAACATGGGTCCTGATGTTCTGGAATCTCTCGCGAGCACCACCTTATTGTACCCGGCCTCTTTCGAAAGAACTCCAAACGATGCGGCGTACTTTGCCACAAATTCCGGAGTCAGGTCCTTCCCAACGATGCCTCTAACGCCAGAGATGCTTGCTACCAAAGTGTCACTCATTGTCGCAACAACCCCCAATGTTCCTCAGTCGGCAACAGGTAATATTCTCCAACCAATTCGCTCTCGAGCTTGGCCACAGCTAGTATCGCAGTTGAGCATTTGAAGGTGCGGATAAGAGGGAACCTCACAGGTGAACGTAAAGTGTGCCCGGTAGTTCATCAACCGCGTGCGGTTGCCGTTAATCAGTTCACGGTCTAACCTTCCAAAAACTCGATACTAATTGGCGGCGTTATGGCAAAAGCAAACGACCACGATCTCACATCCGGATTCGCAACACGCGCGGTGCATGCCGGCCAGGCGCCGGATGTTGCCACTGGGGCGATTATGCCTCCGGTCTATCTCACATCAACCTTCGCACAATCTCGACTGGACGAGCATTGTGAGTTTGAGTATGCGCGCACCAACAATCCAACGCGAGAAACCCTGGAGAGAAATCTTGCCTCACTCGAAGGCGCCTACTTCGCTCACGCATTCGGTTCGGGTATGGCGGCAACTACCGCTGTACTATCACTACTCGATCCGGGCGATCATGTCGTATGTGGAGAGAACGTATACGGCGGCACACACCGAGTAATGACGCGCTTTTTCGAACGCTATGGTTTGAACTTTTCGTTTGTTGATACTCGCGATCTCGATCAAATAGATGATGCGATATCGTTCAAGACAAAACTGATATTCGTCGAAACACCAAGCAATCCGATGATGCACCTCACTGACATCGCGGCTGTTTCTTCGCTAGCTCGCGATAGAGGTCTAGCAGTTGTGGTGGACAACACCTTTGCGACTCCATACTTCCAAAAGCCGGTGGAATTGGGATGTGGAGTTGTGATTCATTCCACGACCAAATACTTAAATGGACACAGCGACGTCGTTGGTGGAGTTGTCGTGACATCGCGGGCAGATCTTTCAGAGCGACTTGCGTTTCTTCAGAATGCCGCCGGCGCCATACCGGGTCCATGGGATTGTTGGCTAACTCTGAGAGGCGTAAAAACACTGGCACTCAGAATGCGCCAGCA
>JASJCT010000205.1 GCA_030065855.1 Myxococcota bacterium
TGGCATCGTTGCATCGCCGAGATTCGAGTGCCTGGCCGTGGCCCAGCGGACCCTTGACCGACGAACAGCTATGGATAGGCCTGGCTGCCTATGCCATAGGCTCAGGTAATGTAGGCCGGAAACTGGACCAACTGGGACAGGAGGGAAAACCCCAAACCTGGGCATCGCTCGTAAATCGCTTTCCGAGCTGGGGTCAGCCCCACAACAACCCCATCGGGTACGTGCGCAGGATAGCCGGACTATTAGACGCGCCGTACCTACCGACAGAACCGGAACCCGCGCGCAACAGCGCGCTGATAGCGATAGCCTTGGGCCTCCTGGCAATCCTGGCACTGTCGCAGAAGAGGAAAACATGGCTGAAAAGAACATAAAAATAGACGAGCAGGTACTCGAAACCGTCATCGAGCGGATCTTAACAAAAGAGATAGAGATGCTGGTAGCCCCCGTGATTCAGGGACTGGTCTGGCGCGGAGAGGAGGTGAGCGCGAAAACCGTCATGAAATCCCTGGAAGGCAGCACAATGAGTGCAATGGTCAAAGCATCAATGGACAAGGTTGGGAAGTTTAAGCGGGATTGAGAGAGTCCTAATATTGTTGATCTTTTTGTGTTTGAGGTAAAAATAATAATATTAAATGTGACAATAGTTCGGATCAGAGGACCACCATGCTTTATTATGTATGGTCTATTATTTTTTTGTAAAACCCATTTTTAAGGAGAAAAAAATGTCGAATATCAAGAGTCTTTTATTTTCGTCGCGATCTTTTCTCAAAGTTGGCGTACTCACTGGATCTTTAATATTGCTCATCACTTCCGAAGCACAGTCAGTGTACTTTAAATTTGGTACCTATTGCCAGCAGAGTTACGAAGATAACTGGCAAGGTACAATTGACGATGCCTGGGAACGCTGCAGCCGCTTCAATGATGAACTTGCTCAAACCGATGTCAAAGTATTCTATCGCAACCTACATTCAGCAAGAGACGAATTCGAAACCGATAACGACGACGACGGCCTTGAACGCGTTAGCTTGGCATTTGTACATACCCACGGAACTTATACAAGTCAGAACGCTGAGTGGACTATGTGGGATAAAAACGTTAGCGCCCGTTCAACATCTATGAAACTTGGAAATGAGGATGTCAAACTCAGCATTCTCGCCTCTTATGCATGCAAAACTCACTATCGAGCAGATGGAAATCTATGGGATCGCTGGAGCAGGATTTTTAAAGGAGGCCTCCGTATGTCCGTCGGAAGCCATGGGTATCTTTGGGACGGATATACAACCGATGAATGCGGCGAAGATTTTGCTGACAACATACAGGGATCCATGACAATTAAAAACGCATGGAAATCAGCTGTCTCCGATTGGAAAGTGGATCAGGACGCAATGGTTTTTGCCTCCGGCGAAACGACATCACAGTGTAGACCTAGAAGAGATAACATGACCTGGCATAACTTCCCGAATTATTCGCGGATCACAGACGGCGATGTTCATAGCATTTGCTGGGTTTACTGGGACAACCTCTAACCAATAGGGAGAAAATATTATGAAAAAGTATTTCATCGCAGTAGTCGTTCTTGGTTCAATGACAGTCGGTATTGGAAACATAATTGCCAAGGATTTCGAACAGCGTCGCTCGCTAGATGTAAAATCACGAATAACGGGCCTCGGTAAAAACTCAATCGAGCTTTTAGAAAGACTTCCGGGGCCTGGACGGGCGTTAGTTGCCGAGCAAATTTCTGAACGTTTCTCCAAAAGCAGAAATGCAATGTTAAATTCCCTCAATTCAGAAATTGAGCATGATCATAATAATGTTAAAATAATGGGAGATAGCTGGATAATAAAGACCTGGGGTTCAGGGAGCAAATTTATGTATTTTGACGAAGCTTACACGAGGCGTCCCGAATATCGTCTGATTCCTATCAATGAGCGTTTCACAAACGAAGAACTCGAACGTATGGGCCGAAATTTCATCAAGCAAGAACTAGACGGATTGGTGAAACTTGGAAAGGGAGAAAAACTGGTCCCTTTGAAAACTGAGTTCGAGATTGAAGGTGCTGTAAATAAATACAGTGAAGAAACTGAAGAAAGGATTGTGTCTTCCATTGTTGTCTTCGGTAGAAAAGTAGACGGTGTTGACATCGTCGGACCTGGATCCACTGTGGCCATATTTTTTGCCAACGATGGAGTGCCGTTTGCATTTGACGTAGATTGGCCCGAGTATAAGCGAACAAAATTGGAACAAGATACAATTCCAGTTAATGAAATATTTGAGCGGCTTTCGACGTACGGCGTTATGAAAAAAGAAACAGAACAAATTGATTTGCGCAGTTTCAACTGTGGTTACTTTGATGCTGGAGAACAGCACTACGATCCTTATTCATATATTCAGGCAGGTTGTGCTGCACAGACCATCGGCATCAGAACAGGGGTTGATGGTGCGGGGTTTATATCGCCGATATTAAACTACGTACCCGCCGGCGCAGATGTAGTATGGGATGACAATTGGCGTGAAAGCAAGCTCATCGGAGCTCACGGAGACCAATGTATGGAAACCGATCTAAGTGATTGTATTCCAGAAGAACCTCAAGCTGAACAAGGAGCGATGGAAGACGAGACCAACCAAAATCTTTTTGGAGATGGAAGCATAACAGAATAAAATAATTGAATGAATAAAAAAAAATTCAATCATCAGTTGATAATAGCTATTTGCATCGCCAGTTTCAGCTCTATGCTATTCATGAGTCATTGTAATTCTTCTGGACAACCATCTTGCTATGAAAGCGATTGCTACGGCATGCCGAGATTGGCTGTTGGGATTATTCCCTACGACGACAGCCATTCATGTGGAGATATTAGCGAGATCTTATTCAAAGATAGTGAAGGCGATATTTTTTCCAATCACCCATCAAATCTTGATGAAGAAGCTAGCGTTTGTGGATGTCCTACAAGACCGCCATATACGGACGGAATGATTTGGTCGGCTTGTTCTACTTATGGTCCAGCTGTGAAATGGAGTGACGTCACGATTTCTCTAGACGCGCAACGGACATCTACGCAGCGTATCGAGCTCGCAGAACACAACTACTGCGGTGAAGACATCGCGTATGTTTTAGTCACACTGCACGAAGACAAGGCACCTACATTTGGCGAGGTTATGTATGTATCGCCATGTGAAACCGGAGGTTTATAGAATGGTCCGGCTAATTTGGATTGTACTCATGCTTATGTTCTCGATCAGTTGCAGCAAGAAAAAGGAATCGTCATGGACAGGTGCTCTTTCGGATCTGGAAAGCGGAGTTCCCATTTTTAGCTTCATATTTATCGACCAGCCACCGGATGGCTCACTGATGCGGGCTGATATTTTCGATGGAAAAATAAATTCTCCGTGTGATCTCCACAGGCCGGACGCGAACTTGGATGAAGTTGTTCCGTTTTGGTACTTATCGATTAAAGTTGGCAGTACCGCACCGGGAACCTATGAGGTAGTACCATTTTTCTACGAGGAGGAAGACAGGGACAAGGCTAGTGTCTTCCTCAACCGGGTAAAGAATCCGAAGAGCGCGGATAGATATCCGGCCGTCAGCGGAACCGTAGAGCTGATCGAATCTCCGACGAACAGCGATGAATGGCACGATGGTGTAAAGCTAACTCTTTCAATAAACGCCGAGTTTCCGGAAACCATCCTGGATACCGGTCAGTGCGAGGGTTCTGATGGAGAAAATGGTTTCGAAGGAGGAACCTGTGAGTGCGAAGCACCGGACGGAACCATAACCACATGCGAGCTCGAAGATGTGTCCCAAGAAACCTGTTGTATCGATATGGACGGTCCTCGGGTATCATTTTCCAAGGAGATCACAGCTGATCCGTGTGCCTGGGCATGTACATGGCTGGGCGACCAACTGGATCTCGGTCAATACTGCCAAGAGCTCTTCTGATAATTCCAAAATAACTTAGAGATCATCGAGAATCGCCTCGCGTTCCTCATCCGTAGCTCTCACGTATCTTCCCACGTACTTGAGCCCGCTGTGCCCGAGCAGGGCAGCAGTTTCGGTATCGCTTCCTGTTCGTTTTCTCACCTCAAACCCAAACGTATGTCTCAGCCGGTGGGGATGAATCTTGAGGTCGTCCTTGCTGTGGGCGGTGGCTTGTTCGGCCAGACGTGTGAGGGCGCGCCACACGGTTGATCGGTTCATCATGCCGGTGGCGTCCGGTGCCACGATGAGCCATTCTCTTCTCCCCTTCGGATCGTCAATAGGACGCTCGGTCTTTAAATAATCGTCGAGGTAACGACGGCAGTCCTTTGACAGATACAAGCGCCGGGTGCGGGATCTTCCCTTGCGCTTGACGTTGGTAAGGTGGGAGCCGTCGTATTGTTCGCGGTGCAGGGCGCACAGCTCGGACACTCTCAAGCCAGTGTAGTAAAGCAGCGCCAGGATGGCCCGATTTCGCCGTGGCCGCGAGTTCTTTCTCGTCTCCACAATAACGAGCTTGTCCGCCGCCTTAAACAACCGATTCAGCTCGCGTGCGGTCAGCTTCTTGGCGTCGGGCTCCTCGGTTTCCCGTTCCCTGATGCCTCGGGTAGGCAGGCCGCCTATAAAGGGTGAGTACCCTTGTTCGTGGACCCATCTCGCAAACCTACGCAGGGTGGCAAAAACGCGGTTGACCGTGGTCGGGGCCCGACCGCTCGCTTCCAGGGCATTCAGGTATCCCTGGGTATCCCTGGGGAGCCAATCTTCTGCGGCCAGGTGGCCGTTGGCATCGTAGTACCAAGTCAGAAACCCCATAAGGTCTCGCTTCTTGGCATCGGCGGTGTTCTCGGCCTGGACGCCGAGCACCTCGTTCTCCATATACCGGGATGCCCAAGACACGAGGGTGATGGCCTTCGTAGGCAGAGCGAGCCCGCCACCGAGTTCGGCGGCGAGTTGCTTTGCCTTATGATGCACGATTTCGGATATTTTTTGGGGTTTCATTTATGTGTAGCCTCGACAAAGGGCCTCTTGTGACGGTTCCATCTCCCCTGATTTTTGCTCGTTAATGTGTTCATCAGAGTCGATTTTCGGCAGAAATCAGTCTTTGGTCAAGAGAGTGAGGTTCGTTGGAGCTACTCTTGGCCTGTTCGAACCGAAATTAGAGCGGTTTGCTGCGGGGCT
>JASJCT010000206.1 GCA_030065855.1 Myxococcota bacterium
TTGACTGAAGATGCTCGCTGTCTTTACCATATTGAAGCCCTCCTTTGGCTTTTGACAGCGGCATTATGCCGTATTCATTGGAGGGCGTTTTCATTTTCTTTCAGCTCAAATCCTGTTTTGGACAGTAGTGCCAACGAGTAGCGAACGTTAAAAATAGAATCTATTTCAACATCATACCTGATGGAGTAGAAATATTTGGAGATCTAAATCCCAATATTTCCTACCCAACTGGCACGATGTATATTGGGTTAGAAGATCCAACAATACCGAGAGCGGCTTTTAGTCTGTACACGTATAAATTCAAGCCTGAAGGCGAATTCATCATGAACAATGAAGATTGCACGCTTAAGCCCTATGAAGATCCCTATGGAATTATGAATGGACAGTATTGTACGGCTCTGGGCCATATTAAGAAAGATGTTCATGCAATTATATTTGAATTGATACCTGGATATACCTTCTCCGCTCTAAGAGATGGCTCACCAGTACGCTTAAGTAGCGTTAATGGCAAACCAGCAGTTCAATACAGCCTGGTTAGCCGCGAATCACGAGTATTGGGAATCTATAGACGCAACACTCAATCAACTGGAAAAGTGAAGGTTGGAATCAATGAACCGAATTCGGGAACTTTTGTTGTTTATTCGATTCAGAATACTGACAGAGCCAGGAACATGAAACCCGTTCCCGTGTTTTCCAGTAATGAGTGTTCGATGCGGTTTGACAACGACGGCTATTATTGCGCTGATCACTCTCTACCGACGGGTGCATACGCAGTATCTTTTTCCAATGTCGTTGATGACCATATCGTTATTAAGGAGAATGGTGAACCTGTATCGTTTTCTCACTACAGAGGTAAACCGGCGATTGGCATTCAATTAACGACTTCCGGTGCCGTCGTCTTAGGTCAGTATTCCAAGTAGAAACAGTCACACAGCGCTAGAATCCTCGAAATAACAAACAATTACAGAAGCATACGTCTTTTTTTGACATGTCCGTTTTTCGGGTTCCCATGTCCTTAGTGTTATAGCTTTGTTCGATTATTCTTAAGGACAGGATACTTGAGAAAAAACAACGTGACGAAATAACACGTCAGTTCATTGTATCCAGGTTGAGACGCGTTTCAATCAAATAAACCATTTTTCGAAAGGAGGCAACGAGAGAAACGAAGAATTTTGCGCTGATAAACTGAACATATGTACAGTTATTGATCACTCTATTTTTTGAAAGGAACTGAAATATGAAACCACCATTTTCCAGAAATTTGGTCTTTCTGACTTTCTCCTCGTTGAACCATTTGCTCGATCAGCTCAAGGAGGTAAAAGACGACAAGAAGAACCTAAAAAAGCGGATTGAGGCGCTTCAACGCGTCCTCTCGACTCTGCTGGTCCTTATATTTGAGTCAGAGGATGAAGGTATTTGCCTACTTGCCGATCTCTGTATCTCACAGGGATTACTACCATTAACTGACACCTCTTCAGGTGCCGCGATCCCCATCACAAAAACCGTCAAAGCCATTCCGACGAAAACGGCACGAGGTACGGGGCTGACAGTGTCTGAGATTACTGCCCAGCATATAGCCGCTATGTACCGCAACTACCAGCCGGAGATTATCAGGGCGTAATTAGGAGGTATGAAATGAACCACAACAAGCAACAAACAACAACCGCTTCAACGGCAATCGAAGATGTGTTGCGATTGGCCAAAGGCCTGTCTGCCAGTGAGGATCATCAAACTCTGCGTTGGTTTCTGACAATGGCATCGACCCACCCCAACGGTGCCATTGCGAAGCTCTCTGATGACCTTTTGACGGATTTTTCCTCCACAACCGCTAACCCCACTCAATGGGCCAGAGGCGTGGAAGGGATCAGGTCATGAGCAGCAATTACGATCCGGATGGCGATTTTGATATCACCGTTCCATTCTCGCGATTTATGATCACCTACCGGTCGCGAGATTGTCCATAGACAAGAGTGGCATTGGCATGCACATGGCCGAGAATCTATCGGCGGACTATCCGCAGGTACAATCCGAAGTATTTACCAACGAGAACAAGGAACGCTGGGCTACAAACTTCAAGATCCTTTTGCAGAAGCACCGCGTGTTGCTTCCCGGGGATCGGGAGTTGGTTTCCCAGGCACATTCAATCAAGCGCCGAGTACTGCCTTCCGGCAAGGTGAGTTTTGACAGTGAAAAAGGAAGAAGCGGCCATGCTGACCGGTTTTGGGCAGTGGCAATGGCGTGTCAAAAGGAGCCAGAGCCTGGGTATCGCGGTGTTGTCTATGCCGCACGCATTATCGGCTGAGGATTTGAGATGAGAAAGGCAATGCTATGAGCCAAGTAGAAATAGCAACGACAAAGAAGAGACGAAAATCCAGACGGCAGAAAAAAATCCAAGGCCTCACGTTTTCGAGGAAACTGACTGAGGCCGGCCGTCATCCATACGACCAAATTGAATGGGAGCACCGAAGGGCTGAGATAGCAGGCGACAGTGGAGAACCCATTTTTGAGTTAGACAACGCGGAAGTACCGGCATTTTGGAGCCAGCTAGCAACGAACGTAGTGGCCTCAAAATATTTCCGTCAGGCAGGTCAGGCTGGGGATCGGGAGACCTCAGTGCGCCAGATCATAGATCGGGTTGTGGATACGATTGTTGGCTGGGGTAATGCAGATGGCTATTTCTCCACAAAGGAAGACGGGCAGGTATTCAGTGACGAGCTCAAGCATATTGTCCTGCACCAAATGGCCACGTTTAACAGCCCGGTGTGGTTCAACGTGGGAGTAGAAGCGCACCCAATTGGATCAGCGTGCTTTATCAATTCCGTTGAGGACTCGATGGAGTCGATCATGGCGCTTGCTGCCGTCGAGGCGAATTTGTTTAAGGGGGGCTCAGGCTCGGGTACGAATTTATCTACGTTGCGATCCTCGCGAGAACGCTTGTCTTCAGGTGGCAGGCCATCTGGCCCGGTATCGTTCATGCGAGGCTACGACGCCTTTGCCGGTGTGATCAAGAGTGGGGGAAAAACGAGAAGGGCCGCAGTCATGAGAATTCTGAATGTCGATCATCCCGACATTCTTGAATTCATTGATTGTAAGGTGCAAGAGGAGAAAAAAGCCTGGGCACTGATAGACGCGGGCTATGATGGCAGTTTGAACGGGGAAGCTTACGGCACGGTATGTTTTCAAAACGCCAACAATTCTGTGAGCTTGAGCGATAAGTATATGAAAGCCGCTCTGAACGACCGGACCTATATGACTATAGCCGTACTCGATGGAAGACCCATCGAGGAGCTCAACGCAAAGGACGTCCTGAGACGGATCGCAGAGGCCACCCATATGTGTGGCGATCCAGGTTTGCAATTCGACGACACCATCAACCGATGGCATACATGCAGCAAATCAGGAACTATCCACGGATCCAACCCATGCGGAGAATTTGTTTTCCTCGATGACACTGCCTGCAATCTCGCATCGATTAATCTGATGCGTTTTATTGATGAGAATGGATGTTTTGATGTGGAGCGCTTTAAGCACGTGGTCGACATTATGATCACGGCCCAGGATATCATCGTCAACAACGCCCGGTATCCAACAGAGCGAATAGCCAGAAACTCAAAGAATTTTCGTCCGCTGGGCCTTGGGTTTGCCAACTTAGGCGCGATGCTGATGAGCCTGGGTTTACCTTACGATAGCGACGCGGGGCGCGGTTACGCCGCGAGTGTCGCGGCATTGATGACCGCTGAGGCTTATGCTCAGTCCGCAAGAATCGCAGAGGCAGTCAAGCCATTTGCCAAGTGGACGGAGAATGCCGAGGATATGATGCAGGTAATCCGAATGCATCAGCAGGTATTAGAGAGTATCGACACTGTTTGGGCACCCAAATCAATATTCGAAGCTGCCATTGCAAAGTGGCGTGAAGTCATTGAGCTGGGATCCAGAAAAGGATTCAGCAACGCACAGGTCACTGCCCTGGCGCCAACTGGAACCATCGCTTTCATGATGGACTGCGACACCACTGGTATTGAGCCGGACATTGCGTTGGTGAAATACAAACAACTCGCCGGAGGCGGCAGTTTCAAATTGGTCAGTAGATCCGTACCAAGGGCTTTGGCTGTACTTGGTTACAGTGTGGATGAAATCAATCAAATTGAAAGCCACATCGAAATGCGAGGCACCATTGAAGGAGCCCCTGCCTTGAAAGCCGAGCACCTCCCAGTGTTCGACTGTGCCATCAAGCCGAGAAATGGGGCACGCACTATCGCGCCAATGGGCCACATCAAAATGATGGCTGCGGTGCAGCCGTTTATATCTGGAGCCATCTCGAAGACGGTCAATGTACCTACGGAGACCCATATTAATGATATCGTTGATATCTATATCGACGCATGGAAGCTTGGACTCAAATCATTAGCCATATATCGAGACGGATCCAAGCGCACTCAACCCTTATCGACCAGAGATAGATCCAAAATAGTGCCTGAACAAAGGGCCGTGCGTACTCGCTTACCAGATGAGCGAAAGAGCATTACCCACAAATTCGATGTCTCTGGACACGAGGGCTACATCACAGCGGGCCTATACGACAATGGTTCGCTGGGTGAGATTTTTGTTCGAATGGCTAAGGAGGGGTCCGCCATTTCAGGCTTAATGGATTCCTTTGCCACTGCAATTTCCATTGCCTTGCAGTATGGGGTGCCTCTGAAAGTGTTAGTAAAAAAATTCAGGCACACGCGGTTTGAACCGTCAGGCGTGACAAGGAATCCAGAGATCCCGATTGCCAAGTCTGCTATGGATTATATCTTTCGCTGGTTGGAGCTACGGTTTCTAAATCAGGTCGCCGAAACGGCGCCAGACCATGTGAAACCTGCTGATAAAATACAGACACCACCTCAAGAATCCGACGCCCCACCATGTCCAAATTGTGGGTCGATAATGGTGCGATCTGGGGCGTGCTATCGATGCCTGAATTGTGGGTCGAATTCGGGATGTGGGTAAACTACAAACCCGGTTTGCAGAATCGGTGTGCCAAAAATCCGAGAAAATAAGCTTGATGTCTTGCATTTCCAGGGCTCTCCAAACTTTGGGAGAGGAGGGTTGAGGGGGAGAGCTTCCGTTGTGTGAAAGGAGGCGAAATCGATAACCTCCGCCGCCGCTTGCCGCTGCTCGCCGCCGAACCATATTTCACTTTTTGGGTGGGAATTGTGTAAAAACCAAGTGTTAGCGTCGCGAGCAAGGTGGCTCGCCTCTTGCCGTTTTCGCTGGCATGCCCCAAGCCGCGCTCAACTGCCAAAATCAGTCTTACCACCGACGAGAACCGGAAAAGGAGGTGCTCTACCAGGTGATCGCCGATAACCTGGAGACCTTTTTGGACCGACTCCAGTTCGAGGGGCACGAGCTTCCGGGATATGTGGTTCAGGAGTTCTACGACTACCTGGATTGTGGCATTTTGCAACGAGGTTTTGCACGCTGCGCTTGTGAATCGTGTGGTAAAAGTTTTGCGGTGGCATTTAGCTGTAAAGGAAGGGGTTTTTGCAGCTCATGCATGGGGCGACGCATGTCCGACACCGCCGCTCATCTGGTGGACAACGTATTTCCCCACGTCCCAGTAAGACAATGGGTCCTAAGTCTGCCGCGCGAAATCAGATACCGTTTGGCCTACGACAAAAAGCTGATTTCTGAGGTGCTCGCCGTGTTTCTGCGTGTCGTCCAGGCGTGGTACACAACCAAGGCCAAAGAGCAAGGTTACGTGGACGTGCAAGGCGGTTCGGTATCATGTGTAGCCTCGACAAAGGGCCTCTTGTGACGGTTCCATCTCCCCTGATTTTTGCTCGTTAATGTGTTCATCAGAGTCGATTTTCGGCAGAAATCAGTCTTTGGTCAAGAGAGTGAGGTTCGTTGGAGCTAC
>JASJCT010000207.1 GCA_030065855.1 Myxococcota bacterium
GCACGCGTTGCCCTACAAATGCTTCTGGATCAGCCATTATAGCCGAAACCTGAGTTGTATCTGTTAGTGTGAGTGCCTCTCCGTAACTTGTTCCCGCCTGTTCTGTTGTTTGACAGGCACCTACCGCAAAAGCAGCCAAAAACGCCGCAAACACGAATCGACGTGGTTTCATGCTCAAACTCCCTGATTGTCGTTATCGGGTCCTGATTGTGAGGGACCAATATAACTATGGCGATAACGTTTTGGATCATTTCGGATTGGAACGAAGCGAATCGAAATCCCGAAATGCTTTACCTGATCGAACTCTCAAGAGTGACGGTACGATGTCCGAGAATGATACTAGGCCGCGCAAATCAGTCGATATGAATGGCGTGGCAACAACCCAAGGGTAAGTATGGATGTCTTTGTAGCTCGGCAACCGATCTTCGACCGCGATACGAACGTAGTCGCCTACGAGCTTCTGTTTCGGTCCGGAATGGAAAACTACTTCAATCATGACAACGCCGACGAGGCGTCGTCTCGAGTGATTGACGGTAGTCTTCTAGGATTCGGCCTCGACAAACTCACAGGGGGTAAACGGGCCTTTATCAACTTTACTCGGCGCGTTCTCGTCGATCAGCTATACGTCCTGCTTCCTCCGGAAAGAACCGTCGTAGAACTACTCGAAGATATTGAACCGGTACCGGAGGTTTTGGCTGCTTGTGCCGATGTCAAAGACCAGGGCTTCACGCTCGCCTTGGACGACTTCGAATATCATCCGAGGTTCGAGCCGCTTTTGGCCATGGCAGACATTGTCAAAGTCGATTTCATGCAATCAGACGCAGATGGACGGCGACGTCTGAGTGAGATCCTTTCACAACATGATACCGAATTGCTCGCCGAGAAGGTCGAGACTCGCGATGAGTTCGCGGAAGCATTGGAGGCAGGATACTCAATGTTTCAAGGGTATTTCTTCTGCAAGCCTGAGGTTGTGACCAACAAAGAGATTCCTGGCTTCAAACTCAACTACATGCGGTTCATTCAGGAGGTGAACCGTGCGGAAATGAGTCTGGATCGTCTGGAAGAGGTGATTCAACAAGAGTTGTCACTTTCTGTAAAACTCTTGCGCTATCTCAACTCCGCGTGGTTCGGGTGGAAATATGGTGTTGATTCCATTAGACACGCGATACGCCTATTAGGTGAACGTCAAATTCGAAAGTGGGCATCGCTCGTTGCTATGACCGGTCTGGGTGACGATAAACCTGCCGAGTTGGTGGTAACGTCCTTGGTGAGAGCGCGATTCTGCGAGCTTTTAGGAATTGAAGCAGGGATGGAAGAAAGAGGAATGGAGTTTTTCCTCTTGGGTCTAGTATCCTTGCTTGATGCATTGGTCGATCGCCCGCTCGAGGAAGCACTTGGAGAAATCCATGTGTCAGACGACATACGTAATGCGCTGTTGGGATCTGATTCCCCGCTAACGCCAGTCTATTCAGTCGTTCAGACGTACGAACGCGGTGAGTGGGCTATGTTACCTGCCGCCGCCGGAGCGGCTGGCATCAACGAAGATGAACTGGCGAAATTGTACGGTCATTCGGTCGAGTGGGCCGACGCTGCCTTTGGAGGTATACCAGCGGCAGCCGCAGCCTAACCGGTAAGTGCGGTACGTGCTTCACGTATCGTGTTGCAGTGAATTTCAACTGTGTCGCTAGGATTCGTAGCGTACCCGCCGGCACAACAGGTTGCAATCGGTATATCAGCGGATCGTAGTAAGCCAATTAGCGTTCTGTCTCGTTGTCGAAGTCCCTCCATCGTCAGGTCCAGTCCTCCTAGCTGGTCGTGTTGGTAAGGATCTGCTCCAGCCAGAAATAGGACCAACTGTGGATCGTGGGTTTCTATTATCTCCGGAATCTTTTGCTCGAGAAGAGTTAAGTACTCTGCGTCTCCAGTTCCATCCAGAAGGCCGACGTCGAGGTCGCTGGGCGGCTTATGTAGTGGATAGTTGTTCTGTTGGTGAATTGAGAAAGTGAAAACAGACGGATCGTCGAAGAAGATGGCAGCTGTACCGTTGCCATGGTGCACATCGCAGTCCAGCACCATTGCTCGCTCAATCATTCCTTCGTTTTTCAGTACACGTATAGCCACTGCGACGTCGTTTATGAGGCAAAAGCCTTCACCGTGGGAAGGAAACGCATGATGGAAACCACCTCCGATGTGTGAAGCAATCCCAACCTCGAGCGCCTTACGAGCCGTCAGGATCGTTCCACCCGCGTTTAACCACATACCCTCTCGAAGCTCGCTTGAAAACGGCACTTCCAACATCATCAGCTCTTGGTAAGAAAAATCTGCTTCGTTGATCTTTTCGATATAGTCAGGTGTGTGGGCAAGCTCGATTTGGCAATCTGTGGCGGGTGTTGGCCTCTCGATGGCTAAATCGGCGATCGGGCCTTCGGACGCCAATCGATCGCGTACTAGTCGAAATTTGGTTGTAGGGAATACGTGTGAGCCTATGTCAACTTCGTAGCCTTCGTGCCAGATGACGGGTAGAGACGTAGCCAATGTATTCACGGAGTTACCTCGTTCGGCGTTGCCAATTGAGTGTAACCACCAGGAGTGGATCGGCAATGCCTAGTGACTGCCATTGACGGACAACCTGGATTGGAACAGTCACGTAAATCGACAGCTGGATCTCGTCAGGAGGATTGTGGTGAATAATCGGATTAGCTATCCCAACCACGAATTCAACTCTGCCCCTCGCCTTCTCGATCTACTACCTTCCCAACATGCCTAAGTTCAGAACTGGTGGGTATCACGGATCGTCCGAGGAAAAGAAACCGGTCAATCTGCGTAGTGCGTGGAGAGAAGCACGTGATCTCATGTGGCAATATCGCACGAGACTTTTCTTCGGCATGATTCTGATGCTGGTGAATAGGCTAGCTGGATTTGTTCCCCCGATCACAACCAAACCCCTGTTCGATGAAGTATTTGGAAACAATCGCGTTGAACTGTTGAAGTTTTTGGCTCTTGCTGTCGGTTGTGCCGCCATTATCCAAGCTGTCACATCGTTTGCCCTCTCTCAGGTGTTGGGCATCGCCGCCCAGAGAGCCATCACGGAGATGCGTAAAGTCGTTCAGGAGCATGTCGCGCGCTTGCCCATTAACTACTACGACTCTACCAAGGCCGGCATCCTTATTTCACGAGTAATGACCGATGCCGAAGGAGTGCGAAACCTCGTTGGTACCGGTTTGGTACAGTTGAGCGGTGGATTGGTTACGGCCACGCTCGGGCTCGGTGTCCTGTTCTTCGTCAATTGGCGTTTGACGTCGATGACTCTTTTGGTGCTGCTGGTCTTTGCGGGGGCAATGGCGCTTGCATTCACCAAATTGCGGCCCTTGTTCAGAGAACGAGGTCAGATCAACGCAGAAGTGACAGGTAGGCTCGGAGAGACCTTTGGCGGTATTAGAGTAGTTAAAGCCTATACGGCGGAGCGACGCGAGAGGTTTGTCTTTGCGAAAGGCGCTCATAGACTTTTCCGCAATGTTGCCAAAGCGGTCACAGGTGTGTCCGCAATACAGGCTTTTTCGACAGTAATAGTTGGTTGCATTGGGGTTGTGATGATTGTTGTGGGGGGTAGGTCGATTATCGCCGGGACTATGTCTCAGGGCGACTTCATCATGTATCTGTTCATCGTAGGCCTTGTGGCAACACCGTTGATACAGATCGCCTCAATTGGCACACAGATCAGTGAGGCTTTTGCGGGGCTCGACCGGATTCGTGAAATACGAGAAGTCGCGACCGAGGATGAAGAAGATAGATTGCTCGATCAGGTCGAAAACGTTACCGGAGACTTTTCATTTGAGGATGTGAGTTTTGAGTATGACAAAGATGTACCAGTCCTAAAACACATCTCCTTCAAAGCTCCGGTTGGGACAACTACTGCCTTGGTTGGATCAAGCGGATCGGGTAAGAGCACACTAATAAGTCTGGTGGCTGCATTCAATCGGCCGAAATCAGGCAGAATATTGGTTGATGGTTACGATCTATCCGGCCTACGCCTCCGGGATTACAGATCGCAAATTGGAATAGTGCTGCAAGATAATTTCCTCTTCGACGGTACCATTGCCGAAAATATAAAATATGGTGCGCCCCGTGCGACCGACGACCAAGTTCGCGAGGTGGCCGGGATTGCACATTGTGACGAATTTGTGTCTCGATTCGACGATGGATATGACACGATTGTCGGAGAGAGGGGCGTAAAACTTTCTGGCGGTCAAAGACAGAGGGTAGCTATAGCTCGGGCGATTCTCGCCAATCCACGTATTCTCATTCTCGATGAAGCAACTTCGAGCCTAGATAGCGAGAGTGAGGCACAAATTCAGGATGGTCTGGCAACTCTCCGCAAAGGGCGGACAACCTTTGTCATCGCTCACCGATTATCAACCATTCAGACTGCAGATCAGATAGTCGTTCTCGAGTCTGGTGAGATTGTCGAGAGTGGAACTCACGAGCAATTGCTAGCCAACGGTGGACGATACAGAGAGTTGTACGAAAAACAATACAAACTCGAACAGAATCGTTTTGTGAATCCGGGTGAGGATTTTATGCCCGAACTCCCACCGGTCGAACAGATTAAACCGGATAGTAGTTCTGGCCGCGTGGATAAGCGGCTGTGAGAAATCCGTGTTGCAGGAATGGTATCGAAGCACTCATCAGAAAGAATTCCTGGTGTTTCAATTGGCCTCACGTGTTCACTAGCTAAACGAATCGAATCGAATGTGGTTTGCTAGACTTCCCGCTCATCTATGGTGTACCCTTGTGCCGATTGTCACTCTTTGGGAACTTTCGGCCCGCACCCACCTAGAATGAGTTCAAATGAACCAGAACGGTTTGAGAATTGACTAAGCTGTCGCGTTCTTCCGCGTCGAAACGCCTACTGCGTTGGATGTTCTTCTTTACAGCTACTGTGTGGCTGAATTGGGGATGTGGGGGCGGCCCTCCAGGTGACTGGAACGACGAGGATGGGTATCGCTGGCGTACCCTGTCTGTTTCGCGGTTTGGCGGACAGGGGTTCACACAGCTCGAATCGAGTAGAACCGGAATAGTTTTTCAGAATTCGGTTTCCGAACGTTTGATGGAGCGGAACCGGCATCTAGCTCAAGGGTCTGGAGTGGCGCTGGGAGACGTGGACGGAGATGGACTCGTCGATATCTACTTTGCCCGGATCGATGGCCCAAACGCATTGTACAGGAATTTGGGAAACTGGCGGTTTGAAGAGGTCGCTGCCGATGCCGGCGTAGATGCCGTAGATAGGTATTCCACAGGCGCCACCTTTGCGGATGTTGATGGCGACAGCGATGTAGATCTCCTTGTTACGGCGATAGGCGGCCCCAATTCCCTGTTTCTAAATGATGGATCGGGTGTTTTTTCCGATGCCACTGAATCGTCAGGCCTAGTCTCAAATCGTGGTAGCATGACGATGACATTGGCAGATGTGGATTCCGACGGTGATCTCGATCTATATGTTGCCAATTACAAGGTGAGAACTGTTAACGACATCTACGGGCCGAGGGAACTCCAATTCAACCGAGTTGTAAGACGCCTAGGTGATCGTAACTACGAAGTGGTTTCGGCGTTTCGAGAGCACTATCGAGTACAGGTAAGAGAAGATCTAGACGTAGTAGTACGATCCGAACGTGGTGAACCAGATTGGTTCTACTTAAATGATGGGGCTGGACGATTCCAGCCTGTGACGTTCACTTCAGGTCGATTCCTCGATGAACACGGCAACCCAATTTCCGATGTTCCCGACTACTTTGCGCTTTCCGCGAAATTCCAGGATATAGATGGCGACAACGATCCTGACCTATTCGTTTGTGCCGATTTCGAAGATCCCGATTTGATTTGGTTGAACGACGGCTCTG
>JASJCT010000208.1 GCA_030065855.1 Myxococcota bacterium
ATAACGGAGAACTATCTGGCGGCGACATGGCTCGGATTCTCATAATCGATGACGACCAGGGGACACGGCAATATATCGGCCGGGTATTAGAGGGCGCTTTACATAGCGTTGCCTACGCGGTAGATGGAATACAGGGAATTGACCTATATAGAAAATCCCCATTCGACGTCGTGGTGGTCGATTTGGTAATGCCGGAAAAAAACGGATTGCAAACTACCCGCGAGTTGTGTGAGGAATATCAGGATGCACGGGTGGTGGCCATTACTGGCCAAGATCCCGAGAACCTGCCGATGGCAGAGGATTTTGGCGCAATGGCATGCATGACCAAACCGATCGAGCCTGAAGATCTACTCGAGGCTATCGAAGGAGCGTTAAGTGTCAAGAGAGGTTGGGATTGCATCCACTGACTGACCAATTCTGCTACAATATTCAAGGCCCCAGGCATATCACCCGGGGCCTTTGTTCAATCGATTACCTCTTTTAGGTGTTAGCAGTCAACCATTATCGTTTGGTAATCCTCACGCCGCCGTTGGTAGTAATGGCACGCACCAACGGCCCTCCGGAACCGAGCTGAGTAATCAGACGCCGTTCGATCCGACCACTCACGGTGACTGGGAAGTCAATCGAAATACCACCATGTGTAGTACCTGACTCGAGCTGAGCGTTGAACTCTTCAGGTAGAATCATCGTGATGCCACCGTTTGTGGTTCTGACATCGAGGCCTTCGCCATCCCAACGATCTCCTGAAAGTTGGATTTTGAGACCACCGTTAGTTGTGCGACCCCGTACATCTCCACCAACCTCTACTAGCGACACACCGCCATTGGTAGCACTGAACTCGATATGCCCATTGACGTCGGTGACCGAAATGCCACCGTTTACGGTAGAAAGATCTAGATCGTAGCGATGAGGTACGGACACCCTATAGCTGACCGACCAGCTCTCCCGACGTTGGGTGCGAGGTCCCCGAGCCCTGAGAGTAATCCCGCCTGATTCGATTCTAACTTCCTCAACCAGATCCCGGGCATCTCCATCGCTCCGTGCCTTACCTTGTACTCTAGCCAACACCAGAACCGAGTTGTCACCCCATCCCGTCACCTCGATGCCACCATTTGGCCCAGCATCGATGCCGTTGATATCGCCGGGTGAGAATTCGATTTCGCGTACTTCACAGTACCACCCTCTGCTGCGATCTGGTTCCGCTTCCATACACCAATCACCCTGGACCACCACTTGATGACTATGGCTATGGCTGTGCGCGTGATCCATACGAAGCGGTTCCTTGTCGCGAGCGGTTGATACCCCAACCCACGCTATGCCGAAGAGGATCACCGCTGAAGGCACGATATAGGATTTGAGACTCATGATTAGGCACTCCGTCTAGGTTCCTTACCCTTATAGATACGCACGACGGCCAAAGGGTTGCTAGAGTTTCGAGAATCTGCGGTTTCGGAGAAACCACGGATTCGAGAAACTCATAGTTTCAGAGAAACTTCAGTTTCGAGAAACTCATAGTTTCAGAGAAACTCATAGTTCCCAAGACCTCGTCTTTGAGACTACTTATGCGCTCGTTCCAACCACTTCCTGCCCAGAAGCATCTAATACAAGGAGATCAAAACCGGCAACTGGAACCCAAAAAGGTCACATCATGAAACACGCGACCCGTTTTTTCCTATCGTTGCTCCTATTATCGGCTGGACTAGGGATTTTCGCACCACTCACAGCACAGCAAAACACCCTTTCCGGTCGTTGGGAAGCCGAAAGATCACGGTGGAACGGCGAAACCCGTATCCATATTCAACTCAGAGGCCGAGTCGACGGAGAGAGACTCAGATCCGGATTTACGGTACGCCGCGCCGATATCGACGGCTCAGTCCTCGAGAGGCGGACCAACGATCCCCAAGAGGTGCGCTTCGAAATCAGGCGTGACGCGGGCACGTTGGTCTTCGAAGGCGAACAGGAAAGAGGGGAAGCATGGGGTACCTTCACATGGGTAGGTGACACCGATTACCTGCGCCAGATGGAGCGGCGCGGTTATGACGATATCACCACTCGCGAACACCTCGCTTTAACCATGTTCGACGTCTCAATTTCCTATTTGGACCGGATGGAGAGACAGGGATATGACGACCTCACCTTCGACGAAGTGTTGGCATTCCGCATTCATGGAGTCGATCCGGAATTCGTCGAAGATTTGAGAGACGAAGGATTCGATGATATCCACCCTGAAAGGTTGGTATCGCTTCGCATCCACGGTGTGGACGTGGATTACATCAACGATATGGCAACGCTCGGTTTCGAAGATCTCGATCTGGATGATCTCGTGAGCGGTCGTATTCACGGCGTTTCGGTCGAGCATGCGAGAGAGATGGCGCGACTCGGCTATGACGACTTGTCGTTCGATGGGCTAGTAAGAATGCGCATCCACGGAGTAACGGCCGACTTTGCCGAGGAGATGGCGGAGGCTGGATACCGTTACCGGGATATGGACGATTTGGTCAGCATGCGCATTCACGGTGTAACGGTCGACTTTGCTGAGGATATGGCTGAGATCGGTGTTCACTTCGACGATATAGATGATCTGGTCAACATGCGCATCCATGGTGTATCAGTAGACTTCGTCGAGGATATGGCTGAGATCGGCTTCGAATACGACGATGTCGACGACTTGGTACGCATGCGAATTCACGGGATAACCGCAGATTTCGTTCGGGATATGATTGAGTACGGTTTCGACGATCACTCTCTTGACGATATGGTTGAGTTCAGGATCCACGGTGTCACGCCTGAATTCATCGAAGATATGGCAGACCTCGGGTACGAACTCTCCACTAGAATGTTGAAGAGATTCAGAATCCATGGCGTTTCGGCGGACTTCATTCGCGAAATGGAAGACGTGGGTTATGAAGATGTCTCACCAGAAGACCTCATACGGTTTCGCATACACGGTGTAGACGCCGACTTCGTTCGAGATCTAGAACGACGAGGTATCAGAGTGTCGTCTCCTAGGAGGCTGGTACGAGCAAAAATTAGAGGAGACTGGCGCTACCGATAAAAACGAAAAAGCCCCGGTTCCAAAAGATCCGGGGCTTTTTTTTCTTGCTATGCTGTACAAGCTACACTGCAGTCACAAACCTCGAAAAAACCGCGCTTCTATCCATGCATTTCACGACTGCAATTCATCTGCCCTTGAGCTTCCTTTCGAAGAAATCCGCTGTTGCTTCATAAGCCGCCACCCAATGCCTGTGTAGTAAGAACCCGTGAACTTCGTCGGGGAAAATGAGCTGTTCGTATTCTACGCCGCGTTCTCGAAGAGCAGCTACCAGATCGACGGTTTCACTGAACGGCACATTCCGATCGTCGTCACCGTGAACCAGCAATACCGGCGAACGCCAGCCATCGATAGATGCCATCGGCGAGGACTCGTATGCGAGTCGTGCTACCTCTGCCCTGGCAATGGGATCATAGCTAGGTACAAAATTTCTAATGACTGCATTCCAATCGTGGACGCCGTGGAAATCGGCTCCCGCAGCAAAAAGATCCGATGCCCTCGCCAGGCCAAGAGCGGTCAGGTAACCGCCGTAAGATCCTCCCCACAACCCAATCCGCGCGGGATCGACATCCGGCCGAGAGCGGAGGTACAGGCCACTCCCCAAGACATCGTTGAATTCGCTTGCGCCCTGTGCTCCGTAGTTCAAAGCTTCTCGGAATTCCATACCGTAGCCGATTCCGCTTCGAAAATTGACTGACAGGACTATGTACCCTCTACTCGCCAAATATTGGTTGAGTCCGTAAGCGTTGTGGTAGTAGCCTCGGTAATGCCACCCAAGAAGCATCTGCCGGCGGGAGCCGCCGTGGAAAAACAATACTGCTGGATATTGTTGGCCACGCTGTCTGTTCGGCGGAAGGAAGAGCTGACCGTGAATCGGCATGCCATCGGCGCCCGGGAAGATCACCTGCTGCGGTTCTACTAGCTCCTGCACAGGTACTTCACCGAACACGTTTTCTGATACCAACGCTTGTGAGTGACCGGAACCGACATCGACAGCTGCGTGAGCCGGGTGGCGTGCGTCGGACGCTAGAAAAGCCACCGCGATTCCATCACCGGAAATCGCCGGCGCCCATTCGTTTCCGTCTCCCGAGGTTACCGGTTCTGGAGAACCACCTCTAACAGAAACGCGCCAAATGTGTCGCCTGTCGATATCGTCTTGGTTGGAGGAGAAAAGAATCTCTCGCTTGTCATAGCTCAAGACCACATCCTCCACTTCAAAATCCCCAGGTGTGAGTAGCGTGGCTTCACCGCCACTCGCTCTTACGGAGTAGAGGTGAGTCCATCCGTCTTTTTCCCATGGGAACACTAATCGGTCGTCGTCACCCCAGAAGAGCTGATTGTCCGCTACAACGCCACGCACCGCACTACCTGGTCCCTCATCTGCCGTCCACACAACTTCCGTTTCGCCTGTTGCAACGTTAGCCACGAGAATGGACCAAGGATCTGCGCTCCGAACGGGGGAAAACGGGACGCGATCCATTTGAGGCGGTACTCGCATAAAAGCGATCGACTCTCCATCTAACGACCAAACCGGTTCGCCATCCGATTCAACGCCTGGACTTAGATACCGGACAGTCTCTTCCTCGAGGTCGTACACACCTACAAAGGAGTGATCCCCCCTAGCAGATACAAAGGCCACCTTCGATCCATCCGGTGACCAGCGCACCGATCTTGCCGAGCCTCGAATATGAAAAAGCTTCTCGGCTTCTTCGCCGAAGGCGACCGACCAGATCTGTCTACTACGAATAAAGAGAACAGTCTGCCCATCCGGCGATACTGCCGGCGAGCTACCGACTGCCAGTTTCTGCGGCTCACCTCCGCTAAACGGCACAGTCCATATCGCTCGTTCTTGTTCATCCGGTAAACTCAAAGGATTAGGGATTTCTCCCTGACGATTGGGAGCCCCACCGCGCACAAAGACGATGGTAGTACCGTCGTTTGTAAAACGCAGACTACCCAAGTCTTGACCGTCGTCTTCTGAGTACGACGTTATCTGACGACCTTCGTAGTCAGGTCCCTCAGCAATCCAGATGTTTCGCCTGCCCTCATCATTCTGCACCCAGGCCAGTCGAGATCCTGTAGGTGAAGCAACAAGGCTCGATGGGAACGGTGAGCTGAGAATTTGTTCAACCGTGAAAGGCCGTTGTGCTTCAAGGCCGCTTGCCAGAGTGACTATTGCGATAGCTACAAATGAGAGCTTGATTCTCTGGGAATCATTCATCGCGGATGCTCCTTGTCGGGTGGGGGACTCCAAGATACCTAGCTTACGACTAGGTTCGGGCTTTCGCCAGAGCCCCTTGTCCAAAAGGTGCATCCCAATTATTTACCATGCCTCGTGCTCCGTGCACGTAGTTTTAGCGCGGCCTTGTCGCGCAGACTTTCAGCTCGAAAAGGGGGTTGGGTCTGTGTCCGGAATCACTTGTCTACTTGAGTTGTACGACTGTCCGCCGGATATCCTCGATAACCGAGAATTGATTGAAAAAGCTCTCCGCAACGCGGTTGACTCTGCGCAGGCGACACTTTTGGAACAGGTATCCAAACAGTTTACGCCGCAGGGTGTGACGGCTTTGGGGATTCTTGCCGAGTCGCACATATCTATTCACACCTGGCCGGAACACGGCTACGCCGCGATAGATATATTCACCTGCGGCAACAAAGCGATGCCGGAACGCGCGTGCGAGTATCTGATCGAAGCCATGAATGCGGGACACCACACTATCAAACGTGTAAAACGTGGTACTGAACTCGATCCGGCTTCGGTACGAACTGCGTTGTCGCCGGATCGAGTTCAGTACCACGTTTTACACGTTTGATAGTGTGGTGTCCCGCATTCATGGCTTCGATCAGATACTCGCACGCGCGTTCCGGCAT
>JASJCT010000089.1 GCA_030065855.1 Myxococcota bacterium
GAGTGTATCGATGGTGGCCAACTCTTCAGCGTGGGGATGTGAAATTGAGGGCTCGACAATCGGAAGTTGTTTGTGTATCTTTTTTCTCATCGGGACTTTTCTCCTTTGATATTAAGTGTTTAGGCAAATTCATAATACCGAAAGAGACACAAAAAGTCCCGTTTTTTTATCAACAAAATGACGTTTTTTATTGGAATTTCAGCAACTTCCAAGTTCAGGGACGGGCACTAGTTTAGACGAGCTACGGCGGGGTTATCGAGTTTTGAGTTAGATCTAGAAGATCCAAGATCTCGCCGTAGGCTCGGCGAAGGCAGACTCGTATAAATCTGACGCATCTATTGAGAAGTTTGACTTTGCAGATGTCTAGAGACTATCTCGCTTCAGCGAGTAGCTTGGCGATGCGATCTGATCCGCTCTGTTCCGCTACCTGAGATACGGTTTTTCCATCTGCATTTTGCGCACCTGGATCCGCGCCATTGCTCAGTAGGAGCTGTGCAATATCCGCGTATTCCCTTTTTGCAGCGATTAAAAGAGGTGTGCTGCCGTCTCGAGCATATTGGTTGGGGTCGGCCCCGGTTTTCAACAACAGTGCAAGTATTGCGGCAGATCCACATCGTGCTGCTTTGATAAGAGACGTCTCGCCTGCTTTGTCCTTATGGGTTATGGCTTCCCCAGCCTTGATGAGTTGGGAAACTGTATCCACATGCCCCTGCGCAGCGGCCTTTATCAGTGCGGTTTGCCCAGCGTTATCTCGAGCACCCGTGGGCATGCCTCTGGAGATCAAGTATCGAACAATATCCGCATACCCTTTTTCAGCTGCTGCCATGAGCGCTGTCTCCCCGGAGTTGGTTTTGAGGTTGAAATTCGCTCCCTTTGCAAGAAGGTAGCGTACAACTTCTAAATGGCCGGCGCGCGCAGCAGAAATCAGTGCGGGTTCACCGGATTTATCGGACGTGTTGGGGCTAAGACCTTTTGTAATAAGCCGATTGACAATGTCAGTGTTCCCACCACTGGCCGCCCACATCAGGGCGTTTCGCCCGCTGCTATCCCTCATCCCGATATTTGCCCCTGCCTTTAATAGGTGCTTTACACGCTCCCTGTCTCCCTGTCCTGCTGCCGCCATCAGTGGGGTAATCCGAGTTGCCTGGGGCGCAGCCATTGCGTCCGTGTCCTCTAAGGAATCTGTCGGACATCGGGTCCTATCCAAATTGGCATTAGCACCGTGTGCTTTGAGGAGTTCTGTTACTCTGTCGTGCGCCAGACAGATACTCTCATCCAGAGCTGTCCCCCGATCTGTTTTTCGCTCGGCATTGACATCGAGTCCCCATTCGAGAAGCAGTCGAACAAAGTCAAAGAGCCCCCCGGTTACGGCTGCCATCAAGACAGTAGTGCCGGTTGTGGTTGTATCCCAGATGCTCGCGCCACCTGCGATCAAGTATCCAGCGACCTCGTCTTGGCCAGTCTCGGCTGCGCGTATGAGAGGGGTTTTTCCATCGCTATACCGCTGGGTGAGCTGAGCCCCAGCATCTACTAGGGTGGACACGGCCTTGGGGTGGCCGGCGTTGACAGCTTTCATCAGGGCGGTTTCCCCGTTCTTATCTCTAATTTCAATGCCCGCGCCGTATTTGATCAGGCGCCGAATCATCGCATGTCGGCCGTGCATCGCCGCCCAAATCAGTGCGGTACGGCCATCTGTATCTGCCGCATTGATGTCCCCGCGATTTTTGATGAGAATGCGCTTTGCTTGTGCCGTTAGTCCCCCTTGGGCTGCTGCCATCAGCATTGTCTTTCCAGTTTGGGTAACGACCGCGTCGTCACAGCCCTTGTCGAGAAGATAAGCAGCAGTATCGGCATGCCCGCGCTCCAGTGCGGCCGTAAGCGCTGTTTTTCCATGGTGATCCCGATCGTCCGGATCCATCTTAGCAGCCACCAAGTCCTGTACTAATTTTAAACGGCCACTGGCTGCGGCATACGAGAGGGCGCTTTGACGGTTTATATTTCTCGCTGTGACATCGGCACCTCGCTTAATCAAAAAATCAACCACCGGGTCATGGCCGCCGGCTGCCGCTGCGAGCAGCGGGGTTCGCCCCTCCCGATCCCGGGTTTCTAGTCTCCAGTTATTATCTACTAACCATTTAACAATCGGCAGGTGGCCAGTACCAGCGGCTGCTATCAGCGCAGTTTCTCCCTTGCGGTTCCTGCTGCCTGTATTGACCCCGTAGCTCGCGAGCAATTTTAGAATCGCTAATCTGCCTGTTGTTGCCGCTATCAGGAGGGCGTCCGATCCTTCCAAGTCTTTACTGTTCAGCCTGGCCTGTTTCTGCAGTAGCATCCGTACGGCGCTGATTTGCCCCTCCTGAACCGCCCACATCAACGCGGTGCGCCCCATACCGTCGCGCAAGTTTACCTTGGCCCCGCGATCCGCAAGCATCTTAACAAGACCCACGTGGCCGAGCTCGGCAGCCCACAGGAGAGCGGTTTTGCCCAGGCTATCCACGGCGTTAATCGCTGCTCCTTTGAGTATTAAAGACTTAACCTCGGCTGCGTTTCCCTGCTTTGTCGCTTGGATGTGGCCGACTGTTTCTTCCAGGGGTGCTTTTGCCCCATCTGTTTTGCTGACAGCCGCTTCAGTTGCGCTACCGGATCTATTGCTGCCCAGCAGGATGGCAAAAAAAACGGCAAAAAAACTGACGGATAAGCCAACATTATTTGTGTATGCAGACAGCAAAGAAAAACCCATCGCCTCCTCCAAACCCCGACAACGGCCCCTTACACTGACATCGGCGAGAATGGAAAAGACCTAAGATTGAAAAATAAACAAACATGTAAACGTCCTACACAAAGAACCTGTTATCCCTGGGATTACATAAGTGGTTTAGGAGGGTTAAGTCCCATCCAGCGCCGGTTAAAAAAATCCCGTCCCAAGTTGTTCGAGATGTTCGGTTTATCTGGTATACCTGGAATCCAAGGGTAATTCAGATCCTGGTTTTTGGGGCTGGTCTCTTTTTTAGACCTGAGTAAAATTAGCCCGTGCGATGTTGCCTCACCCTGTGTGCGCTGATCTTTTGTCTCCCTGCTTTGCGATGTGGGGAAAATAGCAGTGATGCGGCAAAGTTGGACCTCATCGGCGGGTCTGAGAAAAAGACGCCTGGTCCGCAGAAACCCATCCGTTCCCCATCAGGGGCAAGTTCTGCCGAGGGGGGCTTCGTCGTAGATCTTATTCAAGATCTCGTGTTTAGGCGCGAGCGCGACAGGTGGACCCTCCAGACGCCCCACGCACACGTCACAGTGGAAAAGCTTCGGCTAGGTGGTGTTGATCTCGTTTTTTCAGCCCTGCCAATGACCCTTGGAATGTCTCCGGAAGTGGCCTTGGAACGGGCGCTGCGGGTAAATCATCGCTTAATCGATGAAACCCAAGGCGCCATGGAAATGGTGACCAGCCTTACGGCGGCCAGGGCTGCGAGAAAGCGAAATGTCATCCCTGTCATGCTGCTTCTCGAAGGGGCCGACGCGCTCACTGATAGGCTCGAGCGCATTCCAGACTTAAAGCGTCAGGGACTCACAGTGATCGGATTGGTTGCCGGACACAGCAATGGGTTTGCCGACGTGGCAGTGGCACCCCGAGAAAATGGGGGGTTGACCTCAAAAGGGCGCGCATTGCTGCAGGTCTGTCGCGATACGAGCATTGCCGTCGATGTCACACACGCATCAAAACGGGCCTTTTGGGATATTCTCATCGAACAATCAGGGGCGATTATCGCGAGTCATACAGCTGCTCGAGCCCTCAGGGATCACCCGCGCAACCTGGATGATCTTCAAATACTGGCACTTTCTCGATACGGTGGTGTTATGGGACTGGTGTTCAATCCCGAATTCCTGCGCCATTCAGAACCTAGCGGCGGGAGCACCCTTCAAGACGTGGTTGCACACATCATGCACGTCAAGGCCATCGGCGCGGTCGATGCACTGGCACTGGGAACGGACTACGGCGGTATACACCCTCCCCTCGGACTGGAAGACATCTCCAAGTTGCCGATGCTTAAGAATGCCCTCGTCCACCAAGGGCTGAGCGACGTGGAGATATCTGGCATTTTTGGAAAAAACGCAGCCGATCTATTCAGCGAAATCGAACGGGATTACGGCGCCTTGAAAATTACACGAGAGGACATTCTGCGTCCCATAGAAGCGGAGTGCGATGCAATCACAGGGGAGTACGAAGGCCTGTCAACAGGGGCGTGTAATGGGTTCATTATCGATAGTGGCCCAACCCTGGTGCCGACGAGCCGGATACGACTTCGAATAAAAGATATGACCCTCAGCCCGGTCCAACTGGAGATTTTTGGAGAACCATCTACACCGTGGCAGATCGAAGGACAAAACCTCTCAGGGAGGATCTTGTTTACGCGCGTTGTCGCACTTGATAACTCAGGTCGCGGGCTGTTGCCGCTGCCGGCGAACAGGAACTTGACACGACTGTTCTGTTCTCCGACGCGGACCTCTTCCCTAAAAGAGGCGGTAGTGTGGGGCAAATAGCATGAATACGCCGTTTTTAGGGCTGGGTATCTACCTCATCATCATCGCGTGTGTTGCTGCATGGACCTGGCGCATGAACCGCACCAAGGAGGATTTTGTCCTTGGGGGCCGTAAATTGGGCGCTTGGGTAATCGCCTTTTCAGAAAGAACAGCAGCTGAATCCTCCTGGCTCATTCTCGGATTATCCGGTGCGCTCTACGCAGTTGGGTTAATCGAGGTCTGGACCATTATCGGCTGTGTGTCTGGCATTATTCTATACTGGCTGGTCATCGCCAAAAAGCTGCGCATTATCTCCGAGGCATATGGCGCCATCACCTTGCCGGAATACTTTTTTAAGTTTTGTCAGGAGTATGGCAATGCCGTGCGTGTTGTCAGCATGGTGATCATTGTATTTTTCTTTTCCTTTTATGTGTCTGCCCAATTCATCGGCGCTGGGAAAATTTTAGATGCGACCTTTGGTATTGATCCATCGGTCGGCATGCCTGTGGCAGCGCTGATCGTCATTGTGTACACGATGATGGGGGGATTCACAGCTGTCTGTTTCACCGATGTGGTGCAGGCGATCCTGATGATCATCACGCTCGTGGTCCTGCCCATCGTCGGTCTTTCCTACATTGCCGAGTCAGATCTCGATATTGCATCTGCCATGGCGGCAACTGGCCAGACAGCCTCCCTGACCGGTGGGAAAGCGGGCTGGGCCGCTGCAGCCGCGATTGTCGGTGGGCTCTCCTGGGGACTCGGCTACATGGGCCAGCCCCATCTGGTTACGAAATTCATGGCCATCAACAGCCCGGACGCCATACGGACCGGACGCACAGTGGCGATCGTGTGGACCCTGTTCGCATATATCGGCGCCGCCCTGGTGGGTGTGGTCGGCATTACCCTTGTTCACAGTGCCCAGGTGCCTGTGGACGGCCTCGTCGGAGAGGGCAGCGACCCGGAAAAAATCCTCCCGGTGCTGGCCACCCTGCTGTTTCCCGCCTGGATTGCCGGTGTCCTGATTTCAGGAGCAGTTGCAGCGATGATGTCAACGGCAGATTCCCAGCTGCTCATTGCCACATCGACGATCGTGGAAGATCTGTATTGTCGGGCACTTGGCAGGAACGTCTCGCAAAAAAAACTCGTATTGATGAGTCGCTTCGTTACGATCATAGTGGGACTTTTGGGATTTGGGCTGGCTGTTGCTAGTGATGAGCTTATTTACGATGTGGTCTCAATGGCTTGGTCGGGCCTTGGCGCTTCGTTTGGTCCGGCCCTCATATTATCTCTTCACTGGAAAAAGATGAACGGTCGCGGCGTATTGGCGGCCATGATCACAGGTGCTGTATCCACGGTCGTTTGGAAGATGCTGCCTGGATTTGACACATTTCTCTCGGTCCGCTTTGTTTCGTTTGCACTGGCAACCATCGCAGCGATCGTCGGCTCACTCGGCAAAAAATAACCCTGCCTGGAAAGGCCGACACCATCCGTACGGGTTCCCCTCATCGGTCCTCGAGTTGACAGAACCACAGTTAAATGACTTGATATTGAAATGACAAAGACAACTCACGTGAATACACGAGGTAGAACTAAACTGCGGCAGGTCATCAGTATCGCGGTGATCTGCGTCTGTATGGGCTGCGGAGCTGCATCGACCCAGCAGACGGTAGAGATGCCTCCCCCTCCGGTCGATGACGACTTGCTCAGCTTGATTCCCAGGCGTGTCAATGCGGTATTGTGGGTCGATATGGCGGCGCTCCGGTCCTCTGCCATATTTGAAGCAATCGCCGAGTTTCTCGGTGATAAAGAAATGCCGCTGATCCAATCAGCACCTGCATTCAACCCAATATATCAATCACAGGAGATCGTGTTTGCCTTTTCAAAAGGGGTTCAAGACAGCCCGGATCAGCTGTTGGTCCTTGTTAAGGGCGAATTTGATAGCCTGGATGTACTGCACGACTACTCGAAAAAAGAAGGGGTGACCTTCGAAAAGACAAACACCATGGCCGTGGCCAGGTCAGAGGAATTCGTCGCGGTTGGCGTGACGCAGCGGACATTGGCCGTTGGCACGGATTTACTAACCCGCAGTTTGATCAAAATCGTCGAAGGACAAGGAAGGAGTCTAAGAGACAACCCGGCGTTTTCAAACCTGGCACTGGACAATGGTGAAACAGCGCGCCTCCGCTACAGAAGGGGCGTTATCGATCCGGATTTGACCCGCTATGGCGTTAGTGCTTCGGGGATTGATGTAAAGGCAGTGGATGCGATAGACGGGGAGATGACCGCGCAGGAGGGGATCGAAATAGACCTGTCACTCACCACGCGGACACAGATGGACGCATCATCGATTGAGAGCGAGCTCAAGTCGGCAAAGGCGACCCTCAATAAAAACATGTTTGTGCTGCTGCTAGGTATTGACTGGGCCTTTGACCGGGTAACCATTTCTTCGGCAAAGAAGTCGGTCAACATCGCAGTGACGTTGAATGCGGCGGATATCGAAGAGATCGAGCAGCTGGCCACCCGATTGAAAAAGATAAGGGAACTCGCCAGTGATGGGGATGCAGGGACTGCCGCACCCCAAGGGGAATCCGATCAATGAGAGAAAAGCCGATCGTGGCGATTGATGGACCGTCTGGTGTGGGTAAGAGCACAGTTGCAAGGGGTCTGGCCCAGCGGCTTGGGTTTACCTATATCGATACCGGTGCCTTGTACCGAGCTGTGGCGCTTTTTGCTAAAGAAAGGGATGTCGATTGGCACGCGTCATCTGAACTGATTGAAATAATTGAAGATTGTTCGTTTTCATACGACGCGAACGGCGCGTTGACGGTAAATGGCAACCAGCCTGGAGCCCTGCTTCGCACCGGGGAAATAAGCCGAGGCGCGTCTGTGGTCGCCGGCCATCCAGACGTCCGCCGCGCCCTACTCGCGCTGCAGCGCAGATTGGGTTTAGATGGCGGTGCAGTGCTAGAAGGTAGGGATATTGGCACAGCGGTTTTTCCAGATGCTGAAATCAAGTTTTTTTTAAAGGCCAGCCCCGAGGTTCGCGCCCGACGAAGATACCTGGAGCTCAAGCATCGGGGGGAGGATGTGGCGTTCGAAGACGTAGCGCGCGAGCAAGCCCTCCGGGATGAAGCGGACCGCTCGCGAACGGTCGCCCCACTCAAAAGGGCACTGGACGCGATTGAGATTACATGCGATGATCTGACCGCCGAGGAGGTTATCGAAGAGATGGTTCGTTTTATTAGATCCAAATTTTCTTTGACTTCTAAATAGAAAGCATAGTAGAGGACCATCCTTGCGTGTGATTTCAACGCGGGCGCGTGAAAGTCATGTCGCACGTCCGTCGATGGGCACACCGGAAAGGAGGAGGCGCCTGAGCCTGACAACACGTATGACCGAAATAAAAACATCCCAACAAAACCAAAACAACGAGGATTTCGAGTCGCTATTAGATGCGAGTTTCGAAGCAAACGAGTCGCTGCAGGAGGGCCTCATCGTAGAAGGTGCGGTCGTCCGCGTTGGCAAAGACATTGTGGTGGTCGATGTCGGATACAAGTCCGAAGGCGAAATCAGCCTAAACGAATTCGCCGACACCACAGGGAAGATTTCGGTTCAGGTAGGCGACAAAGTAGATATTTTCCTCGAGAATCTCGAAAACGAGGACGGCCTTATCGAAATATCCAAGGAAAAGGCCGATAAGATGAAGGTCTGGGACGAGATCTCTGTCGCTTGTGAACGGGATGAAATCATCGAGGGGACCATCAGTCAGCGGGTTAAAGGCGGTCTGTCCGTTACTATCCGCGGCGGTGTCAAAGCATTTCTGCCCGGTTCTCAAGTCGATCTGCGCCCCATTCGAAATTTAGAGCGATTGATCGGCGAGACCCATCGATTTAAAGTAATAAAATTCAATAAAAAACGCGGTAACATCGTTCTTTCTAGACGCGCGTTGCTCGAGCAGGAACGCGACGAGATGAAGGAAAAAACCCTCGGCAAACTCGAAGAGGGGATCGTCGTTACTGGCGTCGTAAAGAACATTACAGAATACGGTGCGTTTGTCGATCTCGGCGGCATCGACGGCCTGTTGCATATTACGGACATGAGCTGGGGTAGGCTCGGGCATCCGTCAGAGCTCCTCAAGGTGGGGGAAGAGATTCAGGTCAAGGTGCTCAAGTACAATCCCGATACCGAGCGCGTATCCTTGGGTTTGAAGCAAACGCAGACCGACCCCTGGTCAGAAGCAGAGGCCAATTATCCCATTGGGTTGCGGGTCAAAGGAAAAATCGTATCGATCGCCGATTACGGCGCCTTTGTAGAACTGGCCGAGGGGGTCGAGGGATTGATCCACGTGTCCGAAATGAGTTGGACCAAGCGCGTGAAGCATCCATCTAAGATGCTCAACGTCGGTGACGAAGTGGAATGCGTGGTCCTCGATGTGGACAACCAGGCCAAACGTATCTCCCTGGGTCTCAAACAGCTCGAGCCCCATCCATGGGAGCAATTTACAGAGAAGTACCACCCTGGCAACACCATCAAAGGTCGGATTCGTTCCATTACTGATTACGGCGTCTTTATCGGTATTGAAGAAGGCATCGATGGTATGGTTCATAAGACCGACCTCTCCTGGACGCAGCGCATCAACCATCCGTCCGAG
Source organism: Myxococcota bacterium (assembly GCA_030065855.1). Classification (GTDB taxonomy): domain Bacteria; phylum Myxococcota_A; class Polyangia; order JAAYKL01; family JAAYKL01; genus JASJCT01. The sequence continues at coordinate 9,164 of JASJCT010000089.1, forward strand.
CTCTTCCACAAGGGCGAGGAGGTCGAGGCTGTTATCCTCAGTGTAAATCACGAGGAGCAGAAGGTGAGCCTGGGTATCAAGCAGCTCTACGAAGATCCCTGGGAGCGCATTCCAAACGATTACTCCATGGGCCGCATTCTCGACGTCAAGGTGATAAAGATTACGGAGTTTGGTTCTTTTGTCGAACTCGAACCCGGCATCGAGGGGTTGATTCACGTTTCAGAGATGAGCAACGAACACGTGGATGACCCGCGCAAGGTAGTGAACGAAGGGGATAAGATCAAAGCCGAGGTCATTACGATTGATCCTGTAGAAAGAAAGATCGGTCTTTCCATCAAGTCCCTCTTTGGACGGGAAGATGCCGTCGAAGCGGCTGAGTATATGCGAGAGGCCCGCACAGCAACATCTGATCGGGCGACCCTGGGGGACGTGTTAGCACAGAAACTCGGTGAAATGGCCGCTGAGGCAGATCGGGTCGTTGAAGAAGAGGAAGAAACAGCCTCGGACAGTGCTGTCGCAGCCGAAACTGAGAGCGAAGCCGCAGCCGAAACTGAGAGCGAAGCCGCAGGCGAAACTGAGAGCGAAGCCGCAGGCGAAACTGAGAGCGAAGCCGCAGGCGAAACTGAGAACGAAGCCGAAGCCGAGACTGAAACCAAAGCGAAAGCCGAGACCGAACCTCAAGCCTCCGAGGAAGCCCCGGCCGAGTCAGAATAGCCACACCGCAATTTCATTACTGTCCAAAACAACAATACAGGGATCGTGAAACCCGCGTCATTCCAGCGAAAGCGGGTGCCATTATAGTAGTGCTGCGAAGCAGCAACGGCATATAGCCTGGCGGCTTTAGCCCCAGGCAAAATACAATGTTCAGCGCTGAAGGTGCTGTGGGGATGATTGTGCTGCTTCGCGGCACTAATTTCACGACTTGCGCGACACCCGCCTACGCGGCAGTGTTTTGAAAAAAGATCTTTCCATTTTTATTAAAAACTTATAATAAATATTACAAATTTCGAATTGCTGGTGTTGTTGGTGGACAAAAAAGGCCGTCGGGAGGACGCAATGAGAGTATCGTGTTCGATTTACAATCTAATACGGGTGGCATGTTGTATCGCTCTATGTCCAATCTGTATTGGATGTGGTGCAAAAATGAGCGATAATACAACCTCAGGGGAGTTGAATTCCAAAATTGACAAGAGAAGAAATGAGAATCCACATCTGCTGCCTGTAGAGGCCTTTAGTGGGTTGCCCGTGGCCCAAGATGTACGGATTTCTCCAGGGGGAACGTATATTTCTTTTTTAAAAAATACTGGTGGAGAGACCGCCCTGGTTACAATCAATATTGGGACAGGAGATATTCAAGGACTCGTAAAAACAGATAACCGTTCCAAGTTTATTCGCTGGTACGAATGGTCTAATGATAAATATCTCCTGATAAGCATTCTCTACGAAAATACAGATTCACCAGTGAGGCACTATATCACGAGAATGCTTAGGGCTACAGCTGACGGTTCAGAGGCACCACGCCCTATTGTCGATGCAAATTTTGATAATGTGGGTATTCTAACCAACAGGACCGAGATAGTATCCCAGTTTCAAGACAACGTCATTGATTTCTTGCCGGATGATCCAGAACGGGTGTTGTTGAGTGCGGATTTTAAGGAGCCCCTGTTCCCTGGTGTCTATTCTCTCAATATCACCAATGGCGTTCGATCCCTGGTAAAGAGCCATAACCGCCCGATAAAGGAATGGATGACAGATCAACGCGGGGAGGTTCGGGTCGGTGTGGGCATCAATAAGGACTACAACCGTATCATCGTTAAAGTCCGCCATGCAGAGAAAAACAAATGGAAAAAAGCATGGGAATTTGCCGCACATTCGGCAGAACAAGTGTTTCCTCTCGGGTTTGGCCTCGATCCGAACGCGCTCTATGTGCGTGCATATCACAACGATAAAAAAGCCGTCTTCAAGATCGACGTGGGCAGTCCGACCCTATCGCGCTCATTGGTCGCCTCTGACGACAACTACGATATTCTGGGTTCTCTCATCTATTCTCCCAAAACCCGGGATCCCATCGGCGTCTATCACGGTGAAGCAGAGGACACGCGCATCTATTTCGACGAAGCGTACAAGAAATTTCAAGCATCCATCGATCGGGTCTTGCCAGATACAACCAACTACATTGTGGATCTCACCCGAAACGAACGGCGCTATGTGGTCTTTTCAACTGCCGATGATACGCCGGGCACGTACTACTGGGGTGATAGGGACAGGGGCACGCTGGAAAGGTTGTTTGATACATATCCCTTGCTCACAAAGGACAAAATTCCCCCTACAGAAAAAGTCGTATACAAGGCGCGAGACGGTGTTGAAATCGAAGCGTATCTGACGGTGCCAGCGCAACAACAAGGGGCCATGCCCACGGTGCTCTTTCCCCATGGCGGCCCCATCAGCAGAGATTATGGCGGATTCGACTATTGGAAGGTGTTTTTTGTCAACCGAGGCTACGCCGTTTTTCAGCCTAACTTTCGAGGATCGTCAGGGTATGGCCGCAAATTCAAGATGGCCGCGTTTGAGGGCTTTGGCAAGGAAATGCAAGATGATCTCACCGACGGAGCAAATTGGCTGATCGACCAGGGCATCGCCGACAAGGACAGGATGTGTATTGTGGGGGCAAGCTATGGGGGCTATGCCGCGCTGATGGGTGCCGTAAAGACCCCGGATCTATTCACGTGTGCCGTCAGCTTTGCAGGGTTTAGCGATCTGAAGGGGTTTCGTGACGGAAAATGGTTCTATGCCAACTACAAGGCAATTGAGGCCCTGTTCGGGGATGACAGCGCCAAATTAAAGGAAAACTCACCGCGGCGCCGGGCAGATCAAATCCAAATTCCCATCTTGCTGGTCCATGGAGAGAATGATCTCACCGTTCCAGTGGATCAAAGCCGAGTTATGGCAAAGGCCTTGGAAGATAATCAGAAGGAATACAAATACATAGAACTCGAAGACGGGACCCATCACCTTTCGAACGAGCGGAATCGAATCCGCTTGTTTCAAGAAATGGATCTTTTCCTGAGTGAACACCTCGATGCTTCGACCCGATAATTCAAGCATTCGTAGCAACAAACCCTCCCCAGTGGCATAAACCATTGGGTTGGGGTAGGGTCGGTCCATGACACAGCATTGCGACATGACCGGTCTTTGGTTAGAAGACCAAAGCCTTAGTGTTCGCTGTCTGCCCATACCAAGCCCTACCCCAGACGAGGCACTCATTAAAGTCCGCCTCTCTGGGATCTGCGGCACTGACATCGAGCTGGCCAGGGGATATTACCCCCTGTTTTCCGGTATTTTGGGTCACGAGTTTGTCGGCGAGGTCGTGGCCGCACCTGGCGATGCGTCCCTGGTCGGGCAGCGCGTGGTCGGTGAAATCAACGTCGCTTGTGGTGGGTGCGCGCAGTGCCGGGCCCTTTTTCCAACCCATTGCGAACAACGTTCAGTCCTCGGGATTGTCAATCGAGACGGTGTATTTGCCGATTTCTTGACCCTACCCATCCGCAATCTTCACCCAGTGCCAAATGATGTTCCAGACGAGGCAGCGGTCTTTGTCGAGCCCATTGCCGCTGCCTGCCGTATTGCAGAACAAGTGATGATTGGCCCGAGAGATCGGGTCCTGTTGATTGGTGGTGGCCGACTCGGTCAGATCATCGCCCAGGTACTCGGCCTGACAGCCTGTGATTTGAAAGTCGTGGTCAAATACCCCGGGCAAAAAGCGCTCCTGGAACATCAAGGCATCGCGGTCCAGGATGCGACGTCGATTCCCAGCCGATCGATGGATGTGGTGGTGGAAGCAACCGGGGACGGCTCGGGATATGCACTCGCAGTCTCGTCTGTGCGTCCCAGGGGCACGGTAGTTCTAAAGAGCACCTATCGAAGTGCTATTGAGGTCGATTTCTCATCCCTGGTCGTCGATGAAGTCACTGTTGTAGGATCCAGGTGTGGTCCTTTTGACCCGGCCCTTCGACTGCTCAGGCGCGGCCAAATTGATCCCACGCTGCTCATCGAAGCGATCTACCCCTTATGCGATGGGATAAAAGCCTTTGAACACGCCCAACAGGCTGGTGCAATGAAGGTACTCCTGCGCCCATAAAATTCCGGCCTCATATTTGCTTTCATAAATATCGAGGAAAAGATTACGCACCCATCTGGAAAGGGGAAAGTGAATGAACGCGACCATCGCCAGCCTTCAATTAGATGAAATCACCCTCACCCTAAGCGATCCTGCCCTTAAGAAAAAAATCAATCAAATGAAGGCGTTGCAAGACCTGGTGCTCTATGCAATCAAAGGCATCTCGATGTATGCACACCGGTGTGGCCAACTGGCTGTAACCGATAGGCAGATTGACCTATTTACCGCCAAGGCCCTTAACCTAGCGGTTTTGGGAGAAATTACCGATACCACGTACGCATCGACTGTGATTGAAGAGGCCATAAGCATCCGGAATCGCGCGGAAAAACTCTACAATTGGGTGTGTAATTCCCACTTTAAGGTGCCTGAAACCCTAGATGGGCCGGCCACCTTTCCCTTCGAAGCCAACCCAGACCTCATCATCCCTCAGGCCCATCTTGTCAGCTTTGAGCACCTGCTCCGGATTGAATCTGAAATCAACAGCTATCTCGAAAGCATCTGCATTCTCGGAGCACACGCGTCGGTAGGCCGGGCTACCCAGCTGAGCATCAATGGGGAGGACAAAGGGGCTGCCTATGAATTGATGCACGAGGTATTGAGCGACTTGGCGAGCTATCCCCCCACAGTGTATCTAACGCGGCTCGCGAGGGAGCTAGACGAAGAAAACCAAGCAGTTCTGGAAGATTCCATGTCTCTGGGCAACCAACCGGCAACTGCTGATTTTTTCATGGAAAATGCACCAGAATTAACCATCACCACCGCAGGATTTAAGCCACCTCGCAACATCGTCGACAGGTCCTGCATGTCCAGTTAGACATAAGATATATCAAGTTTTGACGTGTCCGCCTCCGCCGGGCCTACGGCGGGATCTTCGATTATCGAAATCCACCTCAAAGCTCGATAACCCCGCCGTAGCTTGTCCGAGCAAACGCGAAGGCGGGCCCCGCCGTAGCTTGTCCGAGCCAATGCGAAGGCGGGCCTCGTCATCGCCGGTGGGTCAAACTTGTGGCGTGATGGGGTAAAATAGACTCGGTATCTCATTCCCCCTATTTTCAAACCCAACCCGGTTGGATAGGATGATTGCGTCATGAGGCAATCGCGATGAAACTCTCTGACGCGGCCGCGCGGCTCGGTCAGTTACAAGTCAAACGCCCCTGGTACTTTCTCGCCGGAGGCCTCGTCCTTACGGTCATTGCGGCAGGGGTTGCGAGCGGCATGGTATTTGACGCGAGTTATGAGGCACTCCTGCCTAAAGGAGCCTCGGAGGTCGAAAACGCAGATGCCGTGCGCGAACGCACAGGGGGCACGCGACAAATCGTCTTGGCCATCGGGGGGGGGAAGACAATGGATGCGCGTCTGGCATTTGGTCGCGAGCTTGCACAACATATTGAGAAAATCAAGGTTATCCGTTCGGTTGACTTTGAATTGCCAGCCCAGTTTTTCGTAGATCGGGGCCTCTGGCTCATGGACACGCCGACCCTGACCGACCTCACACGGGCAGTAAAACACGCGGTTGAAACGGCCAAGTGGCAGGCAAACCCAATGCATTTGCACCTGGATGCTGCAGCTGAAAAGGCCGAGCTCGAAGCTGCTTGGAAAGCTGTGGATACCATCGTCGAAACCGAGCGCGGCAAATTGCCCTTTGATAAAGTGCTGGTCAGTAAGGACGGTAATTATGTCTTTATGCTCGTGGTGCCTGCGATAAAATTTTCAGACATGACCGCAGGCCAGGCGCTGCTCACCGCGATTAAGCGCGAGGTAGACCGGTTGGCTCCTGAGAAAGTCGGCATCCATGTCAAAACCGCCGGCAATCTCGACATCATTCAGGAACAACACCACACCATGACCCGAGATTTGAGAAACGCCTCGATACTGGCCCTCGTGCTCGGAACGATTGTGGTCGCTGTATTCACCCGCAGCCTACTGGCCCCGGTCATCATCGGTCTGCCACTCGTCGCCGGGGTTGTTTGGACCTTTGCCATGGCCCGAGTGATCATCGGCCAACTCAATATCATCACTGGCTTCTTGGTGGCAGTTCTCATCGGGCTCGGCATTGATTTCGGCGTGCATATCTTCATTCGTTTTCAGCAGGAACGTCGGCGGCAAGGGGTGGACGGCCCAGGTGCTGTGATTCGGGCTGTCTCTGGTACGCTCCCGCCAGCGTTGACAAGTGCCCTCACCACTGCCGGGACCTTTGTCTCCTTTGTCATTGCCGACTTCAGGGGGTTCTCAGAGTTTGGTCTGATTGCAGGCATCGGCGTGATCTTTACCTTGACTGCCAGCTTTGCGCTCCTCCCAGCGCTCCTGATGGTAATGGCCGCGGGCAAAGAGAAGCGGGTGGACCAGGTGCAGTCGAGTAATATCCACGCTACGGCAAGGGTGCCCTCGCGCACCGCTTTAATTACCGTTATTTGCATTGGCGCTGTGGCTGTATTCGGCATTGCTAGCGTTGGGAAGATTCCTTTTAAGAACGATTTTAGGTTTTTAAGGGGTGCGTCCCCTGCCACGCGATTTCTCGATTACGTAAACGCCAACCTGGGCATAGAGTTTAATCCAGCCGTGGTCATTGCAGATACCCTCGAAGACGCAGCGGTCATCGCCGACATGGCCAAGACCCAACAACAGGCCGGGTTACCAGACGGCACCAATTCCCGTATCGGCAGGGTGTTTGCCATCGGCGATCTAATGCCAAACACGTCGAATGAAGCCCGAACGCATATCGCCGAACTTCGCGCTGTGCTGTCAGATCCCAAGCTGAATCAGGTCGAGGAAAAAGAAGGCAACCGGGCTCGCCAGCTCGCTCAGGCGCGAAAAATGGTTCAAACCGAACCGTGGGGATTGGAGGATATCCCCACGTCCCTGAGGCGTCGGATGACGACCCGCGATGGGGAGGGGTTCATCGTCTATATTTGGCCCAACGAGAGCAACGATGCGGACTACAAAGCCGCTGCCTGGGAGGACGAGCTCACCGCACTTTCAAAAAAAATATCCGCCGCCGGCATCTCCCACGACATGGCGGACGAGACCCTTATTATCGCTTGGATCTATCGCCTCATCCTGGCTGATGGCGGACCGCTGCTCATCATGGCCATTGCTGTGGTTTTCATTTTCTTACTATTCGATTTTAGAAGTATCCGGCAGACCGCCATCGCTGCACTCCCACTCGGCATCGGCATGGGGGTATTTGTCGCTATCATGCGCGCATGGGACATGGAACTCAACATGTTCAATCTCATTGTCGTACCGAGCATCATTGGGATTGGTATTGATAACGCGGTCCATATCTACCACCGCTACCGGGACGAAGGACCTGGTGAAATCTTAACAGTCATACGCACGACCGGCATGGCCGCGCTCCTCGCGTCTCTGACCACTGGCATCGGGTTTGGCTCCAGCCTGATTTCCCATAACCAAGGCTTGAAGAGCCTGGGAATGCTGGCAATTTGGGGTATTGGCAGCACGTTTATCGCCGCTGTCGTATTCTTCCCCTGTGCATTGTTGCTCCTCGAACGCCATGGACGAAAAAAGTGAGCCAAAAGCTACTCCAGGTACACCACCTGACCGCGGTTTTTAGTACGGACAACGGTGTTATCTACCCTGTGAGGGATGTTTCGTTTGACATTGCCCCTGGAGAAACAGTGGCGCTGGTTGGGGAATCTGGATCTGGAAAGTCGCTGACCGCATTGTCACTGCTTGGGTTGGTGCCTTCGCCGGGTCGCATATCTGGCGGCCGCGTGTTCTTTGAAGGACAGGATCTGTTGTTGCTTTCAAAGCGGGCCCTGCGCACAATCCGGGGCAATGAGATGTCGATAGTGTTTCAGGATCCAGAGGCGAGCCTGAACCCGGTGCGCCGCATTGGGGATCAGATCGCAGAGGCCATCCTGGTCCACGCTGACATCGAATTAGAAGTGGCTGAGCTGCGAGCGCTTGAAATGCTGCGACAGGTGGGCCTGCCATCCCCTGAGGAACGGCTAGCAGAGTATCCCTTTCAGCTCTCCGGCGGCATGCAGCAGCGGGTGCTGATCGCCATGGCGCTCGTGACGAGGCCCAAGCTGCTCATTGCAGATGAACCCACCACAAACCTCGACCCTGTGATGCGGGTGCAACTCCTGGCACTATTCGGGGCACTTGCGAGGGATCTGGGCCTGGCTGTCATGCTTATCACCCACGACTTGAGCGTTATCCCCAGCGTGGTCGATCGGGTCATGGTGATGTACGCCGGTGAGATAGTAGAGGTGGCCCCAACTGAGACACTGCTAGCAACATCCCGGCACCCTTACACACTGGGACTGCTCGGTTCGATTCCCAATTTGGACGGAACCGTTGTCCCCCTTGAGCCCATCCCCGGCCAAGTACCTAACCTTGAGGACCTGCCAACCGGATGTGTGTTTCATCCCCGTTGTGCGTTTTGTCAGCCCATATGTCACACCGAGCACCCCAACCTAGAGCAGGTGGCTGGTACAGCCCATATGGCCCGGTGTTGGCTCAACGATCCAGACGTCTGTCCCAACGGGTGGGACCGATGACCAGGCGCGATACCAGGGCGCTGCTCCAAGTGCAGGGACTTAAAAAATATTTTCCCGTGCGCACGGGTTGGCGACGCGGTGCGCGCCCTCACATCCGGGCATTAGACGGTGTGAGCTTCGAGGTGGCAAGGGGCGAAACCCTGGGGCTGGTCGGTGAATCCGGATGCGGCAAGACCACCTGCGGCCGCGCACTGATCCGATTGGTGATGCCCAGCGCAGGGCACATCCTGTTTGACGGGGTGGATGTGAGAGCGGCTCGGGGCGCTGTGCTCATCGGGCTGAGGCGTCGGATGCAGATGATCTTCCAGAACCCGTTTGCGAGCCTCAACCCGCGCAGGACCATGGGCGATATTGTCGGTGATCCCCTTGTCGTGCACGGTATTGTGAACCCTGGTGACAAAGTAGCGCGGGTGGCGGCGATATGCGATCAGGTAGGGCTCAGCCCTAACGATCTGTGCCGCTTCCCCCATGAATTTTCCGGCGGGCAGCGCCAGCGCATTGCCATTGCGCGGGCCATTGCGCTCGGCCCTGATTTTGTCGTGTGTGATGAACCAGTGTCGTCTCTCGACGCCTCCATTCAAGCGCAGATCATTCATTTACTCATCGATCTGCGTGAGCGCCTGCAATTGGCCTACCTGTTCATCTCCCACGACCTGGCAGTGGTGAGAAACATAGCGCACCGGGTGGCGGTCATGTACCTGGGGCGCATTGTCGAATTGGGTCCCAGGGACGCGGTGTTTACCGATCCCAAACACCCGTATACCCAGGCGCTGCTATCAGCTGCAAGATCCGGTCAGGCACTATCTGATCGGCCGTTACCCCTCTTGGGTGAGCCCCCGTCTCCCATCCATCCCCCTGTGGGCTGTCCATTTCACCCGCGTTGTCCCACAGCCTTGCGCGACTGCTCCAAAACCGACCCGCCATTAAACCCCCAACCCCAGGGTGGCTTTTATCGCTGCGTGTTGTGACCCCCGATGCTGCAAAAATGCTGCATAAAAAAACATTCAATGGTGAATTTTTTCTCCCTGTCACGGCAAATTTACTTGACAAACCAGTGCCCTGGAGGCTAGGTATTTAGCCTATTTCAGTGACAGAGCCGTCTATGATGGCAGGTGATGTGAGGGGCGATATGGACGCCCAATGCTTTGGTAAATGTTCGCACGCGGTCATGCGTCGAATGGCCGCTGACGGAGAGGTGAACGTATTGGTGCGCCTGGTTCCAATGGATTTCGAGACCGACCTCGCTCCAGGGGGTGCACGCATGCGTGAGCTTGAAACGCGCTTTAACGAGCACGCCGAAGAAGTGGTCCAGCTGATCCTGGACGCCGGGTCTGAGGTCAAACTGCTGCCTCTGGCCAACACCGTGGCCTCGCGCGTGGGACCGACGGTGCTCACCGCGCTTGGCAAGCATAAAAATGTAAAGAGCATCGAATTGGATGAACGGGCGAACATCCTACAAAACAGGAGATAGAAATGGATCAAAGCCGAGAACACAACGATTGCTACCGAAAGCGCGAGGCCCGAGAACTAGAGGCCCTGCGCAGCGAGGCAGGGGGCGATGTGATCGGGAAGCTGGACCGCGTCGTGCTCCGCGAAGTCCTATACGCGCGCCGTCAGAACGAGTTTGAAAAACTCATGAAGATGGATCAAGATGCGTGTCCTGCGCGCGTTATGGTCAACTTGAAAAGCGGTCTGCGTCAGGACGTAAAAACCGCTGAGGCGTTCAAAGCCCGGGTGGTGGACAAGGCCAAGATCTCCCCACCGGCAGTGACCGCCATCGAGCGGCGGCGGAGAGCGCGCATCCGCGGGGAAAAGGCCACAGCCCGTTTAAAAGAGAACTGCGAGAGCCGGGGGGTTCCGGTTAAAAAGGAAATGTGGCTCACCCACTCCCTGGTGATCGAAGCGGGTGAAGCGGATATCATTCGCCTGGCGCAACGCAGGGACGTGAACTCCATCAATCACGACAAGCGGGCGTTTGTCGCCAATCTGGACGTGAGTCGACCGCTGATTCGCGCCGACGATGTCGAGAGTTCGCTGGGGTACACGGGCAATGGGATTGACGTCGCTGTCTTGGATACGGGCGTGGACTTTAACCACGCGGCCTTGGCCGGATCCATGGGCAGTCAGCCCGCACCAGATCCCGGCCTGGGGGAAGGGGTCGGCGATTTTCACGGCCACGGGTCCCATTGTGCCGGCGTGGTCGGCAGCCGGGACGGGGGGCGCAGGGGCGTTGCGCCTGCGTGCACGATCCACGACATTAAAATAATGGATCAATTCGGGTCATCGAGCCCGGCAATTGCGGTGGCAGGCATCCAGGAGGCGGTCAACCAGGGCGTGGATGTGGCCAGCAACAGCTGGGGCTGGACCCACGCGGACGGCATGTGGGATTGCCCAGAGGGCCAGTGCGTGCTGTGTGAGGCTGCAGACAACGCGGTCAACAACAGTGGCTTGGTTTTTGTCGTGAGCGCCGGGAACTCCAACAACGATACCTGCTCTGAATACGACTCTCATATCGGCTGCCCGGGCAATGCCCGCGAAGCCATTACAATTGGCGCCAGTGACGACGGCGATGCAATGGCTGACTTTTCCAGTATTGGACCCACACCAGATGGCCGGAGCAAACCAGATGTGACCGCGCCTGGCGTGGATATCGGATCCGTGCGCGCAACCACGGGCAGCGATATGCTGGGCAATGCCGATCCCATCGATGCCGACTGGATCGATGCCAGCGGTACGAGCATGTCGTGCCCACACGTTGCCGGGCTGTGTGCGCTCATGCTGGAGAAGAATCCAGCTGCCACGCCTGCAGATATCAAAAGAACTCTGATGGATACAGCAGTCGATATCGGTGCCACCGTGGATGAAATGGGTGCGGGCCGGGTCGATGCAGTGGATGCAGTAAACGCAATCTAGCAATGAACAGGAGAAACCATGCCGAGTTATAAAAAAATAGATAAAGGCGATAATGGCCAGGAGCTAGTCGAGAAGTTCGCACACGATGCACTGGAGGCCTTTCGGGCGGATTTGCCCGACGCATATGGTGAACTGGTTAAAACATACAACGGCCAGGCAGTGAGCGCTGGGGTGTTTGGAATGGGAATGGTGGTGGTCGATGTTCGGGACGGAAAGGTTCGTATCAACCCGCGGCCGAGCAAGAAGAACGCGCCGATCGTGGGTCGGGGTGCCACCTATCCCGAGACCATTGCCGCCCTTGCCACGGGCAAGCTCACCGTGCTGGACGCCTATCACAAGGGCGACTTGGCAGTGCAAGCGCGCAAGTCCCAAAGCCTGCACGACGGCTACAACGAGATGACCAAGTACGCAGACGGAGCACTCAAGTCCAAGCGGCTGCAAAAGGTCTTTGCCGAATTCTGCAAGGCGGCTGATATCGACGTATGAAATCAACGCCGCTGTGGGGGGAGACAATCGCCGAGGGGCTCGCCCGTGTCAACGACTGTATCCAGGGGGCTGTGCAGACGGGGGATGCATTGATAGATGAAGTGGCGGGGTACTTGCTGTCCCGCGGTGGAAAGAGATTGCGTCCAGCCCTGACCCTGCTCGCGGCAGATACCGACGATGACGCTGCGGTGCAGGCAGCTGCAGCGGTCGAGCTGATCCACGTGGCATCCCTGCACCATGACGACGTGATCGATCGCTCTGACCGCAGGCGCGGCGACCTGTCTGTGAATGCGCGCTGGGGCAGCCATATCGCGGTCTTGGCCGGCACCCACCTTTTTGCCTGTGCCGGCCGATTGTTGACTTCTTTGGGTGACGAAGCTGTGCTGCAAGCAGGAAAGGCCTCGGACGACCTTCACACGGGATTGGCCCGCGAAACCGAAAACAATTACAATGTTCACCTCTCCCAAGAGGAATACTTGTCTATCCTGACCCTTAAAACCGTCAGCCTCTTTCAACTGGCCCTTGGTCTTGGATCCGCGTTGCACAGGGATGCGGAAACCCGCACGCCAGTGCTGTTCCAGTATGGCGAACACCTGGGGCTGGCCTTCCAGTTGGTCGATGATGTCCTCGACTTGACCGGGGACGCCGCTACCATGGGAAAGGACGTGGGAGACGACATCGACACAGGGGTCTATTCCCTGCCTGTGCTGATGACCCTTGCAACCCCGGCATATGGGCCGCGCCTTAGCGACATCCTGTCTCGGGAAGGACTCACGCCGGCCGAGCACATGGAAATCCGGGATATTGTACTGGGATCTGGTGCAGTGGATGAGGTGCGTCAGATGGCGGTTGATCGGGCGCACCGAGCTGTTGCAGCCAGTGATGAACTCCCAGACAGCCCGGATAAGAAATCTTTTCAGCGGATCGCCGAATTCGCAGTGGCGAGGGTGGCGTGATGGGATTTGATGTCGTGGTCGTGGGTGCAGGCCCTGGGGGTGCGTCAGCTGCGTACCACTTGGCAACTGCCGGGCTCCGGGTAGCGCTGTTGGAACGCCGGTCCTTTCCCAGGGACAAGAGTTGCGGCGACGGCATTACCCGCTCCGGCGTCAAGCTGCTGCGGGAAATGGGGGTGCTGGACGAGATCCCTTATGTCCACGTCATCCGGGGTGTCGCAGTCCACATGCAGGGCAAGGGGAGCCGCGACTTTCCATTTCCCCTCGATCGGTATCCCGGCACTGAAGCGCTCACGATCCCCAGACGCATGCTCGATGCGGCCATCTGTCGACAAGCGACCCGTGCTGGCGCCGAGCTTTTCGAGCGCGTCCGCGTGCGCGATCCACTGATCGAGGACGGGGCGATTGTGGGGGTTATCGCAACGGATTCAAAGGGGGAGCCGATGACCTTTCGCGGGCGTGCCATCGTGGCGGCTGACGGTGCCACCTCGCATCTCGCCCGCAGGGCCGGCCTCCGATCCGCGCCTGACAAGGCGCTCGGCATTGCGATCCGGGGGTACTACGAAGGTATCAGCGGACTTGATGATCGCATGGCATTCTACCTGCTCCTCAAGGATGCGACGGATCGCAAGCTCCTGCCTTCGTACGGCTGGGTGTTTCCCACAGGCCCGCACACGGCGAACATCGGCATTGGCCTGTTCGAGCGGGTCAAGGGGGAAAACATAAATCAATTAATGGCGCGCTTTCTAGAACGGTTACGATCCGATGATCGATTCGCAGCCATGTCACTTACCGGTACCCTGATGGGGGCGCCCCTGCGCTTTGACTTTGATCCAGAACGGTCGGCAAAGGGCCGGATGCTGCTGGTGGGGGATGCGGCCGGGTTGGTCAGTCCGTTTACCGGGGAGGGAATCAGCTATGCCCTCGAGTCAGGCCGCATTGCCGCAGATACGATACGGCGTACTTTGGCGCGTCATTCAGACGGAACCCGTTGCGGCGACGACTATTCCCTGAGGCTGGCCCAGCGCTTTGCTGGCTACTTCGAATCCGGCCGCCACTCAGGCCGACGCTATCGCATGGTTTGGAAGGCCCTGAGCAGCACGTTTCAAAGTGAGCGACCGCTCCATCGCATTGCCCGGCGCTTGGTCCTCGTTCCCGATGCCATCGACGAAGCAGGGCAGGGTGAGCTGCTGCAGGAGGTCGGTCCGCTGTTGCCGAAATCCATCGACGTCCAGGGCCTGCTCATTCGGGTCGCGGATCTGCTCAACCGCACGGTACGCAAGGACTGGCCGTTCCTCGCACGGCTGGGGGTAGGGCGTATCGGCCCGGGCAGCACGCCCTTTCGACCGTCGCTCCTCACTATTTTAAGCGCCCAGTTTGGGGATCCAAACGCCCCTGGCGTGCCAGAGGTAGGCGCAGCTGTGGAACTCGGCGCCCTCTCGATGTTTGCCCATGCCAGCATATCAGACCAGATAACTGCCGACGGCAATGCATTCACCCTGCTGGTGGCCGAGTTTTTACTGGCCAAGGGGTACGAGTTGGCCAGCAGAACTGGGACCGGTGCCACAGCACAGCTCGCCGAGGCTATCAGCCGCGCCGTCCAGGGCCGGATTCAGCAGCAGCGCCGGGCTTTTGATCTTGAGGCCCAGCGCACGACCGCTCTTGAGACCCTGCGACTGATCACAGGGACCCTGGGCGCCCTGCCGTGTCACCTGGGCGCCAGTGTGGCCGGGGCACCACTGGCCGCGATTGGTCCGCTCTCTGAATACGGTGAAAACCTGGCACTGGCCTACAGCCTTGTGGATGAATGCAGGGTAATAGAAGGGGCGACAGATGCAACTGCAGACGTGCTCTTGGCTGACATTGGGGACGGCATCTGGGGGGTCACTGTCCAGGCCGCCCTGGGCAGTGAACCATCTGCTGCCAAGCGGCTAGCTGAGCTGCTAAGCGCTGAACCCATCGATCCAATGGCAGTCAAAGATGTCATTGCGGCGACCAACGCTACTGACCGGGTTCGACAAGAGGCGATACGCGCATCAGAACGCGCACAAGAGGTGCTTACGTCATTGCCGAGCGGTGCGCCCCAAACCGCGCTCCTGCGATTGGCCAGGTATGCCGTGGATCGGGATGTGCCGAGCGGCGATCTTCACGAGATGCTTGCGGAGATGGGGTGATGGATACCTCTGAGACATTGGTTACTGCCATGCAGCGGGCTGCCAGGTCTGACAAGGGGGTGCGATTTATCGATACCTCCCAAGAAGGTGTGTGGCTGTCCTACGCGGATCTTTTTGATCGGTCAAACCGCGCAGCAACTGCACTGGCGGCAGCAGGGGTCTGCCCAGGCGATCGGGTGGCACTGATACTCAGAACATCCCCCACGTTTTACGATGCATTTTTTGGTGCACTCGGGCTTGGTGCCGTGCCAGTCCCCATGTATCCCCCATTCCAACTGGGCGTTTTAGAGGCCTGGCGCGAGCGCACAGCTGACCTGTTGCGCCGGGCCAAGTGCTCGGTGGTGGTTGTTCACAATCTCTACTTGTCCCTCGTCGAGGCCATGGATCTCGATGCCCGGGTCGTCAGCTTGGATGTGTTGCCGAGCCAAGCAGTGGCCCCCAGACAAGCCGATGCAGACGACGTGGCGCTGATCCAGTTTTCCTCTGGCACCACAGATGCGCCAAAGGGGGTGCGCCTCACCCATCGCCAAATATTGGCCAACGTGGACGCCATCCGTTCCCTCATTATCTCTGCCCTGCCCGAGCATCATCACACACACGTGGGTGCGAGTTGGCTGCCCCTGTATCACGATATGGGCCTTATCGGTTGTGTGTTCACTTCTCTGGTACACGCGGCCGAGTTGATCCTCATTCCGCCAGAGGTGTTTATGGCCCACCCCCATACGTGGCTCAGCGCTATCTCGACCTATCGCGTGACCGTGAGTCCGGCCCCGAATTTTGCGTTTGGTTACTGCGCGAGCCGGATCAGTGACGAGGACCTGGCCCAACTGGATCTGTCCTGTTGGAAGTTGATCTTAAACGGCGCCGAAGCCGTGACCCAGAGCGTGTGCGAGCGCTTTTTTGACCGCATGAGATCCACGGGTCTGGACGCAACCGCATTGACACCGGTCTATGGCCTGGCAGAGGCCGGCCTGATCGTGACGGCCAGCCCGGTCGCCCGCTCTCCGCGTTTTGAGTGCTTTAGCAGGCGTGCGTTGACAGATGCAGGACTTGCCGAGCCTGCCCCCGACACTGACGGCCTCATTTTGGCGAGCGTGGGCCCACCCGTTGGCGGGCTTCAGGTGTCGATCCGCGGACCTGAAGGATCCCCCTTGCCAGAGCGCTCCTTGGGTGCGATCCACATCTGTGGGCCTTCGCTCATGCTGGGGTACGAGGGAGAGCCCGAGATTTCAAAGGACTGGCTTGATACGGGAGATCTAGGGTTTCTCTACGACGGGGAGCTGTTTATCTACGGGAGAAAAAAGGACGTGCTGGTCATACGCGGTCGCAATTACGCGCCTGAGCCCTTTGAACAGGCTGCCCTGGGGATTCCCGGTGCCCGCTATCGCAGTGCGGCATTTTCGATTCCCGACCCAGAGACAGGCACTGAGTGCGCCGTCATCGTTGTGGAGCGATCCAAGATGCGAACCCATTCCGACGATGACATTGCCAAGGCTGTGACGCGCAGCGTGCGCGAGCGCACAGGCCTTGGCCCGCGGGATGTGGCCGTATGGGATCCCGGCACCCTGCCGCGGACCTCGAACGGCAAGATCCGCCGCGGTAAAACCCGGGCCCTCTACCTATCAACCATTGAAAGCAGAGGTATCGCATGACCCGACCCAAACAGAAAAAATCCCCTCCCAAGGCCCCTAAAAAAGGTAAGGGGAAGACAAAACAAAAGCTCGATACCCACGAGGATCTGGTCGCCCATCTGCCGACTATCTTGGCGCGGCTCAACGAGGATGAGGTATTGAACCGCATGGTCCTGATCAATCCGCTGCTGGTTCTCGAGGATATGGGCTATGTCCTCTCCCGCGAGTTACAAAAGCACATCCGCGGCACATTGGGGTTTCCCCAGCCCCTTGTCGACCGGATGGTGAAACTTCGGGCCCGGTTGCGCAAAGAAATTTGCCAGGCAGTGCCAGACGGCACGCCTGTTAAGATCCCCAAATCTCCAAAGGAGCGGGCAACGCTACTGTTCGACACCTTGGGACTGGGTTGCAAAGCAAAGAAAACCGATGCACTGACCGTGGAGCAACTGCCCGAATACACGCACCTGCATCCCATTGTGCCAACCCTTTACGAGCTCGGCAAGCTCGAACGCGGCAGCCTGACCTATCACACCCGGGGCACCTACGAAGCATTCAAAGCCGGGCAGATCCATCACCCTTGGATCAAACAGTTGCACTTCAGAGTGGAGGATTGATCAATGTCGCTGACATCGTGTTACAAATATGCTGTCCAGTTGCCCGATACCACCATGTCGAGATTGCTGCGCGCCACCATTGCCCAATCTGAGACCGCGCCGGTCATCGAAGCTTACCACGAGACAGATATTCCAGTGGGCGACTACCTGGTGACTGTCCACGCCTATCTGATCGACGATGATGACCATGTCTCATCAATGGGGTTTACAGCGACTGATCTGGAAACAGTGCTCACCCTACACGCGCACGTGGAGGTAACGGTGCAGGATTTTGACGGCCTTAACCCCATTGTCTACGGCGTGAGCTTTCAGATCCCCGGCACCACAGGCGTTTCTGCAGCAGATCCGCCCTGGCTCGAAATTCTGGTCGGCGACCTGGATCCAGATGATCTGGGGATTTCCGTTAGCGGCGGCGAGCTCGACCTCACGCCGACCGTGTTCGAAGGGCCCATCCACGAAATGTACGCGGAAAACACAGACCTGCACATATTTCACGAAATGCAACTGACCACGGAAGGGCAGAAACGCTTTACCGTGAGGACCGAAGATACAGATACCAACCCGATCACGGTAGAAGTGCCAGACCCAGCCACCCTGCGGGTCAACATTCCCGGCACCATGGAGATCTGGTCCACAGATATGCCCGCAGTGCTCGAGCACGAAGCCACCATGGTGATCACCGTGGACATACCCATCGTCGACCAGGAGGAGGGGGGCGTGCGCACGGTTATTCTCGATGTCGAGTCAGTGACCAGTGGCGATGTCTCGGTTGACCTCGTCTGGTCAGGCAGTGCACCGAGCTATGCCGCCCTCATCGACATTTTCATGCCGGGCGAAGTGGCCACGCGCATCAACGGCTTTGGCAACCAGGAACGGGAGCTGCCCGGTGCCGTGGAGGTGCAGACCCGCATGGAAGTGGCGATTGCCGACTTTGTATCGAACACCACCTGGGGACTCATTCCCCTTGAGAGCACAGGGGAGTTTCCCATTGACGAGGCTGTGCCAATGACCATCAACAGCGATACATTGGTACTGCTCATCGAAGACGAACCCGGCGAACCCTGTGACACCCCTGACAGCTTTGTGGGCACTGCCATGGTGGCGACCGGCATCGGTCACGTGGAGTGCCAGCGCCGCCTGGACGCGGCTTGCGACCAGGTGCCAAGCCTGCCCTCTCCAACGGTCAGCGGTTACTCGGTTACCCTGCACAGACCCACCATGAGCCTCGCCGACCCAGGGGATCACGGCATCGACGAAGGCCATATTTGGGTAGAAGGAACAGCTGTGGTGCACGTGGGCGGCTGTGTCGGCGATGTGGACGCCAGCTATGAAGGCGGCATTGTTTTAAGTGTCTCCACCGCGCCAAACGGGGATGTGAACTTTTCCGTCGAGATGAAAGGGTTCTCCGGAGACAATGAAAAAGACAAAAAAGAGGACATCGATCCCGAAGAAGTCGCGTCCTACCTCGAATCGCTAGATTGGGATTTCCCTGAAATCCCGACCGAATTTGAGGGGCGCGGCATCGTCGAGATCGATTTTAATGAATGTTTTATCGATACCCGCGGCATCACCATCGCGGGAGATGTCAGCGTGACCACGATCAACACCCTCCTCATGGGCACCGTCCTGCCAAAATCGGCCTTTTGGGCGAACCCGTAGGACGACGCCCACGGAGAAAGGAACAGAGCCATGCCAACACTACACGGATTTGTAAGCGCCCTTGAGACGCGATCGAGCGGCTGGGTCGAAGTTAAAATTCTCGCGCCCCACGCGTCCAACACGGTGGGCATTGCCTACATCACAAACCTGGACGGCGACCTGTCGATCGCCCATCGAAAGCTGGCTCAGGTCGGTTTATTGAGAGATGCGCTCGCCCATACCCTGCCCGTGGCAATCACCTATCAGGTCCAGGAGAATGAGGGCAACGTCATTGACGACGTTACCCTGCTGCCCTTGCGATCGATTGACGGTCGCCTGTCCACCGCCTGGGTCGAGGGGGTGGTGATGGGGGTTATGGTGCGGGAGCGAAATCCCGAGTCCACGGCGAGCCCCTATGCTGACCAGCCAGACGAAGCCCGGGTCGTCATTCTCTTAAGCGGCGGGAATATCGAGACCTACATCATCGATTTACAGCGGCCTCTTACAGATACCGGCCACGCCATTCGCCTGATGTGCGAGGCATCCCGGCGCACGCGCAGAACCCTGCGACTCCAGGTGCACTTTGATCGAGAGGAAAAGATGGGCACAGACGGCGGGATCGCCGTGGGTGCTGAATGGCCCAACCTGACGCCCCGCACGCTCAAAGAGGTGAATGCCTTTATCGAGCAGGTCGGTCAGCGATCAGAGAGTTACGACAATGGAGAACTGCGGACAGTGGATGCCATCTGGGTGCGCTATACCACTGCCCCAGATATGGTGCCAGAGGGGGATATCTCAGAGAACGGTAGTTTTCAACCGGTCACGGCGACTGCATGGCTCCACGTGGATTCACCCATGGTGGGCACGCTAAAGGACGCCTTGAGCCAAGGGCTCCAGGTTCGCCTGGGGCTGATCGAAGATGAGATTCACAGCGTTGAGATTTCCGGACCTCTCGGGAGTGCGGTCCGGCCCATCTGGGTGACCGTGTCCATGGATCCGATCTGTGACGACCCAGAAACCGTGTGCATCAATATACCCACCATCCAGGCCCCGAGCGACAAGGACTTGAACCGGGTCCCCCACGCGGTTGCGTGGCGAGGAGATGGGTATTTCAACAAAGGCATCTGGCGCTTTATTATCCTCTCTGGTGGTGAGATCTGCTTGAAGATCGACGGCGAGATACCGTGTGCCAAAGCATTAGCCGGGGCAGTAGGCGCCAGCAAGGTGCCCATGCCCGAGATAGCCAAGGGACGCGCAACAGAAGCGAGCTGGAATGATGTTGAGTATGAGTTATCTCGCAAACGCATCACAGGCATTGCAGCCCACGCTTACATGAATGGCATGCACAAGGTCCAGGTGATCATCCGCGGGCAAACCTGCAAGACCCCCTTTCGGATGTTGGTCTACCGAATTCGATAGAATAGTGCTCTCCCATGGTCGAGGAGGGAGCTGATCAATGATCGACACCCGCGCGCGTTTGTACGAGCTTATCCTGGAAATCGCCCCTGATGTGGCACCGGATCTCAACGACGACGCCCGCTTGGTGGGCGATCTGGGCTTGGAATCCGTGCAACTCCTGGAGTTGGCCGGGGACTTGGAGCAGTCATTTTCGATTAAAATAACCGAAGCCGACCTCTTTGGCATCGAAACCGTGAGCGACTTTGTAAAGGCGATTGAGCAAGCAGTGCGCAGCCGCGCGCTAATGGCTTAGAAAAAAACTTGACCGGCTGTTCACGCACGACCTGAGCGTTTTCCCGACATCGCGGATGGCTCGTGATCGAAAATTTTTAATCGCTGGTTGCAGTAAGGTAATATTTTTACAGATTTATATGTTTGATTTAAAAAAAATTTGTGAACGCATCAAAAAAGTTCTTGTCGATTAGGTGTTCCTGATTTTATGATGGAGATAATCAAACGTTCGTGTGTGTTTGGGGTAAGGAGCTCTTGGGGAAAAGCATCGGTTTGGGGGACCTGAAAGCTCGATTGACAAAAGGGAGGATGAAACGATGAAAAGGAAGAGAAGAGAAGAGAAGAGAAGAGAAGAGAAGAGAAGAAGTATAGCCTCTGTGCTGCCTTAAGCGTGTTGATTGCCGTTGGCTTGCTTGGGTGCGACGGCGATGGATACGAAATCGACCTTGAGACCCGGGCCGCGGGTCAGGATTTCAATAAAAATGGGGGCGAGCGTTTACAATCGGGTGAAGTACAAGCCGAGGGCGTAGCGACTGAAGAGGGCGAGGCGTCCCCACTGGCAAGCATACCGGCCCAGAGAGTACAAATTGCGCCTTTACCCGGGGCAATCTCCCACCAAATAGCAGCCCTTCCTGCGGCTGGGTCCGATCCGTCAGAACCGGCTGCGCTGACGCCCTTGCAGGCAGATGAGGCCGCGCCCAAAGACGAGGTGGAGATCACCTGGGACAAGCTGAGCGATAGCGCGGATGAGACCGTCAGTCACCTGAAGTTCACCGTAACCAACTGGAGCGAGACCCGGCCGGCACGGCGCACCATCGCCTTCAAGCTCAACTGCGACGGGCTGATGGACAAGAGCATTGTGCTCGACCTGGGAAGCTACGAATTCCAACCAAATGAGCGTCGAAAGTTCAAGGTAGACGTGACCCAATTGCCGCTCCAGAGTTTTTCCAATGTGCTGCAGGCGGGCATCGACGTTGAGATCACAGATTGGCGCCTGACAGACGAGCTGGGCGTGGACCCCCATCAGAGCTCGGAGATGAGCCAGGGGATTTATTACATTTTTACACCAGACTACAAAAAGGCGGCTTTTTTTAACGAAGCCGTGCTGATGCGGGAATTCGGCGGTCAGCTGTTCGAGATACCCGCAGCCGGGCAAATTGAGCGGTCCAAGTCCGACCCCATCGTGCTGGGCCGGATAAGGGAGCAAGACACGCGCGGGTTTAAGGAGGTGTTGTCTTCGGATCCGTCATATACCGTACAAGCCGAAGACGGCGATGCGCCCCACGGCCTGGTGGGCGCTGGCATTTCTGAGGAAGTAGCGGATGAAAACGGCCTGACATGGGATGTGACCTACGTAGACGGTGAACGGGTGCTAGTACCTCAACAAGAAGTTGAAGGGACTCGGGATAGTGGGTACTGGTTTTCTGTCAATATCTGCGCCCGACTGAAGGTCAAGTTCAATGATTCCGGTCTGGATACGGGAGGTTTTGGCGCGGACGGGCCCAAAGAAGACATATTCACGAACACGGACTGGGCCTACCAGTCGATTCCCCACGGTCGGTATAAAATCGAAGTATGGAAAAATGGGCAGTGGCAGACAAAGAAATTCTCAACGCTAAACAGCAGCGGGTGTACAGGAACGGTGTCATTAAGGAATGAGTTTTCCTCAACTTGGAGATTCAAGCTGTATTCGTGGTTTTATCGCAGCAGCAGTCGGTTTATCCGGGTGATGAGCTATAAGAACGCAGACTGGGATGATACGCATCTGGATGTATGGTACACCAATTTCACCGTACCTTATAATGGCGGCAGTTTGGGAACCATATATGCGGATCGTGGTGGTAGCTTTTTCGATTGGGAACAGTTCGTCACCGTGGCGGCATCGCGATTTATAAAGATGGCCAATACGCTAGGGATTCCCGATGACTACACGCTAAGGATAAGGGAAGTTGACGGTCCTAGATGCACATTCACAGGCGGCATCGCCTATCCCGACGAAGGGCGGGTCAACCTGACCGATGGGTGCGCCAAAAAGAAGTACCTTATTGGTCACGAGATAGGCCACGCCCTCGGGGCAGCCAAGGCTTACAATCTAAGGGGGCAGTCCGGCGACTATGGATTGGGGGATTGGCGGACATTGTGCAATTGCACGGACTTGTCCGGGGATGACCCAGACGAGTTTACCCACTGCTTGCAGAGCAAGGAACAGGTAAGAGCGGCGGAATCCGAAGGGTGGGGGCATTTTATCTCGACGGCGGCGTACAATCACAGGAGCGGGGACAGCGGTATTTTCGGTTATTACAAGCATATGAAGGTGCCCATGGGACCGTTTATCGTGGAGTGGCAGAATCCGATTCGGGTGGTGACCGCCAACAGCAGCGGCCCGAGGTACCAGCGACACATGGAGACCTATTGCTACACGTCCGGCCAATCCGCCGAAAAGCACTACGGTGTGGAATGGGATTGGCTCCACTTCTTCTGGAACCTGTGGCACAACGGCAGTTATCGTCTGGACGTGGACGAGATCCGGGAGTTGTTTCCCACAGATAGCCAAAACGACATGATCTCTCCATACTACTACGGAAGCATCGAAGACCGGGCGTATGATGAGTTGTCGACGTCAGAGTTTAATAATTTTACTGAGAAGGCACACGATGCCCGTATCGAGCTTGAGTGGTAGCTATTAAGAGTGCAATAATGAATTTATACTGGAAATTTGCAATGCTACTTGTGCTCGTTTTTGCCTGGTGCGCCTGCGGGAGAGAGAATAAGCCGCCTGTGATAACGGAAAACCCGATAAAAGACCCGAAATATTGGAGTGAGATAACCGCTGGGACATTCATGCTGGGGTCACCGGAGACCGAGCCGTGTCGAGCCCCGGTCGGAGAGATTCAAGTGGAAGTGACCCTGACCCACCCGTTTATGATCAAAAAGACCGAGGTGACCCAGGGGGAGTGGGAGGCGGTCGGGTTTCCCAACCCAGAGCCGAGAAAAGACCCCAACCTGCCCTTTGCCACGGCCAACTGGTTCGAGGCCCTTGCCTTTTGCAACCGGCTGTCCGAACTGGACGGGTTGGAGACCTGCTACGATTTATCGAGCTGCGAAGGAACGGTTGGTGGAGGCTGTCCGGGTTTCATTGAAGAGAATGGCGATTGGATGTGCGCCCACGGAGGGAAAAAAGATCCTGGAAATGTTTATATCTGCACGGAAAACGTGAGAAAATTCGAGGCCCATCCATACGAATGTCCGGGGTATCGATTGCCCACCCGAGCGGAATGGGAATATGCGGCCAGGGCAGGAACTACGACCGCGACCTATAACGGCGATGTCCTGACAAGCGATGTAGACTGCGTCAAAGATGCTACAAGTGAGCCGATCGCCTGGTATTGCAACAATTCCGACCACAAATCCCATCCAGTGGGTCAAAAGCAGCCCAATGCCTGGGGATTGTACGACGTTCTCGGCAACGTTTATGAATGGTCGGATGACATCGCCACCGGTTGGAACCTGGCGTATAATGAACTGAAGGCCGGATGGAATCCGGAAAACACAGAGGACCACCTGACCGATCCCGTGGGCGCCCCCTATGGCGTGAATGACAATCGTGCCGTTCACGGTGGATCATACAGCATGGAAGGGTGTAATTGTCGCGCGGCTGGTCTTCTAAGCATTCCCGAAGATATGCGCATCGCTCTCGTCGGCTTTCGCCCGGTCCGAACCATCGCCTCACCGTCCGACGCCGGTCCTGGCCCGGATGGCGGGAAGTAACTGTCTCCGTCCACAGTGGCCCACTGTGGCACGATTGAATGCCTCAATTCAAATTTCAAACTAATAATTTCAGTATGTTACAGTGCGTCTCGTCTTGGCATCCAACTTGCTAATTTTACTATTGAGACTACAAGGAATGGAATGGGATCCCTTGTGGAAATATTGATTTGCAGATGTAGGAGGGAAAAAGATGATAGGTGTTTTAATACAACGAATGAGAATGGGGCCAGCATTGCATCTCTATGCGGCCTTTGTTTGTGCGGTTTTGTTTTGCGCATGCGAAGATAATGCTGGCTCTGCTTCTGACACAAGCGGAAGCCTCGCATGGGCCAAAAATGCAGGTGGGGGCGCGAACGAGACAGAGGAACACAGTAGAGATATTATATAGCCGCGCATAAATAAACCGACTTATGGCCTAAAAAAAGGGACGAAGGAGTCCAGCGATTCTTTTGGGTTCTTTCTTGATTACGTCGAACGTTTCGAACAGTGAGCTGCAGAGTTCTTTGGGGG
>JASJCT010000209.1 GCA_030065855.1 Myxococcota bacterium
AGTACGGTCGTCGACGTCTCGCAGAACCGCACCGATCGTTTGCCAGCCCAGTTGCTTAGCTGCGCGCCATCGTCTTTCGCCGGCGATGAGCTGATATGTACCCGCGTGCATTGGACGCAAGACAACGGGCTGCAGCAAACCCGAGCTCTTTAAGGAGTTAGCCAGGTCGTCGATTGCAGATTGATCGAACGTATGCCGCGGCTGAAACGGATTTGGCTCGATCGATTCAACGGATACTTCCCTCAGAGTTCCAGCGTCTCTTGCCTCAGCGACAGTTGTCGGACCAAGCAAGGCTTCAAGACCGCGGCCTAGTCTTTGTTTCTTTGAACCACTCATATTTTCGGGCTTCCGGAGTTACTTGGCTTAACTGCAGAGTCAACCCTGTTGTTCACTTCCTGAGCCAGCGAGAGATAACTTTTTGCTCCAACCGAGCGGACGTCGTAGAGGATAATCGGCTTACCGAAGCTTGGTGCCTCGGCTAAGCGTACGTTCCTCGGAATGGATGTATTGTAGACTTTTGCTCCGAAATACTCCCGTGCCTCGATATCTACCTGCCTAGAGAGATTAAGCCTTGCATCATACATAGTTAGAAGAACACCCTCGATAGCCAGCTCCGGATTGAAGTTTTGCTGCACAAGCCGTACGGCGTTCAAGAGCTGTGAAAGCCCTTCAAGAGCATAGTACTCGCATTGAATTGGGATCAGTACCGAATCTGCTGCAGCCAGCATGTTGAGGGTTAGCAAACCGAGAGACGGCGGACAATCGATCAAAACAAACTTGTATTGGTCGGTTATCGGCGCTAACGCCTTTTTCATCACCGATTCACGCTGCGGTTTGTTAATTAGCTCTAACTCAGCCCCAACAAGATCCTGGCTTGCCGGTACCACGTCTAGCATCGGTAGGTTTACTGCGGTTTGAACCACAGACGACAGCGGTTCACCATTCAACAAGGAGTCGTATAGAGACGACTCTAGGATCGTTTTATCGAGACCTACACCGCTAGTAGCGTTTGCCTGAGGATCTGCATCGATTAAGAGAGTTGGTCGTTCGGCAGCAGCCAAAGACGCAGCCAGGTTGACTGCGGTGGTTGTCTTGCCAACGCCGCCTTTCTGATTAGCGATTGCGACGACCTTACCCATTAACGTAAATCCTTAAATAACAACAACTTACATGGCAAAAACGACACAGACCAACATGTCGAAGCAAGGATCGTGAATATATGATAGCAATGCGTAGCGGTAAAGAAGGAAGTATGTAAGAAAATGGGTTACACTGTTTCACGTGGAACAGACTGCTATCTGGATCCGCATTGAAGTTTCACGTGGAACAGCAAAGAACTAGCTGTTTGGCTTCCGACGCTTGAGAACTTCCGATACCAAATTCTGCAGATCACTTGGTGAAACTCCCGGAATTCTTGCTGCTTGAGCAAGCGACATCGGTTTAATCCGAAGGAGTTTCTGGCGGGCTTCTGTCGAAAGACTCAACATCTGATCATAGGGCAAATCATTATCTAGCTCAAAGCCTACCATTTTTTGTAACTGCAAAACTGCAGATCTTTCCCGTTTTAAATACCCTGCGTACTTCAGCTCAATCTCAGCGGTCGTCCATACATCCGCAGATAGGTCTGGTATTAGACTCCCCGACGCCTGGACAGCTGCCTTTAAACCAATTCCAGGCCTTTTTACCAACTCTTCTATGCGTTGTGGTTCACGTACGCTCGACTCACCTACTGTCGCAAGCAATCTGTTCGCTCTATCTAGAGTAATCTTTGCTTTTGCAGCTAGTTTCGCTAAATCGTCCTCTTCCTCTAGCCTTTTCCCAACTCGTTCCGATTCTTCCTCGGTTAGTGTACCCAGCTCACACGCAAGTTGCCCCAGTCTTCGAATCGAGTTGTCCTGGCGAAGCAAAAGCCTGAATTCTGCCCTCGACGTAAACAACCTGTATGGCTCATCCACGCCTTTGGTTATCAAATCATCAATCAGAACTCCGGTATAGGCCTTATCCCGTTCTAACAAAAAGAGATCTTCCGATCTCTGAGTCCTTACCGCATTTACGCCCGCGACGAATCCCTGTCCTCCAGCCTCCTCGTATCCTGTGGTCCCATTTACCTGTCCGGCAAAGAAAAGCCCTCGCAACTGCTTCACTTCCAGCCAGGCTTCAAGCTGCTCTGGGGGATAGTAGTCATACTCAATCGCATATCCGGGACGCGTCATGACAACATTTTCGAGTCCAGGTACGGATCTCAGGTACTCGAGTTGAACCTTTGGAGGAAGTGACGTCGAAAGGCCGTTTACATACAACTCGTGCGTGTGCAAGCCCTCAGGCTCGAGAAACACCTGGTGTCTTTCCGCGTCTGGAAATCTCGTGATCTTGTCTTCTATAGATGGGCAGTATCGAGGACCTCTACCAGCAATAGCCCCACCAAATAGGGCCGATTCCTGCAAATTGTCTGATATGATTTGTTTTAGTCTTTCGCCGGTCCAGGTAACCCAGCACGACCTCTGTTCTCCTCTCTCACAAAGATCGTAGTGCGCAAACCGGTATTCCGGCATTTCGCCCTTCTGTTCCTCGACTTTTCCGTAGTCGACTGACCTACCATCGATTCTCGGTGGTGTGCCGGTTTTGAACCTGTCTACTTTCAACCCCAGCGCTTCAAGCTGTTCTGCTAGTTCGTTTGCAGCAGCATCACCAGCTCTTCCCGCCGACAGTTGAATGCTAGTTCCCATGTAGATACGGCCGCGAAGAAAGGTTCCTGCCGCAAGCACTACTGCTCGTGCTTCTATTTCCTCACCGGTCGTTGTTTTCACACCGCCAATTCTATTGTGATTTACAGTCAGTGTCGCGACAGTGTCTTGTTTAATCTCGAGAGATTTTGATTCCTCGAGGAGTTCTCGTACCGCTAGACGGTATTTCACCCGGTCGCACTGCGCGCGCGGCGCCCATACCGCAGGTCCTTTGGAGCTGTTGAGCATACGAAATTGAATCGTTGCCCTGTCGGCGGCTTTACCCATAATGCCGCCCATTGCATCCACCTCTCGTACGACGGTCCCTTTAGCGATGCCACCAATTGCTGGATTGCATGACATCTGCCCAATCGTCTCGATATTCGATGTGATGAGAAGAACGCTAGCACCAAGGCGTGCAGCTGCGTTTGCAGCCTCCACTCCTGCGTGTCCACCCCCAACAACAATTACATCGTATTTCGCATTCATCTCGAAAATCTAGGTTTTGTTTTTGACGCTTTCAGGACTATGGATAGATAACGCGGGCCGAGCAATTTTTCCCAACCCAGTTGCTCGGCCCTTAGTATAGCAGTGCAACAACGGAGCTAGGCTTTTACCCACCTCCACAGCTCTCTCAACTTCGGCCGTTTCCCGTAGGCAAGGATTCCTACACGGTATATCCTTCCTGCGATCCACGTCACTATCATGAGAGTAACCACCAACAGCGTTAAGGATAGAACGATCTGAAATATCGGTACGTCAGATACAACCCACCTACCGGGCATCGCTACTGGCGAACTCAGGGGAATCAGGGATAACACAACGAACAAAAATCCGTCGGGCTCTGACATCATAGCCATCAGAGACACCATGGCAGGAACGGCATATATCAGGCTCACAGGCGCTTGCAGCTGCCTTGCGTCTGATTCATTGCTTGCCATCGAACCTACGGCAGCAAAGACGGCAGCAAAAACTAGAAATCCAAGCACGAAATAGGATAGAAACACAGCTAGCGTCGTTAATGGTAAATCCGGCAATGCGACGCCAGACGCAGCGCTAGCATCGAAACCAAATAGACCCATCAATGCTTCCCTCTGCGTGAGTAGTAGTCGTCCAGCTAGAACCCAGATCATAAGCTGAAACAATCCTACTCCACCGACGCCAATCACCTTACCAGCGAGAAGTTCAAATGGTCTCAATGACGAGACAAGCACTTCTACAATCCGAGTACTCTTATCCTCAACAACCGCACCTAGCACCTGGACTCCGTACAGCAGTATCGCGACGTAGAGCAGGAACCACATCAAATAGGCAATCGCGAACGTTGCGTCTCCAGTTTGTTCAGTGACTTCACCACCTCTAATAGTCACGGTGCGGATATTTCCAGCATCTTCGCGCAATTCACGCACGATTTCCGGATCCACACCTAGGTTACTAAGCCGCTCTGCCATTATTGCTTCTCGAAACACTCTTCGCAGCAGATCCATATCTATTTGAGAAGCGGTATTCGATCCTCTATACTCTGCATCTCCATTGCTGGTAGACTCGTCCCTAATGACTAAGAAGCCGTCCAGCTCCCCTTCTCCTACCCGGTGTGTGAGCGACTCGGCAACCGCCTCTACTTCTTCGGCCGTCACAAACAAGTATGTACCGCGGAGAGGCAGGGGACCTGTTAACATCTCTGAGAGTCGTTGACCGCGCCTATCACTACTAGCGTCGACAATAGCGATGGATCTTTCTCCACCTCCTGAGTTGGTCATTGCGATAGGTAGGAACACCATCAATGCCATCAACAGTGGACCCATCACAGTCGACGCGACAAACCATTTGGTTCTAACACGCGCGCTGAATTCACGGCGTATGACCGCCCAGATCTTACGCAACTCGAGTGTCCTCGCGCTGATCTCCTTCTTTAGCATCAGATCCAACTAGGTCTACAAAAATCTTGTGTAGCGTTGGCTCTGCTATTTCAAATTTCGATATGCGCGCTCCGAGCCTTATTAGTTCCAACAGCACCTTCTGTGGATCGGCTTCCTTCGTCATCTCGAGTTCAGCGTACCTCCCGTACTCGTCGGCCTTTTTTACCAGTTTCTTGTCAGTAAACAGATCTCTGATACCATCCACTTGTTGTTCAACGCTCACAACAACGTGGCGGCCGGTGTGCTGCTTTCGGAGAGACGCAACTGTTCCGTCTGCTTTCTTTTCTCCATGATCGATAATGCACACCGAATCACATAGCTTTTCTGCATGATCCATGATGTGCGTAGAGAACAAGATCGTTTTACCGGACCTTGCTAGCTCCAACACAATATCCTTGATCATCTGCGTGTTGACTGGATCGAGACCTGAAAACGGCTCATCCAGGATGATCAGTTGCGGATCGGGGAGCACCGTCGATATGAATTGAATTTTCTGTTGCATCCCTTTTGAAAGGGAATCGATCCGCTTGTCTCGCCAGTCAGACAACTTCATCCGCTCCAACCAAGCATCAGCTCTTCTCCGAGCAATTGGAGCCGACACACCCTTGATTTCGGCCATGAACTGCAGGAGATCCATAACTTGCATCTTTTGATATAGACCGCGCTCCTCTGGCAAGTATCCAATACCCCGCCCGCGCCCAACACCGTCTCCCTCCCGACCGAAGACTCTCACGGTTCCTAGATCGGGAAGGATGATGTTCATGATCATCCTAATTGTGGTGGTTTTGCCGGCGCCGTTTCTACCTAGCAATCCGTAGATGGCGCCTTCTGGAATATTCAGTTCGAGGTCTTTGACTGCGGTGTGCCCGGAAAAGTTCTTGGTTACCCTCGCCATATGAACCACCGGGTTTTCACTCATTCACAATTCCTCAAGGTATGTTTTGGCTCCAGCCTACTCGCGCAACGCCCTCACCCAAACTTCGTCCCCGATGATCTTGACCGGGTAGCTTTGTATCGGTTCTTCGGATGGCGATTCAACAACGCTTCCGTTACGTAAATCAAATTGGGTACCGTGCATGCCACATTCGATAAAGTAATCGTCGACAACTGCGCCATCAGACATTCCGAACTCACCGTGGGGGCATTCTTCAGATATTCCATACACCTCGTCACTCAACTTGACGAGACATACCTGCTCTCCTGTTGAGAGCTGGACACAGCACGGCATAGCTTCGTCGAGTTCATCGACTGAAGCTACTCTTTCAAAATCGCCGTCGTTCAATCCAACGCCTCTTCTTTTTTCGATGGGTACCTTGAGATCAAACCGGCTATTCTGTCGAAACCGGCTGATCAATTCCTTTGAGAGCGGCTGTAAGTGT
>JASJCT010000090.1 GCA_030065855.1 Myxococcota bacterium
GGCATTCGGTTAAGGGCAAATGTCGCGATTTTTGCTATTTTTATGCCGGGTAAAGGATCTCCCCCTTGAAAAAGGGGGATTCTTTTCTGGCGATCCTACGCTATAAAAACACCCAAAAATCCTTAACCGAATGCCATTGCCGCATCGGAGAGGGGGTTAGGGGGAGAGGTTTCTGGGACGGGAGCTAACTAGTCGAATCCCCTGTCTTCTTAAAAATTAGCTCTTGGACCACTTGCTCAAATAGGGGTCGGTGTCTGGGTTCCACGCGCGTTAAAAAGTATGCCTCCCCCTCGTCGAGTGCTTTTTTAAGCTTGGGTGTTCGGTGGGTTTGCGCGCGCGATGCAGTGACCTCTTTGGCGTGCTTTTCGGCAATTTCACCCACGATACTTTGAGCGGCATACAGGGCGGCCTCAGTGCCAGCAATGCGCCGTCTGAATCGGCGATTGTCAGGCCGACGGACGATTCGCTTAATGGTGCGCACCGCGTTAAAAGCCGATGCAATGGCCATGAAACCAAAAACCGCGATGCCGAAAATGGCAAGCTGCTCCAGGTTCAATGCCCTACCCTTTCGAGCTTAAGACAGCCCTCACGGATCACGACGGGCCGGGAGCCTGTGGCGTCGACAACAGTGGACCCCGGTGGCCCGGCAACCCCGCCCTTTACAATGGCGTCCACGCCGATCAAATCCCCCAGATCTTCGCTCGTGAGCGCGTCTGTCTGGCCGCTGAGGTTGGCGCTTGTCGCCGTCAATACGAGTCCCAGGTGTTCCGCCAACGTCAGAGCTGGGCACGGGCCCGGGATTCTTACGCCAATGCGGCCGCCCGGACCGACCAGGGGCTCGGGCAGGCCGGGCTTGGCCGGTAGCAGCAAGGTAAGTGGACCTGGCCAGTACTGCGCTATCAAGTCGCGGGCCACAGGGGGGACCTGGTTTGCAACCTCATGGATCTGTTCAACCCTGGAAATGATAACGGAAATGGGCTGAACGCCAGCGGGGGTCGCGGGTCGTTTTTTTATCCTTACAATGCTGTCTACGGCAGATGGATCGAGGGCTTTGGCAGCCAAGCCAAAAAGGCGCTCAAAGGGCAGTGCCACAACGCCGCCAGCCGCCACCATCTCTGATGCGCGCGTGAGCCAGTTCGATGGATCGAGACAAACCAGCGGTACTCGCCGGGCAGCGGATTTAGTCACTGGCTGCCAGTTTTTCCTGAACGCGCGCATCTGCCTTTTCAACCCCGTTGGCCTGGGTATCCCGCTGGGCATCGAGGCGTGATCCCAGGGCTTCGTCAAACGCGCCGATGATATTTGCCGCCAGGAGCCCGGCATTTTTGGCACCGTCCACGCCCACCGATGCAATGGGCACACCACCTGGCATTTGCACGGCCGAAAGGAGGGCATCGAGCCCGCCCAGGGTACCTACGGAAATAGGCAGCGCGATCACCGGCAGGGTCGTGTTGGCTGCCATTGCTCCGCCCAAATGATGGGCACCGCCAGCTGCGGCGATGATAACGCCGACCCCTGCTTTCCTGGCTTCCATGGCCACCCTTTTTGCCCGGTCCGGAGATCGGTGGGCCGAGGCCACTGTGACCCGATGGGGCACATCCAACCCCTGAAGCACGCGAATGGCTGGTTCGACTTTTGGCAGATCGTTTTCACTGCCCATTACGATTAAAACGCTTTTTTTTGCCATTAAATAAAACCTCTTCCTTATCAATCAAACAGCGCGATGACCAATATCGCGCCGCATCCGAGCACCTTTCCAATTGATCCGGTCGGCAGCTGAGTAGGCCTTTTGAGCAGCCGTACCAATGTCGCTTGCCCTCGCTGTGACACCCAACACGCGACCCCCTGTGGTAACAAATTGGTCCCCAGCCCGTGCTGTTCCGGCGTGAAACACGGTAACGTCCGGGTCCTCAGCTGCGCGATCGAGACCGCTGATTGCATGGCCCTTTGAATACGCGCCTGGATATCCGTCTGACGCCATCACCACACACATGGCTGCACCGTCGTGCCATTGCAAGCGATCCTGGGTGATCTCGCCCTTGGCCGCAGCCACGAGCACAGGCACCAGGTCCTCTTCGAGCAGGGCCATCAGGGGTTGGCATTCCGGATCTCCGAATCTCACGTTGAATTCCAACACAGATGGCTCGCCATTTACAATCATCAGCCCGGCGTAAAGAACCCCTTTGAACGGGCTCCCCTCTGCGGCCATGCCAGTGACGGTCTTTATCAGCACTTGGTCTGCAATGCGTTGGGCCATCGCACTATCGACCAGGGGGGCTGGTGCATAGGCGCCCATGCCACCGGTATTGGGGCCGGTATCACCGTCGTATGCGGCTTTGTGATCTTGGGCTGCTATCAGGGGAAGGGCTTGTTTGCCGTCGCAGATGGCAAGCACAGAGGCCTCCTCCCCTTGCAGAAGATCTTCGATAATGATCCTATCTCCGGCAGATCCAAACCGGCGCTCACCTAGCATTTCTCGAACCGCCTGCCTTGCTTCGCCCGCATCTCGGCAAACGATGACCCCTTTGCCTGCGGCGAGCCCATCTGCCTTTACCACGCACGGGCCGCTGCGCCGGTCTACCTCTTCTAGGGCTGTTTCAATGGTGTCGTGCACGGAAAACCCGGCTGTTGGGATCCCGTGTCTCACCATGAACTCCTTGGCAAAGATCTTGCTGCCCTCCAGCTGGGCGGCCTTGGCTGAAGGGCTGAAAACCAGGAGACCGGCTTCAGTTAGCCTATCGGCGAGGCCGGCGGTGATCGGCATTTCAGGCCCGATGACCACCAGGTCAACGGCTTCTTTCTTTGCCAGGGCCACCTGACCGTCCGAGTCATCTGAGGCGATGGGCGCGCATTGGGCGATGTGGCCGATGGCATCGCTTCCCGGCGCTGCGATTACCTGGCTAACGAGCGGGCTTTTCGCGATTTTCCAGACCAGCGCGTGTTCTCTTCCGCCACTGCCGACAACGAGGACCTTCATTTGCCACCCCCTTGTCGCGCTCCGGTTGTGCAATCGAACTCAGGCAGTGTTCTTACTATCATCGCGTCATATGCAGCCGTATGGCCAAAGGCCTTTTGGGCCAACTCGAACCGGGTTTCGCGGGGCACCTCCCCTTCCCGGGCGAGATGCCACAGAATATCCTCGTACTGCTTGGGGTCGCACACAACCGTCACCCGTTCGAAGTTCTTTGCAGCTGCGCGCAGTAAGCACGGCCCGCCAATGTCGATTTGTTCCACCAGGTCACTGAGAGAGGCATCAGGTGAGGCAGCAGTGCGCTCAAAGGGATAGAGGTTAACGACAACCACGTCGATAAAAGTGGCCTTCATCTTTTCCAGATCTTCGACGTGCGCATCGGTGTCTCGGGCCAGGATACCGCCGTGGATGCGCGGGTGCAGGGTCTTGACCCGTCCGCCGAGCATTTCTGGAAATCCGGTATAGTCACTGACGCGGACAATGGGCAGGCCGGCAGAGGCAAGGGCCTTGGCCGTACCACCGGTAGACAAGATCTCAAACCCCAGGTCGACCAACCCGCGGCCCATTATCTCAATCCCGGTCTTATCTGACACGCTGAGCAGTGCGTATCTGTTTTCTCTCATGACGAGCTCCTCTGATCAGACACTGTTTTCGCACTTATAGCCCCGACAACAGTAGTTGTAAATCAGAGACCGGACATTGTGATTGAGATGTC
Source organism: Myxococcota bacterium (assembly GCA_030065855.1). GTDB lineage: Bacteria > Myxococcota_A > Polyangia > JAAYKL01 > JAAYKL01 > JASJCT01. Next base: position 3,687 of record JASJCT010000090.1, read on the forward strand.
AGGATAGGATTAGAGGTGGGTTATTCAGCCAGCTTGTCCTTCATTTTTTTCATGAGGGCGTCCCAGCCGTCTTCGGAGATGATTTTGTTGAACTGGGAACGGTAATTGCCCACCAGGCTGATACCATCTGTCACCATGTCGATCACAGCCCACCCCTTGCCCCTGTTTCGCAGTTTGTAGACAATTTCGGTGGACTCAGCCCTGGGGTCAGTACCTGTCTTTACCATCGTTGTGACAGCAGCAGTGTCGCCATCGACTCGTTCGGATTCATAGGCAATGTTTCTATCTTTGGTATTTTTGAAGCGCTTGATGAGATTTTTCTCGATCAGGGCCTTGAGTGTCTGGGTAAATTCTTTTCTTTGCTCGTCAGAACGAGACTCCCAGTGCTTGCCGAGTGAGGCCTGACACAGGGTATCAAAATCCAGCATCCGGTTGACCACTTTGATGATCTTTTTTTCATTTTTTTCAGTATTTTTAAGCAATGGCGCGAGCTTTTTGTCCTGCGACACCAAAAACGCCTTTGGACTCTTTTGAGCAGTCGCAACGTGGGCCATCGATACCAGGGTCAGGGTCAGTATCAGCGCAGTTCCCATTCGGTTCATGATCTTTAATCCCTCCAGCCGTTAGCGCTTCTCAACGCTCTTTATTACAATTTTCGACGGTTGTCCCGGTTTCCATATTCATTTATCGCTGCTTACTCACCGGTAACCCGGTGCATCTGAGCAATGCTGACGTTGTAGTCGTGGGTGAGCTTGTGAATCTGGGCCATCACTTTGAAATACTCCGTGAGGGCGTCTTTGACGTCTTTGGCCGAGCTGAGACCGGTGGCTTGGTTTTGCAGCACTGCGGCGACCCATCCTTTGACGAGCCGCTTGGACTTTTCCTGGGCCAGGAGTGCGTCCCGGGATGCTGCGGCGCGGTGGTATGTTCGCTCGACCTCGAGCATCACGCCTTCGAGAGCTGCCTTTTGATCTGTGGTCAGGGCTGCCAGCTCTGCCTTTGCCTCCTCGAGCCTGTACACATCCAGGCCCAGATCAAATTTGTAATTTATGGCGATCCCAACGGCATAAGCAGTCCCAAAATTGTAGTTGTCGTAAAGCCCCCAGGTATCGAGACGGGTCCTCCCCGGTGTCCAAGCGCGTCGAATGCCGCCCACGACCAACAGGTCTGGCCAAAAGTCAGAGCGGCGCAGGGCCACCTTGGCTTCGAGGGCCTTGACCGCATGGCGCAGGGCCTTGAGTTCTGGCCGGTGGCGAAGGGCCGTATCTTTATATGTTTCAATGGATTCGAGGGTTTCGGCAACGCGCGTTTGGGGGGTATCGACAATATCGACCCGGGGACCGTCCGCACCTCCGACCAGAAACCTCAAAGCAGCCAAACCCACCCGTTCAATCTCCAGGGACTGGGTCTCGTATTGGACCACCTCCCCTTCGAATACCTTTAATTTAATGAGATCAATTTCAGTGGAGGTACCTTCTTGGTTCTGCAGGTCCTTTTCCACCTTGTCCCGGGCCTGCTTTAAGTGCTGCTTGCCCTTGGAGATGGTGTACAGCATCTCCCGCGCGCCTGCGATGGCGTGATATGCCTGAGCCACTTGGTATCGGATCTGGTGCTCAAATCGATAGTACTCTGCCTGCTTTGCCGCCCGTGCCTGGGTCGCGGCTTCCTTGGCGTTGGATATCTTACCAAATGTGTAGACTGGGATGCCGGCTTTTAGCTCGAAGCGGAGGGTCGGCCCCCAGGATCGGTTCAAATAATCGTCATCTGCGCCGACTGGGCCACCATCGGGACCCAGGAGCACGCCCTCGTTTTCGAGCCGCTCTTTATCTACTTCTAGATCTGGGACAAACGAGCCAAAGGCACTCATGGAAATGCCTGAAAATGGGGCCCAAAATACCTGTTTGACCTGGGCGTCGAGCATGGCGAGCCGATGGCGCTGGGCAGCCAGGGTCCCACTGTTGGTCATGGCCCGATCAACACATGCTGCCAAGGTAAGACGGATGACGTTGGCCGGAACCCTGGTCGCTGTCTTTTTAGTGGCAATTTCCTCGGCAACACCCCCTGTCCCGAGCACCGACATGGCGAGCATCATCGCAGCTATCTTTTTAAGTGTCATTTAAGCTATCCCGACCGACAGAGTTATATTTTTAATGAAATGCGCTGTTCGTGGACTTTTGTCTTGTTCCCCCTGTCGTCTACTTCGACGACCACGAAATATTCTTTATTTTCGAGGGCTACGGTGGTTGTCAGGGTGGATTCGCACATACACCGGCACGCATCGCCTGACAGGGTTTCGAGGATATTTACGACGTTGTTCCTGAACTTGGTCGTCACCTTGGCCTTGAGGCAGCAGGCATGTGCCAGTTGGTGCACCACTTTAATGCCGCTTTTTTCTTTGATGATTTGGACCGGGCTTGACCGCCGCCGCTTTTGAGGTGCGCCCTCTCCTTTTCCATCTTTGGACACCAGACAGCCGGCCATTTGGGTTCTCGATTGACCCAAGGGGAGCGGCTTGAGACTAGCGAGCTTTTGTGGAACGACTTTTTGTCCAGATACGGGTTCAACCCCGACTTGGGGGGATGCCTTGGCCGGACCTGCGCCAGGTCCACTCGCCTGCACGTTCTGGTTCTCGGCCGACGCAGCAGCCGGTGTCTCTGAAGGCTTGGGCTGAGTTGCTGCCGCTGGCGTGGCTGCTGGGATCTCCGGGGCTGGCTCTGGGGGTGTATTGTTGGCTACGGACGGCTGTGCTTCAGGTGCCGCAGCTGGTGAAACCACCTCGGGCTGAGCAGTTGGCGGTTCTGACGGTGTTGTGCATCCGATGATACCTACCCCAATGATGCCCACAATGCTCACAAACACAAATACGCGATTGTCCATGGATCTTGCCCTCCTTTTGGGTGATGGATAAATGGCCGGTAAACTGTGTCAACTCCTCGATATTCTGTCAAGGCAAACAGACGCGCTAGCCAGTACCTCCCCGTTCGAGCGACCATGCAGCCGGGTCTTTTTGCCATTGGGCGATGGTGGCTGCCTGGGCCGAGGAGATCGCACCCCTCTGTCGGGATTCTGCGAGCAGGGTGTCGAACGTGGTCAGGGTAACCAGGGGGATACCTACCCCGGCAAACCCAGCGCTCGCGTCTTTCAGGCCGTAGGTGACAATGGCTGCAACGCCGAGCAGGTCGGCTCCGGCGTCTCGCAGGTGGCAAGCCGCATCAACAGCGCTGCCACCGGTGGAGATGAGATCCTCGATGAGCACGACCTGTTGCCCAGGTGCGAGCGCACCTTCAATCCGCTTTTGCTTGCCGTGGTGTCGCGCGCTGCCCCTTACATAAACCATGGGCAGATCCATCAGCTGAGCCAGCCACGCTGCATGGGGAATGCCAGCGGTTGCAGTGCCTGCGATCACATCCGGGTGCCACTGCTGGGTCGACAGCAGAGTTTTGAACGCCGCGGCTACGTGATGTCGCTGCTTGGGATGGGACATGAGCAGGCGGTTGTCACAGTAAATAGGCGCGCAGCGGCCTGAGGTCCAGGTGAACGGGGGGTCGACCTTAAACGAAACCGCGCCAATGTCGATCAGACACCTGGCAATGTGTTGGTGGTTCATGATACGCCTCGAAGTTCCTTAAATATCATTTCAAATCATAGGGTGGGATGATCGAAATCGGTTAAATCAAACGTGACGGTGGCCTTGGGATAGCCCGTGTATTCGATGCGACGACGTACGACGCCGATACCCTCTGCAATCCACATTGTCTCTTTGCGATAGGGTGCGCTGGTCAGTTCCTGCAGCACGGGCCGGCCCTTGGCGGTGATATCAATCCTGGAAATCCAAGAGATACGCCAAGCGTCGTATTGGCCCGCCGGGGTGGCGATCATTTCCCGGTTTTCCACGTGTGCCCGATCCCGCTGCTTGGCAAGGGCAGGTTCGCTGCGCTGGTTGCCCTTTTTGTCCCGGTACTGATAAATGACATCCCTTTTCAAAAATTGGGACCAGACAGCACCCTGGCCAATGCGCATCTCTGCGGGCAGGAATTCACCTTGTATCTCGGACGGGAGGTTGCCGAGAAAGTCGACCGGCTCGGTATGGGGGAACTGGCCAAACCGGATGCTGCCGCTGTCACGCCAGATGTGGGCGGTCTTTTTTTCCTCTCCAAAACCAACTTCAGCAGTGCACGGGGTATCTTCTGCTGGCCCGGCCACTATCTTTAGTGTCCATGTTTCACTAGGAACGAATCGCCTGTCCCCATGAACGCGATAAACCCATCTGGTCCCGGGTACAAGCGGAAAGAAACGATGGAATGCAGAGACTAGCGGTTCAGAGGAGCGCTCGTGTTTTTGAGGTGTGTTGCTCGTATTCAACCCCTGTTCGGCCCCCTCAGATCCGAGTGCGGATGAATGCACATCAGCATCTTCCTGGGCATCGCCGGGTGATTCGCCGGATTCGGTATCTTTTCCTTTTGGGAGCAGCAGCAGCAGCACGATCACCCCGAACAGGGCAATGAGAAAGATATCTCTTTTTCGACTTCTATCCATTGGGTTTCTGTGGAGGCTAGCAAATTTTGTCGTGGACGTCCACCTAGTCCACTGTCCACCCCTCCACCCCCCAAAAAATCATTTTTCGATTATTTTCAGGCAACCCCACCAACAGATCGGCCGATACGACCTGTATCGCTAATACGCACTGGGACCAACCCAGTGCACTTGCCTTACGGAGTAATGCGCCATGCATACCAATCACACCCAACTTATCCCCAAACACGGCGGCTATCGACGGCTCAAGAGCTTTCAGGTGGCTCAACTGGTGTACGATGTCACTGTTCGGTTTTGCGACCGGTACATCAGCGCTTACAGCCGCACACGCGATCAGATGATCCAAGCTGCCCGCAGTGGGGTTCAGAACATTGCTGAGGGGAGCCAGGCCAGCGCTACTTCTCGCAAGATCGAGCTTAAACTAACCAGTGTGGCCCGGGCCAGCCTGGAGGAGCTGCGGCTGGACTACGAGGATTTCTTGCGTCAGCGCGGGCTTAACGCCTGGCCGCGGTCTGATCCGCGGCGGGTGACGTTAATCGATCTTCGCCCCAGCACTGCCGATGATGTGGCGAACTGGGTCGCGGACATCCACCGGGGCGATCAGCGCGCCCCTGGCTATCCAGAGATTGCCGCCAATGGGGCGCTGGTGCTGATCGCTGTAGCCAGTGGCCTGCTCGATCGCCAGCTCTCCTCTTTGGCTCGCTCTTTTGAGGTGGACGGTGGGTTTACCGAGCGGCTGTATCGAACCCGCAAGGCGCGAAGGGGGATTTAGACGTCACTCACCAGAGCGGGTTTGAATACCTGTTAGGCGGGGCATGTAGCGCTTTGAGCGGCTCATTTTTTTGCTCAATATTCTGGTGAGAAACAGGCCAAGGCCAAGTCCCCCTAGGGCACCTATCATCGATGCTGGATCTGATCCCATTCCCAAGGGCTCAGCCTGGTCCCACCCTACGACAGCACCAGTCACTAACCCGAGTGCCGGCAGCAGATAGAGCACAGCCGAAGCCCGTATCACGCTTCCCTCTGACATGCTGATCACAACCGCGTCCCCGGGTTTTGCATTTACTGTATTTTCCACTGCCAGTTCTAAATCCCGAGTCTTGCCACCCAGTGCCTCGCAGGCACCCTTTGCCGCACACGCATGACAGGCCTCAGCCCTTCTTATCTTGACAATGGCCCGGCCGTCTGGGGCTATCCCAGTGACCAAAGCGATTTCCGTGCAGTTAAGGTGCATGTATACCTGTATCAGCTCCCTCTTTTACCAAATCTGAAAATCACCCCCAAGTTGAGTTGCAACATAACGACCAGCCGCTCATATTCCAAAACATCATAATGCCCGACAAAACCAGCCCGAATACCGACGTCAACCGGATCAAAAAACAGAAACGAATCCAGGGCAATGCCGGCGACCACTGTCGGGGCCCACCGACCAGTGAACCGGGCTCCGCCCACACCGCTGATCGCAACAATTTCAAACGTGGATCCCGGACACACCCACGATTTTGATGAGCAGATGGTCATGGTGGCAGGCACGAGCACTTCCAGGTGGTAAAACCGCTCCGGGCCCAGGTTGATCTCTTCGGTAATGCCCATACCTCCCTGGATCTCAAGGGAAAAAATTTCATCAAAGTGCCACCCTGCGCCCAGCGTTCCCTTGGCCCCATAACCAGCGTCTTCGACTGAGCCAAAGGACACGGCCACCATGGTACTCAAAGGATCTCGGCCTTCATTGGCATGGACATGCTTACCAATGCCGATGATCGTCCAGAACGCAAACCAGATTGGCAACCAGTGGCGCATGGTTCCTAGTCTAACCCAAAACGGGCTGCTCACGAAGTTGCTTGCGCATTGCCTGCAATTTTAGGTATATAAGGAGTGCAAAGGCAGACTCGCTGGTGAGCTGTCATTTGCGATGACATGCAGTTGTGCACGCAAAAACGCGGCGCACATTCCTTGCCCAAGGAGGAAGCGCGACCCATGCAATCCAGAAGAAAAAAACGAACCGTTCCCCGCATCGTATCTCGAAAGCAAAAAGGTCGAAAAATCGTAATGATTACGGCCTATGACGCCACATTTGCCAGGCTTGCCGAGGCTGGCGGCGCAGACATGGTGCTCGTCGGAGATTCCCTCGGCATGGTCGTCCAAGGCCACGAAACAACCCTGCCCGTGACATTGGAGGACATGATTTATCACACCCGGGCCGTGTCCCGGGGCCTCGACACGACGCATTTGTGCGGAGACATGCCGTTTATGTCCTACAAAGTATCTCCTGAACAGGCACTCACAAATGCCGGACGCCTCGTTCAGGAGGGGGGCGCCGAGTCGGTGAAGTTGGAAGGCGGCGTGGAAATGGCCGATACCATCGCGCGGATCGTCGCAGCAGGCATCCCCGTGGTCGGACACGTGGGCCTTACCCCACAGTCGGTCCACGCCATTGGTGGTTTCAAGATGCAAGGCAAGAGCGGGATCGGCCGCGTACAGCTGATAGAAGATGCCAAGGCAGTGGCTGACGCAGGGGCGTTTGCTCTGGTTCTGGAAAGCGTTCCACTGGAGCTCGCAGAAACCATCACAGCAGAGGTGCCCATACCGACCATCGGCATCGGTGCTGGCCCCCATTGCGATGGCCAGGTATTGGTTATTTACGATATGCTCGGCATGAACGAGGGATTTGCCCCCAAATTCTTAAAACAGTACGCCCATCTGGGCCAAACAATCCGCGAGGCCGTGACAGCCTATGCCGAAGATGTGAAGCACGGGCTTTTTCCAGGCCCTGAGCACTCGGTTTCCATGCGCGATACCAAACGCAAGACCCAAGAGGCACCCATCTATGGTGGACCATCCAAGGCCACAGCCCACTAACCATGTCCCAACTACCGATTGTTTATAATGATATTTCCAGCGTTCGCAATGCCTGCGATCGCGTGCGCGGCCTTGGCCGATCTGTGGCTCTGGTACCCACCATGGGAGCGCTGCACAAAGGCCACCTCGCGCTAGTGGATGCGGCGCGCAAGACGGCTGACTATGTGGTGGTCAGCATTTTCGTCAATCCAACCCAGTTCGGTCCTGGCGAGGATTTGGACCGGTATCCCCGGGACTTGGACGGAGATATTAGAAAGTTGGCCACCTGTGGCACGGATGCAGTATTTGCGCCAACCCCGAGTGTTATGTACCCGGATCGATTTCACACCGCGGTGATCGTAAGCCATGTGACCGAAGGGTTGTGCGGTGCTGGACGGCCCACCCATTTCAGGGGCGTGGCCACGGTGGTTACCAAGCTATTCAACATCGTCGGTCCTTGCTTGGCTGTTTTCGGACGTAAGGACTATCAGCAGCTCCAAGTGATCAAACAAACCGTGAGCGATTTGAATATGCCCGTCCAAATTATCCCAGTGCCCACAGTTCGGGAGGCCGATGGACTCGCCATGAGCTCTAGAAATGCCTATCTCGCCCGAGATGATCGATTGCGCGCCAGGACCATCTCCTCGGGCCTGGCAGCTGCCCATTCCAAATTCGAGGGTGGAGAGCGGAACGTCGGGGTCCTAAGACGCGCGGTGGCTGAACCCGTGTCAATAGCGGCCGACCGGGTCGAATACGTCACGGCTGCAGACCCCATTAGCCTTGAGTCTATCCCGGATCAGGAAGCAGCTTCAGATAAGCTGCTCATTGCCGTGGCTGCCCATTTTGGCAAGACCCGCCTAATCGATAATACAGTCCTCGGTGAAGATACCCCGCCGACCACCCAGTAAGATTCCTGCTTGATGTGACCTGTTCCGCGTGATACTGTACAGATGATCAGTACTTATATGATCAACAGTGATGACGCCCATGGACCTCGAGAAAAAGCTCTCTATTTTGGCTGCTGCAGCCCGGTACGATGTATCGTGCGCTTCTAGCGGCAGCGATCGACCTGGATCTCCAGGCCAGCTGGGGTACAATGCTGGATCCGGGGTATGCCATAGCTACACCTCGGACGGTCGATGCATATCACTGCTCAAGGTGCTGTACACCAATGCCTGCATTTATGACTGTGCCTACTGTGCCAATCGGGCGAGCGCTGATATCCCCAGGGCCAGGTTTACTGTGTCTGAATTGGTGGGGTTGACCCTGGATTTTTATCGCCGCAACTTCATCGAAGGACTGTTTCTGAGCTCAGGCGTGGTGCGTAGTCCAAACGAGACGATGGAGCGATTGATTCGGGTGGTAGATGCGCTGCGGCAAGGCCACTTTAACGGCTACGTTCACCTTAAATGTGTACCTGGTGCTGGCCCAGAGGTGCTGCAGCAAGCAGGACTGCTAGCCGATCGGTTGAGTGTCAACATCGAGCTGGCCTCAGAGGCCAGCCTGGCACGACTGACCGGAAAGAAAACCTACAGGTCAATTCTCGAACCAATGGCCCATATCCACCAGAACATCGAGGAGACCACCCGGGACCGTCGGTTTCTCAAACACACGCCGCGGTTTGCTCCGGGAGGTCAGAGCACCCAGCTGGTGATCGGCGCGAGTCCTGAATCAGACAGCGACATCATGCATCTGGCCACCCAGCTGTACCAAACCCACCGCCTCAAACGGGTCTATTATTCGGCGTTTATTCCAGTCAGACCCAGTGCGCCATTGCTGGCCCAAATCGACGCGCCGCCATTGGTTCGCGAACACAGGTTGTACCAGGCAGACTGGCTGTTACGGCTGTATGGGTTTTCCATCGACGACTTATTTGATGCACAGCAAACCGACCTCGACCCAAATACCGACCCCAAACTGGCCTATGCACAGCGACATCCCGACCAGTTTCCCATCGACATCAACACCGCAGTGCGCGAGCAGTTGCTCAAAGTGCCGGGCATTGGCTTTTCCTCGGTCGCGCGTATCCTTGCGCTGCGCCGCAACGGTCAACTGCGCTACGAGCACTTGCGCCAAATCGGCGTGGTGCTCAAGCGCGCCACGTCCTATATCCACTGTCCTGGTATGCCTGGCACATCCCCACCTCGGGGGTCATCGATTGAAAAAAGGCGTGGATCAGTCCCTGCCCTATCTTACGCACAGGAGACTTACCCGGTATTCATTACCGATGGCACTTTTGACGGACTGCTCACCGCAGTGTTTGAAACCTACGCCCAAAAGATCGCTCCGACTGCGATTCGTTCCGGCCGAACCCTGCAGCAGGGATTGTTCGAGACTTTTTTAGAAATCCGCACCGACCAGGGCAAGGCCCAACGGATATGGCGCGCCCTCAACCGGTTTGCCGGCAGCGAGCCCTGCCGTGAGATGTATCTCGCTTTTTTGACTCGAGCCGACGGGATTGAAACCGCGATCTATCATCACATGCGGCAGCTCACGCCCAAGCCACACCCAGTGGATGACAGGAACGTCCTTACGGCTGGATTGACAGTTGAACAATGGAGTAAAAAAATCCGGTTCGAAGCCCATCGCATGAAGGGATTTGTCCGCTTTACCCAAATCGCACCTGACCTGCTCGTCTCGTTTGTCTCGCCTAAGTACGACGTGTTGCCGCTCATCAGCACCCATTTTGAGCAGCGCCATAGGGATCAGTGCTGGATCATCTACGATACCAGCCGGGAGTACGGACTGTATTTCGACAAAAACAAGACCCAACGGTTGCAGCTAACCGAGGCAGCTAAAAAGGCGCTGCCCACCCCAGCCACAACTGACAACAGCGACATCTGCCGGCTCTGGCAGCTCTATTTTGGCGCAGTTTCCATCGTCGAGCGCACCAACCCCAAGCTCCAGTTACACCACATGCCCCGTCGGTATTGGCAATACTTGCCAGAGACCCAATCCCAAAGCGCTTAGAGTTTGCTGGAATCAAGATTATTCAGCTCGCTGTGCGGAGCATCACCAGTGCGGCGCGTACAGGCATGAGCCCCAGCTTGCGTCCCCTTCTATTTCTCAAAACGACCACTTCTTCTGCCAGGTCCGGGGTGAGGTGATGGGCCACTGCGTGGGGGCAGTGCGCCAATTTGCGAGCGACATCGGTGCCAGGCGCTATTCGGAACACAGCGGCGATACGTGTCCGGGTTATGGAGGCAGACCTCAAAAATTCAACTGCCACCTCGATGCCATTGATGTCTTTGGAAGGGGCATTGACGCGAAGCCGTGTCTCGATAGGACCTTGCGCATCTTCCCGCACCCAGAAAGACACGGCACCTTCGGATTTGGTGGCTCCGATCAACCGACAAAGGGCCCGGGGCCATTTCCGGAGTGTATTAAAACTTTCGAGCGTGCTGTCGAACGGCAGCTCGGCCCGGACATTGGCAAACCAAGCTGGGGTCATGAGGATGAGTCCATTAATGACCGCAGCCCAGCTGATATGCGGCCAGGTCTTATGGGTGAGCGCGGCGATACATCCCAGACCTGCGAGGACCAGTGTATAGGAGAGACACCCGACTGGGCTGGTAATGTCCATGACACTTCTCAGGGATCGTCGGTAATGCCGGGCCAGGGTCTGATATCGAGATAGATCCTGTAGGGACATCTCACGCCAGGACCCGCCGGGTCGCCAAGCGCACACCTGTCCATTTGGCCGGGATATCCACAGGGCAGCAATGGCAGCCAGTGGTGGCACACTGGCCGTGACTGAACCGGCGTATTGGGCATAGAGCCCAAGGGCCAGACCGCCAGCAGATAGCAAGCATCGAAGTGAGATCGGTGTGGCGTCCAAGATTCGAAACCCTGCATACAGGCCTGCCTGCCTGTGTACGCGCCGTACGAACGCCGCTTTCAACAAAAGACAGACGAGCCCCAGGAGGGCTGCAAAAGCAGGCAACCCAGCCACATGCAGCGGGGTGTCGTGCCAAAACAATCCCTTTGATGCAGAGGCTGGTAGTGTCGATGCTGCTGCCAATGCCGGCTTGGTCTCACCAGATAGCGTGTCCTGAGGTGAAAGGCCGGGAAATGCCGCGGCATCGACATCGAGCACAACCCGCATTGCATACCTGGGCACTGGTCTGAATTTGGTGATATCAATGGTGTTGCCTTGGATATTAACTTCGTAGTCCTTGCAGGTAGGCTTATCCAGGCTAATTTCCCCTTCTTGGGGGCGTTTGGGAAGGACAACCTCAATTTTCATGAGATCCAGCCCTTCTTTCCAGACAAATGGGGTAAAGTCGAGGCGCGCCCTCCCCTCATGCCACGTTAAGGCACCACTCTCGAAAAGGTCGATCGAATGGACGAGTGCAAAATTGACGCCGCCCCGCTCTACCTCGGCATCGCCACCGAGTATCACGCGCGAAAGGACGTTTTTTCTTTTGCGGATTTTTAGCGGATAAATCCGGCCGTCATCCAGTGCTGCCCGACATTCATCTGCAAGGATGTCTGCACCCTTGAGGTGGGCCAGGTAGAATCCGTGAAACCTACCGCCAGCCACATCGTAGCGAACCTGGGTGATCATTCGAGACGGTCCTTTTGGAGCGAGCATCACCGTGACATCCACTCGGGTCGGCCGGGCAGAGGTCCAAGCAACGGCGGGATGGGGCAAAACCAGTAGGAAAACCGCGACGACCCCGGTGACCAGAGCAAAAGACCTGAACATTTTTATTGGCAATCCTCCCGAGCCCGTTCGAGGGCAGTTATCACCGCTTATCAATGGTAATATTCAGGTCTCATCAAAATCAAGTTTTGTAACCAAATGTAGGATAAATTTGGCCTGACCTAGCAGGCGAGGATCAGATAGTTGGCCCGCGATGCGCGAGAATAATTTCCCATATCCAAAAATAGTGATAAAAACGGCACCAATGACCGTTACAAGGCCGAAGGGACCCACAAGCAGGTACAGACAAGGAGGAGAGAGATGAAGGTAATCATAAACGAAGAAGAATGCACCGGGTGTGAGGAATGCGTCGAGGCAGTGGATGCTGTGTTTGCGATGACCGAAGATGGAGAACTCGCCAAGGTGAAAGTAGACGTTGTGCCGCCGAACTTGGAGGATGACGTCAAGGAAGCGGCAGATGACTGTCCAGCAGAAGCCATCATCGTCGAGGATTAGACCGACCTCTAAGATACAACTTCGACACCAGGGCCCAATCCACATCGGATGACCCGGTGAATACCCGGCAGGGCCTCCAACATCTCAGCCACAGCGTCTTCAGCATTGGGCAGGCATAGTGCCTTGGGCTGTGGACCGGCATCACACGTGAAATACACCCCATGGCCGGCCAGGCGCAGGGCCCGTATTCGGTGCAGGGCTTCAACCGTCACCCCGTTCCAAAAAACGATGCCCGGGCGGGCAGCCAGTGCAGCCGCATGCATGGCCAGGGCACTTCCCTCGGCAATGTCACCAAGCGCCTCGAAATCTCTTTTTATCACGGCCTGTTGCGCTCGTGCGAGATCCTGGTCAGCCAGTGTGATCCAGCGGTCGTAATAGGGGGATGAGGTACGCGTTTGTTCCATCGCCGCAGTGGATCCAATTGATTTGGGTCCAGGATCAGATACCCCGATAATGACCCGCAAATCCCATTGTCCAGGATCGGCTATGGATCGTGCAAACGAGTCACTGCCGTCTGGCTGTTTGCCGGCCTGCCAAACAGAAATGCCGCCAGTGACAGATCTCGCGGCTGAACCAGATCCCTGGCGCGCCAATGCGGAAAGTGCATCCAATGTTAGATCGAGCCCAAAGGCGCGGGTGGCTGCAAGGGCCAGGGCTGCAAAGCCAGAAGCAGAAGAAGCCAACCCAGCGGCTGTGGGAAAGGTGTTATGCGTCTCTACCCGGGCATATATCTCTTTTCCAGCAAGGTGTCGCACCAGGTCTAAAAACGCGACCACGCGCCGATGAAACCCGACATCTGCCACATCCCCGCCCACACTCACCGCGTCCCGTGTCATCCCCGGATCCAAAGTCAGCTCGGTAACGGTAACGAGCGGATCCAACGCAAGGGAGAGGCTGCCCGCGGCAGGTAGATTGAGGGCAAGATCCCGCTTGCCAAAGTACTTAACCAGGGCGACGTTGGCGCGGGCGCGGGTCTTGATTGAGCTCTCTCTCATCACAGCAGCCAACAGGGAAAACTATAGATGATGCAGGAGGTCGGCTGGAGCGAATTTATATCCATAGTGAATCGGTCCATCTGAACTGTCGCACCGAATGCGCCGCGTGACCATTTCGACCTTGAGGCCGATGACCACATTTTCGGGTACCACATCGGTGAGCAATGCCGGAAGCACCGGGCCATCATCGAGTTGGATCAGGGCAGCCACATAAGGAACTTGGCCGGCAAAGCCCTTTGGTGCGTCATAGACAGTGGTGTACGCGAGGACAGAACCCCTGCCGCTGAACTGAATAGCGGCAAGCTTCCCAGTGCCACATTCGGGGCAGTACCGAGGTGAGGGAAACAATCTCACGTCACACTGCTCGCACCATCTGCCCTCAAGCCTTAGGTTAGACGGTTGCTCGCGCCATAATCGCGCAATGTCCATAGTGATCTCCTATCGGCGGCTGAGCACGTGTGTCACGGCTGTTGTGCCGAAACTGCCGAGACACTGGGTCAGCGCTGTCGTCGCACCTGAAACTTGGTTTTTTCCGGCCTTGCCGAGGAGCTGCAACGCAGCTTCTGCGACCTGGTATACCCCGGCAGCGCCCAGTGTATGTCCGCGCGCCTTGTGACCTCCGAAAGTCCATGTTGGTTTGGGGCCGTTGAGGTGGAGTGTTTTGCCAGCTGCTAGTTCCGCAGCATGCCCAGGTGCCGCCAGCCCCACAGCCTCCAGGGATAGGGCGGCGATAACTGTATTTGAATCGTGCACCTCGAAAAGGGAGATATCGTCGACCCCAAGACCGGCCTGTTCCAAAGCAGCAGCTGCTGACGCCTTTGCCGCGGGCAGTTCGAGATCAACGGCAGGACCTGCAATGCCAGGGGCGTGGGATATTGAGGAAGATCCAATGATGCCCACCGACTGTTCGGGGCTAGGTTGAACTCGGCAAATCATTAATGCTGCGGCCCCATCACAGGGCGGAGCTGCATCGCATACGGTCACCGGGTCAGCGACCACTGGGGATTTCTCGTAGTGTTCCCGCGATAACGGCCAGCCGAAATAAGCCATTTCATTTTGCGCAGCGTGGGCATGGGCAATAGCGGAAAAATGATAAAAATCCTCTCGCTGGATGCGATATGTGGCAATGTACCGCTGCATCGCAAGGGCTGCTGCAGATGAAAGTGTGAAACCAAACCCCGCCTCTTGGAACACATCGAGACCACCCGCACGCACAGCTTCGAGGTCGTCAGAAAGCGCATCAGTGGTTTTCTCAGCACCGATAACCAATATTCTCTCGTGCATCGTTGCATTGAGGAGCGAAATGGCCAAACGAATGGCAGCGCCACCAGAAGCCTCATCTGCTTCGATAGCTGCTGTCTCGATGTTGGACAGGCCCAATTTGGCCCCGACATACGCGGCTAAATTGCGCTGATGACCGAGTGCATTCCCAAGGGCATTTGCCATGATCAGCGCCGTAGGTCGGCAGGCCGCTTCGGTCATCGCCTGCAGACCCGCTTCCACTGCTACATCAATCAGTCCTAGGTGCCAAAGCTCTCCTGCTTTTGTGCGCCCAATGCCGATAATATCCGCTAACGCCATGAGATAGCCTCGTCAGTTCAGCCGAAATTGGTTTCGAAAGCGAGCATACAGCGCATAGTCTATTTCATTATGCTGGTCGATATATTTTTGAATCGGGATCCCTCTGGACCTCATTTGGGGTAGATGCGCTGTCACCTCAAAGGAAAACACATCTGAACCCGCACCAGAGCCGTACGAGGCGAGTAGAATCCGATCCCCTGGGGTTGCCATGTCCAGTGCCGCTGCAAAACCCAGCAGTGCCGCGCCAGAGTAAGTGTTGCCGACGCGTTCGTTCAAAATAAAGGGCGCCACTTGAGCCTCCTGGAAGCCGAGCTGTTTGGCAATGCGCAATGGGAATTGGTGGTTGGGCTGGTGAAAGACAGCATAGGTAAAATCGTCTGGCCCCAGGTTGAGCTCGTCGAAGAGGCGTCCCACAGCCTCGCGAATATGGTAAAAATAGGCTGGCTTGCCAGTGAATCGCTGACCATGGGAGGGGTAGGATCGCCCAGCTCTCCTAAAGAAATCAGGTGTGTTGGTTACAAAGGAGGTCGATCCTGTCAGCACAGCGACCCCATCTTCACCAGGTCCGAGAATAAACGCAGCGCCACCAGCACCTGTATTATATTCCAGGGCGTCACCGGGCCTTGCTTGTGCGGTATCCGCACCACCACTCATGGCGTACCGGGCCATACCGCTGCCCACCATGGCCGCAGCCGCTTGCATTGCCTCGGTGCCAGCTTTACAGGCAAATTCCCAGTCCGCGGCATCTGCAATGGGCAAGGCGCCGATGGCGTCAGCAACGATAGTGGACGTTGGCTTTACTGCATAGGGTTTGGACTCCGTGCCAAACCAAACTGCATCGATGTCACTGGGAGCAATCCCAGCCATTTTCAGGGCGTTGCGTGCGGCCTGGATAGCGATGGTTGTCGTATCCTCGTCAGGTCCGGCAACGGCCTTGAAAGATCGACCCCAACCAGCGGCCTGGCCTTTCCATACGCGGTCGATTTCTCTGGTATCAATGCGAAATCGTGGAATATAGCCGCCATAACCGACGATACTCACAGCCCGATCGGGCTTCATTTACGCCTCCTAGCAGATGATGGTGCGCATTGGCCCATATACCAACTGGATAATACTGCGTTGCTTTCCCTGAGTCCAGCTTTGTTTTCATGTTTCAGTGATAAGTGAAAAAGTTTCATCAAAAAGTGAAAGTATTTAATTTTATTAAACTTTAATTTTTTTAAAATTCTTTCTGCCTTTTTTTTGATCTCATGTGGGACATGTCGTACCATGTCTCCAAATGTAGGATAAATCATTCCTCGATGACAGCAGTAGGACGTCATCGCAATTTGAGAAACGGAGTGTGGCATGGAGAAACCAGAGCATCTTTCATGGGTGGATTTCACCAAAAACGAATACCGGCGCGTTGCTACCATCCAACTTAGCATCGATGATCTCGCTAAGGATCTTTATATTGACGATCACTATCAGGAGCAAAGACAAAAAGACGAAGAAGAGGAACTTTACTTTGACCTATGACAACTTTTTATATGCCACACATCCATGTGCGGCATTGGTTATGATCCCTCCTCCCGGGATCTCCTATATCTCAGGCCGGATTGCCTCTCCGGCCTGAGATATCCTTATCCCCCCTGCGAATTGCTTTGATGGCACTTTGATAGTTGTCTTTTTTAAAGACAGCGCTCCCTGCGACCAGCACATCAGCACCAGCTGCCATGACCTGCCCCGAAGTCGTCGGATCAATGCCCCCGTCCACTTCCAGCGCGATGTCTCGACCCCTATCTTTGATGAGCGCAGCTGTTTGTTGTATTTTTTGTAGCGCATCGGCAATAAACACCTGACCGCCGAACCCAGGATTAACAGACATGATGAGCACCAAATCAGACACATCGAGCACGTGGGTTATCGCGTTGACTGGGGTCGCTGGATTTATCGCCACCCCAGCTCTCTTGTTTAGATCGCGTATCATCTGAAGGGAGCGATGTAGGTGCGTACAGGCCTCTGCGTGGACTGTAATGACATCTGCGCCTGCATCTGCAAACGCGCCAATGTACTGGTCGGGGTCAGCGATCATCAGGTGCACATCTAGGGGCAAATCGGTCGCGGCGCGGGCAGCTGCCACAATGAGGGGGCCGATGGTAATGTTGGGGACAAATCGGCCGTCCATCACGTCGATGTGGATCCAATCAGCTCCTGCTTGCGCTACGGATTGAATTTCCGAAGCGAGGTTGCCGAAATCAGCAGACAGAATCGAAGGTGCGATTTTTATTTTCATGGGCTGAGATCGCCAGGCTGTAGCACAGTTGTCAAGGGTTTCTGTTCGCCAAGGGTGTCAATTGGCTTCTTAAGGGGTTGCAGTCGACAGCGTCATCGAACATTTGCTCGACAATTTGCTGAGATAAACACACATCGTCGCAAACCCCATCTCCGGACCAGCCACAGGGATCCAGTGGATCACACGTGCATTCGATGTATGCACCTGCAGCACAAAGCCCGGTGCAAGGGCCTGGACAGTCCTCACCATCGTCGAACATCTCAGGGACGATGTGGAGCTCGATACAATGGCCCGCACACACCCCGTCTTGGGACCAATCGCAGGGATCCCCGGGATCGCATGTACATGGTGTCCACACCAAGGCTTGGCACGCGCCTTCGCAGGGAAACCCAGCATCGTGTCCAGCGTCGATCCCAGAATCGGTCTCTTGAGATTCGGTTTGTGTGTCCGTATCTGTGTCTGAGCTGGCATCGGTTTCAAGAAGAGATGGGGTATTGTTTCCACTTCCGCAAGCTGTTAAGACACCTGAGATAACCAATAGGTTGAGGAAAGATATCACCCCAGCTCCCTTGACCCATCTGTGATGGTTTATCGCACTGGCAGTCTGCACGGTACATCCTTTTCAGGCCAGATTTTCAAGGCCTCTACCAACTGTTGTCGGTAATCCAGCTCATCTGTGTCACTGGTTTCAGGGACGGTTTTGAGGAGTATCTGAGCGGATTCCAGGCGACCAAGGGTGGTTTCAATATCTGCGAGCACCAATCTGGCCAGCGGTTTTGATGGGCTTGGGCCCAGACGGGACACAATAAGAAAGCGGGCCTGGTATGGGTCACCGGCCTTGGCAATGAGACAGGCTCTGTTGACGATCGCATGAGAGGTATCCCTGCTCGGTGGGGGCAGTGCGCCCAAGTGGCGCTGCGCTCGGTCGGTGAGGCCGAGGTCGACATAGAATTGAACGAGTCCGGCCCTGAGCGTCTCGTTTATCGGATCCCTCAGAAGTGCCAGCTCTGCAATATCAGCTGCTTGTTGTGAAGATGCCGACTCGAAGAGCATCAAGGCTAGCTCCGCAAGCACATCGGTCCGATGGGGAACAAGCTCGATAAATGCAAATAGTTGCCGATGGGCTTCAACCTTATTATCGAGTGCCAGGCTCGCGCGCGCCAGCGCCAATCTTGCACCCGCGTGGGTGGGAACGGCCTTGATGAGGCGACCGAGCACTTCTGCTGCGCGACGGTTTTCTCCTTTGTTGCTATAAAACCGAGCGAGCCACATGGTCGCATCAGCCCACTCTGGTTCAACGCGAATGGCGCGTTTGGCAGCAGATTCTGCGGACGCATCATCCTGGACTGCGCAATGATAATTGGCCAGTGTAAGCCACGCAGCCTCGTTCTCAGGGTCTGAGGAGAGCACTGCTTCTATGTGATGGCGCGCATGGCTAAGATCTCCCCGGCGAACCAGTGCATCGGCAAGGCGCACGCGAAGATAAACATCCTGGGGATCTGCTGAGAGCGCACGTTCAAACGACGATACCGCATCATCTATATCCCCCCGTGCAAGTGAGATATCACCGCGTATCTGATGCTCGTAGGCAGCAGCGGACCCGTAGGCGGTGGGTTGAGCGCCTGGTAGACCAATTTCTCCGTCTGCCTCGTTGGGATCCAAGGGAAGGCCAGCAGTGCGACACCCGGCACACAAAGCCAGTGCTAGCAAGGGGTAACGGATATTTTGACGAGGTATCAACATGCTCCCGATAATACGTCACATCCAGGCCAATAGTTAAGATATCCCAACAATTTTCAGTTGAAATACCCTTGGCCGGATATCCTCACCAGGCCGTGTTGGCAATGACCTGGTGGGTCATCTGTACAACAATAACCAGGTATGGCGCACGAAGAAGTGAATAAATAGTGGAATAAATCCTTTTATTGTGTAATTCAGCGCAAAATAATCGCGGTTCTATCCGGTCTGTTAGGAATGAATGAGAGGTGGGTCAAACGCGCATTTTTTTGGTTAGAGGCCTGTGGGCGGTGATGCAGTTGGTGCGCTTTCCATGTATTTTGTTTTGACCTGTCATTGCTTGGCCAAAGGCCCGTGGCGGGTTGCCGCAGCTTGTCATTTTCCGCGCTCCAAAAAAACAGGCATCTTTATTGCACACTCTCGCCTTTTGGTGGCCGACTCTGGGGGCGGCCGATAAACATCAAGTAGAGAGGTGCAATGGGGGATACTGTGAGTTCAAATTTCTGCCCCGAAATCATTGGCAATACCGATAACCTCAACCGGGTCATTGAGCGCGCGCGTCGCGTTACCCCCACTGATTGTACGATATTAATCTGTGGAGAAACCGGAACAGGCAAAGAACTTCTCGCCCGGGCGATTCACCGCGAGAGCCTGCGCAGCCGTAAGCCGTTCGTGGCTGTCAACTGCGCAGCCATGTCCAAGGAGCTCTTGGAAAGCGAGCTCTTTGGACATGTTCAGGGGGCTTTTACCACAGCGGTGCGCAATCGGGAGGGACGCTTCCAGGCAGCAGACGGGGGGACCATTTTTCTCGATGAAATCGGCGAACTGCCGCTCTCATTGCAGGCAAAGCTGCTTCGGGTGCTTCAATTCAAGGAGTTCTCGGCAGTGGGAGAATCCCGATTGCGCCGAGTCGATGTGCGCATTGTGGCCGCAACCAACGCAGATCTCAAACAGATGGTCAAAGAGGGCACATTCAGGCAGGACTTGTACTACAGACTCAATGTGGTGCAGCTCGAAATACCACCACTGCGCGATCGCAAGCAAGATGTCGCAGATCTCGTAAGCCATTTCATTTCAAAGGCCAGGGCCAAGTATGGCAAAGACGTGGCAGCGATTTCCGATGATGCGCTCGGTTACTTGAAAGGCCATTCCTGGCCGGGAAATGTTCGAGAACTCGAAAATGCCGTTGAGCACGCGGTGTTGATGTGCCTGGGCGAAGTAATCCAAAGAGATGATTTGCCGCCGGTCGACGCCATAGATGACGGCGAGATAACCGACTTTATCCGTCCTCTCACGGACGAAGGGATCGACTTACAGCTGACCTTGCGAAAAATCGAGGCGCTTTACATCCAACAGGCCCTCAGTCAAACTGCGGGCAACAAAAACCAGGCGGCAAACCTGCTCGGGCTCAACAGAACCACCTTGGTGGAGAAGTTGAAGCGGGGGCTACCCGAGCAGTCGCTTGCCGTCGCCTAACCGTTTATTCATCAGCAAAAAAGTGTCAGATTTCCAGGCAGTGAGCGTCACTGCCTTGACCCAAATCGGGACCTCGTTTTCGTATGCGATTATTTATGTAAAGATAATAAATGGTTAGAAGTGGTTATAAAGAGAATTCCATGGCATGCTGCTTGCTCTTCTTGAGTTTCGATGAAGTGGCTCAAGATAGGCATTATTTCTGTTTTTGCGCTCCTCGCCGATCCGGCGCAGTCAGAACAAAAAGGGCCGTGGTCCTTTGGCAACATCACTGTGCTGACCTTTCCGTTCTCCGGTGTTACCGCGCAGCGTATGAAGGGTTGGCGGGGTATTGCCATACATCTACCGAAATGGAATGAAACCACTGAAAAAGCCCTGAAAAGTGCGCTTGTTCAATCTCCCCTTTCCCATCGCCTTCATCCCATGCCGAACCGCGGTATGGGCATCGAGGTCTATTCGTTCACCACAGACATAGATTTTGCCTTGCGTCGGGCAAAAAAGGGCACCCAGATCATCATCGGCGAGTTGAGGCCCGAACGACGCATTCAAAACATCCTCACGGCAAATGCCGACGTAGATCCACTCCCCAAAGAGGTCATCGATGCGCTGAAAGCGGGAAAGTTGCTAGCAGCGCGACGGGCTCTGGCCAAGACGCGAGGCAAGAAAAAAGACAAGCAATTTCTCTATCGCGCGCGTAAATCAGCCTTCCTCGCCGCCTTGGGGGGGGGATATGCAGCCGGGTGCCCTGCGCTCCCCAGCTCGCTGAAGAGCGATCGGATGAAAGAAGGGGTTTTTCTCGCTGCATGGTGTCTGCGGGAAACTGGAAAACCTAAAATAGCATTGGATTATCTCGCATCATTGAAAAAAGAATCGCTTTCCGAGGTACTGCAAAAAAACACAACCGCACTCGAGCAACGCATTGCCCACGGCCTCGTTACAGCCAACGATCGCAGGGGCGACGTCATCAACGCAAGTGCGTGCATTATCGGTTACCAAGATATTCTTTTGCATGGTGATCGGGATATTCATTTTTTCGAAACAATGACCAGAAACTTAAACGCTGTAGGCGTGGGGCATGTTTTCACGCGCATTGCCCAGCGCGAAATCTCAACCATCGCCGAAGACCGGCACGCATCTGCCCTGGCACCGATCATTGCTGAGGCATACCTCGGATCCCATCAATACGTCCGCAGTTTGGACGCGGCGACCTTCTTTTTAAGGAAGAAGCAACCCGATCTCATTGCGGCCCGACTCAAACGGGTCCGGGGGCGTGCAAATCTTCAACAAGGGGATTGGCAATTTGCAGTGAGCGATTTGATAGCTGCGCAAAAGACCTTGGGAGAAGGCACATTAGAAGATACCTTGTTGCGCCTTGAGGCACGTCTGCGCAGCGGTGTTCCAGCGATACAGTTGGCCCCTGAATTGGACAAAGCCATGCGACATCACGCCGCAGATGCCAAATCAAACAGTTCGTTTTGGATCAAACGGCTCAAGGGGGAGATGATCCTATATCAAGAAGACAACCCAGATGAAGCCATGCTGCAGGTACTGCCCACACATGTCCTTGTGCGAGCGGCCAATACAGCAAAGAAAAACAACTCGGCAGCACTTGGTAAAGCACTTCTCGAGCAGGCGACAAAAGGTGAAGGCGGGTGGCGCGATTTAGCGGTGTTAACCGCGGAGGTCGATCAAATGAGGACTGAGATCGACCAGATTCGAAAGGCATTGGAGGTCATGCCATGACAGGAATCTTTGAAGGGGTGGATGTTGTAGCGCGTGCCCTTGACTTTCATATGCTGCGGCAGAATCTCATCACTGGAAATATCGCCAATGTGGATACGCCCGGGTATGCGCCCAAGGAGCTTCAACGCGCGGAGCAGTCTGACGGGTCTTCGTTCTCCCTATCGCTGACAGCCACGGACGGGGAACATCTGACCCCGTCGGGTGTGGACAGAAGCGGGGCCTACGAGGTCGCTGAAGAACGGAATGTCGTTCCAGGCAACGACTTGAATTACGTTAGCATGGATTGGGAAATGGCCCGACTATCGGCCAATGCGCTGAGGTACGAAGTCGTTGGAAAGCTCGTGACCAAGCATTTGGGGGTCCTTCACTACGCGGTTCAGGATAGATAGGGGGCCAAGGAGGTGAAACGTGAATCTATTTAGTGCGATGGAAATCATTTCCACTGGGCTTTCTGCGCAACGCGCGCGTCTCAATATAACCGCGTCCAACTTGGCCAACGCCAGTACAACGCGCACGGTCGAAGGGGGTCCCTACCGACGAAAAGATCCGGTATTTGTGACCGAGTCCATCAACCGTAGATTTCCTGAGATGCTCGACGACGCAATTGCCAGACAAGCTCATGGTGTAAGGGTAAGCGAAATTGTCGAGGACAACATGCCGCCGCGCATGGTGCACGATCCAGGACATCCAGACGCCAATGCCGAAGGGTTCGTGGCCTATCCGAACGTTTCAACGGTGGAGGAGATGGTAAATATGATCATGGCCTCGCGCGCATATGACGCAGGCGTGACAGCCACGCGCACCGTGATGGGTATGGGTCGCAGCGCGCTTCGAATTGGAGGGAATTAACCATGCCGGTGACAGATATCATCTTAAACAATGAACTCAAAAATATTGCACCTGCTGAGCTGAACAAACCCGCTGCGCCTGGGTTTACCGATCAATTCTTAGAGATGCTCGAAGGTGTCAATAAGGAGATGCACGCGGCTGAAAAGGCGTCCCAGGATTTTGCCGCCGGTAAAACCAACAACATTCACGAGACCATCTTGACAGCTGAACGGGCACTCGTCGCTTTTAAGTTGGTCGGTGCGATCCGCACCCGGGTCATTCAGGCGTATCAAGAAGTAATGCGAACCGGCGTTTAACGGAGAGCTGAGCGATGGCAGAACAACAAGATCCAAAACCTCCTGATGTCATAGCAAAGATAATGCAGGATCTTCGACAGTTCTGGGAGCGGTTGCCCAAGCGGGTTCGGGTGCTCATGGTGGGCGTGGTCATCCTTGTCGTCGCCGCTTCGGTGACCCTGGCGACGCTGGATCGAACCGAGCGCAAGGTGCTCTACACCGACCTGGCAGAAGAGGACGCCGCAGCGATCGTGACCTACTTAAAAGGACAAAATACGCCCTACTGGCTGGAGGGTGGGGGTACCACCATCCTCGTCCCTTCGGAAAGGGTTCACGACACCCGCCTCGCACTCGCTGCCGAGGGTATTCCAGTTGGCGGCGGTGTGGGGTTTGAGCTCTTCGACGAGCAGCGGTTTGGTATGACCGAGTTTGAAGAGCGGGTATCTTTAAGGCGGGCGCTTGAAGGAGAGCTGGTGCGGACTATTTCCAAATTGGAATCGGTCCGGACGGCTCGGGTTCATCTCGTGCTGCCAAAGCGATCCATTCTCGGCTCCCAAACCACGCCTGCTCAGGCGTCTATTGTCGTCGAAATGCAACGGGGCCGCGAGCTCCCAAAGAGCGCCATTCGATCGGTGATCCACCTGGTGTCCTCCAGTGTTGAAGGGTTGAATCCCGATCAGGTCACTGTTGTTGACACGCGTGGGCGGCTGCTATCGGGCGAAGCAGGTGGCGGCATCGACGACAAGGAGCTCGCGTACCAGCGAAAGTTCGAGCGGGAGATGGAGCTCCACCTATACGAGATGTTGTCCCAGATCCTCGGCCCTGAAGCTTCGGTGGTGCGCGTGGCAGCCAACTTTGACTTTTCCAAACGGGAGAGCACGGAGGAGCGATACAATCCAGAAGGTACGGTGGTGCGCAGTGAGCAGCGCGAGGTCGAGACCGTGGGCTCGAAAGCCACTGGTGCAGGCGGGACACCTGGCACCCGATCCAATCTTCCAGGGGGCACCCCGCCTGCAACGTCTGCAGCAGGGCAGACAAAAAAGCGGGAAGCAGAGACCCGCAACTATGAAGTGGATCGGGTGGTCAATCGCACTGTGGGTGCCGGGGCCAAATTATCCCGCATTTCAGTCGCCGTGCTCGTCAACGGAAAGAACAAGACCGAAGAGCCGTTTGCCCCGAAATCTCCTGAAGAGTTGCACCAAATCGAGCTGGCTGTTCGCGGTGCGGTGGGGTTTGAAGCAGCACGGGGAGATTCGGTGGAAGTGCAGTCAGTACCGTTCCACGTGCCGGAAAAAATGGATGAACCAGCGCCGACCGGCCCGCCGTTGTGGAAGGAATGGTTACCGATTGCCACTGGTCTAGCCGTTGCAATAGCGCTCATTATCGCAGCACTCAGTTTGCGCCGAAAACGGGAACAAGTACCCGTGCCAATGGAGGCACTGTCATTGCCGCGACCCGTCCACGAGCTGGAGGCCATCATCGAGCAACCAAATACAGCAGGGGCAGAGGCCAAACCCAGTGGGGAAAAGGAACTCGAGCAGGGACCAGGCCCGGCAGCGCTTATCGGAGAGGTAAGGCAGTTCTTCATGGATGAAAGCGAAGGCGCGTCCCGAATTCTTCGTTCGTGGCTAAGCGATGCGCGTAAGGCTGAAGAGCAACAAAAAGAGGCGCACTAATGGCAACTGTCAGGCCTCCTGATAAAGCAACGCAGGCCCTGCTGCTCATCCTCTCTCTGGAAGAAGAGGCAGTTGCGCGGGTCCTCAAACACATGGAGCCCGAGGATATCCGATTGCTGCACGAGTTGGCAAAGGGGGAGTTTAGCGCGGATAGTAAGAGCCTGATAACGGCCTATCAAAGTTTTCTCAGCGATGCCCGGCAACCACTGATCGGTCCTGATGAAGGGAGGAAGTACATCGAGCGACTGGCACAGAAATCCCTGGGCCGTGAGGAGAGCAAGAACATTTTAGAGGGTAAGGATCACACAGGTTCATTTACAGATATTGAGCGGCGCAATCCACAGGCAGTGGCTGAAATTCTCTCTGAGGAGAATCCACAAGTGGTGGCCGCGATTCTCACCGAGCTCTCTCCGGCCTATGCGTCGACTGTTATTGGCCACTTTGATCAAACCCTTCAAAATCAAGTCATCACTAGGATCTCTCGCATGAACGAGATCCCCGGGAGCACCGTACACGCCCTGTTACGAGCTGTCGAAGAGCAACTCTCGGAGTTGGAGGCGGACGATGCCAAATCAGTGGACGGTATGGGACGCGCTGCGTTGATACTACAACGACTGCCTATCGCCGATACCGAAGAGGTGCTCACCACCATGGGAGAGGAAGATCCTGCGATGGCCCATAAGCTGCGCAGGGCCATGTTCTGTTTCGAGGATCTAGAGAATGTACAAGGCCGCGGCATGCAAGTGTTGATCAAGGAAGTGAGCAACGATCAATTGTTATTGGCCCTGAAGACCGCGAGCGACGAATTAAAAGACAAAATTCTGGCGTCTGTATCTAAGCGCGCTGCCGAGATCATCCTGGACGACCTCGTGGCCATGGGGCCAGTACGGTTGAGTGAGGTGGAACAATCCCAACAGGAAATCGTCGACACAGCGCTCAGGTTGGAAGCTGAGGGCAAAATCGTGATTGCCGGGCGGGGCGGAGAGGAATTGGTATGAGCCAGGCACCGTGGTTCTCGCAAAAAGCACCCCAACCCCAAGGTGCGGCAGTCCATCCTGCAACATGGGCAACGCCCGCTGCACCGACGGCAGTCCGACCGCTGTTTGCTAAGCCCATACCCGAGGATGCGCCAATCAACCCCGGGTTAGATGCCGACACCTCACCGAAAAAATCCCTACCGCCTGCTGCGCCTCCAGGGGGCGATAATGAGCCTGCCGTCCTGACGTCCCCACCTCCGGCACCGTCAGACCTCAGCGGGGAGTTCGATCACCAGCTGGCACTCTTGTCCGCTGCCCTGGCCGAGGTCGCAGATGCACAACACCGGGAGACACAGCAGCGGGCAGCCGAGGCACTCGAACTGGGGTTGGTGATTGCCGAGGAACTCGCCGCTGGCGCCATCCAAATCGAGCCCCAACGGGCCCTCGCTTTGATCGAGGAAGCGTTCCAACTTATGGGTGAAGCGCGTGAGGTAAAAATCCGACTTCAGCCCGATCTTTTCGACAGTCTAGAAAGTGCTGGATTGCTGGATGAGCTCAAGGCTGCCGACCAGGTGGCCCTGTTACGAGATCCAGATGTTCAGGACATGGGGTGTATTGTGGCGTCGCATGCAGGACGAGTTGACGCGCGGGTGCGCGCCCGCCTGAATCGGTTGCGACATGAACTGCAGCGGGAACAGGGGGGATAAACGCGTGATCGCGCCGGATACTGAAATGCGCCTGCCTGACCGCGCCAAAAAGCTGGCCCGGCTCGGACTGCTGGGCCAGGTCACCGGCATCACAGGACCTGTGATCAGGGTACAGGGGCTCAGCGCTGTAGTGGGTCAACACGTCAATCTTTGGGTGAATGACGAACTGCCTCCGGCATTGGGCGAAGTGATTGGATTGGAAAATGACTGCGTGCTGCTCATGGCACTGGGGCCCACCGAAGGGATAGGCTTGGGTGCTGACGTCAGTGTCCGAGGACGAGATCCTCGGGTGCCGGTCGGCGAGGCGTTTCTCGGCCGCATCGTCGACGGCCTGGGGCAGCCATTGGACGGGTTACCACCACCGATAATTGCTGAGCGACGGCCGCTTCAGGGAGATACGCCGGGCCCACTCAAACGGGCGCGAATAAGAACGCCGTTTTCAACCGGTGTGCGGGCAGTCGATGCCTTGCTCACCCTGGGACGTGGGCAGCGAACAGGTATTTTTGCCGGAGCGGGTATTGGCAAGAGCACGTTGCTATCGATGATCGCGCGGCACGCCGCGGTTGATGTATGCATTGTTGCGCTCATCGGTGAACGGGGCAGAGAGGTGCGCGAGTTTGTCGAGGACGCCATTACGCAAGAAAACCGGGAGCGGACGATTGTGGTCGCCGTGACCGGGGATCAGGCGCCCTTGGTCCGAATTCGGGGTGCAATGTTCGCAACATCCCTTGCCGAGTACTTTAGAAGCCAGGGGCAGAACGTTTTAATGCTTCTGGATTCCCTTACGCGATTCGCGATGGCCCAGAGAGAAGTGGGTCTGGCCGCAGGGGAGCTGCCCGCGAGCAAGGGGTATCCCCCGTCTGTATTTGTAGAATTGGCCCGCATTCTCGAACGAGCTGGCAACGACAGTGTCGGAAGCATCACCGGCGTCTACACGGTGCTCGTAGAGGGCGATGACATGACAGATCCCGTGGCTGACGCGACCCTGGCCCTCATGGACGGTCATATCGTGCTCTCTAGAACAATGGCGAATCGGGGCATTTTTCCAGCTGTAGACGTGTTGCGATCGACGTCGCGACTGATGGATCAAGTGTCCTCGCGCGAGCACCTAACAGCATCGAGAAACGTCAAGGCAATGCTGTCGACCTATGAACAGGTAGAGGATCTCATCCGGATCGGCGCTTACCAACCCGGGAGCGATCCAGCAGTGGACGAGGCGCGGGCATTTGTCCCGAAGTTCGAGCAGTTCGTCACACAGGAAGTGGCGACCCATGCCAGGTATGAGGCATCGCTAAATGCACTCATCGACCTGGGCAAAAATCGGAAGAAATGATGTGGCACAAATGCGGATAAGCACCCATGGCACATGCGTCGATTAAGCGATTGAATCGATTGATAGCGATTCGAGAACGAGAGCGAGAGAAAGCAGGCGGTGAAGTGAAATTGTCTCGGGAACGCCAGCATGTCGCTGATCAGCAAGCTGAAGAGGCAGCCCAGATCGTCCTCAATGAAAAGGTCGCTATTGACCGGCAATTAAAACGCCCCACCACTGCAGAAACCCTTTGGCTAGGACGCGAGTGCCTGAACGCAGTTTCTCTCGAATTGGTTGAGAAAAAGCAGATATCGCAGCAGGCGTTGACCGATCTGAAGGATAAACTCGAAAAGTTGAACGCGACCCATAGCCGGGTCAAGCAAATGACATTGCTGCGAGAGCTGTTTTCGATGCGACTCAAGGCGTCGCTTCAGAGAAAGGAGCAGCGGGAGATAGATGATCTCTCAGCGCTCAAGGAGGCAACGCGACAATGAACGGGCAGACATGGGTGTGGCTGTTTGCAGTGGCCTTGTCGATGGGTCTTTGCGGGTGCTCGGGCAAGGACGGGGCAGCAGGCAGCGGCGATGCATCCCCTGGTGACGCAGCAACGCAGGCAAAAGATACCCCCGGGCAAACTGCTGCAGGGGAAGAAGACGCTGGAACGGATCCCGCAGCCGAACTCCCAGAGGGGGCTGAAACAGATAGCAGTATCCCCGATGCCGGCGATGACGAAGATGATGAATACGAAGAAGAAGATGAAGACGACGAAGAAGACGAAGATGCGCTTCTTGATGGCGCTGGAAAGGAAACATCCAATGAAAGTGCGGCAAAGGGCCTGACCGCGCTTGTCGCTGAGATCAAAAATACCCAGGCACGCCTGGCATTGAGAGAGAGAGAAGTGATCGCGCGCGAGCAGCTCTTGGCCAGCTTGGAAACCGCTGTGATCGAAAAGAATAAAGAGCTCAAGCAGATCAAAAAAGAGGTCATCGAGTTACTGGGTCAGCTCCAGGAAAAATACGGTGCTGAGCGCGCCAAATACGAGGCAGCAGAGAAAAAGAAGGCGGCTCAGCGAGAAAAGGTCGAACAAGAGCGCATCGCAAAGCAAAAACAACTGATGATAGAGCTCGCAGATGCACGGGAAAAACACATCGCCCACCTGGTAGCGACGCTGAAAGGCATGCGATCTTCAGCCGGAGCCAGCATGATCGCGTCGATGAACGATACAGATGCCGTGGCCGTGTTAAGACAGCTCAGCCCGCGACAAGCCGCCGGGATTTTGGGCGGCATGGAAGCAGTGCGGGCAGCCAATTTGGCCCAGGCCATGCTCGGCCCACCGATTCAGTCGGACAAAATGCCAAGCACCCCTTCAACCACAACGACAGGGGGGGACCCTGCAAAGGAGACACCTGTTGGAGACGGTGAAGACAACAGCGAGCGCTAACGGGTTTGAATGCGTTGCTCGAGACGAAACCGACGACCCAGAAGGCGGACCTGGCGGGAAGTTCGCCTTTCAAATGCTCTTGACCGCACTTGCAACCCCGCCGATTGCTTCATCTGACAATGGAACGGAAGAGGACAACCCAGATACACAAGCAGAGAAACAAGCCCTGGCAGAGGGCGGGCTTGGCGATGAAAATTCGACGGAGAAGCGTCAGATAGGTGGCGATCCATTTAAAAACAGACGCATATCCCCTGGGCACGCAAGCGATCAGGCCAGCGACGATGAGACACTCAGCGCTGACCTACACCCCCGTGACAAGCAGGGCAGAGGATCAAAAAAATTCAATGATAACAGTGTAATAGCAATACATCCGACATCTGTTCAAAACCCTGCTGACCGACGTGTGTACGCGACCTATGAAGCAGCAGGGTTGCCCAAGCACACCCTCGATCACTTGGTACGGGTGCTGCATGAGTCTGCGATCAGGGGAAAGCGTCGTATGGGACTGACGCTGCAAACCTCTGAACTGGGAAAGATCGAGTTTGATATTCAGATTGACGAGAAGCGACTCATCATTACCGCCACGGTCGAGGGATCTCGCGCAGCTTCAGCACTGGGACTTGCCATTGCAGATCTCAGAGACAAGCTCGATGCCTGTGGGTTGGTACTCGGGCGTTTTGACGTTGCGACCCGTAGCTCCAAAAATACCGACTGGAAATATCAGGCG
Source organism: Myxococcota bacterium (assembly GCA_030065855.1). GTDB lineage: Bacteria > Myxococcota_A > Polyangia > JAAYKL01 > JAAYKL01 > JASJCT01. The sequence continues at coordinate 33,987 of JASJCT010000090.1, forward strand.
CCTGAAGGTCGATCGAATGATCGCGGGCGCCGTACAAACAGGCCTCAACAAGGCATCGATGCCCCTCGAATCAGCACCGGGAAGGAAAGCATATTTCATGTACTCGCTTAAAGTTGAGGACAGACACCTGGTTCCCCCTTTGAAAAAGGGGGCTAGGGGGATTTTTAAATATTGCGGGGATATTGACGAAATCCCCCCTACCCCCCTTTTCAATATTGACAATTGTCACCTCCCCTTGATTTGGAGGAAGCTTGTGCTTCTCAGAGAGGTTAGACAATTGGGTATACGAAACAAAAAAGCTGAGGAATTTCAAAGATTAGAGGCGAAGACACTGGATTCTCA
>JASJCT010000091.1 GCA_030065855.1 Myxococcota bacterium
GAGCTGTTAAACAGCTGACCGTCTGCTGCGCCACAGATGCCTCCCTCGGTGTCTGAATCAGTGTCCGTGTCTGAATCAGTGTCGGTGTCAGTATCAGTGTCGGTATCTGAGTCAGTGTCTGTGTCAGTATCAGTGTCAGTATCAGCGTCGGTATCTGAATCCGTGTCTGTGTCAGTATCAGTGTCCGTGTCTGAATCTGTGTCCGTGTCTGAATCCGTGTCCGTGTCTGAATCCGTGTCCGTATCGGTATCCGTACCGGTATCCGTATCGCTATCAGTGTCACTATCCCCATCCCCGCTGGTGCCATCCTCCCCTTCCTCATTGCGTCTGCTTTCCTGGCATCCAAGCATTCCCAAAGCCAGAACCATGCAGATTGACAGAGCGCTTAGATTACTGATGCTTTTCATGATTCACTCCCTTCGTCGATATAGTTTACCGCAAGTTGGCGTTTTGGCTATAGGCATTGAGTAGTAGACCATTCTTCGTACTATCATCTTAATAAAAGCAGGGCCAGGGGGGCATCCATTGGACAATAGCTGTCGCTCGATATAAAAAATAGCGATGATTCGGCTGCATTTTCAAAGCTTGGGTGTATTGGAAAGGACGCGCTTTTGTACGACCGTCATCGACGTGCTCAACGATATGTGGGATCTCGGCTTGGACCGGCAGCGGTATGAGGCCAGTACGTATGAATCGTTCATTTGTGATATCGCAAAGCGAGCGGGCAGGGCCGTCGACCGGGAAAGCAATGCGCACGGCAAGGGGGAGACCTATGACTTTCTTTGCGCCCTCTCATCCGACCGGAACGCCCCAATAAAAAGCCATATCCACGACCTGGCCCAGATTCTCTTCTTAGACCGGGAGCAGCGCGAGGAATACGTTAACCATGCCGATATCGCGCCCCCCTACAAAATCTCCAAGCTCCTACTCGAGTACGCTGTGAAGTCGAGGCAGCTGGATCAGATACTGGGAGTATTGACCAAGGGATATTGCGCGATCCAATGCGATCGGCTGCCGGTGGGCTGCTGCAGCGTTCTGGGGTATGACATGGGGCTCGTTCCCCAAGCCATGCTCGATCTTCAGGCACGCGAGGCGAATAAGGCGGGCGTTTGTCTGCCGGCGCAGGAAACCAAGTGCAGATATCACACCTCCGAGGGCTGTGCCATCCGGTTGTTTAAGTCGCCGGCGTGCATTGGTTTTTTATGCGAAGAGCTTCACACCTTTTTGGAGAAACAATACCCCCCGGCCGCACTGACGCGGTTTATTCACCCCCTCACGGTATTCAGAAACTGCTATCTGGACCGCAAACAGATCTTCGACACCATGGACCTCGCGATAGATACAGGCGTGCAGCTGATTGAAACCGGTGGCTGATCGCTTACAGCAAACTGAGCTATTTTACTATCTTAATTGCCGTTAGCTTGGGGGTCGATTTTTTGTCTTGAGGAATAACGACTATTTTTCCAAAGCGGTCATTTCTTCTCTTATAATCTCGAATGAGTCGATAAGTGACTTCATTATCATACTCAGATGTCTCAACGGTCAAATTAAATTCTCTTATTACGTTGGCATGTCTGAATCTTCCGAATACCATCACTTCCAGCGGTATCTTACTGTCTGTTTGCAATAGTATTCTTTTCCCGCCATATTCACTATCTAGCTGATACACCAAACCTGCTGCTGATAATACATCTTGTGCTAGTGGTGTTGGCTCAATTTCGCACTCGGTGAGATATTTAGTAAGGCGACTACATGCCGTATTAATACGTGGCAGTGCATCATAGACGGCCCAGGTTGTATCGACGAAGATGGGCCATTCAGGCCGACCTTTGGACAGTGATAGCTTTAGATTTTTCCAGCCGCTGTTTTCCCTTTCTAGATGTGCCAAGCTATGGAAAAAGTTTTTGGTCAACCATCCATCAACACTACTTGTATCGGCAATATTCTTGTTGTTAAGAGGAATTAAATTCAGCAATAGAGCGAATAATAGTATCAGTGTCTTCCAAGAGCATAAAGCCGTTAAAACAGGCGATACATATTTCCTTGCGTTTAGAGATGCAAAGCGAATATTTTTTAAATAGGTATTTTTAAGATTTATGGATAACGCTTCCATTAAAAGAATGTAGAAGAAAATACTTTGGATGTACGTATATCTTTGGCCAACTTTGAATTGAGTCATTTTTTCTACTAAGCTCGATCGAGAGAATAAAGACATGATGCTAATAATAAAAATGAAATAGATGCAAACAAATAGCAATTTTTTATTAATGCTATGATAAGCGGATTTGATTACAAACATAATGATTATAAAGAATATAGCACTCATATAGGGATATTGAGACAAGGTATACTTGGCTATGTTGAAAGCAAATACCGAGCGGAAAACAACAAAATTAATTACGAGATGAAATGAATCTATGAATAAGTTAACCAACCTGTTGAGGTCGCTACAGATGTCTAGAAGACCTGCTGCCTTTTCAGGGCCAATGGCCAATTGATGATGCACCAGGATATTGGCGATGCTTATCAAGTATAAAACAGCAGTAGATCTACCTGCTTTCTTAAAGATCAACAATAATAACAGGGGCAATGTCACAAGGGATAATGCATGACCCCAGACGCATATATTGAAGATGATAAACATGGGATACTTGCTTTGTGAGCGAAATCCGATCAAGGCAATCAGTGCTTGTATGAGAAGGAAATTCCATGTCGAATAATCTACATGAGCAAATAAGAATATTTTTGAATACGGCATTAAAACAAAAAGTATACAGGTGATAAACCGTAGGGAATCAGATTTCATGAACTCGCGGTATTGCCTGCTGAAAAAAAGACTGTGAGCAAATAAACTCAACGACAAAGGGACCCAAGAATAGATGTATGGCATCCAGGTGGTTGGGAATACCAGGGCTGTCCTACCGATAATGTTTGGCAGAAGCGGTAGGTAGCCTTGTTTAAATCTAAATATGTTAGAGATATCTCTGTTGTTGTAGAAAAAAGAGAAGACGCTAGTACCGTCCTCTACGCGCATTGCAGGGATAAAGATGGCATTCCCACTTTTAAAGATATGTATCAAAATCATTATTGCTATTAGTGAGACGTACTGAATCAGGTAACTATCATTGAACGTGTTAAGGATAGTAGAAGCAGTTTTAGATAGTTTATCTTTCAAACTACTTTTTGCTGTTGGAGAAGTTGTAAACATCAGCGCTACAAATCGATAATGCGTATAGCAATATTTGTGCCTACTGCACTATTATTTATCACACATCGAAATAGCAATCAACAAGTACTCATTTTTGCTGCACACAACCCAAATTTATTATCCATAATGCCCTTGCCCCCTGGGGTATCCGAGGTTACCCTACGCCAAGTAGGAGGTGTGCCATGGGTGCGTGTAAATGGAGCAAATCGAGTATGGGAATGCACCGCCGAGATGTGTTGAAGCTCGGCGCAGCCGCGACCGGGCTTGGGGTTTTGGGCATACACCCCATTGGATCGCTTGCCAGCACGCAACCCGCCTGTCTGGTACCCAAGGTATCTGGCCCAGGCCATGTGGTGAAGGTCTCCATGCCCGGTATGCGCGGGCGCTGGTTTCCCCACGCCGAAGCCGCAAAAATAGCCGTTGAAAAAGCCGTGACCACCCTGGCCCGCGAGTCAGATTTGGGGCGCGCGTGGGCCAAGTTCATTCAAAAAGAGGACAAGGTCGGTATCAAAATCAATTGCCTGGGGGGACGCATGTCCTCCACGATGAAAGAGGTCGTCGAACCCATCGTGGCAGGGGTTCGAAACGTCGGTGTTCCAGACGAAAACATCATGATTTTCGACCAGTTCGGCGGCAACATGCGGGGTGCTCGGTATGCGTGGCAGGATAAACCAGGCCGTCTTCGGGTCATCAACCACCCGGTGGTGGGGTACGAAAAGAATTGGACCCGGGCCGAAGGGGCAAAAGGCAAGCTATCCAAAGCACTGACCTGGGCCACGGCCATTATCAACGTGCCTGTGCTCAAAGATCACGACCTGGGGGGTGCGGGGATTACGTGCAGCATGAAAAACATGGTCTTTGGATGCGTGGAGCACCCCCCCCTCATGCACCGGGAAATCAAAATCGCACTGCCCCATTTTTACGCCCGGGAAGAAATACGCGGGCGGGTCCGGTTGACCATTGTCGATGGGTCTTTCTGCCTCTACGACGGCGGGCCCCAACACAATCCCGCTGCCCACGTCACCCACGATGCGATCTACGCCAGCACAGATCCAGTGGCCACCGACGCCATCGCCCTTGAGGTGGTCGAATCCCTGCGCAAGGCAAACGGCCTAAAACCCCTGGCGGCAGTGCGCCGACCCGCTACTTTCCTACCTCTTGCAGAGGAGATCGGCCTGGGTATTGCGGCGCGCGATAAGATATTCCTAGAAACCGTGTCGCTCCCACCCTTTACCGGAGCCTCGGCTTGATCACTCCTGAGCTGAAGGCCAGGTTTCCAGAGGTTCCGATCAGAGAAGGGGTCCTACTCTCAGATTACGCTTCGTTCGGCATTGGCGGTCCAGCGGCCGGATTTGTGAGCGTGTCAGACATTTCGCTCTTTGCCAGGCTGCTCCCTGGGGCCAATGCTCTCGGGGTCCCCACCCTGATTATCGGAGGAGGCACCAACCTGCTGGTCAGCGATGCGGGATATGACGGCCTGGTGATTCACATCGATATTAATGATTTCCAAGTTGACAGAGAACTCGGCATCGCCAAGGCTGGTGCGGGTGTTCCAACGGCCTTGTTTGTGGACCGGGTTATCGAGGCGGGCATGGCCGGACTCGAGTTCGCCGCTGGCTTGCCAGGCACCATTGGCGGCGCCATTGCCGGCAATGCAGGGTGTTTTGGCCATACATTGAGCGACTTTTTAGAACGCGTCGCAATCCTAGAACCAGATGGAACCGTGAGAGAGGTCGACGTAGACTGGTTTGACTTTGATTATCGGCGCTCGCGCGTATTGGATGGGGAGGCGGTCATTGTTAGCGCCACATTCAACCTGCAACAGGGAGATCGGATCGCGCTCAGGGCCATTGCACAGCAACACTTGGCGATCCGATCGGCAAAGCACCCGCCAAAGGGAGCGAAAACAGCTGGATCCTATTTCAAGAACCTACCGCCCCAAGCCCCGGGTGAACCAAGACGCGCAGCCGGCGCACTACTCGATCAAGCCGGTGTCCACGGCCTCAGGGTAGGTGATGCAGCCGTGTTTGAACGCCATGCAAACATCATCGTCAATCGCGGACGCGCCACTGCCCGGGATGTGCTCTCCCTGGCTGCTCAAATGGCAAACCAGGTTCGAGAGCGGTTTGGCGTCGCACTCGAGCCCGAAGTTCGGTTCATAGGAGAGCACCCAGCTGATATAAGATACCTGATTGACACGGGGTAATTACATTTTTAGACTTATTTGAATGCGGTGTGTTTGCTCCATCCTAATGCTGGCTCTCTTCGCGTGGGTGATCGTCACGCCCACTTTGGCCACTGCTTTGGTATATTTGGACGACGTCAGTTCTTTGGCCACCCATCACGACGACGGCGCTCCCTGTCCGGATGGAGACGGAGACGAGCCCTGCAAGGGCAGCTGCCCCTGTGTCTGCTGTCCAGGTCATACCACAATGATGCATTCACTGCCGTTCGTCTCACTCCCCATCACGCACTTTTCAATGGCATATCACTTGGGTCTGCCCGAGACCGATCCCCCCAGGGGTATTTATATCCGCGTCTTCCGTCCACCGCGGGTATGAGTATGTAAAAACAACGATATTCAAATCGCCCACGCCACCGTGGGCAGTTGGTGATCCACGACCCGTCCGATCAGTGCGGCCGGATCTTGGCGAAAGGAAGATGCTCAGTGGGATACAGCATTGCGTTGCCTACATGTGTTTCAAGTGCGGTGGCCGCGATACTCGCCGTGGCCGCACCCCCCATCTCTGCAAGGGCTGAGCCGGAAAAGGGGGCGATAGCAGAACAGCCCTCAGGTGGCTCGGATATATCTGAAATCAGGGTTACCTGGTCGGACATTGCAGCGCTTGTGGACAGGCACCCGAGCATCGCGGTCGGTAATCAAAAGACCGCTGCCGCACAAGCTGCAGTTGATGCGGCCCGGGCCGTGCCCAACCCAAACTTGGCAGTGAACGCGGCCTATGGCCGGGCGCGGGATGCATCTGCATCGCGGGTCGAATGGGGCGTGGGACTTTCAATGCCCCTCGGCTGGATTGCCAAGCGCAAGGCCAGGGTGGCTGCGGCCCAAGCCGGGGCCGGGGTGGCTGCCGCAGCATCAGAGACATTGCGTCGGGACGTGCTGCTCCAGCTAAGCGCGCTTTTCTGGCATCTTAGCTATGAGCAGGAACGTGTGACAGCACTGGCCGCCCTTAATCACCAAACCGCAGCCCTCGCAAGGACAATCAAGCAGCGCGTGGACAAAGGCGAGAGCCGACCGGTCGCAGCCACACGGGTCGAAATCGAGGTCGAGAAGATCGCCGGTGAGCTCGCATTCGCCCGGTCTGCGTTGGAAATGCGGCAGGTACAGCTTGGGCTCTGGCTCGGCATTGGCAATGGACAGAGGATCGTCGTCGCGGCAAATCTGACCGAGCTGCCCCAGCACATATCAGCTGCAACCGCGCGAGAGCGGGTGCGCACTGGGCATCCGACACTCGTCACAGGTCAGGCAGAGGTCCAGGCGCTCACGGCCGACGTCGCGCTTGAGCGCCGGCAGCGCATGCCAGGTGCCTCAGTCCAGGTCTTCACCGACCACGAGCTGGATCGCACGGCCTATGGCGTGGGGTTGGCCGTTGAGCTGCCATTGTGGAATTTGAACAAGGGAAATATTAATCAGGCCCAGGCCTTACTGGCAGCGAGAAAAAGCCAGCTCGATGCAGAACGCATCGAGATAGCGTCCGTTGCTATTGAGGCCCAGGCCACTTGTCAGGCCGGTGTGGGGCTCGCGATCCGATATCGCGACCAGATACAGCCCCGCGCAGATTCGGCTGCTAATACCATCGAACGCACCTATGCACTCGGTGAGGCAACCCTGCTCGAGTTGATAGATGCGCGTCGCACCCTGCTGGAAACGAGGATGCAGCGCCTGGCTGCGTTTGCACAGGCCCAGACCGAATGTGGCCGGCTCGCCGTTCTGATTGGAGAAGAGACACAATGAACGATCTGATCAATAGACGACACATTGCCATCGCGCTTTTTGCCATCGCATTGATTGCCTGCTCCACGCAAAGCAAAGACGCACATATTGAGTCACACACCAACCACGAGGATTGCGATCATGGAACAGCTGATGCCCACAATGAGGCAACGGGTCACACTGGCCACGACCACAGTGAGAGCGAGGCATCGGACTTGGACCGGCCTATCTCGGAGCTGTTCGCCGATGCCTGTGAACATCAGATCAAAGCCCATGCGTGCGACGCGTGCCGTTACGAAGTGGGTGTTGTAAAGGCAGACCCAACCCTCTTTGCAGGGGGACTACTCGAAAAGGGAGGGGTGGAGCGGCGCGCGGTGTCCCTCCCACTCAAGCTCACGGGCGAGGTGCGCTTTGACGAACGGCGCGTGGCCCATGTCAGCACCCAGGCCGATGGGGTTATCAAGCGGGTCCACGTTACCCTTGGTGACCGGGTCCAGCAGGGCCAAGCCATGGTGGACATTGCATCGGTAGCCATCGGCGAGGCACAGGCTGCGTACCTCGAATCCCGGGGTATGCTCGCCCTTGCCAAACGCAACCACGACCGACTTACAACCCTCAGAAAGGAGGGTATCTCCTCGGAGAAGGAGCTCTTGGCAGCCGGGCAGGCCTTTGATGCCGCAAAGATCAGGACAGACGCAGCCCTCGGCAAGCTCACTCGGCTCGGCATGAGCGCTGCTGCGGCACGCACCTTGACCCAGGGAAAAGCAACCGGACGCCTGGTCTTGCGCGCGCCATCAGACGGCACCGTGCTCGACATCCACGCTGTTGCCGGTGAGCTCGCCCGTGCAGAGACATCCCTGGCCACGGTCGGTGACAACACCGCGATGTGGGTCTGGGCTGACCTTTACGAACAGGACATCGCCCTTGTCAGCCGGAAGCAAGCCAAGCAACCCCTGGCAGCCATGGTCGAGGTCAAGGCTTATCCTGGAGAGGGGTTCAAAGGAACGGTCGACTTTGTGAGCCCACTGATGAGTGAATCATCGCGCACCGTCAAGATACGCGTGGCTGTGCCGAATCGCGATGGCCGCCTACTCGCGGGGATGTTCGCCCAGGTAAAGGTGTTTATTCCCGGAGATCAGCAGGTGCTGGCAGTGCCCACTGGAGCCGTGCTCGAGGATGAACAGAGAGCCTTTGTTTTTGTTCATCACGAGGGGGACTACTACGTGCGCCGGCCGGTCACCGTCGGCCGTACTTTCGAGGGGCTGGCAGAGATCACCGACGGGCTATCTGGTGGCGAGATCGTCGTTGCAAACGGTGCCTTTCTCATGAAATCCGACGTCCTGCGCTCGAAGATGGGCGCGGGGTGTGCGGATTGAGGCGGAGGCGACCATGCCCTATTTACTGAGCTTCATCCTGCAACGCCGGATGATGGTCGGCATTGGCACTGCCCTTCTGGTCGTGCTGGGTGCCCTCTCTTGGCACCGCCTGCCCATCGATGCCTTTCCAGACGTGACCAACCAGCAGGTCATGATCCTCACCGAAGCAGCGGGGCTCGGTCCGCTAGATGTGGAGCAACAGATCACGTTCCCCATCGAATGGGTCATGGGTGGGTTGCCAGACGTCAGGAAGGTGCGATCCCTGTCTAAAACCGGATTATCCCAGGTGGTCATCGTCTTTGAGGACAGCGTGGATACCTACTTTGCACGCCAGCTCGTGTTCGAGCGCCTCCAGCTGGCCAAGGATCAGTTGCCATTGGGCGTAGAGCCTGAGCTGGGACCCATCAGTACCGGCCTGGGCGAGGTATTTCAATACACCATCAAGAGCGATCGCCACAGCTTGAGCGAGCTTAGAACCATGCAGGATTGGATGGTCGCACCTCGCCTGCGCATGTTGCCAGGAGTTAACGAGGTCAACAGCTTTGGCGGGCGCGTCAAGCAGGTTCACGTACGCGTAGATCCGGATAAGCTGCTCAAGTACAAGCTGACACTTCCTGAAATTGTCGCTGCGCTCTCTGAAAACAACGCCAATGCCGGCGGGAGCTTCATCGTTAAGGATTGGGAGCAAGAGAACATTCGCAGCGTTGGCCTTTTTGGATCCATCCAGGACATCCGCGACGTTGTACTTCAAGCGGACGATGGCACACCGGTGTACCTGACAGAGGTTGCCGAGATTGCAGACGGGGCCATGACCCGCATGGGTGCGGTTACCCGTGACGGCCAGGGCGAGGTGGCAGCCGGTATGGTCATCATGCTGAAGGGAGAAAATTCCAAGGAGGTCGTCGAACGGGTAAAGGCAGCGATCCCAACCATCGAACGGTCTCTGCCAGCGGGTGCGGCCATCGATGTGTTCTACGACCGCACCGACCTGGTGCAGGCGGTTATCGGCACTGTCTCAGGTGCGCTACTGCAGGGTGGATTGTTGGTGCTCCTGGTGCTGTTCCTGCTCATTGCCAACTTGCGCTCGGCCCTGGTAGTAGCCACCAGCCTGCCCCTGACCGCGCTTAGCGCCTTCATCTTAATGGATATGAACCAGGTAACGGCCAATTTGATGAGCCTGGGAGGACTGGCCATTGCCATCGGCATGGTGGTCGACGGTGCGATCGTGGTGACGGAAAACATCGTCAGGCACGTTGGAGAGAAACCTCAAGAAAATCGCCTGGCCGTCGTGGTTCAAGCAACCCAGGAGGTTGGGCGACCCATCGTGTTTTCCATCCTGATCATCGTGCTGGTCTTTTTGCCCCTGCTCTCCCTCAAAGGGATGGAAGGTCGGCTGTTCGGACCATTGGCCCTGACCATGGTCTTTGCCATGCTGGGCTCCCTGGTCGTTGCCATGACGATCATACCGGTCATGCTATCCTCCCTGCTGACCAAGGGGGCTGGTGCCAGAGAGTCGCGGGCCTTTCTCTGGCTGCAGCGGGGGTACCTAAAGGCACTCGACAGGGTGCTGTCCCATCGCAAGACCACGGTCTGGATCGCCGCTGCGCTTTTCATCGGAACGCTCGCACTAACACCCCTCATCGGCACTGAATTCCTGCCCCCACTCGAAGAGGGGGCCATTGCCATCAATGTGGTGCGCTTGCCCAATGCATCACTCAAAGGGTCGGTAGAGACCGGGACGTTTATGGAGAAAACCCTGCTCACCTTTCCAGAGGTAAAAACGGTCGTGACCAAAACAGGTCGGGCGGAAATATCAGAAGACCCCATGGGCCCTGAGCAGAACGACCTGCTCATTATGCTCCATCCTGAATCAGCGTGGACCACAGGCCGCAGCAAGGCAGACCTGGTCGCGGCTATGCAAACCCGCCTGGCAAAGATCCCTGGGTTGCGCCTGTCGTTTAGCCAGCCCATCGCCCTCAGGGTCAATGAGCTTATCTCGGGCGTCAAGAGCGACCTGGCGGTGAAAATCTTTGGCGAGGACATCGATATTCTCAAAGCCAACGCCGATCGTATCGCGGCCACCATCGGCGAGATAGATGGGGCAGCGGATGTGCGGGTCGAGCAAGTCACTGGTTTTTCCCAACTCGACATCATTCCCGACCGGCAGGCCATGGCGCGCTACAAGCTCAATATGAGTGATATCAATGACGTCGTAGAGACCGCTGTGGGTGGAAAAGTTGCGACCACGATGCTCGACGGACAGATGCGCATCGGCGTTCAGGTACGGTTTATCGAGAAGCAGCGAAGCGAGGTGCGAGCGATCGAAGCCATTCTGTTGACCACACCTACCGGGGCACGGGTGCCGCTCGGGAATATCGCGCGAGTGAAGCGGGTCGAAGGGCCGGCCCAGATCAGCCGGGAGGACAACATGCGGCGCGTCGTGGTCGAGGCAAACATCCGCGGCCGGGATCTCGGCGGTTTTGTGAAAGAGGCCCAGGTCCGGTTGGCAGCTATCATCAACGGGCTACCAACTGGATACTGGGTGGCATACGGGGGGACATTCGAAAATCAGCAGCAGGCCATGCGCAGACTTGCCGTGGTTGTGCCGCTTTCAGTGCTGTTGATTTTCTTCATGTTGATCTCTGCATTGGGCTCGGTGAAAGTCGCCGGGTTGGTGTTGGCCAATCTGCCGTTTGCCCTGATTGGCGGCATTTTGTCGATGACCCTGCTGGGCATTACCCTGAACGTACCGTCGACCGTAGGGTTCATTGCCCTGTTTGGTGTGGCTGTCCAGAACGGCACGGTGTTGGTAACGTTCATCAATCAGTTACGCCAGAGGGGGCAACCATTGGGCCAGGCCATCAGGGAAGCCTGCGGGCTGCGATTCAGGGCCCTGATGATGACAGCTGCGACAACCGTGGTGGGATTGCTCCCCATGGTCTATGCCGTGGGCCCGGGCGCAGAGGTACAGCGTCCCTTAGCAGTGGTCGTCATCGGTGGCCTGCTTACGGCAACCCTGCTGACCCTCTTCATACTGCCGGCACTCTATTCCTGGCTTAAGCCGAATCTGGGAAGAGACGCCTCAACCTAGACCAACGTCAACATGCCGTGGGCGTTGATCAGGCCCGCTTGGATTTGCACCCCGTGGGGGCACTTGCCGCGGCAAGGCGCAGTACAGCCAAAGCACTGGGAGCCGTCTCGGCCCATCAAAGCGGCGTATTTGTTCATTGCGTGCTTTTCCCGGTGTTGATGGCCGTAGTAGTAGGTGTAGCGCATGATCTTGCTGACCGGTACCCCGCGCTGGCAGTAAGCCGCGCATGTCTTACACCCATGCCGGCAATACTGATGACTGCGCGCCAGGGCAACATCCCTCAGCAACTGGGCCCGACGCGGGCTCAGCTCAGTGCCTGAAAGGGGAATGAACTGATCCAGGCTGTCAAAGCTGGGGGTGGACACGCACACCGTATGCATATCTGGATTGCCAAGTACCCACTGCACACTGGCCAGATCGATCTCGCGCTGCGTGTTTTCCACACCGTATTTGTCGCGAAACGCATCCAAGGCGGGGCGATTTTTGTCTATCTCTTCTTGGAAGATTTCCCGTTGTGCCAGTATTGCTGCAACAGCTTGTTCGCGGGTCTTTTTCTCCTCTTCCATCAAGTAGTCTATCCATCCCTGAAACCCCTCGCTGGGGTTTTCCGGGTCAAACGGCGACAGTTCTATGTGTCCGGCAGACGACTTCATGCCCGTGGTGCCTATGTTCTTCTCCTTGCACGCCTTGAGCACTTGTTCCCCCTCTTCGGCCTTGAGATAATTGTAGGTGAGCAGCATGACGTCGAAGCGACCATCCTCGACCGCCTTGAGCAGCACCTCTGACATGCTGGCGTCCTCTTTTTCATCTGGGCCGTGGCACGAGATGCCCGCGTGCTTGAGCCTGCCGTCTGCCTTGAGCTTGGTGGTTGCCGCGTGAAACCCCTCGTGGGCCACGAGCTTGGGATCCCGGACAGAGTGCATGTATAGGGCGTCCACATAATCGGTTTTCATTCGCTCCTGGCACTTGTCGAACCGGTCCAACAGGGTTTGTTCGGTGTCCCCGTCTTTGATCTCCAGCTTGGTCACGATGAAGATCTTCTTCCGATCCATGTGGGCCATTGCCTCCCCGATCTTGCGCTCTGAATCCCCCCTGCCGTACCCCTCTGCCGTATCAAAGAGGTTGATGCCCTGGTCATAGGCATAGCGAACCACATTTGCTTCGGCGATATGACCACAGCCCATGGACACATCAGACACGTCAAATCCAGTGCGCCCGAGGGGGCGGAATCGGGCAATCTTGGGTTTTGGCGTTTCGGCCTGGGTCTCAGTGGCAGACTCAGCAGGCGCTGCTGGTGTGGTCTCAGCATCCCGTGCGTTCTGGGTAGGCGCTGCAGTTTGCGCGCCCCCGCACCCTGCAATGGCCCCGCCTGCCACAGCAGCTGCGGTGCCCGAGGCTTTTAAAAATCGCCGCCGGCTCATGGTTTTTTGATCGGAATCGTTTTCGTGTTTCGCCATGGTGGTCTCCCCTCTGTTAAAACATACCGTCCTTCCCCAGATAGAGATCATCGCACCAGATAGCCTTCATAGAGCAGGATGCCTTGCCCACTCCCGCCCCGAATTACGTTGCCGGTTTGGCGCGGCTGTTCGGGGGGCGAGGCTTGGGCTTGCTCGGGTGCTTGTCTCTCTTCTGGATTTTTTTATCGCTTTTTAGGACTTTATTCAGAGATTTTTTGGCTTCGTTTGCAAGCTTTTTGTCGCGACTTAGACTTGCTTCTTTTAGCGCTGGCACCACGGATGGATCGAGATCGCCAATGCGAGCCAGAGCTCGGACCACGTGAATCCTCTGGGGGGTATCCTTGCTTTCCTTGAGGGCTTGGGTTAGCTGGGGCAGTGCATCTGATGCGTCCTTTTCCAAATTTCCCAGCGCCCGTGCTGCATTTCGCCCCAATTCGGCATCTTCGTCGTCGAGGGCATCGGCTAAAAATGGCACTGGCATGGGGCCCAGCGAGTTCATGCGCGATCGAATTTCAGCGGGAACCATGACCTTTTGACCTGCTTCGTTCCGATAGTATCGCTTTTTGTGTGGGGACGTGCTGGACAAGTGGCTGATCAACACGGGCATGGCCTTTTCTCCAATGGCGCGTATTGCCTTCCAAGCCCACAGGCGCACGTTGCTTTTCCGATCTGCGAGACAGGCAACAAGGGCATCGACCGCCTGTTCATCGCCAATAGCCCCGAGTACCATGGCCGCATCTAACCGAACTTGCCAGTGTTTATCTGACAGGGATCGCATCAGCGCTGGGACTGCCACTTCAGCTGCTGGACCCAACTCACCCAAGCGTTTCACGGCCTTGGAGCGGACCCGATAATCCCGGTGATCGAGGCGCGTTACAACTGCTTCGGCTGCAGTTGCCCCACGAATAAATGCGACCTGTTTTTCCAGCTCTTCAAAAGCTACTTGCCGTTGCTCCAGATCCGCCGGTGCTGGCGGGACCTCCTGCTCTGCCAGGCAGGCAGCCAGCAGTGGGACTAACATGCCCAAAACACCGATGCCCCAAAGCCGATTGCAGCAGTTGGTGCTCATCGCGCGACGCAGATAATGCCACAAATAATGAGGCCGAACCCGATCCATTGAACCCATGAAATCGCTTCCTTAAACAGTACCATCGACCCGGCGATGACGATTAACCCGCTCATCGATACCATGATGGGATAGGCGATCGATAGGGGAAGCTTGGTCAGCGCCTGGGTATATGCAACGACGTTCAGCGCAAAAAGCCCCAAACCCAAGATCACGGGCCAAGACGACAGATAGTGCTTCACCATGGCCGTAGCGCCTGTTGCTTGGGGTGCTGTCCGCATACCAGCTTTCATCAAAACATTTGCCACACCGTTAAATAGAACAGCGATAGCGAGAATGAAATACCAACGAGCCATTTTGTCCTCAAGTCCGATTCCGTGAACGATAGGTAGGGCGTGGGTTTATCCCACGCCGTCTCCCATGCATCGTGCCCGATACTCGGTCGGGGATAAACCCCGGCCCTACAACTGAGCGATGATCGTTCTATTTTAGCCAAGTAAAATCCCAAAATTCATTTTCCACAAGAATGATCGTCGCGCATAGCAAGCTCCATAAAGCAACGGTAATTATCAGTGGAATATCTGTTATGACCGTACGGGTGGGATCCCCACCCGAATCGGTGTGGTAGACCAGGTACAAATATCTGAAGATACCGTAGAGCACGAGCGGTACGCTGAGCAACAGGGCCCGCGATCCCACCAATGAGACGGTTCGCTCATCTACGGTGTAGAGCACATAGGCCACGATGGTCGCAGCAGTTACCGCAGAGACCATCTGGTCCAGGAAAGCCGGTGAATAGTCGGATAGCACCTTTCGGTGATCAGAGGCCCGGTCCCCGAGCAGGACCACCTCTGCCCGGCGTTTTGTAAATCCCAAAAATAGAGAGATGGTTACGGCACATACCAGGAGCCAAGCCGAAGGCATGACCGTAAGCGCGACCGCGCCCGCGAGAATGCGCAGCACGAATCCGGCAGCAATAACAAGTACATCAATGATAACGAGGTGCTTCAAACCGAAGGAATAGGCAATATTCAACCCGAGATAAAGGCCAACCACCCCCAAGGTGGCGCGATTTAAAAACACACCTGCCACTGCCAATCCGGAGATACAAAGTAACAGCGCTCCCAAAAGGCCGACCCACCGCGGCAGGGCATCGCTCGCCAACGGGCGATGCTTCTTTTCGGGATGTTGGGAATCTTCCTCTATATCTCTATAATCATTGATGAAATAAACAGATGAGGAAGCCAGGCAAAACGCGACAAAGGCGATCAGCGTGTTTAGAATGGACGCGCCATCGAGGATTTTTCCAGAGAATATCAACGCCGTAAAGACGAAGATATTCTTTACCCACTGCTTGGGTCGCGCGAGCGAGAGCAGATGCAAAACAAACCCCATGGTCGCGAGTATGTCGCATGGAATAAAAAATGAAAACCCATAGATGGATTGTCGCTGGGATCTGGGCAGGCGATGCCAAATGGGGTATAGACTGAACCGGTTCGCGCCTCAATAAAAAGCGCGTCACAGCCCGAGGAAATCCCATGAAGCACGATGCCATTGCCGTCATTGACTTTGGTGGACAATATGCCCACCTGATCGCGACAAAAGTGCGTCGCCAAAACGTATTGGCGAAAATCTGTCAGCCCGAGGATCCGATTGAGCAGTTCGAGGCCTACAAGGGCATTATTATCTCAGGGAGTCCGGCGTTGGGATCCCGCGGAGAAGAATCGGCTTACGATAAATCTATTTTTAGCTTGGACGTACCAATCCTCGGGATTTGCTTTGGTCACCAGGAAATCGCGCGCCACTACGGCGGGGACATCGTCTATGGGGGCAGAGAATGGGGACGGGCCGAGCTGCACCTTGCGCGACCTCACCCCCTGTTTAAAGGGCTTGAAAAGGTCGAACAGGTTTGGATGAGCCACTTTGACTCTGTCGCAGCCCTGGGACCGGATTTTGAAGAGCTCGGCTTCAGCATACAGAGCAATGGGGGCAAGCGGCACGGCAATGCTGCAATCGGTTCTGACAAACACAGGCGATACGGGTTCCAGTTCCATCCAGAAGTAGACGACACGGTACATGGGGATCAGATCCTCGCCAATTTCCTGTTCGAAATAGCTGGGTGCAGGCCCACGTGGACCATGCATCAATACGTGGATGAACAGGTGGCTGCCATTCGGCAAAAGGTCGGCCCTGGGTCTGTTTTTCTCTTGGCATCTGGCGGTGTGGATTCGACCGTGGCAGCCAAGCTCATTGGCCAGGCACTCGGGCCAGACCGCCTCCATCTATTGCACATCGACAACGGCCTGATGCGCAAGGACGAAAGTAAAACCGTGATGGACCGCTTTCGCGCCATGGGCCTGGAAAAGAACCTCCACTTTGTGGATGCGTCTGAAATATTTCTAGACAACCTCAAAGGTATTGTAGAACCGGAGAAAAAGCGGGAAATCATTGGCAATACCTTTGTCCACGTGTTTCAAAAGGAGGCGGTCCGGCTGGGCATCGAGGACCACCTCCTGGGCCAGGGCACCATTTATCCCGACACTATCGAAACCGGAGGCACAAAACGGGCCGACACGATCAAAACCCATCACAACCGCGTGCCCCTGATCGAGAAGATGATCGCGGCTGGCAAGGTCATCGAGCCGCTCAGCGATCTCTACAAGGTAGAAGTAAGAGAGCTCGGGGAGCAACTGGGTATTGACCGGGACGTGTGCTGGCGCCATCCGTTTCCCGGACCTGGGCTCGGTATTCGGCTCCTCTGCGCAACAGGGCAAGCAGACATGGGTGACTTCAACCCCTTTCCTGCGGCGCTCAGAGAGATCAGCGCCCGTTGCGGTGTCCAGGCGCAGGTGCTGCCCATCCGTTCCGTGGGGGTCAAGGCAGACGTCCGCTCCTATGAACATCCGGTCCTCTTGAGCGGAACTGGCACGTGGCAACAGTTCGTGGCAGGAGCGAGCGCCGTGTTATCAGAGGTGAGCGGGGTCAACCGGTGCATCTATTATGTGGGATCTGAACCGCCAAAAGAGGTAAGAGCGCTCGGAGCGACCGTGACAGAAGAGCGATTAGATCTCCTGCGAGAGGTCGATTTCATCGTCATGCAGGGACTGAAAACCGCTGGTCTTTACGATCGCATCTGGCAATGCCCCACAGTGCTCGTACCCATGGAAATCAATGGAACGGGGCGCGAGCTAGCGATTGTAAGGCCCATCCATTCAGAGCGGGCCATGACCGCCGCGGCTGCTGAGCTTCCCAAATCCCTGATAAAGGTCTTCCAAACCCAGATACTGCCTCTACCTGGCATCTCCGGTCTCGCCATTGACCTGACCTCCAAGCCCCCAGGCACCATCGAGTGGGAATAGGAAAGGTGGACAATAGAAAGGAGGCAGGCTCCTTTCTTAGACCTGCCCGCTTACTTCTGAGATGCCGAACCCGGGCAATTCCATTGAAAATTCGGAATGCAAATCCGAATTTTCAATGTTAAATCATCGGGCAAAGACAAAAAAATAGAAAGAAAATAGGGTCAGCGGATTTCGATCTCGAATGCTGACTGGACAGTTGACATAGGTCCATAAATACCGTACATTTTTGGAGTTGTGTTTACAAGACAATTTCAACCGCCAAAGAAAAAGAGTTTCTTTATATTTGGACCGAGACAGACAGGTAAAAGTACCTACGTGCGGGGGTTACTCAACGACGAGGACCTCTACATCGATTTGCTTCCACAGCGTACTTTTCTAAGCTACGCCAAGCAACCCGGACAACTTCGAGCTGAAATACTGGCCCACCATCGAAAATTTGAAAATGCCATTTGTGTTGTGGATGAGATTCAAAAAATTCCAAGCCTATTGGATGAAGTGCACGAGCTCATCGAATCGATAAAAATGCGGTTTATCCTCACCGGCTCTTCAGCACGAAAGCTCAAGCGGGAAGGGGCCAATCTTCTTGCGGGGCGCGCCTATACCTACCACCTCTTTCCCCTGACAT
Organism: Myxococcota bacterium; assembly: GCA_030065855.1. Taxonomy (GTDB): domain Bacteria; phylum Myxococcota_A; class Polyangia; order JAAYKL01; family JAAYKL01; genus JASJCT01. The sequence goes on from JASJCT010000091.1 coordinate 18,135, forward strand.
ATCAAGAGCTCGGCTCGGACTTCGAAATTGAAAGAGCACTTCACGTGGGCACCCTGCCGATTCTCTGGGAATCCAGTGCTGAAGACGCGCGCGAGTTTCTCAGAACCTATGTGGAGACCTATCTCAAAGAAGAGGTCGCTCAAGAAGGGCTTGTTCGCAATATCGCACCATTTGCTCATTTTCTCGATGTATCGGCAGCCGGTTGCGGAGAGACAGTCAATTATTCTAACCTGGCCCGTGAATGCGGGGTGAGCGTAAAGACTGCCCAGCAGTACTACCAGATACTGGAAGATACATTTCTCGCTTTCAGAATACCGGCATGGACAAAGAGTTCCCGGCGCAGACTCAGTACCCATCCTCGCTACTACTTCTTCGATACAGGCGTTACGAATGCCCTTAACCACGTCTTGGGAGATCCTCTGAATCCAGTCGAACGGGGGAGGCGGTTTGAACAGTTCTTTGTGACACAACTCCTTGCGTCCATCCACTATAGCCGCCTTGATTTTCAGGTGCACTACTGGAAAACCAACCATGGTGCAGAAGTGGATTTCTTGATTTGCAAGGGACGCCAAATCAAGGCCGCCGTTGAGGTCAAGTCAGCGGCAAATATTGCCAGCGCGCCCCTCAACGGTCTTCGTTCCTTCCTGAATGACAATCCAAAAGTCCCAGCATTTGTGGTTGGTATTCGCCAGAAAGAGCGCAAGACGACCGGCGGCATTACGGTGCTTAGCTGGGACAAGTTTCTCAGCGATGTCCTTTTTGAGTTGTAGTTGCTGTCTGGAATAACCTTCGTGCACCCAATGATATTGGGGTTCCGTCAATCGTGCTTTACGAAATCGAGGTAGGCATTGCTAAATCGAGGACTGGTTTTAAGCACCACACGCGGCGCTACTACAAAGAGTCGAAGTGAAACTGCCAACAATATCGCTCAAATGCGAGAAAAATGATAAGCAGGACACTGTTTTAAATCAAAATTCTTAAGGTCTGATTTTTCTCAGTGCATATCTATTAATTTGTGTGCATATTTGATGGTCGCGTTGTGGCGAGGCGATAGTTGTATGCCAAAAGGCTGTAAAAAATGAAAAGTATGTACTGCTCAGATCGGGAACACGATGCGTGTGGCGTTGGGTTCCTCGTCAACATGAATGGAGATAAATCCGCTTCGATTATCCGCCAAGGGATTGAAGTATTGGAGAACCTGGGACATCGGGGAGCCACTGGATCAGATCCAAACACCGGAGACGGGGCTGGGCTCATGTTTCAAATCCCGGACACCCTGTTTCGAAAATCAATGGGCCGCGCCTGTATCGACCTGCCTGCGCCTGAGCACTATGGCGTGGGTATGATGTTTATGCCCTTGGATGCACACGCCGCAGCCGAGTGCTCGGCCATTGTGGAAAAAACCATTGCCGATGAAGACCTGATTTTTTTGGGGTGGCGGGATGTGCCAGTCGATGCGGATGTACTCGGACAGACCGCTCTCAAAGAAATGCCGTCGATCAAGCAGTGCTTTGTTACGAGCGATACGCGGGTTGGAGATGGGCTCTTGCGAAAGCTCTACGTGGCGCGTCGCCAAATCGAAAAACAGATATCCAAAGATACTCGGCTCAGCGAGTCGTTTTACATTGCGAGCTTCTCGACCCGCACGATTGTCTACAAGGGGTTGATGGTGCCCGCCCAGGTGCCCCGGTTCTATCGGGATTTCCAGGATCCAGATCTGAAGAGCGCCGTGGTCATTGTTCATCAGCGGTTTAGCACCAATACCTTTCCCTCCTGGTCCTTGGCCCAGCCCTTTCGGTACCTGGCCCACAACGGCGAGATCAACACCCTGCGGGGCAACAAAAATTGGATGAGCGCCCGCGAGCAGAACCTTCGGTCAGAACTGTTTGGCACTGATCTGAAAAAACTGTCGCCCATCATCCAAGATGGGGGCAGTGACTCAGCTGACCTCGATAATGCCTTAGAACTCCTCACCGCTGCTGGAAGACCGCTGTACCACGCCATGATGATGCTGGTGCCCCAGGCCTGGGGCGCCAAGTATCCAATGGGGCCGGATCTAAGGGGCTTTTTTGAATATCACGCGGGATTGATGGAACCGTGGGATGGGCCCGCAGCCCTGGCCTTTATGGACGGTCGATATGTCGGCGCCATGCTCGATCGCAATGGGCTTCGGCCGTCCCGGTACACCATCACCAGAGATGGGTTCATGGTGCTCGCCTCTGAGGCCGGTGTGCTCAGCATCCCAGCCGAGACCGTGATGGAAAAAGGGGCACTCAGGCCCGGTGAGATGATCCTCGTGGACCTTAAGCAAAAGAGAGTCATTAAGGATTACGAGATAAAAATGCGGCTCGCCAGAAAAGCCCCGTATCGCAGATGGGTCTTGGAAAACAAAATATCGGTTCGGGGCTTTTTTAACCCGGTTACACCGGTTGCACCAGCTGCAGATACCTTGCTGCTCCGACAACGCCTCTTTGGCTATTCCCGCGAGGACCTGGACATTATTTTAGATGCCATGGCCTCGTTCGGGCACGAGCCGTCTGGATCTATGGGCTCGGATCAGCCCCTGGCCGTATTGTCGGAAAACCCCCAGCTTTTATACTGGTATTTTAAGCAGCTCTTTGCCCAGGTTACCAACCCTGCCATCGATCCCATCCGCGAGGAGTTGGTGATGTCCCTGATGACATTTCTGGGCATGCAGGACAATATCTTAAGCGAGACACCCCAGCACTCCCGGCTGATAAAGCTGCTCCATCCGATTTTGTCGAACGAGGATCTGGACCGCATCCGTACGCTGAATCTAAAGGAGTTCTCGTGTCAGACACTAAAGATGGGCTTTAAGCTGCCGGCGAACGGCGCTTCCCTGGCAGCAGCGCTCGACGATTTGTGCGACCAGGCAGATCAGGCGCTGCGAAAGGGATTCCGCTTGATCGTCCTGAGCGATCGGGATTTGAAACCAGACCAGGTCCCCATACCCGCGCTGCTCGCAGTATCCGCCCTGAACCAGCACCTGATTCACAAGGGGGTGCGCACCAGCGCGGGTATTATCGTCGAGACCGGTGAGGCAAGGGAAGTGATGCACATGGCCTGCCTGTTGGGCTTTGGCGCTTCTGCCATCAATCCCTACTTGGCATTTGAGATTGTCGCTGATATGGCCCTGAATAAAACCCTGGAACAACCAGTGGGCGCGGCAACAGCCATTGAAAATTACGTCAATGCCCTGTGCCAGGGGCTGCTCAAGATCATGTCCAAGATGGGCATCTCGACCCTGCGAAGTTACAGGAACGCCCAGGTCTTTGAGGCAGTGGGCCTGAAGAGCGAGCTCGTAGAAAAGTACTTCCAAGGCACGGCCTCGCGGGTCGAAGGCATCGGCCTCGATGAGATCGCGAAGGAGGCCAAGGCGCGGTTTGAGTCGGCCTATCGGCCAGAACCGGGGGCGCCGGCCATTTTGCAGAGCGGCGGGCAATATCGCTATCGAAGCGATGGGGAGCGGCACATGTGGCATCCAGATACCATCAGCCTGCTCCAACGGGCCACCCGCACAGGGGATCGGGCACTTTATCGGGAATATGCTGCGCTGATAAATGATTGGGAAAAGCAACTCAGCACCCTGCGAGGACTCATTCGCTTCAAGTCAAAGGCGCCGATTGGGATCGAAGCGGTGGAACCTGTCGAGGAGATTGTTAAGCGCTTTGTCACCGGGGCCATGTCCTTTGGGGCCCTCAGCAAAGAGGTCCACGAAACCCTGGCCATTGCCATGAACCGCTTGGGCGGCATGAGCAACAGCGGAGAAGGTGGCGAGGACAGTGCCCGGTACATGCCCTTGGAAAACGGAGACAATCGGGCGAGCGCCGTAAAGCAGGTGGCCAGTGGTCGATTCGGGGTAACAGCCGAATACCTGGTCAATGCAAAGGAAATTCAGATTAAAATCGCCCAAGGGGCCAAGCCAGGCGAAGGGGGGCAGCTGCCCGGTGGAAAAGTGGACGTGGAGATCGCCAGGGTTCGAAAGTCCACCCCTGGGGTGACCTTGATATCGCCACCGCCCCATCACGATATCTATTCCATCGAAGATATTGCCCAGTTGATCTACGACCTCAAAAACATCAACCCAGGAGCGCGCATTTCAGTCAAACTGGCGTCGCAAATCGGTGTCGGCACTGTGGCCGCCGGAGTGGCCAAGGCGCGCGCCGAGATGATTCTCATCAGTGGGTATGACGGCGGCACGGGCGCCTCGCCCATCTCCTCTATCAAGCATACTGGCACCCCATGGGAATTGGGGCTGACAGAAACCCACCAGACCCTGGTGAAGAACGGCCTCAGGGATCGGGTGCGGTTGCAGGTCGATGGCCAGATGCGGACCGGACGGGATGTGGCCATTGCAGCGCTGCTAGGGGCTGAAGAGTTTGGATTTGCCACAGCTGCCCTGGTCGTCTGCGGCTGTGTAATGATGCGAAAGTGTCACGAGAACAACTGCCCAGTCGGCATCGCCACCCAAAACCCGCAACTAAGGGCCTTCTATACCGGGGATCCAGACCATGTGGTGACCTATTTCGAGATGATTGCCGAAGAGCTCAGGGAAATCATGGCAACCCTCGGCATACGCAGGGTGGCTGATATGGTGGGTAGATCCGACCTCTTGGAGATGAACGACGCGATCCAATTTTGGAAGGCCAAGGGCCTTGATCTGTCGAGACTGCTGCACCAGGCCAGCGCAGAAGCCACGCCCAAGCAAGCGGACCAGATAGATCCCTTGGACCAGGCACTGGATCGGCAGATGCTCCCCCAAATAACAGCTGCCATTGCGAGTGCCACACCTGTACGTCTCGATTTCCCCATTCGGAATGTCCATCGAACCGTCGGCGCCATGATCTCTCACCAGATCGTGCAGCACCACGGTGGCGACGGCATGCCCGACGATACCCTCACCCTCTGCTTTAGCGGAGCTGCTGGACAGAGCTTTGGCGCCTTTGGCGTAAAGGGCATGACCCTCATTCTAAGCGGAGAGGCCAACGACTATTTGGGCAAAGGGCTCTCAGGCGCCAGGATTATCGTAAAGCCCGATCCCGGGGCCACGTATGATCCATCTTTGAACACCATCGCCGGCAATGTGCTGTTATACGGCGCCACAGGCGGTGAGGTCTACATCAACGGACGGGCGGGCGAGCGGTTTGCCATTCGCAACAGCGGTGCCATCGCAGTGGTGGAGGGCATTGGGGATCACGGATGCGAATACATGACCCGGGGACGCGTGGTGGTGCTGGGAACCACCGGGGTCAACTTCGGCGCAGGTATGAGCGGGGGTATCGCGTATGTGTACGATGAAGCCGGTACCTTCGACAACCAGTGCAACCTCGACATGATAGACCTCGAAATCGTCAGCAGTGAAGATGATCAAAAGGAGCTAAAAGGGCTCATCGAACACCACTGGGAGTATGCGAAAAGCGCAAAGGCGAGGTTTATTTTAGAGAACTGGGAAACCTGCCTGCCCCGCTTCGTCAAGGTGTTTCCAATGGAATACAAGCGGGTTTTGGGACAGATGAGCAAAGAAGACGAAGCCATCGAACGCAAAGCACTAAACGCTCTATAAACTGAAGATTGGGCTACTAAAAATGACAAAGGAAAAAGGATTCTTAACCGGTAAGCGGCGCGAGCCTGGGTATCGACCCAAGGAGGAGCGGTTACAGGACTTTTTGGCTGTTGAGTATCGCCTGGAGGGCATGGACCTAATAAGACAAACAAGTCGCTGCATGAATTGCGGTACCCCCTTTTGCCACGGGTCCGGGTGTACCCTCGAAAACGTTATCCCGGAGTTCAATCGTCACGTCTATCACAACCGTTGGCAACAGGCCCTCGATATTCTTTTGTCAACCAGCGCGTTTCCGGAGTTTACTGGCCGTGTCTGTCCAGCCCTATGTGAGGGGGCGTGTGTGCTCGGCATCCACGATGCGCCTGTTACGATTCGCCAGATCGAGCTCGCCGTGGTCGAAATGGGGTTTAAACGCGGATACATCGCGCCCACTCCCCCCCAAAAACGCAATGGCATGCGCATCGCTATCGTCGGCTCAGGTCCGGCTGGATTGGCAGCTGCAGATCTGCTGAACAAGGCTGGGTATCAGGTGGTGGTGTATGAACGGGACAGGTACCCAGGTGGTGTGTTGCGGTACGGCATTCCAGATTTTAAGCTCGAAAAATGGGTCATTAAGCGCAGAATAGACCTCATGGAAACAGAGGGGGTGACTTTTGAAAGCGGGGTTGAGATCGGTCGGGATATTTCCTTCAGGTATCTAAAGAGCCGCTTTAACGCCATCCTTTTGGCATGCGGTGCTCAAAAACCAAGGGATCTCAGCATTCCAGGTCGGGATCTCGGAGGCATTCACTTTGCCATGGACTTTTTGGTTCAGCAGAACAAGCGCGTCGGCGGTGAGTTTATCCGGCCAGAGGAGGAGATCTCAGCCCATCAAAAGAGCGTGGTTATTTTGGGCGGTGGCGATACAGGGGCGGACTGCCTGGGCACGGCCCTGCGCCAAGGGGCCAAAAGGGTTCTTCAGTTTGAGATTCTGCCAAAGCCGCCGCTCTCTCGAGACCCGGCAACCCCATGGCCCATGTGGCTGAATATACTGAGGACGTCGAGCAGCCATGAAGAGGGTGGTGAGAGGCGGTTTTCTATTGTGACAAATCGATTTGTCGGCGATGAACAACATGCAGTCAAAGCCCTTCAATGCCAAGAGGTGGATTGGATTTCCCAGCCAGATGGGGGACCTGAGGTGCTCGAGCGAAAACCCAATAGCGAATTTACCGAAGCAGCGGATCTCGTGCTATTGGCCCTGGGCTTTGACGGCTGCACCATGGATCCCAAACAACACCACCTCGATGTTGCGCTAACATCAAACGGATTTGTCGACTGCGGTACAACCAACATGACGTCAGCGCCTGGCATTTTTGTAGCCGGCGACATGCGCTCTGGACCGACGCTCGTTGTTCGAGCCATTGCGGATGGACAAAAGGCTGCCCGCGACATCATTCGATTTTTAGAAAATCGAGCCTAGCTTGTAATCCGACCGGACCCGCGCCCTCTAATTCTTTGCGGGATTATTGAAAGGGCAATAGGCAGGGTCATCCCTTGATCTTACGCCACATCGGTCTGGCCAACCTTTTCCCTGGTTTTCTCTGCAAGACGAAGCTTACGCCTTTGGATAGCCTCACGATTGCGCCTATTTTCTATATCTGTTTCGAAAATAAGTGACGGGAGAGGATCCTTAACCGGTTTAAAATCACTTCCAAGTGCAACAAACGTGAGATAAGCCGATGCGGTATGTGTCAACTCTCCCGTTAGAAAATTTTCACATTCCACCCGCACACCCACTTCCATGGATGTCCTGTTCACCAGGTTCAGGCTGGCCTTTACCATCAGGAGATTGCCAATGAATACCGGATTGTGAAAATCGAGGCGGTCAATGGATGCCGTGACGCAATTGGTTTGAGAATGACGCATGGCAGCAACACCCGCCGCATTATCAATATATTTCATGACGACACCACCATGCACAAAACCTGCGACATTGGCGTCCATGGGTAACATCACATTGGCCATATAGCAACTGCTTTGACCGACTGTTTTTTTACTCACCGCTCTACCTCCTTTAGTATTACCAAAACGTTCATGCATGATATCAAGGATATCAAACATTCACCGCTGGCCATCATCACTGACCAGCGATCTTTCGACCTGAGTGTCGCGTAAACTTGATTTAAAGGTACGTTCGATCGTATGGGGTCGTTGGTTTATGAAATGATGCTAGCTGCTGGGTTCGTTTTCTCCTTTTAGAGGCCTTACCAGGCTGGTAACTTAGCAAAGCGATAGTTATGTGTCAACTCAAGGGCCTGACCGGGAGTATGCGGTTTGCGTCGTAGGGTAATGTATGCAAACCTCATACGATAAATTTCGCTTGCGCCCAGAATTGGGGACCAGCTTGGGGCTCGACATGCGACCATGGTCGCGTGAGATTCTTATCTCTGCCAGCCCGGCATATATGGCAGAGGTGTGCTAATATATCTTCGAGGGGGAACCGCATCGATGCAAATAATGCAGGACTATGAGATCTTGGAAAAGATAACTGAGACGCGGACTGCCGTCGTATTTCGCGGCATCAAACAGGGTGAGAACCTACCTGTCGTAATTAAATCCTTGAAAGCGCGGCTTCCCTCGCCTTCGGAAATAACACGCTTTAAAAAAGAATATGAGATTATAAAAAGTATTGATCTAGATGGCATTGTAAAAACCCTTGATCTAATCAACATCGATAATAGATTCTCGCTCATCCTCGAAGACTTTAACGGTATTTCGATTAAGCGCATTCTAGAAAAGAAAAAATATTTTGACCTGCCATCATTTCTTCACATTGCCAGTGAGGTTTCCAAGACCCTTGGAGAACTCCACAAGCGAGACGTCATACATAAAGACATCAAACCTCATAATATATTGATGAACGAAAACGGCGTTTTAAAAATAACCGACTTCGGTATAGCTTCTGTAATAACGCACGAAAAAGAAGAGATATATAATCCAGAAGTAGTAGAGGGGACCTTATTTTACTTATCTCCAGAACAGACAGGACGGATGAACCGGTCTGTTGATTACCGCAGCGATTTCTATTCTTTAGGCGTGAGCTTCTATGAAATGCTTACGGGAAATGTGCCCTTTATTTCAAAAGATCCTCTCGGGATAATCCATTCGCATATCGCGCGAAAGCCGATACCGGTTGCGGAATTTAACCGGGATATTCCTACAGTTCTGTCTGACATAATCATGAAGCTCTTAGAGAAGAATGCTGAAGACAGGTATCAGAACGCCTTTGGACTCATGGCGGATCTTGAACACTGCATGAATCAATTGAAGTCTTCAGGAACAGTAGGGTCCTTTGAACTTGCCAAGCAGGACGTGTCTAACAGGTTCATTGTACCTCAGAAGCTTTTCGGCAGGAAAGAGGAGTTAGCATCGCTGCTCGCAGGATTTGATCGTGCAAGCAGACCAAACGAAGGTGGACAACGGAAAGTAGAAGTCACCATAGTAATAGGTCCTCCTGGAATTGGCAAGTCTGCACTTATAAACGAAATCCACAAGCCGATTGTGGAAAAGAGAGGGTATTTTCTTTCGGGTAAATATGAGCAGTTTAGAAGTGATAAACCCTATAGTGCTATTATCCAGGCATTTCAGGGCGCGTTGCGGCAGATCCTGTCGGAAAGCAAGGCCATGGTTGAGGGGTGGAAGAGGAATATCCTCAATGCGCTGGGCCCTAATGGAAGAATAATCATTAATATGATACCGGATCTTCTACATATCATCGGCCCACAGCCTGAAGTACCCGAGCTCGGACCCAAAGAAGCCCAGAACAGATTCAGCCTGGTATTTGAGAGATTTATAAGCGTATTTGCAAAGAAGGAACATCCGATTGCACTATTCTTAGATGACATGCAATGGGCAGATACGGCCAGCCTGCAGCTGATTGAGAATATCGTCACAAACCCGGAGATGGGATACATCTACCTCATCGGCTCCTACCGCAACAATGAGGTGTCTGAAACACATCAACTTACAGAAACATTACATAGGATAGCATCGGCCGAGGTCGCTCTGAACCGAATTCATATCTCTGAATTAACAATAATTGATATCACAAATCTCATTGTCAATTTTTTAAAATGTTCTGATAAGAAAGCGCGACCCCTGGCCGAGGTGGTATACGAGAAGACAAAAGGAAATCCTTTCTTCGTAAATCAGTTTATCAAGACTTTGTACGATGAAAAGATGATTGAAATTGACGCAACTGAGGGCTGGAAATGGGATGTTGAGCGTATATCTGAGCTGAGCGTTACCGACAATGTAGTAGAACTCATGGCAGAGAAAATTATCAGGCTTTCCAGAGAAGTACAGGAGATTTTAAAGATATGTGCCTGTATTGGTAACAGATTTGACCTGGAGATGCTCTCATTACTAACAGAAAAGCCAATTGATGACGTACTGGCTATTCTGACTGAAGCCATGAACGAAGGGTTTATCGGATCAATGGGAGAGCTGTTCGTATTCTACCACGACAGGATACAAGAGGCAGCGTATTCCCTCATCGATGAAGAGAACAAGCCACTGACACATTATCGGATTGCCAAACTCGTGTTAGCACAGACAGATGAGCGTGAACTTCAGAATAAATTATTCTATATTGCGGATCAATTCAACCTTGGGATAGCACTTGTGCAAGACAATGCAGAGAGGGAGCGACTTGCCGCAATGAATCTTGCATGTGCAAAAAAAGCAAAGGTGTCTGCAGCATATCAACCTGCGCTTATATATCTAAGGACAGGATTAAGCCTGATTGGAAAAGATCACTGGAGTATACAATATGATCTCGCCCTGGCGCTTCATTGCGCTGCATCTGAGGCTGCATTCCTCACGGGTGATATGGACACAATGAACCAGTATGCTGCTATTGTTATTGAATCCAGTAAAGATATCTATGATGCAATGCCGGTATATGAAACACAAATCGATGCTTTTGTCAGTCAGTCGAATTTTCCAATGGCCATTGAAGTTTCTATGGATGTATTGCGTAAATTGAACTACCCGATACCTGCATCCCCAGGAAAAATGAATGTTGTAGTAGGGCTCATGAAGATAAAATCTTCGCTACTATTCAAAGATATCGAGGCATTGATAAATCTACCAGAAATTGCCGATGCTCGAATTCTAGCCATATTAAATATACTTTCCGTACTGGGGTATTGTTCTTTTTATACCTCGCCGGAACTTTTCGCGATTACAATTATTAAGGAGTTTGAGCTTTCTATGAAACACGGACACTGTGCTGTGCAACCCTTTAATTATATTGGAATCGCTACTATCTTCAACGGCCTCATCGGCGATATTGAAGCTGGATACAAGCTGGGGAAATTAGGCATCGATCTCTGCAAAAAGTTAAATGCCAAGCGATATGAAGCAAAGACCATGTGTACGTTTTATATAACCCAGCTCCATTGGAAACAGCACATAAAATCAATACGGCCTGGATTGATGAAAACCTATCATATCGGATTGGAAACAGGAGACCTCGAATGGGCGGCCATTAGCATCCAGGAACACGATGATTTTGGATTATTCCTAGGCCATGAATTGACGACCCTTGAGCAGCAGATGGAAAAGACGTACAAAATTATTAAGCAGTTAAAGCAGGATCCTGCTCTTGGTTTTCACTCCATTTCCTGGCAGGTGGTATTAAACCTCCTTGGGAGAAATGAAGACCCAGCAGAACTGGAGGGCAGCGTGCTCAGTCAGAAGAAGATGGTTCCGTTATGGGAGTCACTTAATACCGGTACGATGCTGGGTGCCTTTTATTCCTATAGAATATTCCTTAAGTTCTTATTTTATGATTTTCATGGGGCTATTGACGAAGCCAATATTGTGGCAAAGTACAGTGATACATTTATTGCACTTCCAACTGTGTTTATTGTTGCTTTTTTTTCTTCCCTCTCAAGGCTTTCGTATTTTAACGAAGCCACTGCAAGTAAGAGGCGTGAATACAAATGGCATGTAAGGACAGATCTAAAAAGATTCAAAAAATGGGCAGTACATGCACCGATGAATCATGCGCATCGCGTGGCTATCCTTGAAGCGGAATTGTCTCGGGTTTCACACGACCACTCAGGTGCTGAGGCAGCTTATGAAAAGGCCATTCAGTTATCCAGAGAAAATGAATATATCATCGACGAAGCAATCGCCAACGAGCTTGCAGCTAAATACTATTTTAGCCGTGGCAAGCATAAATTTGCTAAAACCTACCTCACGGATGCATACGTCTGCTATGCCAAGTGGGGAGCGGTTGCTAAGCTCAAGCATTTACAGGATATGTACCCAGAAACCCTTTCACCTAGCACTGCTGGTTCCACAGATTCCCTTTTTGATACTTCCACGACTACAAATTCTTTGACAGGCAAATACACCGTAGATATTTCGACCATGGTAAAGGCGTCTCAGACGCTATCCGGCGAGGTCGTCCTGGATAAACTTTTAACCAAAATGATGAAGATAGTCATCGAGAACGCCGGAGCCCAGAGGGGGTTTATCATTCTGAATGATAACGGCAGGCTCACAGTGGAAGCCGAAAGTATCATTGATAGTGAAGAAGTGACCATTCATCGTTCAATGGAAATTGAATCTTGCGATCGGTTTTCCATATCTATGATTAATTATGTAGCCAGAACAAATGAACTGCTCCTACTTAATAATGCAACTATTGATGGAGATTATACAACAGACCCCTATGTAATTAGAAATAACCCCAAGTCGATTTTATGCACTCCCATTCTCAACCAGGGGAAATTGACCGCTATACTCTACCTGGAAAACAATCTCTCAACCGGAGCCTTTACCCATCAGCGGGTTGAGGTCTTAAATATGCTCTCCTCCCAGATAGCCATATCAATTGACAACGCTAAACTCTATGAAAACCTAGAAGAGAAGGTCCGACAAAGGACAAAAGAGCTGCGGACAGCAAGGGATGCCCTGTGGGGTGAGATGCGGCTAGCAAAGAAAATTCAAACCGTGTTGCTGCCTGAAAAACCGTCTATCAAAGGATACGAAATAGTTGGCTACATGGAGCCGGCTGATGAGGTCGGAGGAGACTACTACGATATTGTCAATGTCCAGGATAAGGATTGGATAGTGATCGGTGATGTATCAGGTCATGGTGTTACTTCAGGGCTGATCATGATGATGGTCCAGACATCCATACATTTAGCGCTTAAAATGAACCCCCATCTTTCACCGTCGGAATTGTTTACAGCTATCAATGCGGTTATACGTGAGAACATTGCCAAAATGGATGAAGATAAGTACATGACCCTTACGTTAATCGCCTGTCTTGAGCAGGGAAAGCTCCTTCATTCCGGTTTGCACCAGGATATTATGATCTACCGTGCCAAGAAAGATCGGGTGGAGGCTATTGAAACGAGGGGCATGTGGTTGGGCATTGTCGACGACCTTAGCAATATGCTCTCTGATGAATCTGTAAGCATTGATACAGGCGACACAATGCTGCTTTTTACTGACGGGATAACTGAGGCAAGGCAAAAGGAAACTTCGGCGGATACGATACTGAGATTAGAGCAAGCGCGACTTCAAGATACTTTTAAAAAGTACGCGACTGGCACTCTGGAAAATATTAAAACCGGCATCCTTAACGAACTAGAAAATTGTGTTTGCGATGATGACGTTACGTTTGTATTGGTAAGAAGGATTGAGTGAATATTTTCCTGCCAACGCTTCATTTGAGTGCGTATTCCGGTCCAAATCGATCAACGATTCCGGATGAAGTCGATCACCGAATCACGGTACCGTCCAGCCGGGTAGCGGTTGTTGGATGGCGTCGGGCTTCCCATTCTTACAACAATTTCACAGGATACTTAACCGATAAAATGAAGGGAAAAATTATCTCACAGGCTCGTATCAGGGGCGCTCGTATCAGGGGTATGAATCTCAATGAATCATGTTTACAATTCCCGCGGGTGATGGCGCAGGTTCCGATTCCCAGCCAACTGTTCCCGGTTCCGCGTTCCTGACTGCGTAGAATGATTGGTGTTGTTCTGTATCATAAATATATAGACGCTCGGTCTTTTCTAACGCTGGGGCATAGTAATTAGAACCCGATCGTGTATAAAAAGGGCCATCTTTGGTTTCAAAACCTCCAAACCAACCGTTGCCTGCAATATAAAGCGGCTCCGGCAGTGATGCCTTTTCGATAATGGATTCGAGACTCACTTGCAAAAGCCCTACGTAGTCCCATTGATTGTAGCCAGGTTCGCTATCGGTATCATTCTGATTGCTCTGTTCGTGGAAAGAGTTTAACTCAACTAAAATAGGTATTCGACGTTCACCATTTTCATAGTCTAATCTGGCCATGGACGAATAGCCTAAACCGGATGGAACGCCAGCCTCCTCCCGTCTAACTAAATCCGTATTGTAGCACGTCTCTCCTCCTACGAGATTCATTAGAGAGTCATACCTAGTACAAAATTCGGTGGAAAAATCTCCTTCTCTAGGGTTCAGAAGCACAGCTTCAATCTCCCAAGATTCACCTTCATTATAACTGACTGCTATTCGCAGATTTTGACGCTTACCTTGTGACGGAGAACTAAAAAGAAGACGGTGCATACCACTACCCGCAGTGTATCGCAGCAAAGATGCATGGCAACCTGTCTCACCTGTATGTAACTCGGATTTTTCAAATGCCGTCCATTCCTGTGAATCACCACTAACTTGCAAAGAAACACGACGCTCTGGTTCATGCTGATTAGAGTCGTCAATAATGCTCGAACGATCATTCCTCATCAACCATCCATTGTTCTTCTCAACCACCGTTGGCTCATTGGTTATACTCTGTGCCTGGTTTTGGCCTTCGCCGTCACGGATTCCATAGGAGGACCAGACTCGTGTTTCACCTGTCTGTGGTGGGTCACTGAAGACATTACGGTTCCTTGCAGGAAAAACTAGTCTGCCTGGGTTGGCTCCTCGGGATGAAACTTGAATGCCTGTTCCAGGACCTACAATATCATCTACGTATGCATCCTCATATACACCATTCGGGCCAACGCCGTCGATAAGGTCAAATTCTTCATACGCTAAAAAATTATCTTCTTCAAAATTAAACCTGGCGACATATATCTGAGATGTTAGCAACACATCCACGCTTGCGTTACGATTCTGAGTTTTGCAACTACAGCCCAAGTATTCACCTGGGTGCGATTCCATCTCATTTTTAACAACGCAACTGCAGCCGTTGCTATCACAATGATCTAGAAATCTGTCAGGGCAGACGTGGGCGTATGTTTTCGTCGTAAGCACGTACAGCACTTGCTCCAAGGTATCGAAGACAGCAGCAGGGTGTCCGCAGTTTTCAGGAGAAGATAACGTCGCGTCTTCGTTGCCACAAAGCAGCTTAATCTCTGACCAACAGTCTTCACGGTGAGAACTCGTTTCAGTGCAGTCATCTGCTTCTTGCTCGTACTTTCCCTGAGCATCTGGAAGCCATACTCGATACAAGAGATCGAAGTCACCATAGTCTCCGCATCTTTGATGGCCAAGTACAGGACCGGTCTCGCCTTCCTTCCAACCGTGTCGTCCCTGTACGATAGCCATAAGTCCTCCTTCGGCGATATTTACAAGAGTAGGAATTCTGTAACAGTTGTAGTGGTCTTCTACGGTTTCTGGATCACGTCGGGCGCCATGATAAAATAGCAGTGTCCATTCGTCTTGGGCTGCAAGTGCCTGATGGGATGTATCAGCCTTTACCATTGTCTTTTCTGCGCAGCCGAACACACAGAGGATCACCAAACAAGTCAAAAAAGAGATCTCATGCCACCGATACCTACGCTCAATCATCGCTGCGATTTTTTCTGTCAACCCTGCTGACGCCATATGGATTCCACGCGCTGACATACCTCTCTGTTCATCTATCATTGCATCGTCCTTTCACGTGCGTGTCTGATTAGCAAACACACATTCTGAGAATGTCCGTTCGCAGACAGATCGTAAGCACATCTTTTAGACAACGATCCCTTTTAGAGCAGTTCCGCCTCTGTGATGATGCATCTGCTGCCGTTGCTTGGATCCGTATAGACGATTCTCGTAGCTAAGCCGCTCAATTTGGCAGCCATTAAGAGCTTAAGAGCACTTTGAGTGTCAAATTCAGGGTTATCAGAAAATCTGAGAAAGATATCTCCGTTGCAGGACCATCCATCAAAACTTATCCAGATGTTATGTCCGCTCGATGCTGTTCGCACGCGTATGGCTTTGACGTTCTTTGTCGTCGAAAAAGACCCATCAGCCTGCACCGGAGTCGACATCAATAGTGTTGCGGCTAAAAAAAAACCGACCGCGTACAATCTTATGAGCCAAACAATTTTGTTACGAAGAGTTATGTACATAATTTGCCCTTTCTTGGAATGACCAAAAACTGTGTCTTTGGATAAGAATTCATAATAATCATCTTTTACTTTTTATACTTAAAAATATGAATCAATAAATCACAGGTCAGAAATCATGTAAAGTATTTTTTACGAGTTCTGTTTTGATCCGTAAAATATGGGCAGAATTTTTGAAACTGCGCTTTGGGACCTCTTTTAATGGGCGTACTTATGCTTGGCCAGCGTCGGCAGCAGAATCCAGAGTTGATGCTCGGATCTCATGAAGGTCTTGTGGTTCTGGGCCAGGCATGGCGGAGCGGTTTTATTCGCAACTTTATCGAGCTGAATATCCCTCAGCTCGTCATAACGCTAAGGTGTGGAGCTCAAGTAAAACAAGGCTCCAGCGGTCACAAAATCAATGCGAACTGCCATGGACGACCTCTCGTTATCCCATCTCTTTGTCATCTACCCGGGTAAAGACGCCTACCCGGTCGAACGGCACATATCGGTCGTTCCACTGACCGACAGCGAAACGATTAAAATGTAACCCCGCCTTACTATTCCCACTCGATGGTGCCTGGGGGCTTGGAGGTCAGGTCGATGGCAAGGCCGGAGATGCCAGTTAGAGGCAGTATCTGGGTTTGGAAGACCTTGATCAGGGATTGGGGTAGCTCGGCTGCAGCTGCGGTCATGGCCCGCTCTGAATGGATGGGCCTTACAATCGCTAGCTCGCGCCC
>JASJCT010000210.1 GCA_030065855.1 Myxococcota bacterium
GTACAAAGGCTACTGAAGCCCATCAAAGTGGTCAATCCATATGCCGAATTAATTGATCTGCCGGACGAGGTATTTAAGCCAAGACGTACCCTATTATTGTTGCTCGGCTTTATTGAGACGATCACTTTCTACCACCAGTGGCAACGGTCGGTTCGGACCGACAGCCAATCAAATAGCCACTATATCGAATCTACTAAGGAGGATGTGGAAGCGGCATTTAGCCTGCTAAAAGAAGTGCTGTTTAGTAAGAGTGATGAGCTTACTAAAGCGGCTAGAGTATTCCTGGAAAAGCTTAAGGCCCAGGTCAAGGATGGCGAGGTATTTTATACCCAGGACATCCGGAAGCAACTCCGCATCAGTTCCAGTACGATCCACCGGCATATCCGAGAATTAAAGATCAACGGCTATCTAAAATATAAGGGTGGTAATAAATACCGAGGTTATGAATATCAAATCACCGACTACGAAGAATATGATCAGCTCAAAGATCACATCGATGAGCGATTAAGCGATATTTTATTGAAAATCAAGGAGCAAGGTGTCCCAGTATCCCAAAGGTGTCCCACCAGCGAAAATGGGATAACTAACGCACAGACAATCAACGCTTTATTCTAAGTATCCCAGTGTCCCACGGAAATGTACAGTAAGGGATTTTTTACAAAGCAAGAAAAAGCGGGTGTGCTGCAAGGATTTAGGCAATGGCTAGAGCTGCAAAATTATGAGTCTACCACGCTTTATTATGGTCCACATCGTATTGAGGAATTTATTGATTGGTGCAACGACCATCAAATTAAAACTAATCACGCTAAGGCCTTTTTTGAGCATTTAAAGGTTCGAGCAAATAAGAATCGTCCTGGCAGTTTATCGGTAAGTACCTTGCGCATTTATTTACGTACCCTGCGTCTGTTCCGAAGATTTTTGAGAGAAGTGGGTGGTGTGGATCTTGAGGTCAATATTATTTATCGATCCACCGAGGTAACCCATCATGAAATCCTCACCCCATCAGAAGTTAAACGACTGTACAAAGCCACCGAAGATGATCTATTGGGGCTGAGAGATCGGGCGATGCTGGCTGTTTATTATGGCTGTGGTTTAAGAAGAACGGAAGGCGCCAGCCTCCTGGTTGATGATATTTTACCCGACAAGAATCTGCTGTATGTACGCAAAGGGAAGAATTACAAAGAGCGCTATGTGCCGATCTTGGGCGACGTGAGAAAAGATATCCTAACCTATCTAACGGTAAGTAGACCGGGATTGCTGAGTGGCAGAAATGAAGCCTGGTTTTTTATTGGAGTACGGGGTAGGAAATTAGGCGGTCCGGCATTGTATGAGCGCCTCAAAAAGTTGCTGAATAAGGCGCGTATTGATAAACCATGTGGGCTGCATAGTCTGCGGCACAGCATTGCTACTCATTTGTTAGCCAATGGGATGAGCTTGCATCAGATCGCAAAATTATTAGGACACAGCACCCTTGATACGACTCAGATTTACACCCATATCTTAAGAGGCCTGAAATATGACCAGGAATAAGACCTATCAATTTAGTCCAGCCGTTGAAAAGGAATTAGAGATCCTGGTGGCTTATCTAGAGAAGAAAAAATACAGCCCAGCAACCATCCAACAGTACTACAATTATTGCGGATTATTTATTGAAAACATGCTTGCACAAAAGATAAGTCCAGAGGTTGTCACTTACCAACAGATCAGGGATTTTATTTTTCAATTGAAAGAACAAATGAGTATTAAGCATGTGAACCGGGTGCTAACGGGCATCCATCATTATTACACCAGTCTTGACTTGGGTATGAATCCTGCTGGTAACCTTCGTGTCCGGGGAGAAAGAAGACAACCACCCATGCGATTTATTGAGTTCGATGAATTGGTGCAATTGTACGATGCTTATGATGCTTTAGATGATCGCACCAAGCGCAATAAAGTAATTTTAGGCTTAATGATTTATCAGGCTATTACGACCAGGGAGTTACACCGACTACATGAAAAAAACATCCAATTAAAAGAAGGAAATATTTATATCCAGGGCTCGAGATCCAGTCACCATCGTACCCTAGATTTAGATGCTCGACAATTACTGGATTTGCAAGAATATATCTTGGTGGTCAGGCCCAGGATGTTAGATGCCATCCGCAGTGGTAAATACTTGCAAAAATCAGGTCGAAAACCTGCCAAACCAGATCCGAAGATCGAGCAACAATTATTTTTTAGTGAAGGAGGATCGGCAAGTATCAAAACGAGCTTACATCATATGTTCAAAGCTCTGAAAAAGATCAATCCCAAGATCAAATCCGGGCAAGTGATCAGAGCGGCAGTGATCGGTGACTGGTTGAAATCTTATGATGTTCGGATTGTTCAGTACATGGCAGGACATAAGTATGTGAGCAGCACCGAGCGGTATGATTTATATAACCTGGAGGACCTTGAGGATGGGTTGAGGAATTATCATCCGCTGAAGTGAATATCGACATTAGTAAGTAGTAATTTAGCATCATGAGCAGTAAGAAGCCATTAATTACAGATGACCTCCTCATCAGTAAAATCCATATCATCAGAGATCAAAAAGTGATGATTGATGAGGATTTAGCAGAGCTTTATGAGGTAAAAACGAAGAGACTTAACGAACAAGTGAAACGAAATAAGGATCGCTTCCCTGACGATTTTATGTTCCAATTATCCACAGAAGAGTTCGAAATCTTGAAGTCGCAAAATGCGACCTCAAGTTGGGGAGGTAGGAGAACTCCACCCTATGTATTTACCGAACATGGTGTCTTAATGCTATCTAGCGTATTGAGAAGTGCAAGAGCAATTGAAGTTAATATCCAGATCATGAGGATATTTACAAAGATGAGAGAGCTACTGTTGAATCACAAGGATCTGATAATTAAACTGGAGCAGATTGAAAGAACTGTGTCCTCTCATGATGATCAAATTATTGTGCTATTCGAATACCTAAAGAAATTAATGGAGGAAAAGGAGGTCAGAATAGAACACGAATCCAGAAAACGAATCGGCTTTAAAAAGGACGATAAATAATCCACTCCCGCAAATCCCAGCCCACACCTACCTACGATAAATCTTCGGTAGCCAAAGCAGGTAAAAAGGTGTGCCTGCGGTACTCACCCCAGTTCAGCTGGCTGCTATGACAAGGAGCTTGGCTCTACTCTGGGCCAACCCAGTCACTCCTCCTTGCATAGCACCACCAGGTGTGCTCCAGTGGGTGCTCCCTGGTTGCAACCTTCACGTGGCCTGCGTTCCTCATCACTGCAGCTCTCTCTAGTCCTCTTTAAGGTGCCCTACCGGGCAATATTTATCTTATGAGGCCTAGTCGCTGCTGAATTTTTTGTGCTCGCCTGCGGCGCCCTCGGTCACCTGAAAGGTGAGTGCTGCGCACCACGTAGCATGCCGCCCTGATGGGCTTCTCATTCTACGGCCTCGGGCGCACTCGCTAAACGGCGAGCGACGACCTAAAAAAAATCCTTCGCCCAGAAAATTAATTATCATTGAAAAAATGGTGGAATTAATGGTCCAGTTCGTTGCCGTGGATTAGAAGCCATTGACGCAAAGATAAATCCGCCCAATGCCCCGTCAAGGTCAAGACGAGTTCTGCGCAGAAGATTTAATTAATTAAAAAAGGGATGTGCGCAGAAACCTTGACTGGGCAGCCATCCCGCAAATGGGTTGCTTACAATGGCTCCTAATCCTAGAGTCTGCATCGGCCTGGCTTCCCAGGATCCGGAGAATTGAAAATGGAACAGAGGGATGCTTAGCTTTAACCGGTAGGCATAAATCTGCGGGTGGGGCTTAAGACCATGGAGGAGATCGAGGGAATGAGCGAAAGCCATAGGCTCCATGGTATTAAGCTTGCGCGGAATAATTTTGCCGGTCGGTGAAAGCTAAAATGGGATGGGACAATGCGGGATTGATTGAGGGCATGCAAAACGCAGTTATTGGCGGCAGCTACGGCGCCACCAAGGTCTGGCAATGGGAATGAATTCTTTCATGTAGATGCTAGTACTGCGAAGCAGCCCATAGGGCCGAAGGTGGCATGCGCAGCCGCCAAATCAACTAGCTGCGATGTGCCATCCTGACAGACCAGCGGGATCGTCAGGGGGCATCAGGAAAGCAGCGAGTGACGCCGTGATGGACGCCGCATCATACCATGACAAATGCAATGTGCCAGTTGGCTGGCGTGGTATGTGCCGCGGACTGTCCACGGCGACACACCTTATAACTGCGTCGAGGGTTGGCATTGAGCGAGTGCTGATCTGTGCGATAGCCCTGCCAGGACTCGAACCCGGTTCTGTGGTTCAAGAAAATGCTGGGAATCCCAAATAAACTAAATCTAAGTTTTTTGAATGCATTAGTTGCCAATATAGCTTTGGTTTGGATGCTAAGTAAACTGGCAGCATCCGGGCAATGACAGAATGAGAAAATAAGTGTTTTTCATCTTGCCATTGTAATCGACCAAGGTGCTATAGAGCTTTATCCTAAACATAAAAAGTGAATATGACAAAGAAGAAAAGCAGGTGGCAACGACTTAAGAAGAACCTTCCAGCCATCAAATCAATAGCGGAGATCATCAAGATCATTTTTTCTTTTTTCAATTGAAAAAGTATCTCAATTGAAAAGAAAAATGCGTTACATTGTAGGACCCAGGAAAAGTCTTGGGGTTGGAATTTTGAGTTAGGTAAGTTATTAGACTATGGCGCTCGATTTTACGATCCGAGCGTGGGAAGGTTTACGAGCGTGGATAGATTTGCCGAGAATTATTACCCGAATACGCCTTTTGGTTATGCGGCGAATAATCCAATTAAATATATCGATGTTAACGGTGATAGTATTGCAATCAGTACAAGGGGTGGCAACAGTGCATATTATGCTAACGGAGGAGTTTATAATTCGGATGGCACTCAGTACACCGGTCCAGGTGCTAAGGTTAAGAAAGATGGCACTGTGAAACTTCGGGGAAAATTAAAGAGGACTGTCAACGCGCTTAACAGTATTGCAAGTGGGGGACCAGCAGGAAGCGATCTTATTTCAACGCTTGTAAACAGTGATCGAACCGTAACCATAACCCCCGGGTCTTCAAATCAAGCGCTTGGACTCAACGTTACTTTCAATCCATTCGATACAGATGGTGGATTAGATGTCACAGGAAGTACGCAGAGAGATGCATTTGTCGGCCTTGCACATGAATTGGTTCATGCTAAGGAATTTAGGGATAAGCAGATAGATTACCGTGTCTGGTTTACAACTCCGGGCGGCCAAAATGTTAGACGGGCAGAAATTAGTGCATCTAATTACGAGAATAGAATTCGTGCAGAAAACAGTATACCTTTAAGGGCATATTACACTACAACTGCATATGGACCTGCAGCTCTCCTATCAGGAAATCGTGCGAAATACCCAACACAGGGTAAGCCAATAACACAATTACCAAGAAGGGCAATCCTAAATGTAACATCAATTCGATGAGGCGATCAATATTAGTATATTCAATTTTGAGTATGATTAGTTATCTGGGACTAAATGGTCAATCAGAAATAATCGAACTGCCTGACCTGTCTGTTATTGGTGTTCTGTTTTCAGACAATTATGAACCAAATTTTAATTTGGAAAATAGTTCCAGTCGTTATACTCCATCGAAGCAAGACATAATCAAGGCGGAATCTTTGCTTAGAATTTTTGACGTTAAACGACGTAAATCCAGAGGCCAGTTGTATCGGCAATACTTAGGTTTTTTTGAAGGAGATACTAGATTCATATTAGTTCATGCTATCAGTGGTCGTAGTCAAAAAAAGGTGCAGAAGAATTTTCCAAATTGGAAGACTTCTTTTGAATTATTATTTGTTGACCCGGATGCTTCGCAGAAATCCTTTTTGTATAAGATAAACTTAGATCAAGGATTGATCGGTTTTTTTTAAGACTGGTTGAGTTTCCTAGAAATAAACTTTTCGAATTTAACCTGAAAGGTATAGGTGAAATCAAGAATGGCGATTGTAAAATCAAGCATGTCTTTGGCATCCTCTGGTGAAACATTTGATTTTATATCGTGTGCGGCAGAGTTGCCAGAAAGTCTTAATTCGTT
>JASJCT010000092.1 GCA_030065855.1 Myxococcota bacterium
GATCATTTCGCTGTTTCGGGTACAAATCGTAACGAAATACGCACCGCAGTTTGAATAGTCATAACCAGGTAATCGAATAGAGCGTCGATGGTGTTTTTGAGGATCATATCCCATAGGGTTGCACAGCCAACATATACTGAACATCATTATTTAAAAATGATATTTTCAGGTTGCTGAAGAAAAAGCAACAATAAAAAATTGAAATATTGAACTTGTATGCTTTGAAGTTGATGTATATTTTTCTCAGTAAATATAAATGATATCCGTCAAAAACAGTAAAGACATCGTGTGAGGATTACGCCGTTCAATCCGTATCCGCGGTGGCCTAGGGGTATTGTGAGGTCCTTCGCGAACTAGACGTTCCGGGGCGTCAGTTTCCTTTTTTTGCCCATTGGGTGCGTCAATTCTTCAACAGACATCTCGGTCATCTTCGTCCTCGGGATCTGGGACGTAATGACTACCTCATCAACCACTGCAACTTTCCTTTTTTAAGCTCTATCGCAGCTTCAGGGCAGATTTCCATACAACAGTAGCACCGGATGCATTTTTTATAGTCGAATTCAGGCGTCTTTCTCTTTTTATTGGAATTGGAAATCGCCTCTGATGCGCATATGGTCTTGCATTGATGGCAGAGCATACATCTATCTTCCTGTGCGACAGGCTTTTCAACAAAACTGTTCTTAAAAAATGTTGAAAAAATAAACCGCTGCTCCAAAGACAGGAATATTGAGACTTTTGTATTTGGGGGAAGAAAACCTTCTATTTTCATATCTTCTAATGATTCCCCAAGAATCTCAATCTCGTCAAAAGATGCAGCACCGAGTTTTCTTTCCGCACCCCTTTTGGTTGTCAGAACATTGTTGATATCAACTCCCACGATCTGAGCCTCAATAAAATCAACGGCGATGCCATCATCACCAATTAGAATTGCACCGATATGTTTGGGTATGCCTCTTGCCCCAGGACCATCCCCTTCCATTCCTAAAATAGCATCCATTATATGAAGAACAGGTCTGGGTCGCTCAAAGTTATTGGCGTTGGTCAATGCGCCATACAGATCAAGTAAAAACTCAGGAAAGACCTTCGCATTATTGGCTTTTGTATGCCACTTTGCCTTATTTAACCCAGGGACAACTCCAAACATGTTTTTGACGCACCCAGTCAAATGAGTAAGATCATGGGTCTTCAGTTTAGGAAGGTTAATGATTATATCCACATCAAAAAACGCTTTGAGGATCTCGAATCGCTTGAACATAAGCCCATCGTCATTATGCAATATGGCGCTTTCTTTGTCGTCTGCGATCTCAATGCCCTCTTCTTTAATAATCTGCAGATAGGGGGTCTTTTTTATTGCCTTTTCAAGAGACTTGACTGCAGGGGATTCTATAATAACACACTTTCCGCCATGGCTATGAACGATTTGAGCAACGGCTCTGAAGAATTCAGGATGTGTGATCACAGCCTTTTCTGGCGGTAGTGGAGAGATGATATTTGGTTTAAGTGCAACTTTTTTATTATTAAACTGTGCCAAATTAAAGCCAATATCTAGTAACCCTTGTTCTATTTTAGGTCTTAATGATGCATCGGTGTAATCATCGCATCTTTGTAATGAAACTTTTGTCATACACCCCTCCTATCGTTGTTAATTTTAAATATCCTGTCATGAAGATCTATCTCTACGCACTCCGGTATGACAACTGAAGGTCTCCTCTTTAGCAATATGAAAACAGCTTCAAGGGTTACCATATCTGAGCATAAATACACAGCAGGACAAAAACTTGGAAACGGTTTAAAATCAAAACCGTCTTTTCCACTAAAAGGATTGAAAATATCTGGTTCAAGATAGGTCTGAAATAACTTAGACGGCAAATATCCGTTAAAAAAGGTATCAAAGATACGTTTTATGCTATCCAGGTTGCCAAGCACTTCTTCAGGGTTAATATTCTCTATAGTATCGATTTTAAAATATTCTCTAAAGGACATACCCCTGGGTGAAAATACAAGTAGTGAGGCACCAAATCCAAATGGTACACCTTTTACAACGTACAGATTTTTTTCCCTTGAAATTTGGTGGAGTTGAATCATTTCCAGAATATTGTATGCATCAAGGGAATCAATAACTAGGTCACAGCCCTCTAGAAAATCAGGTATATTGTCTTGATTCAGCCCCCCTTCGATTATTTTAATTTCAGCGCTTGGATTGATGGCATTAACCATCTTTTTCATCACTTCGACTTTATTCTGTCCCACAGTTTCAAGGAAAGCACCGTATTGCCGGTTGATATTTGAATGATCAAAGGTATCAGGGTCTGAAATAACGAATTTTCCCAATCCAGCTCTTGCAAGCGTAGCCATGCAGATGCCACCTAGACCACCGGTTCCTGCTATTGCAATCCGGCTGTCTCTAAGCTTTTGTTGCTCTTCTTCACTGACAATACCGATATTTCGTTTAAAGGATTCTCGGTATAATTCATCAGTCGATAATTTATTATCCATTTTCTTCACCTTATTTTTTTACATTATCTCCAGTATACCAGTCTGAATCCCAATTAACATCTTGTTTAGAACAATTGATGGTATTTAGAAGTGCCTCCATTTCGGGTGGTTCCGCGTCTTTATTGATCTTTCTAATCTCTTTAAGAGCTCGTTCTCGTGATAACTGATTTGAGCGGACCAGTGTTGAAAGAGCGATAGTATCATTATCAATGCCGTATTTTTTAAGCATGAGATATTTCATACAATTATGCCATTTACAATCCTCATGCGCGGCAATAGGTGAGTCGGATGAATACCAATCCAGTTCCTTAGACAGCGTCTCTTTTATTTTTATTATGTCCCACTCAATGTATTCAGGTAGTTGAAAAAACATTAAACTAAACACTTCACTTACCCTATCACCTGCAACACGGGGATCTCCGATAGTTTCGAATAAATCGCACACCTCTTTCGTAACCAGTATATTATTTTCGAATCGATCTAAAAGCGCTTTGTCTTTCTTTATTACTCTTTTGAATTCAGGATAATCAAACGTAAAAATGGATCTTACATTTTCATGTTTTCCTGACCAACCACCAGCTACAAGCGGAAAATAACCTAGAGAAAGACTTTCTCTGAAGACATATGAGCATATCATGACATACCCGACGACATTACAGACAGAACAGAGCTCTCCTTTTTCTTTCAAATAGTGCCGATAGAGATCTGCCATCAGTGTTGGGTCAGGGCGAAGGGTGACGAGGTCAATACCCATTTTTCTCGTAAGAACATCCATGTTTTTATAAGCAGTATCGGATTTAAATCCATTATCGTAGTTTATGGCCAATACATTGAGACCATAAACTTCTTTCATCGTATATAATACATAACTGCTGTCTTTTCCGCCGCTCCATGGGACGACCACATGATACTTGGTAGCTTTATTTTTTATATCGTCAATTTTAGCGTCAAGAGCTTTTTTTTGACTTTTCCAATCTATCTCCTTATTTTTATCATTTTCAATACAAAAGTTGCAAACCCCGTCATCGTCAAATGTTAAGCCAGGATAATCATCGGACATGACACAGCGTTGACATCTATTTCTTTCATTAATATTTATATTTTGCATGTCTTCTCCAGTGGAAAATGAGCCCGATCCTCTAGCTCGGCAACTTGACACAAAATTTCTTTTGAATGCATGATGTGCACCTCCTTTTCCGTCTCTATAACCTGCCCAACCGCCATTCTGACTTCACTAACTCCCGGAATATTAAATACCTCCCTGTTGAGTAGATTACCTGTTTCACCAAGATGATCGCAGACGATGCATTTATTATAGTTCGAATTATTGTGAATCTCGATATGAAGATTCCGTGCATCTTCATTGGACCACTGCCAAACGGATTTTCTATTAACTTGTGGTTCTGTTATTTTCCTTGGGCCATTCATCTTCGAAGGGATGACAATATTCTGAAGCTTGCCGCAAGATCTGCACCTCCCATCACCTGTTATGCCATCACAGTTAGCATAAAGACCAAAACGATTGACCAGTAGACTACCGCAATCTCTACAGCGAATATCCGCATGTCCTTTCTGATAGGTATTGCCAATATATACATATTTAAGGCCCTCTTCCAAAGCGATAGTTCTTGCCGTTTCTAAAAAAGCAATGGCGGTCCGTGGTACATGCATATATTTATAAGCAGGATGAAAGCGGACGAAGTGCAGGGGCACTTCGTCGGATAATTCTGCTTTGACCCATCTTGCTAATTTACGAATGTCATTTTCTATATCGGTGAGACCTGGCACAACAAGGTTGCTGATTTCCAGATGACTATCGCTTTTGTGAAATATTTTAATCCCCTTCAGCACATCATCTAAAATGCCCTTAGACATTTTCTTAAAGGTCTCTGGATTAATGCTTTTAAGAGAAATGGAAAATATGTCTATGACCTCTGTAAGCTTCAGTGCAACCCTGCTGGAAATAAATCCAGCTGACTTGAATAGCGTTTTTAATCCGTTGGCCCTGGCCAGCTTTGCTGTTTCGTAAACAAATTCAAACCAGACCACTGGGTCATTGTAGGTAAAGGAGAGTATCTTAATATCTAGTCTTTTGGCTAACTCCACAATTTCTTGGGGAGTTCTGTACTTAACAAATTCTGGCTGCAGATTATTCATATTTGAAGATTCCCAGTTTTGACAGAAATCGCAGTCCAGATTACATCCAAGGTTCCCGATGGATAGTATTTTTGCTCCTGGCCAAAAATGAAACACCGCTTCGGTTTCGATGGGCTCAACCGAAGGCATTAGAAGTTTTCCCCAAATCGCTGTCTTCAATTCACCTCCTTGATTGTAACGGGTTTTACAAAACCCAAAATTACCTGATTTAATGGTGCAATTTCTTGGGCAAAGCTGGCATTGCACCTTACCATCCAAAAGTGTTTCCCAGTAAAGGGCCTCACTTAATCCTGACGCCAGCAACCACTCCAGTTTTTTGTTCTTTCTTTCCATTTTTATACTCCTTTGGTTATATTTAATCACAAGGATGAAACTTTTAGTGAACAAACGCGCTCTTAGGTCCGTGAGCGCTTACCCTCTTACTAAAACTCTTGTTATATTTTTACCGTAATTTTTAAAATAGGTTTTAACACCGACTTCACTAACCTGGATAAGCGCATCTCCTTGAGTATAGTCAATCATGCTCAAACATCGATCATTGTAAATCCGGTTTCTATGCTTTGGTACATCATCAGCAGTATGCGGAAAGGGCACAATACTCCCATCCTTCTGAAGGCGAAATCTTCTTAAAATAAAGTCGTTTTTTATGATCGCCGCGTACTCCGGCTCGATCTCTTTTACATAAGAGTTTATAAGTAAATCTCTAATATCGATATGCTCTTTTTTAGGGGTGATCTTGGCATTCTCATTTGGATACACATTCGAAAAATACTGTGCCATCAACCCAAATACCTTTGGCACATGTGTAATTGTCGTCAGATAGAAAGTTCTAAGTTTGTTTTTAAAAAGAATATATTGGTACGTAAGAAAGAATAATAGAACCACGAGCCCTTTATTTTCATCTGTACAATATGCCGGTCCTGTATGAACCACTTTTCGGTTGTTATATTTTCCAATGGATACCATGGCATTAAAAGCACAGTCCTGACTATCATTAGAGCAGATACCGATGATTTTATCATCCATTAGCCCAGTATCTACATACAATCCTTTTGTGGGATGTTTCCCGCAGCTTCTGAAGGTGATATCAACAATTCTTCTCTGAATCTCTTTTAGGCCTTGTCTTGTCATCCACTTGCCAGGGTGATTAAAAATCTCAATAAAATAGTCTTTAAAACCAATCCTAACGTAATCTTTTCCTGTGAAAAAATCGTAATAACCCATTTTATAACTACCATGAATGCGCGCAGCATCCCCCTTCGTTCTCCCCGCTCTTTTGCGCCGGAGTTCTCTATCTATCTATAATCCTTTTATTTTATCAATTAGGAAGGTTTCACATTTCCGGCAACCTCCATAACCAGCTACTTCAATCTTTGGTCAAGCTTATTTGATTTAGATAAAAAACAAATGTAATAATTATAGTTGCTTCTCCTTGATCTTTAGCAATCAAAAACGCATATTATCTTTAATACTGATAAAGAATTTTATTTGATTAATTTTAGGTGAATTTTTAATCTCACTCCTTTATTTAAAACTTCTCTTGTCGAATTGAATGGGCTGCTATTACTCCTTTAGATACCAGCGGTCAAGTAGTAAATTAAAAAAAAACAAAGATGACAAGTGGCATTGTCATATTGATGCTAATTAAAACAAAGATCACATATTGCCTTGTTGTGTTTGATTTTTTTGCATAAACTTCCGATTGATCAAGCAAAGCACCATACTCAGGCTTAATATTTTGCGGATTGAGCAGTCGCAAGTGACAAGTGCTAATGTCGAAAAAAATACGGTGAAGGTGCTGGGTCTGTAGTCAACGCACTTATAATTGCATTAAAGATATTGCCTCATTAACATGATCCTCCAATAAGTGTGTATGCGTGGATGATGTTGCGTTTGTATTGATTAGAAGTAATGAGTAATGCTTTGATACCTATTGAACTGAGCGCAATGTTAAAGATACTTCTGGATTCTTCTTTCTGGACCGACTAAAAATTATTGGCAGGAGGCCAGCTAGCATGGATATATCCAGTCCTGTACTCGGCGATGTTCGTATTTCTGATGACGTGCGCATCGCCACGGAAGATCTGATTTCGCTTAGGCGAGAGTTTCACCAGCACCCGGAGCTCGGTTTGGAGGAGCATCGCACCCAGCAGCGGGTCTTGGCCTGGCTAGCTGCTTGTGGCATTGAAGCCAATCCTATTGCCGGTACGGGCGTGGTCAGCACCATCTCAGGTATGAAAACTGGCCGGGTCATTCTGCTTAGGGCAGACATGGATGCCCTGCCCATCGAAGAGGCCGGAGATTGTCCGTTTAAGAGCGAGCGAACCGGGGTTATGCACGCCTGTGGGCACGATGCACACATGGCAATGCTGCTCGTGTTGGCCCGTATTTTAAAGGAAGGAGGCATTAAAGCCGGCACAGTAAAGCTGATGTTTCAACCGGCTGAAGAAGGCGGCGGGGGTGCGCTTAAGATGATCAAAGCAGGCATTCTTAAAGACCCGGATGTGGATGCATCACTTACATTTCACGTCTGGACCCCATTTCCAGTTGGCCAGGTCTGTGCCCTTGACGGACCCATGGCTGCGAGCGTTGATGGCTTTCGAATTACCGTGAAGGGCAAGGGAACCCATGCGGCAACGCCAGAAGATGGGGTCGACCCGGTGGCCATTGCCGCTCAAATCATCACGTCCGCCCAGGTACTCGTCACCCGGCGTATCCGACCCTCCCAGCCGGTTGTCCTCACCTTTACGGCTGTTGAATCGGGTCAGGCATTCAACGTTATCCCAGGGGAGGCGCGGATTTTAGGTACGTTTCGGACCTTTGACGAAGCTGTTCGCAGGACCGTGCGCAACGGGTTAAAGACGCTCGCATCAGGCATTGCTCGTTCTTTTGGCGGGGAGGCGACCTATGAGTCGCTGGTGGACCACATCCCTGTTATCAATGCGCCGTCCATTGCCGCACTCGCACGCCAGGTCTCCGCAGATGTGGTGGGCCAGGAACGCCTGATCTTACCGCCGCCGCTCATGGTGGGAGAAGACATTGGCGAGATTCAGCACCGCGTGCCCGGGGCACTGGTAGCGCTCGGTGCGGGAAACCCGAGCATCGGCGCAGAGTTTCCCCATCACCACCCACAATTCGCAATTGATGAGCAAGTACTCCCCATCGGTGTGGAAATCGGACTCAGGTTTGTTCAGAGATACTTGGGCGACGACTAGGACTGGCTAGGGGGTGTTCCTATTAGCTGGGGAGTTGGTCCGAGGACTTCCCCCTTTGAAAAAGGGGGCTAGGGGGATTTCGACCTTACGTGAAGCTGCGAGGAAGGCCGAAAATTTGATTTTCACTGAACGCATGGTTCAGATTTGTCATATGCGAAGACATGAGCTTACCGACAAACAATGGATGAAGATAGAGCCACTCATTCATCACCACGGGCGTCAATCGAAGCTAGGGGATCGCAATTTTGTCAACGCAGTCATTTACATACTGAAAACCGGTACACCCTGGCGAGATCTTCCTGAGCGTTTTGGTCCTTGGAACACGGTCTATAACCGTTTTTCAAACTGGTCCAAAGCGGGACATTTTGAACGCATTTTCAAAGCACTTCAACTGGATTTGGACCATACAGCAAATCTTGTCGATGGCAGCATCACACGCGCTCATCAAGATGCAGCTGGCGGAAAAGGGGGCTCGAATTCAATAAGCTGGGTCGTTCACGTGGTGGATTCTCAAGCAAAATACATGCGATAGTTGATGCCCAAGGCCGCCCCATTCACCTTGAGCTGACACAAGGGCAACGCCACGAGGCCAGTCAAGCCGATACGCTTCTTTTTCATGCCAAGAGCAACGTTTTTATGGGAGACACAGGTTACGATTCAGACCGGATTCGAAAGGCCGTCAAAAACCGTAGAATGAAAGCTGTGATACCACCCCACCCAAGGCGAAACGTTAAAAAGCGTTATGACAAAAAACGATACAGAATTCGATACCGAGTTGAGTGCTTTTTTCATCAAATCAGACGCTGTCGTCGAATAGCAACGCGTTATGAAAAAACAGCTCTCAACTACATGGCGTTTTTGCATTTAGCCAGCGCGCTTATTTTGATATGACACGGCGGTGGTGGTGTGTCGATTCCAAAATGAGACAAAGCACTGTATCATCGTTGGATGCTTCCCTATAACCAAAAATTAAAATCGCAGTCACGACAACTTCGCTCAACGATGACAGAAGCTGAGATTGCCCTTTGGAATAAACTGCGAAGAAAACAGCTGTGCAACCTTCAATTCTACCGACAGAAACCTCTTGGTCAATACATTGTTGATTTCTACTGTCCCAGAGCAAAGCTGGTAATTGAACTTGATGGCGGGCAGCATTATTCAGATGAGGGAGCAAAAAAAGATGCGTTGCGCGATGCCGAATTACGCGAATTAGGGCTTTCTGTGCTTCGGTTTTCTAACCATGATGTTCTGAAAAATATCGATGGCGTTGTCGGCACTGTTGCTCGTTGCTTAGAATCCGAGCTCGAAAAGAAGTGACGAAATCCCCCTAGCCCCCTTTTTCAAAGGGGGAAGTCCTCGGACCAACTCCCCAGCTAATAGGAACACCCCCTAGTCGTAGAGAAGGCTTACACGTGTAGATGAACTTGTGCTGCGTTATAATGGGGAACGGTCCTTAGACGTGAATTCTTGCCTATCTCGGCGCATCTAAAAACGCTACGATATCTCAAAAAAGCCAACTTCCAATCTTCTATGGAATGTCTCCTATTTATTATTTATCCAGTACCGTCCCTCGTCATGCGTCTCTCATCATGGAACATACTCAGCGACGACCATTTTGGCCCAGATGAGATTTCCGTCAGCGTCATATCGAGCCGCATAGATGTTTCCGTACTGAGCAGGGGTGTCCAGTTCCAGAGTAATCTGGTTTTCACCTTCGCCAAACACAATGGTGTCATCCATCCGTCCTGCGATCAACACCGAATCATCTGACATGATTGCCCCAACCGGGCTATATTCCCAGCTGACTCCTCCAGCACTTCTTGCCCACACTAACTCGCCTTCAGAGGAATACTTGGCTATAAAGATATCTGCCCTACCATTACTTATGAGCTCGATTGAACTCGTTCCCTCCCCTAAAACGAGCGTATCCGAAAAATGTCCAACAGCGACAAATGAGTCATCCGACTGGACAGCGAAATCACTTAAATATCCAGCAATTTCTACAGACCAGATCAACTCACCAGCCGAGTCGCGCTTCTCGATAAAACCAGAAGTACCTGTTGTGATGTTCGCAACAACCATCGTGTCATCCGAGAATGCAGACAGATTGCCGGCCCAATTTGGATAGTCCTCGTTCGTGGCCCAGTCCAGAGTACTGTCTGGGTTGTACATGGCGATAAAACCATTGTACTCATTCTCACCTGCGTCCAAAACGACCTCCTCGGGACCGTTACCAAACGTGGCCTGTTCTTTGAACCTCCCAGTTACAACTACTGAATCGTCCGACAACGCTTCGAGACCATATGGATTGTCCCTTCCAGTTCCTCCTACTCCAGTAGCCCAGAGCGGTACCCCATTGGGGTCATATTTGACAACAAACGTATCTACGTACTGCCCTGCTATATGCTCGAGTGTGAGCTCATCGCCTCCCTCGCCGAAGGTGATAGCCTTTTGGTACTCCCCTGTCACGACGAGGCTATCGTCTGAAAGCCCAACTACGCATTTTGTGTATTCACGTGCCACCCCTTTGCTACTGGCATGACTTGCCCAGATTAGAGAACCATCAGCGGCGTACCTCGCCAAGAAACCATCACCAGTTGCACCCCAAGGACCCTCCGATGTAAGAATCACGGCTTCTTCGCCTTGCCCGAACGTGGCATCAAATTCGAAATACCCTGTAAAGGCAAACGAATCGTCTGATAATACAGTGAGTCCCTTACCATAATCCGTACCAGTACCACCGGCGAGCTGGGCCCACTCCAGATTCCCATCCTCATCGAATCCCGCTAAAAATCCATCGTACCAACCCGCAGTCGTCAGCGTCGTTGCATTATCTCCCTGTCCAAAAATTGCCTGTTCATAAATGTATCCGGAGATAATCGCCGAATTATCGGAGAGCACAACAATATCGCTGACCTGATTATCCGCGTCGGTATCTGAGTCAGTGTCCGTATCGGTATCTGAGTCAGTGTCCGTATCGGTATCTGAGTCAGTATCCGCGTCGGTATCTGAGTCAGTATCCGTATCGGTATCTGAGTCAGTATCCGCGTCGGTATCTGAGTCAGTATCCGTATCGGCGTCAGAGCTGGCATCGTCATCGTTTTCACACCCAACCAGCGTGGTCCATTGTAGCAAAACAAGCAATGTGACGAGCACTTTATAGTTCATATCAGCACCTCTCTTCCACTGGGTGTCTGCAAGTCTTATGCCGCTAGACAAAAACTCTCCAATCGTCTGTTTTTCTAATTTTAATAGCAATTTATAGATGGAAACAACGATGTAATCGTGTGCCAAATTGTGTCAATCTCCAATAATAAGACGCAAAGAAGAAGAAAAACGCAGGGTCAGATTTGCCTATTGCTCTTTATCTTGCACGCAAGCGTAGGAACGGTCCTTAGTGTCAATTTCCAACCTTCTAAAAGACCGTCCCCTATTGCTTCCCCTATTGCTCTATCAAAAACACCTTTTTTGAGGTTAGACGAAAATTTTACTCCATCCTCACTGTCTGATTTGTCGGATGTCTATTGGGTGGTGTCGGTGGTAGTTCCGGCGGCGACCTGCCGCCCAGTGGCTAGCTTCACAACGAGCAGTGCACACAGTTTTGGTATCGCATCAACACACCGCTCGATCCTCCGTAGCCGTAGAATTCTCCGGAGCGATGTCCGTAAATCTCTATTATCTGCTCGTCTTCAGGGAGTTTTTCCTCCAACGGTGACCATTTGGGATTGTAGTAGGTGAGTACATCGTATTCGTAATCCGTGGGATCGCTCGGGTCCACTGCCTTCATCGCGCCGTAAGCCCGCCCTCCAGAGGCCCAAAAGCTGGCCAGCGTGGTCAGCCTCGCCTCGTCTGCTTCGGGCAGTTTGAATTCGAACCAATTTTCGCCGTTGCGATAGATCACCTTGCTCGACAAGTATCCGTCGTACTTGGGATCGAGCACGCAGCGCCATTGATCTGCGTCGCAATTGGCCTCTTGCCCGTGCAGTACCTGCAGTCGGCCCTCAGTAAGGCCTGCGAATACATTGATGATATAGACCGATGCCATTTGATACGGGTTAAACCCATACCCGCTACCGCTGCAGATCCCGCTGGGGTCTTCGTCCACACACAGGCCAAAATCAAGTGGTTCGTCAAAAAAATCGGTGTGTAACGCGATCTTTTGCCACGTATTGTCCACCCAACGGGCTAAGACGCCGTGGATGCTCACAGCGTGAGCGGACTCGGCAGTACAACCGGAAATCCGGGTCACTGGGCCACCAAACAGTTTCTCTGCGCTGGCATCGCGAGTCCAACTCCCGGCAGTGAAATGGAGTACTAGCGCGTCTTGCCCATCGTTGCCCACGGCCCACCACTCTTCTGTGGAAACGATACAACTGTCGGCGATAGTGCCGGCAAAGGATATGCCGATATTTTCGCTTTGCCAGTCATTCCCGTCAAAGTGATAGATATGCGTGTCATCCCCTAGCAGCCACACATCGTCATCGGCAATGGGTTGCGGCAACAGGGTGATATTGCCCTCAGCCCCATCGGGCAGTGGCTCTACTTGATACCCCACGTAATCAAAAATATACATCTCAGCGGGTTTGGAGTTGGTCATTGTTGCGTAGGCGCGACCGCTCGGTGATGTGCGCACGTGGGCTGTTCGCATGACGCCCTCGGCATCGGTGCGGGGTAAAAGGCGTGTCCAGCCCGGGATGACCACCTTGTGGGCGTCCTCTTGCACCACGGAATCTACTCCGTGAGGGCCGGTGACAGTGAGCGAAATGGTGTACAGCCCCGGCTGGTCATAGGCATGGGAAACCTCTTTCTCGTTAGAGGTGAAGCCGTCCCCTAGGTCCCAAAAATAAGTATCTATTTGACCGGTGGTCAGCGGTCGGAAAATCGCCTCTTGCCCAATGTCAGTGCAAAAGTACTCGCGGTCGATGGCTTTGATTTCGACCGGTTCGAACTCGGTGGCCGAATCCGTACCGCTATCCGTATCTCCGTCCGTATCGCTATCTGTATCTTCGTCCGTATCGCTATCTGTATCTTCGTCCGTATCGCTATCTGTATCTTCGTCCGTATCGCTATCTGTATCTTCGTCCGTATCGCTATCTGTATCTCCGTCCGTATCGCTATCCCCATCGCTATCCGCGTCTGAATCCATATTACCTGCGCCGATGTCACTCTCATTAGATGCGTCCTGGCAACCTATTGCTAAGGCGATTGCAATGCTGACGAATAACAGGATTTTGAACATTCGCATCGGTTTTTCCTCGGGGCTGAAGCATCCTCCTGTCGCCCCGCGCTCGTATATTAGTTTTATGACGATCGCCGACCTCCGCCAAGCGCAAAGTTTTGTTCGGGTCCCAGCCCATGATTCTTTTGGTGCTTAACCATTTTGGGGGCCGTCTCCCAAAGCCCCCCCACCTGACCTCCCCCCGATGGGCAAATGGTCATGGGGGGGAGGATCCCTTGATCAGGTTGTCAGTTGTGCTCTAATCTATGACCTGTGTAAAAGGGAAAATAACAAGACGCAGGAGATGAACAAGGAGGAGCCATGCGAGACAAAATCTACTGTTTGATTTCGTTAACGGTCGCGATTGCGGTTTATGGATGCTGCCCATCATTGCAGGCGCCCATTCCCGATGTCGCAAAAGTGGAAACGCAAGCCCCCGCATCTCCGCCGCCTTCGGACGCGGCTAAACCCTCAGGTCCACCGATCGCCAAGTTCGAAAACGTCGTTGATGAGCACTGGGGTGTGCAAGTCGATGATCCGTATCGCTACATGGAGAACATGGAGGACCCTTATGTGCAGGATTGGTTTAAACAACAGGCCGCCTATGCGGAAAAAAGGCTGAGCAAGCTGCTCGGCCGCGATGAGCTGCTTACCCGCATCAAGGAGCTCGACAAGAACAAGCAATACCGAATCTTCAACATCCGCCGAGATCCCAAGGGCACCCTGTTCTACAAAAAGCTGAACGCTGGTGAGAACATTTCTAAGCTTTACTGGGTCGACGCCAAGACCAAAGAGGAGAGGCTGCTCTTAGATCCAGAAGCGCTGAAGAAAGAAGGCGACCAACACTATTCCATGGGCGCGTATGCACCAGCTCCCGATCTGAAGCACGTGGTGTACGGGCTAGCCCAGGGCGGTTCTGAAGAGACAACCTATCACGTCATTGAGGTCAAGACCAGCAAGGTGCTAGATGTTTCGATTGATCGAATTGAAACCGCGTACAACAGCCCCCAATGGAGCGAGGACAGCCAAGGCTTTTTCTATGCGCGTAGGCAGAAACTGTCCCAGGACGCGCCTGCCACGGACATTTATAAGAAAACCAAGGTCTACTACCACAGATTAGGCACGCCAGCAGACTCGGACCAGCTGATCGCAGAGATGGGGCTCTCGGACAAGGTGGTCATCAGCGATGTGGACTTCCCGAGTTTGACCTTGCCTGCCAAGTCACCGTTTGCCATCTTGAAGATTAAGCACGGGGACTCCAACCCGCTAACCCTATACACGGCGCCCAAAAGGACCCTGCTTAACAAGAACATACCCTGGGTAAAGATTTGTGATGCAACCCATCAAGTGGACGAATTCACGGTTTTCGGCAATCAGATCTACTTGCGCACCTCCCTGGACGCGCCCAAGTACAAGGTGGTCAAGACCAACCTGCACAAGCCTGATTTCCAACAGGCCAAGATCGTTATTCCAGAAGGAGACCACGTCATTAACAGCATCGCTGCTGCCAAGACAGCGCTATACGTCGGCATCATGGACGCGGGCATTGAGAAGATCATCAAGCGCCCCTACAACAAGCCCGGGACTGAGGTGCTGGCACTGCCTGACGGCGCCTCTGGTCTCGTGGTTTCGGTGAACCAGAAGATAGAAAACCCGTTTGTCTATACCAACTTCTGGACCAAAGGGAGCAAGATTTACGAGTACCAAGCGAAAAAAGGTACCTTCAGAGATACCGAGCTTCTGCCCAAGGGAAAGTTCGACAACGTGCCCGGATTTGCTTCTAAAGAAGTCAAAGTCAAGAGCCACGACGGGGTGTTGGTACCCTTGTCTATCGTATATCCGGAAAAGGTCAAATTGGATGGCAAGAATCCAGCGCTAGTGATCGGCTACGGCTCATACGGATTGTCGATCAACGTGCGGTTCAGCGCCATTCGCCTGGCCTGGCTGGAGCGCGGTGGTATTCTGGCATACGCCCATGTACGAGGCGGCGGTGAAAATGGCAAGCAATGGCATCTGGATGGTCAGAAGTCCAACAAGCACAACACCTGGAAGGACTTTATCGCGTGCATTGAGTACCTGATCGCCGAGGGGTATACCTCCAAAGGCAGGGTCGCGGGTCAAGGCGGCAGCGCCGGCGGCATCCTGATTGGCCGCACTATCACGGAGCGGCCGGACCTGCTGCGGGCGGCGATTATCAACGTGGGTGCCTTAGACACCATCCGGGCCGAGACCACCACCAATGGGGTACCCAACATCATGGAGTTTGGCACGGTAAAGAACGAGCAGGAGTTCAAGGGCCTGTTGGAGATGAGCGCGTACCACAACGTCAAAGACGGGGTCTCCTACCCAGCGGTGTTGCTCACCCACGGCATCAACGATCCCCGGGTAAATCCGTGGATGTCAGGCAAGATGGCCGCTCGGCTCCAAGCGGCCAACGCCGGAGACAGACCGATCATCTTCCGCGTGGACTACGAAGCAGGTCATGGTATCGGCTCTAGAAGGGATCAAATGCTAGAACAGCTAGCAGACGAGTGGACATTCCTCCTGCGGCAGTTCGACTGATCAGTATTCTGGTTTTCGACGTTTGTCGTGGCGCCTGCCATGCTCCTGGGGGGCCCGGGTATTTAGTATCGTTATCTCAGGACTGTACCTGATCACCCACCCGGTCATACGATTTGCGCTGGAACACTTCTGGGGTTGAATTTTTCCGTTGCAGCGTTCGCGTTTGGCTTTCATTTTGATAAGGTGGGAAACTGGTATTCAAAGCCAACAGCCGCCAAGGTGTCGATAAAGAGGCGCGTCCCGGTCTTTATATTTGGATTATGCTTGGCTGCCATTGCATTCTATGCGGTTTTATCTGACGCCTCTGAACGCTCGAATCCCTCACCTCCGCCACCGGCGATTGCGTTTGCAAAAAACGCCGAGGGCACCAAGGGCCTAAAGCTTACCATTTACCTGAGAACAGATATGGCCACTGCATGGCCCCTTTTATCCCAACCCAACAGCGGCGCATACCTCTTTGACAACGTAACCTCCATTCGACCGCTTCCGAATAAGGCTCATCTTTACGCATTTCAGATAGATTCGATCATCGGCGAAAAGAACGTTATCTGCTCCATGAGGGCTGACCAGAAAATGCACACGGTACGTTGGCACCGCGTATGGGGGGATCTGCATCGCTTCGAAGGATCTTGGCGCATTGAACCGGCAGAGGCATTCCCCGGGTTTATTCGGGCGGAATACGTAAATTTCATCGATCCCGGGGGTATCGCCGGGTTGCTGATGACCAACAGCAGAAGAAAACGCATGGTCGAGAAGATGATCCCAAAACTCCGCCAGCTGGTCGAAACCGGGCGTTGACATGGGGAACCACCCGACAGTCCAACCCGGCACCCTCCTTCGCAGTTGCCTTAATCGGGTCTGGTGATGGCCGGGCTGTTTTGCTTTACAGCCAAGCCGCAGGTGATCAAAGCGATGATGGATAATCCAGCTGGAACTGCCCAAAAGCTGGGATAGCTCGGACCGTCGGTGGGA
The DNA here is from genome assembly GCA_030065855.1 of Myxococcota bacterium. Lineage (GTDB taxonomy): Bacteria > Myxococcota_A > Polyangia > JAAYKL01 > JAAYKL01 > JASJCT01. The sequence goes on from JASJCT010000092.1 coordinate 16,621, forward strand.
TTGAGGACAAAGTAATCGAAGCAGGTACCAGCCAAGAGGTTGGCCGAGACACTGCCTAACCCAAAGGTAATAATGGCAAACAGCTGGTGTAGACCGGTTCGGGATTGGGGATCGCAGTGGTCGTCCACGGCCATAAATACGGTTGTGAAAAAGAAAGCATAGGCAATGCCATGGGCAGCAATCCCCGAGATGATGATCAGGGTTGTGCCTTCCAAACAAAAGGCACCAAAGCGCCAGATTTCTGCCAGGATGCCCAGGATCATAACCGTCTTTAAGCTGATTTTTTTAAGTAGGACAGCCAGGGTTGCCATGGCGGCGATCTCTATTATTTGGCCGATGCTCATCAACGGCATGATCGATGCGTCGTCATACGCGAGATGCCGCAGAAACGGGGCAGCGCCAAAGTAATAAAACCGGTCCACAATCCCAACCATCAGGCTGACGGCCGCCAACAGCAACACCTGGGGACGAAGGAATACTCGGAGGGATTCCTTGGGAATCAGGCTTGTTGGTGAACGGGGCGCCACGGGTCTCTTGGGCAGGGTAAGGGCATAAACAGCCAGTACCAGCGAGCTGATCGCCGATAAGGTGAGGGCATCCGGCAGCATGTCTGATGATGTGTCTGGGTCGCCGCCCCGCAGCCAGAAAAAGCCAAACATCCAGGCCACAACCACCCATCCGATAGTGCCAAAGACCCGGATATTGCCGAATCGCCGGCTGCCCGTTCCCAGATGATGAAAAGTAATGGCGTTGGTCAAGGGTACTGTGGGACCGAAGGCCAGGGCATAACATAGATATATGGGCGCCACGTGGTTGAATTCGGTTTGCCTGCCGAGCAAAACCATCAGGCCTGCGGCGATGAGGTGGCACAGGGAGAGCAGATGCTTGGCAAGGATCAACCGGTCAGCCACAAAAAAACCCACCACTGGTGAGACCAGGGCAGCGAGAGACGACATACCCAATACAACGCCGATTTGGATACCGGTGAAATGGAGATAGTCCTTTAAGTAGAGGCTTAAAATGGGCAGTACGGCGCCCATGGCAAAGTACTGGAGAAACATCATCACTGCTAGGCGCATCTTCCCCTCGCCTGAATCTGAATTAAATACCCAAGAAGTAACGTAGTTGGGTCAGGGTATTGATGATGTGGTCCGGAATAATCGTTGGATCTGCCCCGTGGGGATCTCCCCTATCCACCAACACGGCAGAAATGCCCGCAGCATGGGCACCGGCGATATCGCTCTTCACGCTGTTGCCCACCATCAGTGCCCGATCAGGCGTCCCACCGAGTCTTCTAAGGGCGTGTTCAAAAACAAATGGGTCTGGTTTGCACCGTCCCAGGTCTCCCGAAATCACAATAGTGTCAAAATAGTGTGCGAGTCCTGACCCTTGTATTTTCTCCCGCTGCAGGCAGGACAACCCATTGGTAATCAACCCCAGTTTGAACCTTCCCTCAAGGGCCTGGAGCACTGGCTCGCTGTTTTCAAAAATCACGTGACGTTTCCGTCGCTCCAGTGGGAATGTCTCTGCCAAAGCTCCTGCAAGATCTGGATCGTCGATGCCGCAGGAGCAAAGGGCGGCCTGCCACGCGGAAAACCGATAGGTGGGGGCAAAGTTCCTCAGTGCAGCCAAGTCAGGGTCGTCTCCTTCAAAGCGTGCCCACAACCCTTCCCATGAACTGACGCCAATGCGAACGCAGTAGTCCCGCGCTGGCGCCCCATACCAAAGGGGTTTGGCCTCACTAAAAACAGCGTCAACCAGTTGGTCTGTGTCTACGGAGTATTTCTCGGCAGCGACCCGGGCCGTCGCCTTCATTGCGGCTGTGGCAGAAGCCACTTCGACGAGCAGGGTGTCGTCCAGGTCAATCAGTATGCAGTCCACGTTCAATCAATAATCCTCGGCCACAGGAGCGGCAGTTATACTTGAACTGTTTTATAAATACGATTCTAAAAAAGCTTCGTTTCAAAGAAGTGGTGGTTTGTTTGCACTTGCGACTGGAACTCAACTTTTAGATAAACTCGGCTTATATGAAAAAAAAGGATCAGAGCCCATGAAAAATATACCAGATCTATTAAATCATATGCCGCAGCCAGCTCGGGATTTGGCCCAGGCAAGGGATGAGTTGGCATTTGCCTTTACTTCTGGTGACTCGGCCGGCGCCTTGCAAAAGGCACTTGACCGAGGATCTGTGTCAGATTCAGATTGGCAGCCGGATTGTTTTGCCGAAGACCTATTTGTTGACGAATTGATCAACAGCTGTCTTGGTTTTGAGTTGGACAACGTCAAGGCACCGCCAAGTGCAGCATTTCTCAAGCGCGTTTTGTGCGCTCCCCCAGCAGATCTGGATTCGGTGTTGTTTCGTCAACAGGTGCTGCGGGACCTGCTTGAGAGCCCAAACGTGCGTGAAGCGTTTGAAATCATGTACCGCAAGTTGATCAAACTGCGTACCGTATTGGATTCAGCCGCACTGATGGGCCGTGTCTATTCAACGCGGCGGCAGATAGACATTCTCGTCGAGATCAAAGAAACCGTGGATCTAATGGCAGGGGCATTTGTCGCCAGTCGATCTGGTATCTCCCGCATTAAGGATTATGCCTGCGAGTTTCAGGCAAGTGACGGCTATAAGACCTTAGCTGAGTTTCTCGACTATGAAGACAACCTGGCACAAGTGCAGCTACACCTGCGCGTGGGGGCAGACGGAGCGGTGCGCGCATTTCGCATCGTATCGATTAAAGAAAACAAAAAAAACCGATTCTTCGATTCACCCTTATCTCGGTTCATCGCAAGAATGAGGTTGCTTTTCCGCGGCTATGGAACGTCAAACGACGAGTTGATCGCACGGTGGGTGGATGCGGTCTTTAACGGCGTGAGAGATATGTTGAGCCACTTCTTGCAGTTGATTGGCGACATGGAATTCTACCTCGCTGCATTGGCCTTTCGCGATTTGTGTCTATCCAAGGGGTTAACGGTCTGTTTTCCGGATTTTCTCGATTCCGACAGTGAATCGGGTCGAGAGGTGGCATCCCTGTTTAACCCATTGCTATTGAACCAGGAACAGCCACCGGTCCCCTGTCGGATAGGGACGACATGCAGCGATGCAATCGTTATCATCACTGGTCCCAATTCAGGTGGCAAGACCCGCCTGCTCCAAGCCCTTGGCCTGCTGCAACTGCTCGCCCAGTCCGGTTTTTTCGTACCTGCCAAACGAGCGCGCGTTCGCTTTGCCTCGGGATTGTTCGTGTCATTGCTAGAAACTGTCAAAGCTGACCAAAAAGAGGGACGGTTGGGTATGGAGCTGTTGCGAGTGAGGCAGCTTTTTGAAAAATCAAAACCCAATTCGCTGATACTCCTAGACGAGCTCTGTTCCGGGACCAATCCCTCTGAAGGCGAGGAGATTTTCCAGCTCGTGATCTCGTTGCTGAGGGAGGTTCAACCCGAGGCCTTTATCTCCACCCATTTTTTGCGGTTGGCCAAACATTTGGCCGGTGAAGACACAGGGCTGGGCCTAGAATTTTTTCAAGTCGACCTCGATAGTGACCACGTGCCAACATATCGTTTTATCAGCGGTGTGGCTGAGACTTCATTGGCGCAACAAATAGCGCGACGACTCGGCGTAACTCGCGCTGATTTATTGGCGCTGATCAGAAAAAATACAGCAACTGCCGGTTCTCCTGAATGAATTGAAGACCCCTATTCCCCAACACCCGCTCAGGGATTTAGCAACCTCGCGATTGTAGTGACGATTTTTTCTTGGTAGGCCCTGGCTGCCGAGACATACCCCGGCGCATCGTTGATCAGAATTGAAAACGCGATTGCCCGCGTCCCTGTCCTGTCGATCACATACCCAGAAAGGGTGGCCACATCGGCCAACGTGCCTGTCTTGGCCCGTACATATCGGCGGACCATCTCGCCTTGGTATCTGGATTTTAACGTGCCGTCCACACCACCGGTGGCGAGCTGATTGACGAATTCTGGCCGAATGCTGCTGTCGAGGAACGCTGCCCGCAGCACCGCGACGATCTGGCGCGGCGAGAACCGATTTGCATCGAACAAGCCCGACCCGTTGCGATAGGTATAGTGCTCCTTGGCAAGGCCCCATTTTTCGAGAACATCAGCCGCCGTACCAAGGGCCAATGCCCACGTGCCAGGATCGCGGCTCGCCTCTGCACCCATGGTCTTGAGGACCATCTCGGTGACAAAGTTGTTCGATTTTTTGCCCGTCTCCAACAGGATGACAGATAGGGGAGGGGAGGTATGCTCGGCGAGCACTGGTGTGCCAGGGGGCACCATGCCCACTTGGACCCCACCGCCAACAGATATGCCAGATGCTTCGAGCACGGACTTGAGTCCATACCCGGCAAAGAGGGATGGATTGTCAATGCGCCGGTAGTAGGTCCTGGGATGGGCACCCAGGGGCACCTGACCCCAGGCGCGAAGCCTCGTCCTGTTTTCCATTTTTATGGCAGATATTTTGGGGTTATGGGCACCTTTTGCAAGGGTTACTGTATCGTTGTCCAAAATCGCGTATTCCGCGGGGTCCACAAAGACGCGGGCTGGTGTTGCGGGTTGGCGGCCTGGGCTGATGGTGATGCGCAAGGCGTTGTGATTCAACGATACCGCGCCCACAGGACTGCGAAATGCGGCATCTTCATTGGGCTGTTGGTCGTATGCGTAGGGTTCATTATTGTCATCGAAGTACGTATCATCTACAACGACGCCCCCTTCTACGCGTCGCACCCCCTGGGCTGTGAGGGTTCGCACCATTTTCCACAGATCTTCGGTGGCCAATGTAGGGTCGGCATGCCCTTTGATATAGATAGGGCCTCGTATCACCGCGCTGTCCTGCCTGCCAAAAAGGCGCGTTGCAAAGCGGAATTCAGGCCCCAGGGTTTTGAGGGCACACGCAGCAGTGATGATTTTTACATTTGAGGCTGGGTTTAGTTGTTTATCTCCGTTTTTTTCAAAAATCTCCCGTCCGGAGGCCACATCGGTAACGACCAAGCCTACGGTAGCATTGCCCGGTCCATTGCCAACCGCAGCTGAAATCGCTCGGCCGAGTTTATCGAAATCAATTGCCTGGCGTTGGTTTTCTTGGGCGCGGGCTGTCCCGATGAGGAGTACCCCAATCAACGCGAGGCGCCAGATGGATCGTATGGCCCTGTCCATGTGCTTTGTCTCCTCCAATCGTCAACGGGGTCGATTATAGTGGCCTCAGTGCCGAGAATCCAGGGTTGTCCGTCTATTTTGCGCTGTCCCTGGACGATGTGGCTTGACGCCCATGGCACTTGGGGGTAGATACTCCCCAAATGTGTCGAAAGTGGGTCACACCACCTTCGTCGGCGACAGAGGAATAGAATAAAATGGCTAAAGCAGAAAAAATGAACCGAGGCGTATCCTCCCGCGCTCAACGCAAAGGGGGTGTGGAAATCAAACTTCCCCCGGGGGTCCACGGACTCGATGCCCACGGCAATATTTTTGCATCCCTGCCAGAGCTGAGCCGTGTGGCGCCCAAGTATTTTACCTTGGATGAAATAAAAGAAGCCTTTGCAGCGGGTCGACTGGCCTCGTTTTCCGAGGATCACGTCAAGCAGCTCGAAGGGTTGATGGCCCGCAAATAGTCCTTGAAAGAGTGACCCCAGCGCTCATCTATCTCGACCACAAAGCATTCCCCATACCTGCCGGGATACGAGACCGTATGCGCGAGATATATCGGGATCTGGCAAGAGATCTCTTGCAAAACACCCTTACCTGCCTGGGCTGCGGCGATTGCTGTCATTTGGAACAGTGGGGACATGAGCTTTGGATGACCCACCTCGAACTCTATGTGCTGATTTCAGAACACGGACTGCGCCGGCCGACCCCAGGCGGTACCTGCCCCTATCTTCGCGAGAAACGGTGTGATGCGAGGACCGGTCGCGCCTTGGGCTGTCGTGTGTTTTTTTGCCGCGATCCCCATCAACAGGCTGAACGCCTCTACGAGACCTACCTCAACAGAATCCGCGAACTAGCAGGGGAAACAGGCGTGGATTTATACTACGGCGAGCTTTTGAGAAGCCTTGGGCACGTCGAGTACCGGCCCTGAGGGCGGTGTCATGTTGTTGATTTTCGGCATCCGACGGATGGGTGAGACAGACCATACGATGTCATATACATCTACAATGGTGCGCTCGGGTCGAAATACGTCCTCCACACGTGTGGTCAGCACTTCTTGGGACTGGGAAAAAAACCGAAGGGGATGGCCGAGATAGTCGAACATGGAAGGGCGCTGCTCGAGCAGCATGCCAATTGCCTCGCTAAGCGAAATCCAAACACCGGTTTTCTTGTCGCGCACGGCAATGCACACGCCCGAACGCACGTGGTACTGTCGATTTCTGGTTGAGAAAACCGCGTGTATTCGCCTATCAGGACCTTTGTACGGCATGCTGGACTCCTTACCGACTGCGCTCACGTCGCGTATGCATAGTGGTAGAATAAAGGAAAAGACAAAGGGGGGTCAAAATATTTACTTTTCTTCTCGAACAAAAAGCACCCGTTGCTCAGGCCAATTTACCCCGACCAGGGTGCCATTTTTCACAAACCGATCGAGGCCCATTTTTTGGGTCAATATTCGAATCACGCCCCCATGGGTAAATATGAGGTGTCGTTCTGGAGAAAGGGATCCCAAAAAATCGATCAGGCGGGTCCTGACTTGCACGACAGTTTCTCCTCCTGGGGGGCTGAACGTTTCGAAGTTGGTGAATGTTTGCTGCACGTCGCTGGGGACGTCATCCCAGATCGACCCCTCCAAGTCGCCGAAATGAATCTCTCTAAGCCGCGGTTCCTCAACAGCATCGCCATAGGCAATTCGGGCTGTTGAGATAGCGCGCTGGAGGTCAGAGGTCCACACGCCCCCAAAGTGTTGACCGACGAGCAGGGGTCTGAGCTGTTGTGCCTGGTGCTCTCCTTTGGCTGTAAGAGGCACGTCGCTCCACCCAGCAAGCCGGTGGGTCGCATTCCAATCTGTTTCTCCATGTCGGACCAGCCAAAGTTCGAGGGTCTTACCCATGTCGCCTTCCCAGTAGATGTGGTACCCAGCGGCGTCCTCTAATATGGCGCGCCGGATCACTCGCCAGATAGTGGCATTTTTACCACATCGGGCTCAATGTGAATAAGGGGTTGTCTTTTAAAGATTTATTATTGATAGTAGAGGTCATAACATCGTGGACGCTCATATCACATCGCCCCACAAGGGGGCAAAGGGATTGTTAAACCGCTTCTTGGCCGGTCATTTAGAGACCATCCTGGCCATCCCAGGATCCAAGATGTATCGGCGATTTGTTCGGGCCACCCACAGGGTGGCAGCCACCCAGGCAGGTGTTTTGCAAGACATCCTCGATTATGCAGGTGATACGGTATTTGGCCGCGAATTCGGGTTTAAGCAAATTAAAAATTGGGAAGACTTTCGCCAGCGCGTCCCAGTGGGCGACTTTGAAGACCACCGACCCTATGTGGACCGGCACGTCGCTGGTGAGGAAGGCGTTCTTTTTCCAGGCAAGCCGCTCATGTTCAACCGATCGAGCGGCACGACCATGAAGCCCAAGCTGATCCCAGTTACCCCCTACAACTATCAGCGCACCATAAAGGATAGGGGCAAGCTCTGGCTCTATGGGCTGAGCCGCAACTTCCCAGGGATTTATAAGGGCAAGAGCTTTTCAGTCGTATCTCCGTCTGTTGAGGGGCATACCCCAGGGGGCACGCCCTATGGCTCCCTTTCCGGTGTGGTACGGGAGGGCATCCCGGAGTTTATGAAGCTCACCCATGCCATGCCCTATAGCACGACCCTGATCGAGGATTACGATGCCAAGGTATATACCATGCTGCGCTTTGGCGTGGCCGCTGATGTGACCGTCATTTTTACGGGCAATCCGGCAACCGTGTTGAATCTCGTAACCAAAGCCGATGCTTGGAAAGAGGATCTGATTCGGGACATCCGGGATGGCACTCTCAATAAGAAATTGCCAGTAGACGCGTCGATTCGAAGCGAAGTCGAGCAGTTACTCGTCGCTGATCCGGACCGGGCCAGCATGCTCGATCGCCTGGCGTCCTCGAATGATACCCTTCGGCCTGCAGATTACTGGCCCAACCTAGGCCTCATCCACACCTGGAAAAACGGCAATACGCGCCTGGTCATCCCCAAGCTCGGACCGTGGTTTGCAGAGACCACGCCCATCTTGGATTTCGGATACATCGCCAGTGAGATAATGGCCACAGACTTAATGGATCCGGACACGGATGGCTCCATTCTCCAAATACAAAATGCGTTTTACGAGTTTACCGCATTTGAACAAGATGACGCGCCGGATCGTGACTATCTCTTGACGCACCAGCTGGAAAAGGGCAAGCGTTACTACATCTACGTGACCACGTTCAGCGGCCTATACCGGTACGACATGAACGACGTTATCGAAGTTATCGGTCATTTCAACGAAGCACCCATCATTCGGTTCCTTTTTAAAGGCAAGGGGATCACCAGTTTGCAAGGAGAGAAGCTCTCGGAAGAGCAGTTTATAGAAGCGGTGCGGCGGGCATCTGATGCAACCCAAACACAGCACGATTTTTTCATCGGCTATGCCGATGCAAAGATATCTGGATACAAGCTCTATATCGAGTTGTTGGAGGACTACGCGGCCGATCACGTGGCCCGGTTCGAACGCGCCGTGGACGAGGCCCTCAGCCTGGTAAACATTGAATACGAGGCAAAATTAAAGAGCCAGCGACTAAAGCCGATTGAAGTGATCCATCTCGGCAAGGATTTCTTCCCTAGATATAGGGCCTTGCGCCTCAAAGAGGGTACTCACGACGGCCAGATCAAATGGCTTCATCTGTCAGGAACAGCAGCGACCCGAGACCGCATCGAGCGCCTGGAAAGAGAAATTTGCTAATAAGACCGGATCTCACCGCAGTCCGGGCAGGTCCACGTAACGTGATTGCAGGTCACGCCCCAAGCGTTTTCCTCCATGCAGACTTGGCACATCATAAAGCCGCAAGTGCATTTCCAACAAAATCGGACATATTGTCGGCAACACGGACAGGTATAGACCTCCCGCTTGGGAACCATGCGATTTTTTCGCGATTTTTGGATTGTGTTTTCCAGTTTTTGTCCAGCCATCTCGTTCAGACCCAGGTATGTGGTAAGCTATAAGTATCCATGGGATCGATCATAAAAAGCAACAGCACCCATTCAAAACCCCCGGCTGTCGAGGTGCTTCGGCCACCCACGGTTGCGGTTATCGACGACGACATCGGCCTTGTCAACGCAATTGCCAGAATTCTAAAGGCGCACCACCAGTGCACGGTCGACGGGTATGCCTCGGTAGAAGACTTTCTACTGGACGTCGACAGGGGGCGTGCAAAAGATGTATCGCTCATACTGCTCGATTTCCACCTGCCAGGCAGAAGCGGCCCCAAGCTCGTCGAAGAGCTGCGCAAAAGGCGCTCAGATCTACTGACGCGATGCTACATCCTAGGTATGACCGGCGATTCAGAGAAAATCGTACACAATGCATTTCACAATGCCGGCATCGAAGATATCATTCAAAAACCACTACAAAAACTCGACTATAGCAAAATCTCGAATTTGGCCCATGCTGTAAACCAGTTCCACGCCAATGAGGCCTATCAACTGCGCCGCACGACAGAGCCGCCGTTGAAGCCCAACTACATCAAGCGGTATATTTAACCTCAAGCCCCATTCCGCTAAGAAGTTAAAGATTTAAAATTCGGAACAGCCCCTTGTTTGATCGACCTACCAAAGTGCATCCGCACCCCGTGTCCTCGGTTGTGTCAGTGGCATCCCCATCGCTGTCTGAGTCGCTGTCTGAATCACTGTCACTGTCCGAATCAGCATCGCTATCTGAGTCAACATCAGTGTCAGCATCTGTATCCGTGTCTGAGTCGCTGTCTGAATCGCTATCGGTGTCAGCATCTGTATCCGTGTCAGTGTCAGAGCCGGTATCCGTATCGGTATCTGTCTCCGTGTCTGTGTCGGTTTCAGAGTCTGTATCTACTTCCTCTTCTGCACAGCTAAACAGGCTCAGATCTGGCGCGCCGTAAAGGTTGTAGCCGTGGATGTTAATCCACCATTTTTTGTCCGTACACTTGCTATATGCGTAGACAAGGGCATCTCCTACCGGGAGTTTGTCCTGGCCGGCAGTTGCCTCCATGAAGTGGTACATGATGCCCTGGGTGGTGCTCGTGCCGGCAAACTCGGTCTGCGCGTCACCGTACCAGGTGATTTCAGTGCCGCCGATGGATCCGACCCCTGCGTTCTTCAATGTCTCGTATGCCAAGTTGTTTTCGGTTTCAATGTTCGAGTTCAGACAGCTGCCCATGAATACAAACGCTGGATACTCGTCCCCCAGCTCTTCTGTTCGACTCGATTTCATTATAGACGAGGCACCGGTCGGAGATCCGTGGGTCATCCACAACACGAGCCCCACGTTCTCACGGCTCCAGGCCTCGACAGCAGCGTCCACGCTGATCGATGATTCATCCGGATCCCCATCATTGCTATCGTACACCCGATAGAGCGGCCATCCCGCTGGATCGGTAAATTCCTCTTTGAACGCCTCGAACATCTCTGTTCCCGGAGTATCGTTGGCATATGCCTTGTTTAAGAAAAGGGAATACGTCCTCCAGTCAATGGCGTCCTGGGGTTGGTTCTCATAGTCCACCAGTCGCGCTAATATGCGATCCAAGTCTTCAATATCATTGCCATAAACCGGTATCCGTCCAGCAGCCACCTCTGAGAACAAGTCATCCCCATCAAAGGGGTCATCCAGCTGCTCATAGTAAAAATCCGTGGCGCGGCCGCTGTCGCCCTTTTTCATGGGTACTTTCCCATTGTCCGGTACCGAACTGCCGATGAGCAGTACGTATTCGACGTTTAGCGATTCGTAATTTGATTGGAGCCACTCCCGCATGCCATCGGCCGCACTGGATCCCGATCCACCGCCCCAATCCGATTCAGTCAGTACCCGAACATCAAAGCCACGATTTTCTTTTGAAGTGACGAGGTCTTGGAACACTTGGGATTGGGATACAATGGCGTCCTCCACCATGATGACATAGGTGGATTCATTGGAAAAGGCATACAAAGCGTCGTATTTCGGCGCCATATCCGCGTAATTGGTCGCAATTTTCCTCGCCATTTTTTTGAATTTGGCCGGCATGGGGTAGCGCGCTCTGTTCGCAGGGGGCCGCTGGGGCGCGGTGATGACCACCTTGCCTCGGGTTAATAGCTTTAATTTTTTGGTCTTGGGGTTGTACCTTGCGAGAGGCAGCCGAATGGTAACGAGCTTATAGCGACGCATCTTGCCCACCGAGACAATTGCCGCATAATCGCCTGGAAAAAAGGCATTTTTCGAGTATACGGCCACGTCTTTGCTATCGACGATATTTCTGTCTTTGGGCCATACAGGCCCGTTGATCGTCATTGGTGGCCTGGCCGGCATTACGTCGTAGGTCTCTGCAAGCAGCTTCTCAGACACGTCTTTTAGCGAGACACCGATCGATGTAAGGTCCGTGTCAGGCGGCAGTAAAAAGGTTGCCCGGTAAACCGGTAGCTCGGGCATGCCAGTTTCACCAGAAGTGGGCACCCCTCTAAACACAGCGGTTTGATCGACCCGCATCACATCGACATCATCTACGGGAAGTCCTATTTCCAGCGTGAAAACGTCTGACCGTGTTGCACCTGGTGACGTCACTGCAACTGCACTGCCGATAAAGGCCAAATAGGCCAACAAAAAACCAATGAACGGTTTGTGGTTCATTTTTTTAACCTCCCTATAATTTTGGATAACAATTCCCCGTAGTTATCCTTTGACCGCGCCAGCCGAACATCCTCAATAATAAGAACCACAATTTCTAGTTTTCTGTCAAATCCATTTTAAGTTGACGTGTCCGCAGACTAAGACAAGATCTTAAATTTGAAGCTCGATAACCACGCCGTAGGCCGGGCGAAGGCGGGCCACGTCATTCATACGCGTCGGTTGAAATGGCTTAATTCACTCGGTTTGCTTTCGGATCTATCTCAACCCTGATATGACCTATCTATGAACCGAACCCTGGCCCATCGCTGTGCGCTGAGCAAAAAAAGCGAGGATCTTCCCGGCTTGGAGATAGCCACGTGACCGAGTGTTTTATCTTTGATATTCAGCGATTTTCGATTCACGACGGGCCTGGGATTCGCACGACGGTTTTCTTTAAAGGGTGCCCGCTTTCATGCCCCTGGTGCCACAACCCAGAGAGCCGGCGGTTTGAGCCAGACCTGCTGATACGCGAAGACCACTGCCTGCTGTGTGGGGTGTGTCGGGAAGCATGCCCTCATGGTGCGATCTCAAAAAATGAAACAGCGGTTGCCATGGACCGAACTGCGTGTCGTGCCTGCGGCGCATGTGCAACCGCCTGCCCCACCCGAGCTCGGGAAATCGCAGGCACCCCAGTGTCTATTTCGGCACTGTTAGCTGAGTTGAAAAGAGATCTGCCTTTTTTTGCTGCATCGGGCGGTGGGGTAACCGCTTCTGGTGGCGAGCCCCTTGCCCAACCCCAAGCCCTGGCCCAATTGTTCAAGGCCTGTAAGGAGCGGGGCATTCATACGGCAGTGGATACCAGCGGGTTTGCACCACCAGAGGTGATATCTCGGGTCGCGCAATGGACAGATCTCTTTCTCTTTGACCTCAAGTGTGCCGATAGCGACGCCCATCAACGATACACGGGTGTGGCCAATACTCAGATTCTAAAAAACCTAATTTATATCAGCGAGATAGGAATCGAAACCACGGTGCGCATACCGCTTATCCCCGGGATTACCGATACGGCAGACAATGTGGTAGGCCTGGCAGAGGTCCTGCGCCGGTTGGGACCGCATGTTGCGGTTCAGTTGTTGCCATTCCACAGCTTGGCTGCAAATAAATACAAACGGCTGGGCCTGATGCCACATTCGCTATGGTCCCACAGCGCAACCGATATCTCGGCGCCCACGCCGGTCGATATCGCAGAAAAACTAAGGGCCTTGGGAATTCACAGGGTGACCATCAATGGGTAGTTGGAAATGAGCCAAAGAGACGATCGCATCGCGCGACTTCGAGATCAATCCTTTGCAGCCATGCCTCACGTGTGCGGTGAACGGGCCCAGAGGATAACGAACTTCTATCATCGATACGCTGCCGAGCATTCTACACCAGTGCTTCGGGCCCTGGCATTCAAAGATCTGTGTGCCAACAAGGCCGTCTACATTGGCGATTTGGAATTGATCGTGGGTGAGCGAGGTGCATCCCCCAAGGCCACGCCCACATTTCCCGAAATTAGCTGTCACTCAGTGGGGGATTTGGAGGTATTGCGATCCCGGGAAAAGACCCGGTATGGAGTGAGCGACGATCTCATCGAGCTATATCAGCGTGAATTAATACCCTTTTGGCAGGGTAAGTCCTTACGGGATCGCGCATTTGAAGCGCTCCCATCTGAATGGCAGGCCGCGTACAAAGCGGGTATTTTTACCGAGTTTCTTGAGCAACGGGCACCTGGACACACGGTTCTCGGCGACAAGGTGTATCGCAAGGGGTGTATCCAAATTAAAAACGACATTGCCGTGCGGATTAGCCGAATCGACTTGGCAACAGATGTCAGCGCCAAAGCGCGATTGGATCAACTGCTCGCCATGGCCATTGCCTGCGACGGGATTTTGATCCTTGCCGCCCGATATGCTGAAAAGGCCCAAGCGCTCGCGCTTCAGGCGTCTGATCACCGACGTCGACACGAACTAGAGCACATATCAGCAATCTGTCGTCGCGTCCCTGCCCATGCACCGTCATCGTTTTGGGAAGCACTTCAAATGTACTGGTTTGTCCACCTCGGCGTGGTGTTCGAGCTCAACGGCTGGGACGCATTTAGTCCCGGCCACTTGGACCACCATCTAGTGCCGTTTTATCGGACCGATATAGCCCGAGGTACCCTGACCCGGGAACAAGCAAAAGAGCTCATTTCGTGTCTGTGGATTAAATTCAACAACCAACCCGCACCCCCCAAGGTCGGGGTCACAGCAGCGGAAAGCAGCACCTACAACGACTTTGTGAATATCAACCTGGGGGGCGTGCGCCCGGACGGCACAGACGGGGCCAATGAGGTGTCCCAGTTAATTCTGGAAGTGGTGGACACCCTGCCCCTGCTCCAGCCCGGCACCAATATTCAAGTAAGCCGTGCCACATCAGACAACTTCCTCGAGGCTGCCTGTGGGGTGATTCAAAAAGGGTATGGGTTTCCATCTGTCTTTAACGCCGATGGGGTTGTTGCCCAGATGCTCGGGATGGGCAAGACCCTTGCCGATGCCCGCACCGGCGGCACCAGCGGATGCGTGGAGACCGGGTGCTTTGGCAAAGAAGCTTATATTTTGACCGGGTATCTCAACCTACCCAAAATTCTGGAACTTGCGCTCAGAAACGGTGTCGATCCGATCTCAAAACAGCGGATTGGCATCGAAACCGGCCACCCCAGCACGTTGACCACTTTTGACGCATGCATGCGCGCGTTTGACCGCCAGCTCTGCCATTTTGTGGATATCAAAATGGCGGGCAATCATATTTTCGAGAGGCTTTACGCCTCTGACATGCCAGCGCCTTTCCTTTCGACAGTGATCGACGATTGCATTGAAAATGCCACGGATTACAACGCTGGCGGGGCCCGGTACAACACCCGCTATATCCAAGGGGTGGGCATCGGTACGATTACCGACAGCCTGATGGCAATAAAAACAAACGTTTACGACGAAAAACAGGTTTCCCTAAGCGGGCTTTGTTCGGCCATGGATGCGGATTTTAAAACCGATCCCCTGTTGCAGGCTCGCCTGTGCCACGCCACTGGCCACTACGGAACAGACGATGATGCAGTAGATGCGATTATGCGCGACGTGTTTCATCGGTTCCTCAACGCAGTGGATGGCCGGCCCGCTCGCCTGGGCGGTATCTACCACGTGGCCATGCTGCCGACCACGTGCCACATCTATTTTGGCTCGGTGTGCGCAGCATCGGCTGATGGGCGTCTGGCTGGCGAGCCGCTTTCCGAAGGCATCTCTCCGGTGCAGGGAAGAGATACGAACGGCCCAACAGCAGTGCTCACATCTGCCTCAAAAATGGACCACGAAAAGACCGGGGGGACCCTGCTCAATCTAAAGCTCATGCCCAAAGTGGTGGCAGGGGAGGCCGGCATAAAGCGCTTATGTCAGCTCATACGGGCCTATTTCGAACTGGGTGGCCACCACATTCAATTTAATGTAGTCGACGAACAAACCCTTCGGCGTGCCCAAGAAAATCCAGACGCCCACCGCAGCCTGCTCGTTCGCGTGGCTGGCTACAGCGACTACTTTTGCGATATCAGCGCCGAGCTACAAGAGGAAATCATATCGCGCACTGCCCACGGGTAGGTATATACGGCCGCGGCTGGACCCCGGGTTGACATTTTTCCACCTGTATCCATAGGGTCTTGCGCGCGGATTTTTTGTGGGCAGTCCGCAGGGAGGCAGTGTGGTGAACAAGCATCGCGTTGCGGTCACAGGTCTGGGAGCAGTGAGCGCTGCGGGATTTGGTGTGGGCGCACTTGCCCAGGGATTGAAGCAGGCTGAGCGCGTGTTTCAGCCAGACCGAACGTTGGACCTCGATTTCGAAGTGACCCTGGGCCAGGCCGACGAGGCCTGTTTTGCCGCGCACGACTATCCTGCATTGGACAGCCCAACAGGGCGCCTCTGTCTGAGCGCGGCAAGGGAGTGCGCCAAAAATGTCCAATGGCAGCCGGATGGGTTATCCCTAGGCACCAGCACTGGCGGACAATCGGTGAACGAAAAGGCGTTATTTTCGCTGCTCGATGGAGCGCCACTGCCCCACTTTAGCTATCCCAAACAGGGGTGTATGGCCGCTCCTACGCGGTTGGTCGCCCGGGATCTGGATATTTCAGGGCCGGTTCAGACCGTGTCCACTGCGTGCACTTCTTCAGCGGTTGCCATTGCCTTGGGCGCGTCCTGGATCGCCCAAGGTCGCGCTTGCCGCGTGCTCGCCGGCGGTGGGGATGCCTTGTGTTACACAACCGTTGCCGGGTTCCATATCATGCAGCTGACCGGACCGGAGATGTGCCGGCCGTTTGGCCCGGACCGGCCAGGCATGACCCTAGGCGAAGGCGCTGGCTTTCTCGCCTTAGAGCCCCTGGACCAGGTTGAATCTGAAGACCGGCACATGTTGGCAGAGCTCATCGGCTGGGGCCTTAGCAGCGATGCCCACCACATGACCGCACCGCCAGAGGATGGTTCAGGCGCAGAACAGGCCATCCGGCGCGCCCTTGAGATGGCCCATAGCAACCCGTCAGATGTGTGCCACGTCAACGCCCACGGCACTGGCACAGTGCTCAATGATGCGGCCGAGGCAGCGGCCATTTGCCGCGTGTTCGGTGCTGACGTACCAGTGATGTCTTGCAAGGGGCTTACCGGCCATACTCTTGGCGGTGCTGGGGCTATCGAAGCGGTTGCAACAGTCCTGGCCATAGCTGAACGGCGCGCGTTCGAGAATCTGGGCGCCAGCCACCCGGCTGCTGATTGCCCGGTGTCCCTGGTACCGCCCGGGGGCCTGGATCTGCCGGATGTGCCTGTTATCGTGTCAACTTCGTTTGCATTTGGTGGCAACAACTGCGCGCTCGTTTTTAGGGCCCCTTAGGGAGTGGTGGCGATGCGATTGTACATACACGGTATTGGGTTTGTCGGTCGGGGCGTGGACGCGCCGTTCACCAGGGAGACCGCGGCAGCCGAGGCCGTTCCCATAGCAGACGTTGCCAAGCCCGGGCTGAGGCGGCGATTCGGTCCCTTGGCCAAGCTCACCTATGTGGCGGCGCGTAAAGCGCTCGCAGATGCAGCAGTTGCCGATACGGCGTCTCTTGCGGTGGTGACTGGGACCGCCCTTGGCGAAGCCACGGTGAGTGTGGATCTTATCTCTCAGATTCACGCTACCCGAGGTCGGACGTTGAGCCCCAAGTTGGTTCCCAATTCAGTGCACAATGCGCCGGCTGGCCACTTTACCATTGGCGAAGGGGTTCGATCCCCGTCTGTGACAGTCAGCCAAGGCTGGTTGTCAGGCGAAGCAAGCCTTGCCGCTGCTGCGGATCTAATCGCAAGCGGCATTGCCCAAAGCGCCCTGGTCATTGCTGGTGACCAAGCTGATCCAGATTGGTCAGGCCGCCTGGCATCTGCTGGAGCGAACACGTGGGCCAAAGCGCTCGCCAAAGCGGGGTTTCAAGAGTGTGCAGCTGCAGTGGTCGTCGGCCCTAAGCCAGCAGGCCGAAGGCTGGGTTCGCTCAAAGTGGCTGTCGAACGCATGCACCTATCTCCGGAAGCGCTACTACAGATACTGGAGAAGCACGGCGTGCGCCTGGATGCCCAGACTGACGTACGCCTGCGCTGTGGTGCCGGGGCGGATGTGCTGAAGGACACAGTGGCAAGTGCCTGTGGTAACATTGTAGGGTCCATCAGGGTGGACGGACCTGGGCTGGGCACGGCACAGGGGGGCGGCCTCTCCAACCTGGTACTGGCGCTGAGGGAAGGACCTGCCGTGAATAATACCCTTTTTATCGGCTTTGAGCTCAACGACCTCGCGTTTATCTACCTAACTGAATAGCCGACGCTAACAATGATGTAACCGTTAGCCAATCTGCTCCCTGGATGGGAGCAGATGCCAGAACACAAACGCCAGACGCATTTAAATCGGGATCCCGATTCCGAGTGCAAAGCGTATCATCCGGTCAATCATTATGTGGGATCTGAACCGCCATAAAAGGTAAGAGCCCTCGGAGCGACAGTGACAGAGGAGCGATTAGATCTCCTGCGAGAGGTCGATTTCATCGTCATGCAGGGACTGAA
>JASJCT010000211.1 GCA_030065855.1 Myxococcota bacterium
GCATTCGGTTAAGGATTTTTGGGTGTTTTTATAGCGTAGGATCGCCAGAAAAGAATCCCCCTTTTTCAAGGGGGAGATCCTTTACCCGGCATAAAAATAGCAAAAATCGCGACATTTGCCCTTAACCGAATGCCATTGCCCCCTTTTTCAAGGGGGGATGCCCAATCTTACCTGCCAGAATACGTTTGACCTAACACGAGAATGGCGAGCGGTTTGCAGAACAGGATGGTTCTTTTAAGGGCCTGCCTAACGCTTAAGCTCTTTTTCCAGATCTGAGAGGTCGGGCAGCTCGTCCAGGTTGGGCATTAGGGTTATTTCTATGCGGCGGTTCAGGGCTCTGAGTTCTTTGGTATCGTTGGACGCCGTGGGTTGGAATTTTGAATATCCGGCTGCAGACAGGTTTCTGCTCGGCACGCCTTTTTCTTCGAGAAACCGCACCACTGAGACAGCCCGGGCCGTGCTTAGCTCCCAATTGGTGGGAAACCGTCCGCTAGTGATCGGTACGTTATCTGTATGGCCTGCGACTTGGAATTCCCGGTTTCGAATGCCCGATAACACGCCCGCTACCTCTGCCAGGGTCTCCTTGCCGTCTTTGCTCAGGTTGGCCCGACCCAGCTCGAACAGCACAGCGCTCGGCAATTCTAGGGTGAGCTTTCCATTGCGGATGCGCACTTTCAACTTGCCCCCTGCGATGAGGGATTTGAACTTGGAGAGCATATTTTTGAGGGTCCTAAGGCGCCTGCGGGCCTGTTCCTGCTGCTTGCGCATTTTGGCGATGAGCATCTTCTGGGCGGCGATTGCCTTTTCGTGCTGCTCAGCCATGAGCGCCTTGTCCCCACCCAGCTGCTCCACCTGGTTCTCAAGGGATTTTTGATAGTCGATAAGGCTTTGAATCTGGGCCTCGAGGTCGGCGATGCGATCTGTTAACCGAGCCTGTTCCTCTTCCAATGCATCCCGCTCGGCTTCCACATCTGATTTGGAGTCATTGAGTTCGGCATTTTCATTTTCCAATGCTGCGATGGCGTCCTTTTGACTCGCGATCTGTTCCTTGTATTTTCGACATCCCGCCGGAAGCAAAACGAATCCCCCCATGAGTAGCGCCCACGCGCATGCCCGCCATACGTTGGTCTGTGACATCTATTATTCCTTTCTCGTTACGCCAACAAATGAACAATGCCTTAACCCAGCATAAGTCATCAGCGCAATAACCCGCAAGTGGCGGTTGGGTGAACACAGAGACAGCATCTACTTCGAGAATGCTTGGGTGTCTATCGTCTGCGCTTTTTGGGGCAATGTAGCTCTGGGGTGAATTGTTCCAGGGCTAGGATAAATCTGCCGCCAGGGGGTATATGCGCGTTGAGGCTGCCCAAGGTCTCTTGGATAACCGATTGTATGTCATCGATCTCCTGGAGCCCGCCGTGTGCAGTGGCAAGCCTTTTAACCTTGAGGTGGGTCAGCTTTGAGAGGGACCGTTTCATTTTTTTGCGGAGCAATACCGGGAACGGCGCAACGTACTTGCCGTTGAGCCGGATGATCACGTCCGCTGCGTACAGGGTCTCTGTAGACGCGTTGTAAAAAACCATATCGTGGGTGGTGTGCCCCGGGGTATCTAGGGCCAGCCAATCCTCGAAAAAGGGCAGGGGGTCGCCATTGGCAAGTGGGTAGTCGACAGTGACGCTCTTATTTACAAATATGTTCTCAAGGGGCTTTTTGGTTTTCTTGGCTACATAGAGGGTGAGCACGGTGTCGATAGCGTGTTGGATCGACCCACTTGGGCCCCGATACCACCAGTTGATCCCCTCGGGCGCGGCAATGGGAATGCCAAACCGCTGTCGATATGCATCCGCACCACCCGCGTGATCCGGGTGGATATGGGAGGCAATGGCCAGCTTTACGTCACCCATGGATCGGCCGAGTTGGTGGGTGATATACGATACCACGCGGGGCACGTCGCTCTTGCATCCGGCGTCGAGAACAAGGATTTTGTCTTTATAAACAGCTAGATACATTGTCTCGATGTATCCGTCGATTGTGTGCAATTCAAACTGAGAGGTCATTGCAGATTCCTTACAGCATCCACTGGCAGATATGTTAGTCTCTTGCTTTCTTATCAAGCAGCTTCATTAATAGGGGCAATATCAATTGGTCTTTAGCCCTACCGGTTGCTGCTTTGATTTCGATCAATTTTTCGAGGGTAATGATTTTTAAGGAGATACCCGCATCTGTCATTTCTTCTGTGTGAGGCAGCAGTTGCTCATACCCTTGGCCGTTAGAAAGCTCACACAGCAAATCAATCGGACCGAGGTCAGTTGAAAGGTTGTTGTGTCCGGTACCACTAAGGGCATCAGCCGTTGGCAAAAGAATTCGCTGCTCAGGTTGTCCCCGATACCTAGCTTTAAGCTGGCTCAGTACCCTAAGCAGTCGCTTTATGTTTTCTTGCTCTCTACTGTGAACGAGGTCGATATCAAGCGTAGTTACTGGTGCACCGTGGAGAACAGCCGCCATTCCCCCTACCAGGATGAAGTCAACATCGCTTTTCCCTAGTATTTGAAGTAACTGGGTTAGGGGTGCAGTCATTGGGTTTCAAATTCAGCCAATGCTGCTGCGCCTTCAGAGGCCCTGCGTATTTTTTCATCAATACTCAAGGCCTTAAATTCGTCGATAAGGGTTTCATCCACTTCATCAATAGCCCTTACAAGCAGCGGATCAAGCGCCTCAATTTTTTCAATCAATTGCTTGTATCTCAGTTTGGTATCCATGGGTGAATAGTAATTTTCAGCATAAAGTTGGTCAAGCTGGCAGACGTGATCGATTGAAAATCCCCAATAAGAGCGATACATTGCTTGAACATTTGATGTGCGATTAGACCATATGGGAAGACCTGGAGGAACGTGTGAGCATCCATTCGTGGCAGATCAATTACGCAGCAAAGACAGTTTCAGCCAAACAGGCCCTTGCCAATATTCAAAACGGCCAGACCATCTACCTCGGGTCTGGCCCAGGGGAACCCCTGGTATTCACTGAGACACTGGCTGAAATAGCAGGGGATTTCTGGGATGTGGAGGTGCTGCACCTAACAGCTACCCAGCAGGAGTTCATCTTGGCCAGGCCTGAGATGAAGAGCCACTTTCGGTACAATACCTTGTATATCGGACAGGGGGTGACCGATGCGTTGGCCGAGGGCATTGCCGACTACACCCCCATGAACATCAGCGAGCTGCCCTACGCTATGAGGCGCGGTATTATCAATGTGGACGTGGCCCTTGTCCAAGTCTCGCCCCCTGATGCTCTCGGCCTCTGCAGCCTCGGGGTTTCTGTGGATGCCACCAAGGCAGCAGTAGAGAGCGCAGACCTGGTTATCGCACAAGTGAACAAATACATGCCCGTAACCTTTGGCGATTCACTCATTCCGGTGGAGGACATTGACCTGATGGTCGAATGCGACAGGCCGCTAACCGAAGTTCCCCCCCCTGAAATTGATGCCATATCCCTGACCATCGGCCGACATATTGCGAGCCTTATTCGAGACGGTATGACCCTGCACTTCGACCGGGGATCCATCAGCGCCGCAGCCATGCGATACCTCGATACCAAAAAAGACCTAGGTATTCACACCGGGTTTTTGACCGACGATATCTTAAGGCTCATCAAGAGCAGAGCCGTGACCAACCGGGAGAAAAATATCAACAAAGGCAAGACCGTAGCCACAATGGTGGTGGGCTCGCAGGAGTTGTACAAAGAGGTGGATGGGAACCCATATATCGAATTGCTCCCCATCGATCAGGTGAACCATCCGTTCATTATTAGTAAAAACGACAACATGGTCTCGATTCAAACCGTATCTGAAATGGAGCTCACAGGTGCGGCCCGGATTTTCAGTGAGGGGGATTTCCGCATTGGCAGCCTGACCGCTGGCAGGGATTTTATTAACGGGGCGCGGCGATCCAAGAATGGGTTTACCATTATGGCCCTGCACGCCACCACGCCCGACGGCAGGAAATCGCGCATCGTGGCTACCAGCGCCGGACACGGCACGACCTACAGTCGTACTAAAGTGGATTTCGTCGTCACCGAGTACGGCATCGCCAATTTATACGGCTTGACGTCGCGAGAGCGGGCCGTGGCCCTTATTTCTATTGCCCATCCCAGGTTTCGCCATCAGCTGCTGAAGGATGCCATTGAAGCTGGATATGTGGGCAAAGATCAGATCATGCCGCCTGAGAACGGGTGTGTCTATCCCAGCAAGTACGAGTTTACCCATGTGTTTAAGGGCGGGTTAGAGGTGTTCTTCCGTCCGGTAAAGCCGAGCGATGCCTATAATCTCCAGCGCTTGTTTTACCAACTCTCTCCAGAGGCCAGGCGGCTCAGATACCACGGCACGATAAAGAAACTCTCCATCGAAACTGCCCAAAGCATGGCCGCGGTGGACTACAGCCAGGACATGGCCATTGTGGGTTTGGTCGGACACGGCCGCAGTGCAAAGATCATCGCAGAGGGAAGGTACCTCTACAATTCAGCCAACAACATGGGAGAATTCGACATCGTCGTGCACGAAAAATACCAGCAGCAGGGCATTGGCAAGTTCCTCGGGAACTACTTGAAGAAAATAGCCTATGCCAACGGTCTCGACGGTATTTACGCCGAGGTGATTCAGCGCAACGAGGCCACCATCGCCCTGCTCAATAAGGCCTGGCCCACAGCGGTTCGCAGCTTTAACTCAGGGGGCTGCACCTTTGCCCTCAAATTTCCCAAAGAGGACGTGGAAAATCCCAAGGACAGCATCCTTATCTATTCCGGCCGGTTTGGGGATTTTTCCTATGGCCGGAACCATCCGTTCAATCCTGGGCGGGCCGTGGCCATGTTCCAGCTCCTGAGAGACCAGGGCTACCTGGACGAGCCGTGGATGCGCGTAGAGGAACCGCGCCCTATCGCCAAAGAGCGACTCATCGAGTCCCACGACCCTCAATTCATTCAAGCCCTGCAGTCCACAGATGCGGGCGTTTGGCAAGAAGAATTTCTCAAGTTCAACTTAGGTAAAGAAGAGTGTCCGATTTTTCCCCACCTATTCGATTATGTGTTGCTGTACACATCGGCCACAATCACCGGCACGGACCTGATCATCGAGGAAAATGCCAATGTGGTTTTCAATCCCTTGGGCGGGTTTCATCACGCCAGCCGGTCCGCGGCCGAGGGATTCTGTTATGTCAACGATGCCATTGTAGCGATTGATATCTTTCTCGCTCGCGGCTTCAAAGTCGCCTATATCGACTTAGACGCCCACCACGGCAACGGGGTCCAGGACGCCTATTACGCTGATGACCGGGTTCTCACCATCTCCCTGCATGAAAGCGGCAAGACCCTATTTCCTTGGTGTGGGTTTGAGAATGAAATCGGAGAGGACATAGGCAAGGGGTATAATGTAAACGTTCCAATGCCAGAGGGGACAGATGATGAGAGCTTCGAAATGGTCATGGATCGGGTCGTGGCACCGGCTGTGAACCGGTTTGTACCCAACGTGGTGGTTGCCGTTGTGGGTGCAGATACCCACCGATCCGATCCCCTGGCCCACCTTTCCCTTACCAACAACGGCATGGTAAACGCGGTCAAAAAGCTGCGCGAATTCGGTCACCACCTCTTGCTGTTGGGCGGTGGTGGCTATGATTTGCAGGCCACCATCCGGGCGTGGAGCCGCATGTGGGCAGCAGCCAACCGAATCGATGCCCTCCCGGACTACCTACTGGTGTTGGGCGGCGCCTTTATGGGTGGGGAAGGGGTGCTCGGTGCAGATATTATCGATCCGGTCTATCGCACCTCTGGGGATCAGAAGGCCCAACTCGAGCGGGAATTGGAGCGCATCGCCGAGTACCACGAAGCAAACACCCTGCCCCTGATAGGAAGAAAGAAAAGCATTGTTCCGTAGATAGTTGTTGCCCCCACCCCAGCCCTCCCCCAACGTCCGAGCGTCCACCGGTGGAGGGGAGGGCAATGGCATTCGGTTAAGGATTTTTGGGTGTTTTTATAGCGTAGGATCGCCAGAAAAGAATCCCCCTTGAAAAAGGGGGCAGGGGGATTTTCAATTGTCCAAGCAATTGTTTTCAAAGGTAAAATTCGA
>JASJCT010000009.1 GCA_030065855.1 Myxococcota bacterium
CGTCCAATCGAATTTTACCTTTGAAAACAATTGCTTGGACAATTGAAAATCCCCCTGCCCCCTTTTTCAAGGGGGATTCTTTTCTGGCGATCCTACGCTATAAAAACACCCAAAAATCCTTAACCGAATGCCATTGCTCGTAGGGAAGGGGGCCGGGGGGATGGGTTTTCGTAAAAAGGGCACTTCTGGGACGGGAACTATCTAGAAAGCAGTAGAAAAGATATCTTTTCCGACCGAGCTGGGCCGAGGTCTTTTATGCGATATAGTTGGGGTGAGATACGACGCCTATGGACGTCTATAAAAGAGAGCGCAGCGCAACGACGAGAGGTGCTCGTACGTTGTCAGACCGGCCTGCGGCATTGCAGCCGCAACCGCTACTACCGGTGCGTCCCTCTTCTTCGCTCTCATCCTTTTCAACATCGATTTCAAAGGCCTGTTCTACGGGTGTGTCGACAAAGCCGTCAGTGAGGGTCAAGACCACGTCATGGTCCCCATCATCTCCGGATTCAGGCCTGCCCTTGAGCTTTGCAGTGCCGTCTCCGTTATCGGTCAAGGAGAGCCAATCCGGCAGCTCCGATGCATCGATGTACAGGGGATCGCCGTCTGGATCGGTGGCTGTAATTTCATAAACGTATTTTTTATCCACCTCTCCATCGGTCTCGGGTTCGGAAGTGAACTCGGGGAGACCGTTTTCCGCGATTGCAAACAGGTCGTCACTTTCGTCTATAACGACCTCATTTTCTACGCAGATAATGCGAACGGCAAAATCAGTGCCACCGGCAAAGTCTTGGGGAACATCCCACACAAATGCTCCTGTGTTGTCCGTGCTATCAGCCAATACCCCTTCGACAACACCGCCACGGAGCAGTTCGATTCTCACAGGCGATTCAAACGTCGCCTCCCAGCTGATGTCGTAACTCAGACCTTGGCGCCATGCCTCTCCACCGTTGGGGATGAGCACAGTCACGGTGTGTGAGATTGGTATTTCGCCCTCGTAGGGTCGTATCCCAAAGCCCGTGGCCGTCACATAGAGCGCACCTTCCTGTTCTGGTAAAATCGTAAACGTCGCCTCTCCGGTTGGCCCGGTCTGCTGCACTTGATGTATGTCCAGGTCTGGACCGTATAAACAAACGGTGGCGCCTTCAACACCTGTCTTTACGACAACCTCGCTCTCCAACCCCGGGGGAATCGCCTCTGGGTGCTCGACCATGAGGTCAATGGGTTGCAACAGCTGGACATAGGCCTCGGGATCGCCAAAGAGGTGGTAGGTGCGAGCGTGGAACTCAGCTGAGTTCGAGCTGCCAAACTGATCATACAGCCATATCCGACCAAAGTTGAACATCCCTGCCACGCGCTTTCCCTCTCCTTCAACGCCAATAGACGCCTGGGGCAGATCCTGGGTCCAGTCCGGGTCAGTTGATTGATTGTGCCATTCACGCCAGTCCTCGAACAATCCCATGAACAATCCATGGGCCAGCCAGTCGTTCGGGCCAGATTGGGTCACCTTGGTCGCACCGATAAACGCATATGCCCCCCCATTGGAGTGGGTGAGCCATGCCTTGGCAAAGTTGTTATCCTTGTGGTAGGAGCCGCTGAGGCAATTGTTGGACAACACGAGGGGTCGGTTCTGGCCGTTGTTCAGATCCCACACATCACCCGAGTTGTAAGGGGGATCTGCCCATCCCCGCGTATAGCCGTGGTCCCGATGCTGCACGATACATGTGCCTTCATTTATCGCATCCGTGATGCGATTCGTCGCCTCTGAGTACCCGATGAATCGATCGTATACCCGGCTCCCGATATACCGATCATCTCCTGATGCACCGGCCCATAGCACAGCCCAGGACCCGGTGTTCCATCGGCCGTTCTCATCCACGTCGTCCGGGTTGACCATCGCATGCGTCACATCGTAGTCAATGCCGCCCGGGTCATTCTCGAAATAGGTGATGATCGAATCGGCGGTCTCGCAGAACAGCCGATCCGCCACGTTGTTGGACCCGCCCTCGTTGTCTTGAATCTGACCGGCAACCACCATTTTTTGATACACATCGTCTGTCGGTGGGGTCCGGTCCTGGTCCATGACTTTCTCCAACATGCTGGTCAGCTCATCGTCGTCATCCGCAGGGAGGCGGCCGACAAACGCGTCTGGCAAAAAGTCAGACGTGGTCCTCAGGGCAAAGGCCAGATCAGAAGGCGCATCGCTGTAATAGTGAGTGGCCACGCCGCCATCCCGGTAGTGCATGCCGAGGATCAGTATATACGTCGGGTATTCTTCGTCAGGAAGGCCCCGGAGGTAGTCTGTGATATCCCCTGACGACGGCTCACCGCTGCTGTCAATGTCGCTGGTCTTGACCTGAACAACCCGGTTTCCCTTTCTCTGTTTCCAATCGATGAACTCAGCCAATTTTGCGTTGTCAGCAAATTGGTCTGCCATCAGGACCATGTACAAGGGCGGTTCTTCACGGTTTTCATCCAGTGGAGGCGCCCCGGCCAGGCCTTGTGTCATGACCTTATCGAATGCCGGGCTGGAAAGACCGCTGGGATCCTGAGGGGCGCTGCCTGCTGCAGCTGGCGAAAACGCAACTTCGATATCCAGCTCGCTGTGGATGCGCAGCTTGCCCTGTGCTGGATTGTATTGAATCGGCATGACGTTGATTTGCAGGATCCGATGGTTGCGCAACCAAACTTCTTTTACTTCAGTGATGAGGTCTTTGGGCGTATATGCATCCACTGTGTAAGCAGCGAGGTTCATTGTAAACGGCGGCGGCGAGTCGTCTTCAAAAAAGAGGGGCTGGGACGGCCATACCGTAGCTACCGTTGATTCAGACATGCGCTTATTCCGCACTGAAACCTGGTAGTCAACATCAAAGGGAATCTCCAAAAAGACATTTTTCATAGGGAGGAATGGGCGCCCTGGATCCCTATAGTTGACCCATGCTGGAATACTGATCTCGCTGAACGGACTGGCATTGTGTTGGCGGGATTGATTCATATATCCGGGAATGGCAATGTGGATGGCAAAGCCACTATCCGGGGCTGACATTAGGGGGTCGATGCTGATCACCGGGTTCACCCCTGAGACGCCGTTATTTGAGATAGCCGTAGGTGTCCAGCCTTCTATGAACGGCGTGGTTTGCTTGTCATTAAAAGATTGGATCGCATCGGCATTGCCCGGCGCCGCTTGGATGCTGTTATCTGCGCTGGGCCAAATCCAAACAGCGACCATAAAACACAAAACCAAAATAGGGTACTTGGCGTGCTGACTCATGAAAACCTCCATAAAGAACCGTTAGTGAGAGCAAAAAGACATTCGCTCAATTATGGATTTTATACTATCTCGCACTATATTTAAACCATATTTTAAACGGAAAAATATGAAAAAAATGAGTTCTGATATTAGACAATGATGAGAAAAAACAGCTAAGATAAAATTTTACAAGAAATACCATATTACCAGTTATGTCGTTTCATTGCCATGAGCGCGGAGCCACATTACAATCACCAACTGAAAAAAAAATGATCAGAGCCGATGAATAACTTTAGGACGCCACTTTCTACGGAGTGAAACATGAACGACGAGAACACGATCCTACTCGATGAAAAAGGACAGCCAGTACCACCTGACGGGCGAGAGATGGATGACAAGGCCATCATCCATATGTCTGGAGATCGGCCAGCCAATCTCATTCTCGTGCCTCTAGACGAACACGTGCTTTTTCCCGGCATGACCATTCCCATGATTCTCAGTCGTGCAAAGGTGCAAGAAGCGATCGATTTTGCCCTGTCCCAGGGCCCCTTTATCGCACTGGTGCCCCGCGTGGAGCCGGTAGACGAGGATGAAGAAAAGGATTGGTCCCTCGAGGCCAAGGATTTGATCGATACAGGCACATTGGCGCGCGTGCTTAAGATGATCAACCTGCCCGATGGCAATCGGTCCGCTGTTGTGGAGTGCATCACCCGATGCCGCATTACGCGTATTGTTCGATCCACGCCGTTTATCATTGCCAAGGTGGACTACCCGCCGGACACCTATGAAGACTCTCTTGAAAATAAAGCCCTATGGCGCGCATCTCGCATGTCTCTCCAAGAGCTCTTCAAGGAAATCCCAGGCCTGCCCGAGGGTTTCAACATTGCTGCGGCCAATCTAGAGGGCCCTGCTCAGCTAACGGATTTTGTGGCAGCACACGTGGATTTGCCGAGAAACGACCGCTTGGTGCTGCTAAAGCAAACACACGTGGAAAAGCGGCTTCGAACCGTCTCCGAGGCACTCACGCGAGAGCTGGAGCTCGCGCGCCTGGCCGGTCGTATTCGAGAGGAGATTAGAGAAAAAGTAGAAAAGACCCAAAGGGAGTATTACCTGAGGGAGCAGCTCAAGGCCATACGCAGAGAGCTCGGAGAAGAAGTAGATCAAAAGGAGTTGATAACCAAGGAAGTCGAAGAGAAAATTAACTTTGACGATTTACCAGAGGATGTGGCCAAACGGGCCCGTAAGGAGCTCAAGCGCCTGGAGGTCTTGAGCCCGGATTCGCCAGAATACAATGTTATTCACACTTATCTGGATTGGATAGTCTCGTTGCCATGGAACAAGGAGACCCAAGATAACGACGACCTGAACCTGGCCAGGAAAATTCTCGAAGAGGACCACTACGGCCTAAAGGAAGTAAAGGATCGCATCATCGAATTTTTGGCTGTGCGAAAGCTCAAACCCGACCAAAAAGGCGCGATACTCTGCTTTGCCGGGCCCCCGGGCGTGGGTAAAACCAGCTTGGGCCAATCCATTGCCAGGGCCCTTGATCGCAAGTTCTTTAGGTTCAGCTTGGGCGGCATGCGCGATGAAGCCGAGATCAAGGGGCACCGCCGCACCTACATCGGCGCCATGCCGGGAAAGATCCTCCAGGGGCTCAAGCAAGCCGAGGTCAGAAACCCGGTCTTCATGCTCGATGAGGTGGATAAGCTTGGCAGTGACTGGCGCGGAGATCCCTCCAGTGCAATGCTCGAGGTGCTGGATCCGGCTCAGAACTCTGGATTTCTCGACCACTACCTGGATATTCCATTTGATTTGTCCCACGTGATGTTTATCTGCACTGCCAACGTCAAAGCCAACATTCCCGGACCCCTCCTCGACAGGATGGAAGTGATCGACCTGCCCGGATACATTCTCGAGGAAAAGGTAGCGATTGCCGAGCGCTACTTGGTGGCCCGTCAACGGGAGGCCCACGGACTAAAGGCCGCCAATCTAAAGATAGCAAAGAGCGTTCTGCCAAAGATCGTAGACGGCTGGACTGCCGAAGCAGGCGTGCGCAATCTAGAGCGGGCGATCGGCCGCATTTGCCGCAAGGTCGCGGCCCAGGTGGCGTCGGGCGATATTAAGTCCGAGCGGATTACACAGGCAAAACTCCCCGAATATTTGGGCAAGCGCAAGGTGTTCAAGGAGTCCTTGAAAAAAAGACCACCCGTGGGCACCATGATCGGTCTTGCCTGGACACCGGTCGGCGGTGAGATTCTGCGCATCGAGGCCACGCGAATGCCTGGAAACGGCCGCTTTCGCGTCACTGGCAAACTCGGCGACGTCATGAAGGAATCCGTGGACATTGCTGTTTCCTACATCCGGCACCATCACGAACACTATAGAATCGATCCAACGGTCTTTGAAAAAGAGGACTTACACGTCCACTTTCCTGCGGGCGCGGTGCCCAAGGACGGCCCATCCGCAGGCGTGACCATCACAACAGCCCTGATATCCCTGCTATCGGGAAAAGCCGGTATCCGCCCTGTGGCCAAGACAGCCATGACCGGCGAGATGACCCTCTCGGGTGAGGTCCTACCAGTGGGGGGTATTCGCGAGAAGGTACTCGCCGCCCAGCACGCCGGGGTATCTACGGTTGTATTGCCGGCAAAAAACCAGCGCGACGTCGACGAGATCCCCCCTCACATTATCAAGGGCATGGACTTCATCTTTGCCAAAACCTACAACACCGTCTACGACGTGGCACTGGGGAAGATGCCGGGGCAGCCATCAGCAGTTGCAAAAGCCAAAAACAAATAATCTGGTTTGAGCAACAGCAATCGGCTGTGGTCGGCGACACCAATGGTTACATGTGATTGAAAAAGATCAAGAGCATTGGGGCAAGACGATTGTGCTCTGTCGCATATATACCTGTGGTGTGACATCCGCAGCCGCCGTCATCAACGCCGTTTGCTTCGTTATTTTCATCACCGTCGCTATCGCTGTCTGTGTCGCTGTCTGAATCGCTATCGCTGTCTGTGTCGCTGTCTGAATCGCTATCCGTGTCCGTATCGGTGTCCGTGTCCGTATCTGTGTCTGTGTCCGTATCCGTGTCCGTGTCCGTATCGGTGTCCGTATCTGTGTCTGTGTCCGTATCTGTGTCTGTGTCCGTATCTGTGTCTGTGTCCGTATCCGTATCTGTATCTAGATCCGGTCCAGGCAGAGCCTCCACTGCGTCCAGGTTGTATCCACCTTCGAACTTCTCTGGCTCAGATGAATCATCTGCGCTCCTGTCTGCGATTTTCAAGTAGTAGGCTTCAGATATGTCTGCATCTGACAGATCAAAGGTACAGGTCCCCTGTCCCTGGCCCAAAGAGGTCCAAGGTCCCCAGTAATCAGTGGCCACAAAGACCTCGATGTTTCCATTTTGTCCAGAGGATTCGTAGACCGTTATGTCGTCGCCTGGGTGATCGACCATGGGAAGCACTGGCCCCATGTGCACAACCACGTACCCGCCCCGACCCAGTTTGAACCCCTCGTCATCTGGCGGACCCAGCAGGTCGATGGTGGATGTGGTGCTGTCTTCAGCGTCTCGTTTGGCGTTGTACATGAGCTTGTACGCGTGTATCAGCGGATCTGTCTGCAGTTCGAGCTGGGTCGATATATCGGCTTGCTGACCTTCGCTCACCTGTACACCGGTGATCTGCTTCTCCTCATACCCATTGGCCCATATTTTCATGTCATACGTTCCCGGCAGCAGGAATCGGTGGATATCTCCGTGCGCGGGATCCGCATACGCCATCCATCGGGGGTCTTCAATTTCAATAACAGCTGCAACGGGATTGCCGTTCGACGCGTTTGTTATAACGCCGCCAAGGCCCTGGCCGCTCTTTTCGATGAGGTGCATACATGCCGCAACGTTGCGCGTGCACACCGCTGGTATCTGGCTGTACGGCGGAATCTTATTACTCGTCACCTCGACAGTCCACGCCATCGAACCCAGCGCACCGTAGTGCACATCCTTTGAACTGCCTGCAATGACGCTCATAAGGTTAGACGCCTGACCGCTCGCCATATCGGCTAGATCTCCGTAACCATCCCCAAGCGCATCCAAGTTGTTCGCATCTGCTGCAGACGATTTCTTAAAACTCCAAACGTAGACCAGTTTTACCGTGCCCCCGTGAAAACTGGAGACCATGGTGAACTGATTGTCGTGGGCCAGCGCGCCAATAGCTTTGGTCTCGGGTTGGGAAAACGGGGCTGTGGATCCAGACCATCCATCCCACATATATCCAAAGTCCCGGTTGCAATCCACGCCGTTGGCGTTCTCTCTGTCAACAGACACCACCGCGTCTGGATTGACCATCGGGACTATCCAGATCTCCCGATTATCCACCAACTCGGATATTTCATCATCCACACCGTAGTTCTCGGTCAGGTGATGGATAAGGGATATCGATACTTCAATGCCAGACCACTCGTCGCCGTGGGTTGCCGCGTCAAACAGAATCTCCGGTTCGTTCTCGTCCACCTCGGCGTTGTCTGAAATTTTCATTGCGACAATATCCCGATCTTTCACCGATTGACCAATGACCTCGAGGTGGGCAATATCTGGGTAAGTAGCCACCACCGTATCCATCACATCGAGCATGTCCTGATAGGAATGGTAGTCATCTGCGTCGGCGATATGCGGTTTCTTGCCAGCTGGTGCAGTGTCCATATCCTCGATGACAGTAGTGACCGCAAATCCAGCCTCGATCAGGGCCATATACGAGAGTGGGGATAATCGCGCCAATACACTGTCGCCATATCGCTCTTCTACAGAGACATCCATCCGGGCAAGGGTGAGCAGATCATGGGGATCAGAAATGTCGATGCGTACCTTCATGTCCCCGGCCGAAGCTGGCATAGAAACCAACAGCACAAAGGCCCAACCCAGCAATGTAGATAACAGAAGCTTTGTTCTCGACATTAGGAATATACCCCTTTCTCGGCCTAGCCAAACCCGCCTATTCCCAATGATATTAAAAAATATAGAAAAAAATAACAAACAGAAAAATTCAGACTATGAAGACTAAGGTAATTATGAATCCCGGTGGACTGCAGGATATCGCCGGTCGGGCATTGCCTGAAGGGCCTCTGAAAATAGGCCTTCTGTGATGGACAGGGCGTCTTGCGTGTCAGTATTATCTGCTCTTTTAAGCATCAGGGGTGGTTCGACGATCAACCGGCCGGATCTGCCAGCCCGCGCCTCCACCAACACGAGCTCTGCCGGTAGGTCCAAACGCGGGTGGACCATTTTAAGACGTGTTCCTGAGAGGTGGGCTCTGTCCAACGCGATCATCAAGGCATCCAATCTTCTGGCTGGAAACACCGTGGCGATCCGCCCCCGGCGATGGTTGAGCGCGCTTTGTGCTGCCTGGACCCACGCCTCAATGCCGCACTGGGATGCTTCGAAACACGCGATAAAGCGCTCCTCATTCTCTGGAAGATGACCGTTTGATACTGGCCAAAACGGTGGGTTGGCAACGATCAAATCAAACCTGTGCGCGGGCAAAAGGTCTTTTAGATTTCGGATATCTGCTCTGAGTACATCGCAGTCGGTATTGAGTCCATTGAGGGTTGCATTGCGCAGTGCCAATGCGGCTAGGGTCCGCTGTCGTTCAACCAGAACCAAGCGCTGTGTCCATCCAGCAGCCCGGACGCCCAGTCCCACGACACCGCATCCTGTCCCCAAATCTATGGTCCATTTCGCTTTTCTGCCAGTGCACGCGAACCAGGTCAGGATGAGAGCGTCTATAGAAAACCGATATCCGGTTTTCGATTGCGCCAAAATCAGGCGGCCACAATAGATTGCATCTTGGGAAAATTTTTCTTCAATCTTCATTTGCGTTGCCATATTATAAAAAAGGTGAAGAAATTAAGCGATCTATTCGTCTTAATCGATTGAGGTACACAGGAGAGACTGCAATGAAGAGGATTTTTAAGATAGCCAGTATCGCAATAGTGGTCATGGCGCTCCCATTGTCAGCAGACGCTGCAGGCCCAGATGCAAAAAAGGCGGACGATACTTTTTTTGATGTAAAAATAGATACAAAAGTCGTCAAGGACAAAAAAACAGCGACGATTACGGCGACTGGCAAAAACGGCTACCATTGTAACATGCTGTATCCATGGAAGGTATCAATCAAATCCGGTACTGACCTGCCAGAGAAGAAAGTGTTGCGCAAGGGGGACGCAAAGACGTTTACCGAAAAAAAGGTGGTTTTTGAACTTACCACAGGTACTGGCGAAGTCGGCATAGAGATGAAAATGAGCTTCTGCGACAACAAGGGCTGTAAAGCGGAAAAGCGATCCTACAAATTCTAGCCGGAATCAATCAAACCACATATGCAGTCCTGGCGTGACTTCTCAAAAACTGCTGGCGAGCATGGCTTTTCTTGTAGGTGAGGGGTGTATCCCCTCACGTGTAATATCTTGTGATATGTCTGGCTTTTCAAAGCGGGGATAAACCACGCAGCTACATCTTGCCGCCACTTTCTGAAGAGCTAGGTACTGCAGTCATCACAGGTACAAGGGCGATCCAAACCGGTTGTTTCATCGGTGCATTCCCCTGGAGCACCTGTCCACGTTGCACCGGGATTGTGATAGAGGCTGCGACAGTCTACTGGATCGCCCCCATTGGCCACGCCCAGGGTACACATACCGTGCCCATTTGGTTCCTCGCAGTAACGACTACACGGATCCATTTCATTGCAATTTCCCCATGCAATGAGGCAGCCGCAACACACTTCAATCGGAAATGTGAAATCAGGGGTTCTTACATCGGTGCCGCCCAACGTGTGCCCGATAAAGCGCGTCACCGAGTAGATAAGCCCATAGGACACACTTATCTCGTCCATATCGTAAGTCAACCTAGGGCAGCCATATTCCTCGGCAAGCGCATCCACAACAGAGCTCGGCAAGGCAATGCCCAACCAGACATCTGAGCTTTCAGGTGCCACGTAGTGCTCGAATTCATAATATTCTGTGTTCCCGAGCAAAGCGCCGTCTGTACCGCGCACGTAGACCTCTGTGCCGTCAATCACAATGCCGTTTGACTCGGTGACCAGATTGCCGAAGTCCTCCCTTGCCACAAGGCCGTTTGTCACCAGGTACCATCCGGTGTATGGGTTTCGAAAAATCAGATCGAGCAATCCGGCTGGAACGATGCCATCGCTCACTGTGACCTCGCAATCCGGCGCCTCAGGCTGTACTTTCACATGCTCGACGTAAAAGGATTGTTCGTTGTCGGCACAGGCCGAAGTGAGCATAAGGACACACAAGACCGTTGAAATTCTCCCTGCCATGACATCCCTCACAGATCCGTTTGGGCGACTTGCCATCCTGTTATTATAATCGCTTACCATTTTACTGCCCAATACTCTCGGCTCGATTGACGATGCGCGGCGTGATGAAGATGAGCATCTCGGATCGCCGGTCTGAATCGCTGCGGCTCTTGAAAAGCCATCCTAAAATCGGGATATCCGCGAGAAAGGGGACCTTTTTATAGCTCGTGCCGTGGTTGCGCGTGAAAATGCCGCCTATCACTGCTGTGTGACCATCGCTCACGAGCAGTTCTGTTTCCGCTTCCCGCTTTAGGATGGTGGGATCTCCTCGCGCACCAGTGTTGTTGAAATCTGGCTCGTCCCGCATGACTTTCAATTGGAGCAGCACTGATCCATCTGCTGTCACGTGGGGCGTAACTGTCAGGTTGAGCTTTGCCTCTTTAAAGGCTGTCTGGATCCCTTGGGCAGAGATCTGACTGTACGGAATCAGGGTACCCTGCTCGATGTGGGCTTCCCTGTTGTCCAAGGTGAGGATTTTGGGCGACGACAGGATGCGCAGGGTCCCGGTCTCCTCCAATGCCGATAATCTGAGGCTTAGGTTCGCATTGTTGGCGATCGATCCCAAGGTGATGCCCAGCGCACCACCAGATCCAGTACCCACTGCTGCCGGCAGGTTCACGCCAAAGTTGGGGTTTGGCTGAGCGCTCGGCACGGTCGTGAGTCCTGCAATGGGTGTCTTATTATCTGTCGCACCGCCGGCCACGCCGATTGAGCTAGGAAATGCGAGGCCGGTCGGATTCCCCGTGGCTGCACCGGCGGAAAAGTCTCCCCCCCACTGGATGCCGATTTCCCGGGCGTAGATGCTCGCAGCTTCCACAATGCGGCTCTCAATCAAGACCTGTGGCGTCTGGGTGTCCAGGTTTCGAATGAGCGCTTCTATCTGATTGAGGGCGCCGTTGGTATCCCTAGCAATGATGACGTTGGTGCGCTCATCCACTGACAGGGTTCCCCGCTCTGTCAGCAAGTCTGCAGCCCTTGGTTTGAGTTCGGCTGCTGTAGCGTAGGAAACCGGGATCAATCGGGTTTCAATGGGCTCAAGGGCGATCTTCTGCTTCCTTCTCGCGATCTCCATTTCGCGTTCTTTTTCGAGCGTATCAAGGGGCGCGACGCGGATGAGGTTGCCTTCCCGAACCATCCCCAGTCGCTTGGCATTTAGAATCACTTCCAGCGCGTGATCCCAGGCCACATCCCGCATGCGGATCGTTACCGTGCCTGTGACATCGTCTCCTGTGATAATGTTGACATGACCCACATCCGAGAGGAGCCTGAGAATGTTTTGAATATCGGCATCCTTAAAATCCAAGTCGATATGCCTGCCCGTATAGCGCTTTTTCTTCTTTTTCGTCCCGAGCGACCCGGTCGAGGTGGTGTACCCGGCAGTGCGCTCGAACGGATATGCATAAGCTCGCTGATCTTCCTTTGCCACGGTGCGGGTCTTTGTTCCCTTGGGAAGGGCTGGCGCTGCGGATGCTGGCAAGGCAGCAGCCTGCGTTGGTTTAAAGATCCATTCAATGGTGTTGTCGTTTCGCTCAATGGCGTTCTGGGCCGTTCGCTCGACTGCCACTTCGATCCTGGTACCCTTACCGTCCCGATAGGAGCTGACATTGCCGATAACGCCGCCAAAGTCAGTAACGTCGAGGGTTCGTTCCAACCTGGGGGCAAGGGTGGCGGTTTTAAATGTCATGATGGCGTTCCCGCTCGCATCTGACGTGGTGTTGTAGGCGAACGGTCCGTTGAGCGCGATAATGACCTTTTGCGCACTACCGTCAGTTGCAAACCGAATATCCTCAATTGTGTGCGCGGTTTTTGTCGCATCCGAGGTATTGCCGTTGGCAGGTGGTGATATCACCTTGGCATCCACTTCTCGGCCCTGCATTTTAGCAAGGCGCAGCAACCGCAGTTCCTCTTGGGATAGCTTCTTTTCTTCGCTTTTTGAGGACGATTGGCTCTCTTTTCCATGTTCTGTACTTAGGCGTTGATTCGCGTGGGCGAGCTCCTTTTCATACTTCTCGGCGCGCTTCTCACTGACGGCGGCCTTTTCGGAAACCCTGGCGAGCTTTTCTTCCATCTGTAGGGCGCGTTGTTGCTCACTAACAAATGCGGCGTTTTTCTGACTCAGCTGCTTTTCGATGTGCTTTGCCCGTTCCTTTTCTTTTGCAAATGCTGCGCTCGTCTTTGCTAGCGCTTCTTCGGTTCGATCTGCTCGGGTCTTTGCCATGCGGGCCTGTTCTCGGACCCGGCTGAGCTCTTTTTCCATCTTGCCCACGCGCTTTTCTGCAAGTGATGCGCGCTTGGTTGCCTGTGTGAGGGTTTCTTGAAGCGCGGTTGCCTTTTTATGCGCCTGGGTTGCCTTGGCCTTTGCCTTGGAGAGTGCTTGCTTCAGATCCTTTGCCAGGGCCTCTGCCCCAGCAACCTTCTTAGACATTTCTAACACCTGGCCATCTGCGGACTGGAGCGCGGCCAGGGCTTCTTCTTTTGCTTTTTTGGCAATATCGGCGTTTTTTTGTGCTGCTGCGATCCGCTTTTTTGACCTCAATTCAGCTGTTTTTCGATCCTTTTGGGCGGCCGCTTGAATTTGGACGATCTCGGCTTCGGCCTGCTGTTTTGCCAAAAGGGCTTTGGCTATTTGATCTTTGGCAATGCGGGCAGCCTGCTCTGCTTCTTGGCGCTTCTTCTCGGCCTTGGTCAATGCCTGTTCGGTGCGATTTTCGATGGTCGCCTGCTGCTCAGACGCCCGCTGAGAGGCTTTGATGGTCTGGCGCAGCTTTTTTCGGGCCGCTGCTAACGCCTTGTGGATTGTATCTTTTTCTTCTTCAATCGTCTTTAAACGGTTGCTGGCCGCTGTTGCGCTTTTTTCTTTCTCCTTGAGGACGCGAAGCAGTTTTTCCCGCTCTCCCTTGGTGGCCTTCTCGTAGTCCTTTGCCGCTTTTGTTTGGGCTACGAGAGCAGTCTTGGCGGCTCGTGCCGCCTGCTCAGCTGCCTGCTCACGCTGCACCGCTTCCCGCTTTAATTTAACCGCGCGCTCCTCTGCTTGGGCAAGGGCATGTTGCGCGCGTTTTTTTGCTTCCTTTGCCTCATCGAGCTGCCCATTCAAAGCGGTTAGTTTGAGTTCCATTGATTCGCGCCGAAGCCGCTCGGCTTTCATGAGCGCTTCGGCCTTTTCGACCTTTTCTCGATACGCTGCGATTTGCTTTGCTGCCAGCTCGGTCTGTTTTGTTGCAGCTGTCCGATGCAGCTGCTCACTGCTTTGTTGAATCTTTTTTTCTTTTTTGAGTAGGACCAACGCCTTTTCGGCATTGCGCTTGGCTTGCTCTGCTTCGATTCTCCGCTTCGCACTTTCCTTTTTAAGGCGGCTTAGCTCTGCTTCAGCAGTGGCCTTTGCCTTTGTTGCAATGTCAGCTTCCTTGCGGGCTTTTGCGATCTCTTTTTTAGCGCGTGCTCCCAGGTGCTTTGCCGCTTCGGCAGCCTTCCGCACCTCTGCCATGTCGGCCTTTGCCCGGTTGAGCTCTGCTTCGGCGGCTATCTTTGCCTTTGTTGCAGTGTGCGCCTCTTTGCGGGCCTTTGCGATTTCTGTTTTTGCCCGTTGCTCAAGATCCCTTGCTGCTTCAGCTGCTTGGCGCGCCTTTGCCATGTCAGCTTTAGCCTGGGCTTGGGCAGCTTTGACCTCTGCTCGAACCCGCTTCATATCATCCTGCGCAGTGGCGACACTGGCGGTGTTGGCTGAGCTGGGCGCCTTAGGCGCGCCGGTGAGCGACGCGACGAGCTTATTTCCATTCACCCGTACCCGATAGGCGACCTCCTCGCGAAAATTGATCATGACCCGGCAAATCGAGACACCTTTTACCGAGTATTCCGATACTGCCACGCCATTGATGATGCCGGTCTTGTGGTCGATAAGCGACGGTACGCCCCGAATCTGGCTGTCGGCAATGTCGATAACGAGCCGTTTGGGCGACTTAAGCCTGAAGGCGGTGTAGCTGGGTCTGCGCGATCCAGTGACCGTGACGACGGTTTTGTTCCCCTTTTTCCATACCCGAACGTCCCGGATTTGGTTGGCCGATTGCGATGCGGCAAATACCGGGGTTGCACAGAGTGCCGATATCAGCACCACTGCAAAGGCGATTCCCAGCCTCCGGTCAGTTTTTATTGAATCTGCGAACCCTTTCATCATCGTCTCCTCGACCCCTGTAGTGCCCGTTGGGCGAGAATGTAGGGCCATGTAGTTACAAGTACGCTTCAATCCTACATGAGGTGGTCCCCACATCGCAAATTTTCTGTCTTTTTTTTATGGGGTCGGATTGGGGGCTACTATCCCCTTCAAGAAAAGCCGCCACCCCCACATTTGGCGATGTATGGCATCATCAGTGTATCGCCAGACATATATCTGACTGATTTTCGACGAAACCTTCAATGCGTCAAGGCTGCCTGGCTTGTATAGAGGTTGTGGGACTTGCATCGCAGGACAATGTAGGCAGATTCACTTGCCATCCAATGCTCAAATGTGCTTTATTGAACGCTGTCTTTTACATTTTGAGAGTATAGATATGCCTTTGCGAAAGATTGAGATCGCTGTGGTCGGTATTCTCTTTTTTGTTGTCATGGATTTTGCTTGCAATACCGACACAGCGACTGAGGTGAGGTGGATCGAGATTCAAGGCGGCGCTTACCAGATGGGCTCGGAGGACGTCACGAGTGAGCAAGAACCGATACACGATGTGACCATCCAGGATTTTGCAATGACCAAAACAGAGATAACAGTGGGTCAGTATGCAGCATGTGTGGAAGCCGACGTGTGCTCATATCCAGGGTTGAGTTGGTTTTGTAATTGGCGCGACATTATCTACGAGCATCATCCGATAAACTGTGTGGATTGGGACCAAGCCCTGTCGTTCTGTGATTGGATTGGCGGCCGTCTGCCCACAGAGGCAGAATGGGAGTACGCGGCGAGAAGTGGTGGAAAAGAACAGCTTTTTCCCTGGG
Organism: Myxococcota bacterium; assembly: GCA_030065855.1. Lineage (GTDB taxonomy): Bacteria > Myxococcota_A > Polyangia > JAAYKL01 > JAAYKL01 > JASJCT01. Next base: position 15,595 of record JASJCT010000009.1, read on the forward strand.
GTAACAAAGAACCGAGCTGTGACTATGCGATAATGGATAGTACAGGTGAAGGCTGTGAACGGATTCACACCTGGCCAGTTTGCTCAAAAACTGCGGGCAATAGCGACCAGGGGCTGTGCGATTTAAGCGGCAATGTACTGGAATGGGTAGCGGATTGTTGGCACAGCAATTACAACGATGCTCCTGATAACGGCAGTGCCTGGACAGAAGAGTGCGATTCGAATGGACGCGTTCTTCGCGGCGGTGGCTGGACCTCAAGAACAGGTGAAACCTTGAGCGCGACGTTCAGGACCAGCGATGATCAATCTGATAAGCGATATTACAGCGGATTTCGGTGTGCTCGGGATGGCGATAGTTGAGCGGACTTGCATAACAAAGGAGGCAACGTGTTTCGATACAATAATCTAAGATTGCTCAAGTGCTTAGTGATGTATTTATTTGTCATCATCAATATCAATCTCACGACCGTTGACGCGTTTTCGCAATTCGATCAGCCATCGACTCAGGCCCCTGCCCAAGAAAGCGGATTTGCTCTGGAGATACACTTGGGGACAAACGTTATGCCGGGCATTGCCTATGCAACAGGTGTTATTACATCAAATATTCGGGGAGGATTCTTGGCTGGATATAAGACGGATAGCATTCTTTTGGGCATGGGCATTGATTTTGTTAGGTATTCCTTTTTCCTAGACTCAGGTGACGATACAGCCGAACTATCTATGACATCGTTGCTAGCTGTCCCCGGGATTCGAGTAGTGCTGGCCCAGTCTCGAGATAGGTCTGTTGATCTAATAACGGCATTGAATGCCGGGTTTGGGTTTTATAATGCGTCGTCAGAAGGGGATCCGTATACGAAACATAACGATACATCCTTTTTATTTAGCTATGACGTCGGCATTGGCCTGCGCTATTGGATACACCCTCAATTCGCACTTGGCGGATCTAGCGGGTTCTCTGGTACGTTAGAGCGCAAAACCAGAAACGCCGATCGTTCCCGGGTCATCCATCAGATGGGGGTCTTTGCCGGCCTTTTGCTGCTCGGCGTCTTCTAGAAGATGTTGATGATGCGAGGGAATTCCTTACATATTGGGATGGAGCGGTAAAAACCGGGTAATATCCACGCCCTTGGCTGCGGTTGGATCTTCGCGGATGAGGTAAACGCCCCGCTCTTCTTCCTTGCCGCTGCCATGAATGCGAGCAACCCGCCAGTTTACTTGAATTTGTTCGCCGCGGCTGCCTTGATTGACGAAATCCGCCTTGCCCACGTAGTCACCGCGTTTCAGGACAAAACCCGTGCCGTCCGGCACGACCACCATTGCCCTGGGATCGCCTATTTTTGTGATGATACCGATGAGCTTTAGATCTGAAATATCGTATTCCTTTAACTTCACTTCCCGCTGGATTTGCCGCTGTACATCTTTTTGTTCCGTCAGCAGTTCGATAAACGGCTCAAACGGGTCCCGTCGCCTGGGTCCTTTGATAAAATCCGTTTCCTTTAATTGAGCAACAACGGTGCTTTTTTTTGATGTTTCACCTTCTTTTTCAGGTGACAGGGGTGCTTCCTTCTTATTTTTTGGAGCGCGGGCGCCGGGGGCTGATTTTTTAGTGGGGGACTCGTCGCTACTTGAATCTGCACCTTCGCCACATGTACCTAACAGGAAGACGAAGACCGCGAAAAGGATCAACAGCAACCTACTGCAAGATACGTTCTTACGCATGCGTATCTATCCCTTCTTTGCCTTCGGTTTCGCAGCATCATCCCTTTCTACCGATCTAAAAGTTGTGGCCAAGACTTCTGCCACGAGTTGAATCCCAGAATCGTCCATTCCGTCCGGTTTTAAAGAGATATTTTCAATATTAATGATGCGATCGACATTTCCGATTAAATAAAAGAACTTAGCGAGCTGGAGAAAGTTTCCCTTTAACATCAGCCGGACTGGAATGCGGGCGTAGTATTGGGCTGCCTCTTCCTTTTGGGGCTTTACCGATTTGAGCTCCAATCCGACCAACTCGGCTTGTGTATTCAAGCTCGCTAAGAATGAAGACATCTCCGATTCAGTGGGAAGCGCCCGTAGCTGCTGCGCATAGGTTTTCTTGAGCTCATCCCGGTAGTGCCGGTCTTTATCGTATGTGGATTTGCGACGGATGGCATCGTCCCTGCGCCGCTCGAGATCGGCGTATTGGCTTTCAAGGGACGAGAGCTCGTTAGACAATTCGCTATAAAACTGAAACCAGTAGACAGCTGCTATCAGTCCCAGAACGACCGCTAAGACGGCCAACTTCTTGGGAAGTGCAATTTTTGTTAGTTGTTCTAAGCTGCTCATCCCACCCCCCTACTCGTCCTTTTGGCGGTAGAGGACTTCACCGTTCACTTCGAAGTGTACCACCGGGTCCATTTTTTTATCTTTGGGTTCCGTGCCTGGGAGTTTCGGCTTGGCCAGGTCTGTTGAAATCAGCTCGTTCGCGACAAAAAACTGTGACAGGTTGATTCTCCTTAAAAACTCTGCCACGTCCTCGTGGGTCTTGGCCTGGCCTTTTATCGATACTTTGCGATCCTTCTCCTTAAAATCCGACAGCCATAAATGGCGATAGTCCCAGTTTTCATCAAATCCGGCACTGGAGTCGATGCGGAGCATTTCTTGATATTTGTCGTTATCCACATGGGGCCGGCCGTTTTTGCTAAGGATGTTCGAGAGCTCCAGCATGACGAACACCGGTCCGGTCCGTGCGGATTGTAACCCGTCAATTGCTGCCTGCCGCTTTTCGTATTCTTTTATCTCATCCAGAATTTTTTGATGATCAGAGATCTGTTTTTGGATGCGAGTGACCTCGGCTTGGACGATGTTGTTTTTGTTGCGTTGCGCATCGATGTCGCTCCCGATGCTCATGCTGATCATGACGAAAATAGCGATTTCTAAAAGCAGCACACACAGGCCGATAGCGATCTGATTCCTGCCAGCCTCGCGGCGTCGATCCTGCTTTACCGGCAAAAGGTTGATTCTGATCATTCAGACCCGCTCCTTTTGCTTCCGTAGCGATAGGCCCAGGCAAATCGTTGCCTGGGGAGCCTGCGCTTTGAGAACTTCTGGGTTGAATTGACGCTCGTCAAAGACGACGCGACGGAACGGATCCAGCAATACAACGGGCACGCGGGAACGTCGCTCTACCGCTGATCGGAGATAGGGAATCTTTGATGTGCCACCTGTGATGAGAATGCGCCCGATCTCTCCATGGCTCGTGGTCGCCATATAAAAATCCAGGGATCGCTGGATTTCAGCGGCGAGCGCGTCCACGACGTTGGAAATAATCTCGTCCACTTCCTGCGGTACCACTTCTTGAGAATTCAAACCGCCACCGGCCTTGTACGCCTCGGCTTCCTCAAAGCTGACTTGCAATTGCTTTTGAATTTCTTCGGTGATGGACGCGCCGCCGTTGGTAATATCCCGTGTGAATTGGGATACTGCGCCATTCAGAATATTCATCGTGGTTAGCGACGCCCCCACGTTTAACAGGGCAATGGTCTCTGCCTCATTGAATCCGTAATTAAGCTCATAGACGTTCTGCATCGCAAACGCGTCAATGTCCACCACCATGGGTTTGAGCTTTGCCTGGCGCACGACTTCTACCAGGTCTTGTATCTCTTCTTTCTTAGCCGCGACGAGCAGCACGTCCATCTGTCCGGCTTCGGTGTTTTGCCACAAAATATTGTAATCGATCTCAACTTCGGAAATTTCGTAGGGAATATGCTGCTCAGCTTCCCATTGTATTTGCTCCTCGAGTTCTTCGCGCTTCATGAGGGGCAGGTTGAGTTTTTTAATGATGACCGAGTGACCGGATATGGACAATGCCACGTCCCGCTGCACGATGTGTAGATCTTTGAACACGCGGTTTAGGGCATCCACCACGGCGCTACCGTTCATCACGTGCCCATCCACGATGGACTGGGGCGGCAGGGGTTCCACGCCGTACTTCATCAAATGAATCCCCTTGGACGACTGCCGGATCTGAATGACCTTTACAGATGAGGTACCAATATCGACACCGACGAGATTTTTGCCTTCAAACGCCATCTAGTCGTCCTTGAATACCATTCGCCGATCCGACAGCTTGAGCCCCAGCGCTTTTAGTATCTTGCGCTTGGTGTCCATACGGCATCCGTAGCCTTTTTCGATGCGGTCGATGGTCAGCACGGATAGGCCTGCCTTTCTCGCAAGCTCCGCCTTGCTCATCATCTGTTCGATGCGAAGCTCTCGCAAGTTGTTGCGTCCGGATTCGCCGCGCGGACGCGCCTGGGTTTTCTCCGCTTGACCCTCAACCCCATTGTGAGAATTAGAAAGAGAACCAGTATCTTTACCCTCGGCGTCATTGCCATGGTGAGCGCCGTCTTTGTTGCTTTCTCTTGCAGCCATGTGACCTCTTAGGCTTTCACTTTTTGACACGCCTTTATTTCCGTTCTCGCGCGAGTTCCTGCCCAATCTGACTGAGTCTTCAGACTGCGTCCGTTTATTTTTCTCGTTGTTTTGTTTCATGGTCTTGCCGCCCATTAAAACGCGCATCAAAATAAAAAAATATACTATAAAAATTTTTACTAAAAGTTAAAAATTGTCAAGATAATTACATCTAAATCATATTTAAATTTGCAACTTTTTTAGATGTCATTAGCCTGTTAATCCCGCCTTCTGTTGGCAGTGCTCTGCCAAAGGTATTTTCCAACGTCACTGAGGCGGGGTCAACTTTTTGCCTATTAAGTCGTGGAAAAGGCTTGGAAAAGGCTCGGAAAAGCGGACATTGATGGCTCTTTTTTCAATGTTAAAATAATAATATGCTCGACATATAATGATAACCTGTGAATAATATGGGAAAAACTTGGGTGTAAATAGGCGTTATTCACAGGTTTTTCAAGGGAATTGAAGGAGTTATACCCCGGGTCAAATTGACCCCCGTGGGGTATAATTGACTCATGCGAGGTTTATTTTCTCAGTATTGTGGTAATATGGGCAATATATCCCGATCCGATGTATTATTAGACGCTGTTTTTAGTCCGCTTGTGGGTATCAAATAACCCACTTTACCCACACTCTTTCCACAGCCTAAGTTACAGTAATAACAGCAAATTTGAGCTTTTTTGAAATGCGGCACAGTTCTCGCTAGGCCAATAGGAAAAACGGCCAGTACAACCGTGCAGGAGGCTACGATGGCGCTCACACATCCGGGAGGCCCACCCAACGCTCCCGACGAGGATCTCATCCGCGAACACATGCCGCTCGTTAAGATCTTTGCCAGGCGATTTTCCAGGCGATTGCCCCCGAGTATTGCACACGATGATTTACTCGGTGCTGGCGCGCTTGGCCTGATTGATTCGGTTGTCAGACGTCGCGGTAGCGATAAGAGTTCTTTTGCTTGCTACACGCGTATCCGTATCCGCGGTGCCATGTTTGACGAACTTCGCTCCCATGACTGGTTGCCCAGGCGCTCCCGATCTCAGGAGCGGCAAGATACCGGCGGGGTGCCCCATCCAGTGGCAGTTGTTCATTTCGACGATCTGCCTGCTGGCGCTGATCGAACACCAGCCGATCCCACGAATTACGGCGATCCCCTCGAAACCCTGGCGCGCAAGCGCATTGCTTCGGCACTCAGGCAGGAGCTGGATCAACTGCCCGAAAGAGATCGACTGGTCCTACATCTCCACTACTTCAAGGGAATGCGCCTCAAAGAGATCGGCAGGTTGCTCGGTGTTTCAGAGGCCCGGATTTCCCAAATACACCACCGCGCCCTGCACCAGCTCCGGCCCAAGGTCAGATCCGCTGCATAACATCCCTTGTTTTTCTTAAAGGCTTCTCAGTGCGTCGAGATACCGATCGAGCGTCTGCTTGGTGTGGCATTCGGTTGTCGCAACGAGGAACGCGTCGCTCAGTTCTGGATTGAAACGCCCCAAATCCACGCCGCCTAATATGCCCTGATCTAAGAGTGCGGCGAGGATCTCTTTTGCCGTGTTGTGTTTGCAACGGACGGCGAATTCGTTGAATGTGGGGCTGGTAAAGCAGATGGCAAATGCATCCATTGCGGCGATTTGCTTTTTGAGGTATGCCGCGCGGGTCAGGCACCCCCTGGCAGTACGTTTAAACCCGGTCTCCCCGAGCAGACTTAAATTGACCGTGACCGCCAAGGCGCACAAGCCGTGGTTCGTACAAATGTTGGATGTCGCCTTTTCGCGCCTGATATGCTGTTCACGGGTGGCCAGGGTGAGCACATAACCGGTCTTTCCAGTCGCGTCTGTGGTCTGGCCACAGAGCCGGCCTGGGATCTGCCTGGCCAACTTCCTATCATCCCTGCAGGCAAACAAGCCGAGGCCAGGACCGCCATAGGATATGGGAACGCCAAGGGATTGGCCCTCTCCGACAGCAATGTCCACCCCCAGGTTCCCAGGTGCTGCTAGCACGCCAAGGGCAAAGGGTTCGGTCGTGACGCTTACCGATAGGGCACCTATGGCTGATGCTTTGGCTGCTATCTGATCGAGGGGGTCGATCACGCCAAAGAAATTTGGATAGCCGATGAGGACCGCGGCCACGTCCTCGCCCATAAGGTCGTCCAGGGCGGTCGTGTCGGTCGCGCCGGTCTCTGGCAATAGAGGGATGAGATCTATTTTGGGCGCGCCACTGTCAAGCCCGGCCAGATAGGTGCGTATGACCGCCTGGTATTCGGGATGCAAGCCAGCCGAGATAAGGAGGCGTTCCCGCTTGGTTACCCGGCGCGCCATAAGGGCGGCTTCAGCTGCGGCTGTCGCACCATCGTACATGGACGCGTTTGCCATGCCCATGCCGAAAATGCGACAGATCATGGTTTGAAACTCAAAAATCGCCTGCAGGGTGCCCTGGCTGATTTCGGGTTGGTAGGGCGTGTAGGCGGTGTACAGCTCTGAGCGCAACAGGAGTTGATCCACTGCAGGGGGTACGTGATGACAATACGCGCCCGCACCCATAAACGAAATTCGACCGCCAGCAGGAGCTGGGCCGGCGAGCTCAGATAGATGGGCCATGAGCTCGGGTTCGGACAGGGGTTGTGGCAGATTGAGCGCACCTTCGAACCTCAGGGGGGCTGGGATCTGTTCAAACAGCGCGTCAATACTGCGGGCGCCTATTTTATTGAGCATCAGTTCAATATCTGCTGCTGTATGGGGAATATACCGCACGCGATCCTCCATTAGGGGTAGCTAGTGCTCAGTCCAGTCTGCAGTGTCGGGGAAGATCCTCCCCCTTCGCAAAGGGGGCCGGGGGGATTTCGTCTTTTCCGCTTGCTTTGGGAAGTGACAAAATCCCCCTATCCCCCTTTTTCAAAGGGGGAATGTTCAATTTTACCCGACAGCAGTCACTTGACATGGGACTATTCTTCCAAGGTGCTCAGGTGGGACTTATACGCGTTGGCATCGAGCAGGGTGTCCATTTGCGCGGTGTCATCGACCTGGATTTCAAATATCCACCCTTGCCCATAGGGGTCTTCGTTTACCTGCTCGGGTGCATCTTCCAGGGCTGTATTGACCTTGGTTATGGTGCCGGACAGGGGCGAATACAAGTCTGAAACTGCCTTGACCGATTCGATCACACCGACCGTATCTCCCGCACTTACGGAGTCCCCTACCTCTGGCAGCTCTACGAGTGTGATGTCGCCCAGTTGTTCTACGGCAAATTCAGTGATGCCCACTGTGGCGGTGTTGTCCTTGGTGCTGGTCCACTCGTGGTCCTGTGTGTATCGGCGTTCTTTGGGAATGTTCATTTTTTTTCCTCGTGGTTCAGGGTTATTGGGATCGCTTGTAAAACGGTGTCTTTACAACTTTTGCCCGGACCACCTTGCCTCGAATAACAATGCCAAAGGGCTTGCCCACTTTATAGCCTTTCTTTGGCAGGTAGACGAGCCCGATATTTTTTTCAAGGGTGGGTGAGGGTCCGCCAGAGGTTACCGCGCCAATGGGCTCGGCATCTGGTGTTTCGGCGTCTGGAATGGCTGGATATCCGTGCCGGGCAATGCCCTTTTCCACCATTTCGAACCCGGCCAAGCGCCGTGCAATGCCGGTCTCCTTTTGTTTTAATAGCGCTTCCTTGCCGCAGAAATCACCAGCGTCGAGTTTGACGGTCCAGCCCAGCCCAGCTTCCAAAGGGGTGGTGGTGTCGTCGATGTCATTGCCGTACAGACAGAGCTTGGCCTCCAGGCGGAGGGTGTCCCGGGCACCCAGGCCGATGGGTTGAATGCCCAAATCTTCACCCGCATCCATCAGGGTATTAAAGACCGCCACTGCGTCGGTGTTATCGCAGTAGATTTCGTACCCATCTTCGCCCGTATATCCGGTCCGGGAGATGAGACATTGTCTACTGGCCACGGTTCCCTGAACAAAGTGAAAAGAAGCCAAATCCCTGTACTTCTCATCTGTTAGGCGGGCCAATAGGTCGACGGCCAATGGGCCCTGGACAGCGAGCTGACTGGTGTCATAGCTGCGGTCGACAACGGTCACCCGCCCCCTGGTGTTTTCCTGCACGTGGCGCAGATCCTTGTCGTGGTTTGCCGCATTGACGACCAGCAAGAAGCTGTCCTCGCGAACTCGGTACACCAGCAAATCGTCGACAATGCCGCCCGTGGGCAGGCACATCGGCGTGTAGGCGGCCTGCCCATCTTTTAGGGCGCGAATGTCGTTTGTCACGAGCCAGTCCACATAGTCGAGGGCATCGTTGCCCTCGACCCAGATATCGCCCATGTGACTCACGTCAAAGATCCCTACCGCGGTTCGAACAGCCCGATGCTCGGCCTTGATGCCGGCAAACTGAACGGGCATCTGGTAGCCGGCAAAAGGGACCATTTTTCCGCCGCGGCGCTTGAGTTCATCGTATAGGGGGGAGTGTAAGAATTTTTCAACCATGGGTCATTTCAGCCATTGTTATTACGCACCCGTCTTGGGGCGGGGCCCTAGATTAGACGCCATTTGTCACCTGAGCAAGATATAAAAGACCTTTTAGATAGGCAATGCTTAAAAGCGTTGCATGTGTAACTTGTTGTGGAAATTCAGTCGATTAAGCTGATGGTGGGCGAACGGGCACTGAGCGACTTTCTTAGGCGGATAATAGAATTCATAGAACCCAGCACCACCATCGTGGCGCCTGCTTCGATCAGGGTGTCTGGGCCGGGATTATAGACGTAGTCCCCGGATTGGTTTCGCACGGCAATGACGAGGACATCGGTTGCTTTTCGGATGTTGGTCTCAGCGAGCCGCTTGCCAGCAAGGGGCGAGTCCTCAGACAGTACGATTTGCTCGATGCGGGTATTTTGGGTTTGGTCCCTGAGCATCATATCGAGGAATTCCACCACCTGGGGGCGGATCATTTCCGAGGCGATTCTAAGGCCGCCGATAAAATTGGGCGATACCACCCGGTTCGCGCCGGCGTGGATCATTTTGGGCGGGGCGTCTTTTTCTGTGGCCCGGGCCACGATACGCAGTTTTGGATTGGCCTGCCGCGCTGAAAGGATAATGTAGAGGTTGTCCTTATCGCTGGGCAGGGCAGCCACGAGGCCAAAGGCCCGTTCCAGGCCGGCCTGTTCCAAAAGGCGATCCTCAGTAGCGTCGCCGATGATATATGGGTGGTCTCGACCGTCGACCTCTGCGATCTCGCCCAGCTCTCGGATGCGCTCTTCATGGCTTTCGAGCATGATAAACGGCGTCTTGGCGGCGATGAGCTCTGTTACCACGTGGGCGCCGGTCGTACCCACCCCGCACACGATCACGTGATCATGTAAGTTTTTGATATTTTTCTGCATTCTCTTCCTCCGCCGCATTTGTGTGAGATCGAATTCAATAAAAAACGCGATCACCGTGGAGCCAAAGTAGATGAGCGAGCCCATGCCGAACACGATGAGGACCGAGGCAAAAAACCGCGTGGGGCCGGTCATGGGGATGATCTCTCCGTACCCAACAGTAGACAGGGTAATGATGGTCATATAGAGGCAGTCGCCCACGGTCACCACCTGATCGCTCAGGAACCAAAATCCAATAGTGCCGACCGTCAGCGAGAAAATAACAACAGCGAGTGCACGTAAAACCCTGGGGCCTGTATTTTTTTCCATTTCAGGTCATTTTATAGGCTGTAGGTCTCTTGACAATACCCATCTCATAGGTAAGAAGACTCATCTCGGTTTTGCGGCTGGCGTTTTGGCGTCTAAGCCGCATATTTGAAAAGAGATTTGGGCCATTAGCTCAGCCGGTAGAGCAACGGACTTTTAATCCGTAGGTCGAAGGTTCGATTCCTTCATGGCTCACAGCTGGCGAAACAGTGAGGCGCACTGGGCACGCGCCATCGCCGGGCTAACGCGAGGACACATACATGTCCCCATCGTCTAGAGGCCTAGGACACCGGCCTTTCACGCCGGAGACACGGGTTCGACTCCCGTTGGGGACGCAAGGAAACCCTGGCAGAAATGCTAGGGTTTTTGTACGTTTAGGGAACTTTTCTCCGTTCCTCCATTCCTTGACTTTCCGAATGTGCCCCTGGACGGTTCGTCCAGGGCGGCCACGGCCTCAGTTTTCACACCCGGGGCCAGGTGTGAATATCGCATCGTCATTTGGATCGTGGAGTGGCCGAGAAGCTCCTGGACCTCCTTCAGAGAACGGTCCCTCATCACCAGGTGCGAAACGAAGTGGGGTCATCAGATGATGTGTCCCTGATCATCTCTTTCTATAAGGGAGGCAACTTCCGAACCGTCAAATCAGTGCTGAGTGCGGTGTCAAACTTGGACATCGAGAAGGCAGAGACCTCCTCATCCGCGCCCTGGACGATCCTCGCATTGGTGTCTGTAAGCCAGCCTTCCGGATTCTTGATGACACTGGGGTGTGGTTGATCTGGCACCCAGTGGCGAATCTAATCGAGAAGGGGAGACACCCCCACACGATTCTGTTCGCCCTTCGGCTTGTGACGAAAAAACATGAATGGAAGATACTGCCGATCATCCTCCGCGCCCATCTCCACCCTGATGAGGCAGTCGTCGAATTGGCATCGGAGCGACTTACTCAAGGGGTTCCTGAGTATCGACACGGCAGTTACGCAATGCCGGAGCCAACAGAAGAGGAGTATCAATGCGCTCAACTCGTTTTTGCCGAGTCGCGGAGCCAGCTGGATGAGCAGTACGAGTCCTCAATCTCGACGATCCTAAAAAACCTAGTAAGATAGGAACACCATGTCTGCCAAGAGGAAAATATCACTTTGGGATCAGCTTCTCAGGCCGAAATGCCTGAAGCGTGGGTGGCATATCGCACGATCGGAGTTGCACCAGGATTTCGCTGAAGACCTCTATTGTGCTGATGTTATCGCTGTAGACTTGGAGGGGGTTGTTAAAGAGACTATCAACAGACTTGAAACCTGGACATATTGTCCTCGACCATTGTTGCATATCGAAGTCCCAAAGGGGTCATTAGGCTTCCGCCCGGGAACAGTAGTCTCGATACATGATCGAATGATCCTCTCAGCAGTCGTGTTCCTAATGGCAAAGAGGATTGATCCCAAGTTGCCAGAGGCAGTTTTCAGTTGGCGTCTAAAGGAGCCCCTACCCAAAAAAGGGCCAATTTTCAAAGAAACAACCATTGTCGATTTTCCATATCTAAAAAAGAAGACGATTAGCCAGAGAATCGACCCTTTCGAGGCTTGGTATACAGCGTGGCCTGAATTCGATGAAAAATCGAGAGAAGCATTTGGTGAAGACGGATTTCGTTACCTTGTGACTTCAGATATCGCGGCCTACTTCGAAAACATTCAACTTCAGATTCTTAGAGACCAACTTCAAAAACACTTACCTGATGAACAACGCATAATTAACCTTTTGTTTTCATTTCTTGAATCATGGGCGATTCGTACTGATGAAGAGCGGCCCTATCTGCGAGGGATCCCACAGGGGACCTCAATCTCGAGTTTTCTAGGGAACGTGTTTTTACTGCCAGTCGATGAAGTATTTGAAAAATTGTCCCGTAAACACGAGATCAAGTACTTTAGGTATATGGATGATGTGCGAGTGTTCGTAAAGGATATCACCACTGCACGGCTCGTAGTCTTTGAGATGATAAGAGTTCTAAGATCGCTACATCTAAACGTTCAAACTGCGAAAACGAAAGTCCTTGATCAGAAAAAGAACCAAGAGATTTCAAGAGAACTGTTGGACTCGCGTGTGGATGAGCTGTCAAAGATTCTCGAAGAAATCAAAGACAAATTCGCCGAGAGTCCCGTTCCGATTGCACAGAGAAAGAAATACCTTGAACGATTAAAGAATATTGCAAAGGCAAGGCCCAATGACAGGCAGCCTATTACTGGCTCTCATCGTCCTCTCTCTGGATTGTCGATGAGAGCCTTCATGAGATGGGTGTCCTGCCACATACGTCTGGGAAGCCGCGAACACATACAAAGACTGCTTAGAGAGATTGAGACCAACCCTGATCACCGCCTGACCAGAAAGGCAATACGTTGTAGCAGAGAGTTTCCCTCACTGAATTCGATACAAACACATTTGATGAAATTCATTAAGTCTGAAGACTGCATATTTCCCCACCAAAGAGCTGAATGCCTTCGAGCGATACGGTACTTGCGTCGAATCGACAGGGACACAGCGAAGTACTGTCGGGAGGTTCTTTATAATGAGAAGAACGATCCATATGAACGAGTCGAAGCAGCATATCTTCTCGCGAGAACAGAACTTGACAAGAAATCAATCAAGAAATGTATGGATCTCTTAGAAGGGGAGCGAAGCCCTTATGTCCAGGTTGCATTGGCGGGGCTTGTAGTCCAGCGTAGACAAAACAACGATGAAATCGTCAGAACGCTCGTCTTTCACCCGAACGCGAATGTAAGGGAAATTGGGGGGCTGTTCCGTCAACTCAAGACAGATCCACAACTTGCCGAAGATCGATTGAAGCACGTTTTCCGGGAAGATCGAGACTGGATAGTTTGTGACAACATGCCATTCATTCACCTGATGTCAGTTTCCAACAATCCCAAAGTACTTGAAGTTCTGGTTTCCTACATCAAGAAGCCGTCAAAGACACTGAAGATCGTTGACATCAGAGAAATGCTTAAAAGAATCCTTGGGAGAGTCAGTGAGGAATTGAAGTCCAGAGAGTCTGAACGGACAGGTTGAGTTCTTATGCTCGGTTATATTGCATTGCGGAGTGCTAGAAGAGCTCAAGCGTCGTTTTAGGGGGCCAAAACGTGCCGAGAACCAACCATGTGTTGAATGGAAAACGAGTTCCCATGAAAAACCGCGTGTCCCTTTTTGGCGAGCCGATATCGGATAGGTACTTATCACGAACACTTTTCGCAGCACCCTCTTCGCCCTTACTATCTCTTTCCTTCAGGTAAAGTGCACCGAGTTCCCAATCCTCGATCATACGGGAATACGGTTGTTCCCGGTCTTCGCACTGGAACACATAACTCCACTTGAATGGTAGTTTCTCCAACGGTTTTGTTGGTGGACCGAACAGTGACATTTGGTTGAGTGCAGCTTGCCATTCCGGCTTCCATTCTGGATCAGCCTTCTCGATTGTAACGTCCAGAATCTCCTTTGGACGAATAATACCTAGAGAGGACTTGTCGAGCTCGTGCTGCTCTTCCAATTGTTTATAGGTGTGGTGGGGCAGCCGATCGATAAACTGGCGTCTTTCACGCCATTCATCCTTGCATCCGATCGGATCCCCAAGAACCCATAGTGTCGATAGGTCCGGTTTTCGGCTCTCTTTGCGATTGTCGTTGCCATGGCCCACCGGCTCCAGGTCTACTTCAATCCACTGATATTTGTGGATGCGTACGTCTTGGTATCGCAACGGGATTGGATAAAGTCGCACCCAGTCCCCCTGAACAGTGATTCCAGCCGTACAAATGAGTTCCTTGTACTTAGTAGATGGATGCGGGTACGTGAGCACTGTGATCAGTATTTTGGTTTTTAACAATGTCGGATTCATGCTTGGGCGAGGTCTCTCACCAGCAAATCAGTCATTGCGGAGAGTCGTTTCCCCAGATGTGTGCGATGACAGAACGCCGGATCAGCTTCACTGCAAACTAAAACGGAAGGATACCTCTCTATAATTGCAGCCACTTCCTCAACAGCATCGTTTTCTTGTTTTAGAACGGTTCGTTCATATTCCTCGAATAGCCTTTGATAAGCGGATGGATTGGTAAGATTCTGCCGTTTCTCAGACCGAATACCAAGCTCCGGGAAATGATGATATCGTATGCCCAGCTTCTCACACAGTCTGTTCAGGGTCTTCTTGTGAAAACCATATCGTCGAGCGATAGGGTTCTTACGGACATCTACCAGGCACGATATGCCGTTCTGAACTAGTCGATTCAGGAAAGCGTCTATGGAGAGTCCCTCATACCCCGCGGTGTAGACAAGAAGTTCGGCGTTAGGCCGTTCCTCCAAACTGCGAATCTCACTCAGAATGGTGTACCAGGGGTGCCGATTGTAGATGTCGTCAATCATTGCTCGCTCCGACATCTCTCCGTACCGCTTGGCTATGATGTGAATATCCTTACGAATTTCAAACGGTAGGGTTCCAATATTTGAAATCCCCTTGCTGGTTATGCTCAAATGGTCCTTGTCATCCTCGTTCAGTAGACCTGCAACACACAGTTTGCCCATCTCTTGATACAAGGAAAATGAGAATGGACCATATTTGTAAGGCACAAAGTTATAGAACGTTGCTCCCCCACCACTTTCACTGTCTTTGGACAGCGCAAATGCCCATTTTGTAAGTTGAAAACGGGAGAGTTGCCCCCCTGCAACTTTGAACATATGGAGAATTGTCCTCTGACGCACCAACATTCTTCTTTATATACAGAGAAAGACCATAAGGGGCAATTTGTTCGCAGGGCCTCGGAGTCGTGAAATGACAGTCGTGAAATGACAGAATGCCTGTGGACTAAAACCGGTCGAAAATTCACAATGGGCTTGTGCCCCCATTGTGCCACTGGTTCGTAACCTGAGTCGGATTCTGTCGGATTCATTTGGTTCGAAACGGAGCGAAACGGATAATCGATTGTTCAATTGAATCGGGTGATTTGGGGTCAAGCTCTCGTATTCGCTTGTTTTTTTCGATTCCTATAATCTGATTCGACTCCCGTTGAGGACGCTGCGAAACCCCGAGGATTTCCTTGGGGTTTTTTTGTGTTTAGGAAATCTTTTCCGCTTCTCGTACTTGGGGGCTATGGCTCGGCGGCTATTTCCGAGCCACGGCCAGGGCTGCCCAGCTCTGGGCTGTGGGCATTACCTCGATGCTGTTGATGTTGACGTGGGCTGGCTGGGCTGTGGCCCAGACCACGCATTCTGCGATGTCTTCGGCGTACAGAGGAATGGTGCCTTGGTAGACCGCGGCAGCTTTTTCCTGGTCCCCTTTGAAGCGCACCACTGAGAATTCGGTTTGGGCCAGACCCGGTTCGATGTTGGTGACCCGCACACCAGTACCGTGCAAGTCAGCCCTCAGGTTTCTGGAGAACTGGGCCACAAACGCTTTGGTAGCGCCATAGGCATTACCACCGGGATAGGGCCAAGCGCCTGCGATCGATCCAATGTTGACGATGTGGCCCTGGCCGCGTTCGATCATGTTGGGCAGGATCGCGCGGGTGAGGTAGGTCAAACCTTTGATATTGGTGTCAACCATGGTTTCCCAGTCGTCCAGATCAGCTTGCCAGGCCGGGGAGAGGCCCACGGCGAGCCCCGCGTTGTTGACCAGGCAGTCCACATCTTTCCACGCGGCGGGCAGGTCTCCGATGGTCTGAGCTACGGCTGTCCGGTCCCTAACGTCCAGCCCGATCGCCAGTGTGCGATCCGCGCTCAACTCCTGACGCAGCGCATCGAGGCGCGCCACGCGCCGGGCTACCAAGATCTGTCGTTTCCCTTGGGCACCGAATCGCCGAGCAATGGCGGCCCCAAAACCGGCACTGGCACCGGTAACCAGAACTGTATCCATGATCTGTTTTCCTCCGTGTAAGTCCCCGATTCTGACGGTTCCGATGGATTCGGCTCGTTATGACATTCCTTTCCAAAAAAATGAAGAGATCTCGTCGCCAAGGACTTTCACAACACCCTTTCAGCGTCTCAGCTCTCTCTTGCCGCAGCAAACTTCGTGTTTTATAAAACCTAGAATCCATGTGCTGCCCCAAAGTGGTGGCCCAAAAGCAGCGCCAAACGATAGGACTGGCATGGATTTGTAGGCTCGACGCCTGATGGGGGCGCTATGGCAAATGGAGATCTTAAGGTATCGCTGTTGGAGTCTGGTGTGGAACAATACTCCTTTTTTATTTCCGACGAACCCCAGACCCGTCGATTCGGCGCTCGACTCGCCGAGTTGCTGCGGCCAGGGGACGTGGTCGGCCTCTGCGGGGATCTAGGCGCTGGAAAGACCTATCTGGCCGGTGCGATCGCCCATGGTCTAGGCGTACCAGACGAGGTGGCGGTAACCAGTCCGACCTTTACGTTAATAAAGGAATACATAGGGGTCGTACCCATATACCATATGGACCTATATCGACTGGGGGATCCGAGCGAGCTATACGACCTTGGCCTGTGGGAGTACTACGACGGCGCTGGTGTGTGCCTGGTCGAGTGGTGCGATCGATTCGAGGATTTGTGGCCAGGGTCAGCCCTTGTCCTCACCCTGACCCTGGGTCGGGATACAGAGAGAACCATCAGGGCTGAAGGCAAGGGCAGGGGGGCCGACCTGGTCCAGGCACTAGCAAAAAAGTGGCACTCCCCGTTGGAGAAGTAGGGGCTACTTAAAACCGTAAACCGTGAGAAGAGAAATGCCTATCAAAAGCAAACGCCCGGTCGATCCGCTGCGCATTCATCTGTGCAAAGCTGACCGCATCGACCAAAGATAAGCGTCGCTTGGATTGGTCAGCCAAGAGGTCAAGCCCAGCTTCGTGCATCTCTTCGTCGACCCAGGTTACATTGAGCAACGGGGCAAAATTATTTCTAAAGCGACGTACCGCACTAGCGCCGAACCGTCTACCGAGCAGGGCGTAGGTTTCCACTAATACGTATGAGTTGGTGACGAGCTCGGCTTTCTCAAGCCGAAGTGCATCGAATTTGTGCACGGCATCATCGTGGTTCTCGTCGTTGGCCACCAGAAGTGCAAGTATTGCCGAGGTATCTACAAACACCCGGCTCATTCGAAAGCCGACTCGAGGTAGGTATCGTGATCTGAAGAGAGATTGGTCGCGCCCATCTTTTCGCTGAGCGAACCGATCAGCTGAGCAGCCTGTTTATACTTGATGTCAATATCATTAGTTTCGTCATCCAGAAGCATGCGGTCAATACAGCGCCGCACTGCTTCGGCCAAAGATATCCCTTTGGCCTGGGCATAGCGCCGAAGTACCCGTTCTTGTTGGGGGCGCAACTGAATCTGTGTTCGTATCATCTGAAAACCTCTGAAGATTAGTGTAAGCACATCATGATGTAATGTCAATCATTTCTTAAGGTCTAATCATAAGCTGTCAGGGTGATATTTTAAATGTTCAATGGTATTGTCCAGGCATGTCACTAGTTGGTCGAACTCTATCGCAATACGATATACTTGATCCATTGGGCAAAGGTGGCATGGGGGTTGTCTATAAGGCGCGGGATAGAAACCTCCTCAGGGATGTAGCGGTAAAAATACTGTCCAAAGAAAATGCAAATGAGAAGCAGCGCAAGCGATTCATCCAAGAGGCACGGGTCGCTTCTGCCCTCTCACATCCGGGAATTGTTAACATCCACGATTTTGGACAGAGCGAAGATCTCGACTACATCGTGATGGAGCTGGTCGACGGGATTTCTCTAGCCCAAAAACTCAAATCCAGCATGCCGTCTCTGCAGGAAGTGCTCGACTGGGCAAAGCAGATTGCCAGTGCCATGGCTGCTGCCCATGCCGCAGGGATTATCCATCGCGACCTAAATCCACACAACATTATGGTCACCCCAACTGGCCAGGTAAAAATCCTCGATTTCGGCATTGCCAAGCTGAACCCGGCTGCTGATCGCGAAGGAAGCATGGAGACGATACACACCGAGCTGACCGGCCGTGGTCACGTGCTCGGCACACTGTCGTACATGTCTCCGGAGCAAGCAGTGGGAGACCCGGTGGATGCCAGATCTGACATCTTTTCGTTTGGCATTGTGCTCTACGAACTGCTTTCTGGAAAGCGGCCGTTCGAAGCCACGAGCGAAACATCCCTATTGCGCAAGCTCCACTTTGACACGCCGGCGTCCCTCAGGTCGATCAGGCCGGAGGTACCCCAATCCCTGGACCAAATCATCCAGACCGCGCTTGCCAAGCAACCTGAGAAGCGCCACCCATCCATGGCCCACATCCGAGACGCCCTGGACACGGTGTCTGTGGATCCGGGGTTTCAAAGCTCGCTCCCAGCGCCAGCAGCGCCAGACACTGGGGCGATATTAGAAACTGTGGACTCCGTCTCAACCCAACCAACCCCCTTGCTGAGCAGGGCCTTAATAAAACTGGCTGAAAAGCCGCGAACACTATTGGGTCTAACCGCAGTGCTAGTGGTTTTTGCAGTGGTTACCACGTTGTTCCTAACCGAATTTCTGGAGACCAGGTACCAAGCCCATCCCCAGGTGTCTGATTCCCGATTAGCCATCCTGCCCTTTGAAAACATCGGTAACGACCCTGACCTAACGACCCTGTGCGTGGGCCTAACCGAAAGCCTGACCAACGGGTTAGGGCAAGTCAACGAATTCAAGGACAAGCTGCAAATCGTCCCAGCAGCAGAGGTACGGAATTCGAACATAAAGACCGCCAAACAAACAAGGGAATTGTTTGGTGCTGGTTTGGTTGTCGGCGGTAGCTTGCAGAAAGAAAACGACCAAATTCGATTGAACATCAATTTGGCAATGGGAACCATACAGCTATCTGCTTCGACTGCAACCATCTCGGTGGCAGAGCAACAAGAGCTAAAGGACATTGTGCTTCGTAAAACCGTTGGATTTTTGCGTCCAAGATTTGGCCAGGTTTACGGCCGCCAAAAGCAGGAAGCGAAACCAGTAGGAGATGATGCTTACGCATTCTTTGAAAAAGGAATGGCGTTTCTGCAAAGCTATGCTAAGAAATCAGATAATATAGAAAAAATAGATTCTGCAGTAGCCCAGTTTCAAAAAGCGCTTGAGCTTGATTTGGAGTTTTCATCGGCCTTTGCAGGGATTTCTCGAGCCTATTTGCGAAAATACCAAGAAAACGGAGATCCAATGCTGATTGACCAGGCGACCAACACTGCAAAACGGGCTGTTGAGTTGAATCCGGATCTCGGGATCGCACGGGTGAGTCTGGGGTTGGCATTAGTCGAAACGGGTGAGCTCAAAGAGGCAGAGAAAGCATTTGAATATGCCATCGCGCAAGACCCATTTTCTCCTGATGCGAATCTGGGGCTCGGTAAGGTTTGGGTGGAGCGGGGTGAGCTCGATAAAGCATTAGTTTTTTTGGAAAAGGCTTTGGATTTGGGACCTTCAGATCGAGAAATCTTGAGCTGGCTGGGTACCGTTTATACGCGTACAAGTAAGTACACCGAAGCCGAGCATGTCTTTTCTCAGGTGGTTGAATTAGTACCAGAGAGCTTTAAAGCCCATAGCAACTTGGCGGGTACCTATTATATGCAAGGCAAGCTTGCACAGGCAGCAACAGAAATGCAAAGAGCATTGGAGATAGAACCGAGTTCGTTATTGTATCATAATCTCGGTACTCTATATTTTACGCAAGGACGATTTAACGATGCTCTGGTGGCTTATAAAAAGGCCATTGAGATGCCTGGAGGCGCAAATTACTATCTCCGTTGGGCCAATCTTGGCAATGCATATCGCTTTACAAAAGAAAACGAGTCAAAATCGAAAGAAGCCTATCAATGTGCCATTGATTTGTTGCAGGAGAAACTGGACAAACAACCAGCAAATGTCGAGTTGAAGACCCTAATGGCACTATACCATGCAAAAATGGGCGACAGTCGCCGAGCGGTACAAGAGATGAAAAACATCAATATAGAAGGGATTCAAGATACACAACTATTTTTTCATTTGGGTATGGTAGCAGAAATTGTCGGACAGCGAAAACAAGCATTAGATCTGGTTGAGAAAGCATTAGTTTCTGGATACTCATTGGACTACACTAAGCGCGATCCTGATCTTGCTGACCTTCGTCAGGATCCGAGATTTCGAACTATGTTGGTAAGGGTAAAGGCACTTCAGCCAAACGATGCGCAGGAATCCCAATAGAGTATATGCCCGGAAATGACGACTTGGGTGGAATGGATATCGGATTTTTCAATTCAGGGTGCGATTAGGTCAGAGACCCTTGCTAAGGGCTCCACCCCATGATTCTTGGCATCACTTGCTTGTGGATCTTCTGCCAATCGAGTGTCAGAACCTGGTCCACCGAGATTATTTTCCAAGATGGATACAAGGTATGGCCTAAGCTCCAAAAAAGCATCGGATTTAGATACATTTTCAGGAAAAATACGACCCGCGTTTGTGGCTTTTCTTTTCTAACTTCGGTGGTAAGATGCTCGGATCGATGGTTGGATCTATAACGCTTGGATTTTGTATGGCGCTTAGTCGCAACACAGTGCAATGATTCTTATGGCACCGGGGGAGATCGGAATACAATGGTCGGCGCGCGTCTCTCTCATTACGAGATTCTAGAACCTCTCGGCACCGGTGGTATGGGCGCGGTGTATCTGGCCAAGGACACCCGCCTGCTTAGACAAGTCGCGCTTAAAGTACTATCTAGCGAGAGTACGTCAGACACCCAACGACAGCGATTTATCCAAGAAGCAAGGGCTGCTTCGGCCCTGAATCATTCGGGAATTGTTGCGGTATACGACATCGGCAACGACCAGGGGCAGGACTTTATCGCAATGGAGTATGTCAAGGGCCAGTCCTTGGCCCAGGCCCTGGCAGCCAAAGAGGCCCTGCCATGGCCTCAGGTCCACAAGTACGTCCTGCAGATCGCCGGCGCCATGCGCACGGCCCACGACGCTGGCATTGTTCATCGCGACCTAAAGCCCCATAACGTAATGATTACCGAAGACGACCACATCAAGATCCTCGATTTCGGCATTGCCAAGCTCAACCCGGTCGCTGATTTCGACCTGGGCCAAGAGACGATGAAAACCGCCCTAACCGGTCAGGGTCACGTGATCGGCACCCTGGCCTACATGTCTCCGGAACAGGCAATCGGCGACCCGGTGGACAAGCGGTCTGATATCTTCTCCCTGGGCATTGTGCTGTACGAAATGCTGGCAGGCCGCCGACCGTTCGAGGCTGACAGCGATACCTCCCTAATGCACCAGCTTCACTTTGACATGCCCGAGCCCCTGACCCAGATCCGCGAAGACGTACCTGAAGGCGTGGACAAGATCATCCAGACCGCCTTGGCCAAACGACCCCAGGATCGCTACCAATCAATGGAGCACCTGGCCAGCGACCTGGAGGCCTTGTCAGTGGATCGGAAGTTCATCCCGCCAAAGCCAAGACCCGCCCCAACAGCGCTCGCCGGCCCCCAGGCCCAGCCAGCGAGGGATTCGGGCTTGCCCCAAGACACCAGTCTGAGCCGGGTATTCATAACCCTGGCCAAAAGACCCAAACGCAGCCTACTCACTCTCGCAATACTGGTCCTCAGCTTAGGAGCCATCGTCGCCTTTGGCCTGATCCAGGGGTTTGAACGACCGACAGCAAAAAAAGTAGAAGTAAGCGACACCACCCTGGCCATCCTGCCCTTTGAAAACATCGGCAACGACCCCGAACTGGCCACATTATGCGTGGGCTTAACCGAAAGCCTGACCAACGGTTTAGGGCAAGTCAACGAATTCAAGGGCAAGCTACAGATCATCCCGGCAGCCGAGGTACGCAATTCGAACATTAAGACCGCCAAACAAGCCAGGGAGTCATTTGGCGCTGGTTTGATCGTTGGCGGTAGTCTCCAACGGGAAGACCAGGACGTTCGAATGAATGTCAACCTAGTCAAAGGGACGTCTCAGCTGGCTGCAGCAAACAGTGCTGCTGGGATGAAGGAAATCGATGCCTTACAGCGTAGGGCGCTTTTGAAAATTGTCGGCTTTTTACGTAGCCAAGAAAAAGGCGTTCTGCCCAATGAAGATCAAACGAATCGCCCGGATAAACCCAATGCGGTGTCATTTTTCAAGCAGGGCATGAAAAAACTAGATGACTATGTCAACACGCCGGGGGATTTGGAAACAATAGAGAGCGCCATAGATCTATTTCAAAAAGCATTGGCGATTGATCCCAACTACGCAGCCGCAAGTGCTGGATTGTCACAAGCATACGGGAGAAAATACCTTGCCAACAAAGACGGGATGTGGTTGGAAAAGGCGCTTCAGCTAGCCCAACGGGCAGTCGAGCTCGATCAGCACTTGGGAATTGCTCGTGTCAGCCTGGGATTGGCCCATGTAGAAAAAGGCAACGACCAAGAGGCATTGGATGCATTCAATCAATCTCTGATACTGGATCCATTTTCTGCTGATGGAAAAGCAGGATTAGGTCAAGTATGGGAAGTACGCGGTGATATCGAAAAAGCAGCTGTCTTTTTTGAGGAAGCGGTGGATTTAGACAGTTCCAATCGAGAATTGCACGATCTTTTAGGCAATGCGTACTATCATCTAGGCCGTTATCAAATGGCTGAAGTGGTCTATCTGAAGAGCGTTGAATTGGCCCCAAACAGCCGGCTGGGGCATTCAAACTTGTCAAGTATTTATGTCATGCAGGGAAAATACAACCTGGCGGCCACCCATCTGCAACGAGCTCTCGAGATTCAACCCAATCCAACATTGTATAGCAATTTGGGCACATTGTACTTTTTTCAAGGTAGGTACACAGATGCCGTGTCAGCCTTCAAGAAGGCTGTGGCCATGCCAGGAGGGGCCAATAACTTCATCTTGTGGGTCAATTTAGCAGACGCGTATCGATGGACACCTGATAACGAGGTTAACGCGAAAAAAGCTTACGAATGCGCAATACGTATGATTAACGAAAAATTGAAAAACTCTCCGGATAGTGCGGATTTGATTAGCCGAAAGGCAATCTGCTTGGCGAAAATCGAAAATCATTCCCAAGCATTGAAAATATTAAAAAGAATTAAATCGAAATCTATACAGAATCCACAAATACACTATAGGATGTCCGTTGTCTTTGAGATTTCTGGAAAGCGAGAGCTCGCCCTCAAGTCCTTAGAGCAAGCGGTTCGGAACGGTTACTCCATCGAAGATGTACGAGTCGACCCAGAGCTCGAGAAGCTTCGGCAAGATCCAAAGTATCATTTGCTGTTTGTCGATCTCGGGAAAACGGAGAAAAAGTGAACAAAATAGTCAAGATGGTTATATTGGCACTAATTTTGCTTTTGCCATTCCATCAAAGCTCAAAGTAAGCGATTGATAAGGAAAAGGAGGATGATATGCGAAAGGGACCAAGAGCAGGGGAGTATATTCTAAATATGGAATTTGATGGAGAAGATCCAGAACCGATCGGCTGCCTGAAATACGAAATACTTGAAGCCAAATACTATGATGAGGGCTTTCAAAATGACTTTGCCCTGCCGACGCCCGTCAAGACTGATAATAACACCCCCCCAGGTACTCAAGATTCCATTTATCGGCTTAAATCTGGAAGCATGTTTACGTTTGTCATTCGTGGGACAAACATGACAAACTTGCCTGGAGCGACAATTGCTCCCCCGGTGCTCGAGTTCGAGTTCAGGCAGAACGGTAAAGTTGTAACGCCGCCGATATACTTGGGTAGACAGAGCATTGTCGATTTGGATAGCAGAAAGGGTTTGATATCCCGGCAGCAGGATGAATCCCCTCAGGATTTCTTCAATAGAACCCGTAGGCCCTTAAGGGGCGTCATCCCAGTTGCCCCAATCGAGGGTAGCACGGTTTGGGCATTTGTTGGAACACCACAGAGTATGGGTAGAGACACGCCGTACAGAGCTTGGTATGTACGTAAAATTAAAGAGGAACAGCCCGATGAGCGATATCAGTTAAACGTTTCCCTCGTAATCTGTGGCAAGCTCTATAAATTTGATCCTGAAGTTATCGTAGAACACTAAAATTAAATCAAACTCAATAAAATGAGTGAGCGATGTCATTAACTAAATTCGCTAAGTCAAGCTTAGCACTATTATCTGCGCTACTTCTGAATACACCTACAACCTACTGGTCATTTCGAAAGTAGCACCAGGCCCTATTTGGCAATTTAGTTGTAGTTTTTCCATGCTTTGGCTACCTTGTGCGTAGCCATGAGCGACGCGAATAAGACATCTGAGTTTCAGAATGCTGTGACCCATTCGGACGACGCTTCAGAGACCATTGATACCTGGCAGCGCCACCTATCCACTGGTACCCGCTCTTCTACACATGTGCTAAGTGAGGTGAAAAACCTTAGGATTCCAGGGCTTACGGTAATTTGGCACACCAATCCCTATCGCATCGGCGAGTTCTGTGCATTTACCAAGTTGGCACCTGGCGCGTCAGTCGAGGTATCCCGGAAGGAGCCCAATTTTATCTCTTTGCCCAGTGGCGAGCAGCGTCCTATGGCCGATCCCCACATCAGCCGGGGGCCTATTCGGTTTCATTTAATTGACAATGGCGGTATTCGGATCGACCGTCGGGCTTCCAGCACCAAGGTTGAGGCCAACGGGGTCGCGCTTGAGACCGAGTCTTGTTTTTGCCGCGATGAGCTGGCCGCCGGGGTAGTGTTGCTTTTGGCCAAACGCATTGTCTGCTTGCTTCATCTCATGGAACCACCGGTCATGGCCCCGCCCGAGGATCTAGGACTGATCGGCCAAAACAGCGAGCTACTCAGGGTCAAGCGGGATATTCTCAAGATCGCAGACCTGCCCGGCCCGCTGCTGATCACTGGTGAATCAGGCACTGGCAAGGAGCTGGTGGCCCATGCGATTCACCGCAACGGTGCCCGGTCAGATAAGCCGTTCTTCAGCGTGAACATGGGGGCAATACCCCCGACCTTGGCCGCTTCAGAGCTGTTCGGCGCCAAAAAAGGCGCGTTCAGCGGGGCCGACCAAAGCCGGTCCGGTTTTTTTCAGCGCGCCCACACCGGCACCCTGTTCCTCGACGAAGTCGGCGAGACCGCCAGGGAGGCCCAGGTGATGCTCCTTCGGGCACTGGAGACTGGAGAGGTGCAACAGGTAGGCGCGGATCGGTTCCAGCAGGTCGATGTACGAGTGATCGCAGCCACAGATGCCAATCTCAAGGCAGCCGTGGAGACCGACGGGTTTAAAGCGCCGTTGCTTCACCGGCTCGCCGGCTACGAAATCGCCTTGCCTCCACTTAGGGAGCGGCGCGAGGATATCGGTCGGTTATTGTTTTACTTTTTGCAAAAAGAGCTCGAGGCATCGGGCCAGGCGCCTCTGGTGGATCCCGGCCCCTATGGAACCCCCTGGTTGCCTGCCAAGCTGGTCAGCCAATTGGCCCTTTACCCCTGGCCGGGCAATGTCCGCCAGCTAGCCAATGTGGCTCGACAGCTAGTGATTGACAGCCAGGGGCACACAGTGGCGCAAGTATCCAATAAAATAGAGAAGTTGGTCGATTCAGCCGGAGCTGCTGAACACGCGCCTGCTCTGTCAGATCAATCCGACCCCGACCACAATCCCAATCCCAACACCAAGGCCAGTGGGCCCTCCCTCGCTTATCGGGAGCCGTGTGACGTGGATCAGGACGAGATGCTCTCTGCCCTGCGCAAGCATCGCTGGAACCTCAAGCGGGCTGCTGACGAGCTGCGCATTTCCCGCCCCTCCCTTTATTCGTTGATCGATAATTGCGACCAAGTGCGCAAAGCCGGTGAACTCACCCGGGAGGAGATCGAGCAGTCGTACGAACAGTGCGGTGGGAATATCAACGCCATGGTGGACGAGCTGATGGTCTCCAAACGGGGCCTCATGATGCGGATGAAAGAGCTGGGCATGCGGTAATGTCGATTGTTATCCCGAGTGATTTTGTTTAAAGTTCAGCATCACCATGGAACGAAACCCTGACAACCGAGCGATCTCGGAAGATACGGATGCACCTCGGGAGGCGGATCGTTGGGAGCAGGGCCTTGGCACCAGCACCCGGTCGACCACCCATACGGCATCTGCTGTACAGCATCTTCGAACGCCCGGGCTCACTTTGCTTTGGCATACCAACCCCTATCGCATCGGCGATATCTATGCGTTTACCAGCCTGTCAGAAGTGCCGGTACACCTATCCCGGACCGAGCCAGGGTTTGAAGCGCCCCTGGGTGGATCCTCCCGTGCTCTGGCCGATCCCCATTTGAGTCGACAGCCCATACGATTTTCGACCAACGAGGACGGGGCAATACTTCTGGATCGGCTGGATTCGAGTACAAAGGTCGAAGCCAACGGCGTCCCGGTCGAAACCCGCGCGTGCTTTTGTCCGAATGAGGTCGAGGCTGGGGTTGTCCTGCTCCTTAGCAAGCGCATTGTCTTATTGCTCCATATGATGGACCCGCCCATGGCCGACGTACCAGACATGAACCTCATCGGCTGCTCAAGTGCTCTGGTTCGGGTAAAGCACGAGATTATGGAGGTGGCCGACCTCTCGAGTCCTGTATTGCTCTGCGGTGAGACCGGCACAGGCAAGGAGCTCGCAGCCCACGCCATTCACGCCATGAGCGATCGCCGGGACAAGCCGTTTTACTGCGTCAATATGGGCGCGATCCCACCCAATCTAGCGGCTTCCGAGCTCTTTGGCGCGACCCGGGGCGCATATAGCGGAGCCGACAGGAACAGGGCCGGGTTCTTTCAGAACGCCGATACCGGCACCCTCTTTTTGGATGAAATCGGCGAAACCGCACCTGAAAACCAGGCCGCACTGCTTCGGGTGCTGGAAACCGGCGAGATTCAACAGGTCGGCGTCGCAAAGAGAAAAAAGGTAAACGTCCGCGTCATTGCTGCGACAGATATTGATCTGGCCCAATCTCTGAAAGTAAGCAAGTTCAAATCCCCGTTGTTCTATCGACTGGCCAGCAACGAGATCATCCTGCCCCCACTGAGAAACCGGCGAGAGGATATCGGTCGGCTGTTTCTCCACTTTGTGAACGAGGCGCTCGCTGAAGGCAGGCGGGAAGCGCTCGTAGATCCAGGGCCAGAGGGGCGACCCTGGTTGGCCGCGCCCCTCATGAGCCGCCTGGCGCTCGGTGACTGGCCCGGCAACGTCCGTCAACTGCGCCATGTGGCCCGCCAGTTGGCGCTAGCAAGCCCAAAAGCCGATCGAGTTAATTTCGAGGAAAAAATCGAACGCCTGATTGGCAGTGAATCTGTCCACACTAAATCCTAGACCGGGCTACCCAGGCCTTGGAGGTATCCAAACGGGGGCTTAAGCGCCGTATGAAAGCCCTCGGCATGGGGTAGGACACTGTGTTAGCACTGTCACCCCTGACACAGTCTGACATTAGCTGACACAGTGTGACGGTTTTTTTCACGATCTGTCACAAGCCGTGCAACGGCGAATGACGCTCTCCCTCATGCGCCACAAAGCGACAAAGTCATACGTTCCCAAAAGTGCTGGCAAAAACAAGAAATAGATGTAGCTGCGGGGTTTATCCCCGCTTTGAAAGGCTAGACATATCAGGATATTTCAAGTGAGGGGATAAACCCCATATGCGTTAACTATTTGGCCGACCACTGGGAAACCCCGAAGGGGTTGCCCATACTAGCCCGGGGCAACGCCCCGGGATTATTTAAAACCTGATGGATCGCCCTTACAGGGCTTGTATCTTCTTTTTTCTTAATGATCCGAGGGCGTTGCCCTGGGCTGAGATGGTAGACCCCCTTGGGGTCCACCTGCCGCCATTGCCTTAGGTTAACGCATATGGGGAGTAACCCCTCACCGACAAGAATTTGGACGTTGGCCACTGGTTTTTGAGAAGTTACAGCTCCAGCTGAAAACCGGCCCGCATATTGCAAAGGAATGGTGGCGTTTTTGATAGCTGTCGACCCATCGCGAAAATGGGAGGGGGGCGACGAGAAGGACAGGTAGGAACGTGAAACACATGGCGCAAAGTCTTCCACCCATCACGCCCGGAACAATCGTGGGCAGATACGTGGTCATAGGGGAGCTGGGCCGAGGGGGGATGAGCGAGGTGTTTCTAGCCCGCGATACATGGCTCGATCGAAATGTTTGTTTAAAGATGATTCCCTTGGAACCGATCGCAGAGGCGGCAATTAGGGAGCGATTTATGGCCGAAACCCGCGTGCTGGCTCGGTTCAACCATCCCGGTATTATCTCTATCTACGGGGTGGGTGAACATGCCGGTCGGCTCTACGCGGCCCTGGAGTTCGTCGATGGTCACCCCCTGCGGGATCAGATCTCGACAAAAATGCCCCTTGCGGCAGCCGCGCGCATCGGACTGACAATAGCCGCTGCCCTGTCAGCCCTGCACGCCCAGCAGATACTCCACGGGGATCTAAAGCCAGAGAACGTTATGATCAATCGAAACGGGACAGCTCGCTTGGTGGATTTCGGGCTGGCCGATACGTTTGAAGATCCCATATACGCCCGGAGCTACAGCTCTAACATAGAGTTGGCCCTCAAAGAAGCCCTCGGGCTTGCCCGGCCAGAAGGCTATGAACGGAGATATACCCGGGAGTTATCCGGCACACCCCTATACATGGCGCCGGAACAGTGGAAACAGGAGCCGTTGAGCGGCGCTACGGACATTTGGGCCCTTGGCTTGATACTTTACGAGGTGTTAAGCGGTACCTTGCCTTTTGATGTGTCCAACGCCTGCGCAACCTCACTCTGCGCTCGGGTATGTTCCAATATACCGCTCTCTACCCTATGCGATAGAGACGATATACCTCGAGACGTAGGGCAGTTCGTGGATCGCTGTATGAACAAGAAACCTAAAAACCGACCCACTGCCTTGGAAGTCGTGAGCTTCATGGAGAGGAAGGTACGCGCAGAGGCGCACCGACACAAACCTCACGCCAATGAACTGTCGGTTTTGAGAAGCCCCTCGTATCGAGCGGCATGAGCGTACACGTAATCAACGCGATGCAAACCAACTGGTTTCAAGCTTGCGCAACTACCCGATCGGTTGACCGCAGGTTTGTTACATTTCCCATCGCCCTGGGGAGATTGGGAAACCTAAGGGGAGGGGGTTGTCGGGAAGTGGAGCAAGGACTCCGATAGTCGTAATAATCTTCCACCAAACACCAGCTATCGGAGTCCTCTCCACCTGTCCGATGACATCGGTTGAGCATTGGGCCGCCGTCTCTAAAGAATCTCGCTAAGCCGAACACATATTTGATGTCCCACTACTTTCGGTTCAATATTTGGATCCTGTAAAAACTTCCTTAATAAGTACTCCCCCCAGCCAGTTTTGTTTGTGATAAAATCGCCACGCACTTGTTTGAGGACAGCTGGTTTTGGCCTTAGCCGGCGTATCGCCTTCAGCGCCGGTTTTAAGATCGCACTGTCCGGATGACGCTCCTGAGGATCTCCCCAGCCCTTCGTGGGCCAGCCTGGTATTTGTCGATTGACTACACCCAATGCCCGCTTTACCCCCTGCTCGTCCTGTACTAAAAGATTTTCGAACATGGGCTCCATGCATACGGCCAGTATGGTGCCTTTTTCCAAGCGAGTCGTGTTCGTTTTAGCTCCTGGGTTGGACCGTTGACTAAGATCCTTTAACCGCAACTTCGCGCACTCCCGCCACAGGTCGGGCAGGACCTTTGAATGGGACAGCAAGTTGTATAAATCAAGAGTTTCTCTCCATCTACAAAAGCTGCCTGACGGATTCCAAGCGGGGACAAGGTCCCAAGCAACCACGGCGGCATCAAATGGCGTCTTCGTCATCTGACGCATCATGCGTTGATCGAGTCCTTCGGATGCGCCGCTCATTTTAGGCTTGTCTGGATCCATTGCGATGAGGTGTTTCTTGGAGATCGGAACAATAAGATCGAATGGTTCAATTTTGAGAGCCTCGACCAGGTCTTCATTCCAGATTCTAATTAATGGGTCGAGTTGTCGGGGAGTGGGGGGCGACTCGCTACCTTCTACAAACAGAGCTACTCGCAGTGCTGCCATTACTCTTCCCGCTCGACTAGGTTTACATATCTGGTACCGGCCGGGATTGAGCCGTGAAAATTCAACACTTCTGGTTTCTCTGCGAAGTTTTCATACTGGGTTGTCCCCACCACACGGCGTACATGAATGATGGAGTTCAAAGGGACATCATCCAATACCCATGGGGAGTGGGTTGTGATGATCACCTGTACGCCCTCGTCTGCGGCAGATTGTAGGTGCCTGAGAACTGCTTTTACGGTCCAGGGATCGAGACCGTTCTCGACCTCTTCAATGCAGATTAGGGACGGTCTGGGCTCTCGACACAGAAGAGCCAGTATCGCAGTGATTCGCCTGGTGCCCTCTGATAGCATCCAGGCTGGAATAGGGAATTGAGACCGCCCGGAACGTCCGCTATACGGCATGCGCTCAAGCAGGTTGTAGTAAACTTGAGCGTCTCTGCCTGTAGGCGCGTCGGACACCTCTACATTCCGAATACCGTCGAGAATCTCTCTAATGCTCTCAACAAGATCCTTACGCTGCTCATCGTTTAGCTCATGCAACAGTGCCGGCAGTGTCTGACCTTCCTCGTCGAGGATTGGCTCAAATGATCTGCGAGTGGCTGCTGAACCGTGCGCAAGCCGATTGGGGCTTAGCCTGAGAAAAACAGCGCCCTGCCAGAATTCATTTAAGAATGAGGGACTCATTTCTTGATCGCCCTCAAAGTCAGTCGACCGGCTAAGGGCCAGGCGGTCCGGTTCTCGTACAGGGAACTTTCCAATCGCGCTTGACTCCCCGCTCGGAAATACCCAACGAACACCATCCACGGTTGTAATGAAACTCTCTGCTGTTCTTCCGGAATCCCGCAAAGAGCAAAGTCTCTCATCCATGATTTCCGGTAACCCTTTTTTGTCCGCCACTCGAATGATGTAGCGCCACTTCGAAGCATCTGCTTCCCCCCATTTCAAGTCCAATTCGAAATAGGGAATCCTAGTGCGTGAGCGGAGATTGATGAGATCGGATGCACCAAAATATCGATCACAGGCTTCGCGGGCATCTCTCCTTATTGTGGCGTCGAGCCATTGCAGCGCCTCGAGCAGAGTACTTTTACCACTGCCATTCCGCCCGATGATGACATTAAAACCTCTTAGCGAAACCGGTTCCGGCGTGAATGCAGCTTTGAACCGCGATACCCCTACTTCTTTCAGAATCATGATATCCTCATCGCTTTCCTGGCTGAGTGAAGAGTGAATTGACAATAGCCCAAAACAGCATGGGCGTATAGGATCATCCGGCTGGCAGCAGTCGGGCCAGGTTTTGCGCCAGGGTATCGAGGATTGCCGCGTCGGGGAGCGTAACAGTCAGCTTGACCCGACCGTGTTCATCCTTTTCGATGCATTGGTCCATACTCTTACGCAGTTGATTGGCAAGTGCTTCAGATTGTGGGGTTGTCGGCATTTCCGGCAGCATTTCGCCCATGAAACCAAAGGCGGCCTGCAACAACTGACCGCCGGCCAAGGACAATTTTTCTTTGCGCTCGGCCACGGCTCGCATTTGGGCTTCGGTTTCAGCTTGTTGTCCCTTGTGCTCGGGCGCCTGCTGTTTAGCACCGAGCAGCTTCTCCAGCCGGCGTTTGAGCTCTTCCATGCCGCTTTCCAACTCGACCATCGATACTTCTGAACCCAGATCCAAGGCGGCCAAGGCCAATTCGTGCTTGGCCGACAGCGTGACAAGCAGGTTCTCCTCGATGGTTTCCTCGGTGACCAGCAGGTAGACCTGGACCGGATTCTGTTGGCCCATTCTATGGGCCCGGCTGATCCGCTGCTCGAGCACAGCCGGATTCCAGGGCAGATCTACGTTCACCACTGTGTTGGCCATTTGCAGGTTGAGACCCGTAGATCCGGCATTGGTGGTGATGAAAAAGCGGCATCCCGCATCTGTTTGAAATTGATTGACCAATCCCTGGCGCTTTTTCTGGGGTACTGATCCATCGAGTCGAACAAACGGCAGGCCGTTCTTTTCGAGCAAGGGCTCGATCAGATCCAACATGGTGGTCCACTCGGAAAACAAGACCACCTTGCGGTCCGGCTCTGCAGCAAATCCCCTGAACAGCTCGTCGAGCCGTTCCAGCTTGCTTGAATAGGCCTGCTTTTTTTGACGATTGAC
Organism: Myxococcota bacterium; assembly: GCA_030065855.1. Taxonomy (GTDB): domain Bacteria; phylum Myxococcota_A; class Polyangia; order JAAYKL01; family JAAYKL01; genus JASJCT01. The sequence goes on from JASJCT010000009.1 coordinate 47,856, forward strand.
CAGAAAGGTGCTGTTGGCCACTAGCCGGCACATCAACAGGGCTTTCTGCAGGCGCAGCAGATCCATTTCAGTAAGGTATTCTTTGCGGACGATTTGCTGAACGATCTGCATGAAGCTTCCGTGTACTTGCAGCTGCTCCTTGGTTGGCTCGATCCGTTCAATGGTCGTCGTGCGCGCCGGCAATTGCTGCATCACCGAGCTTCGCGTGCGGCGCAGCAATACCGGCCGCAGCTTTTCCCGCACCTCATCGAGCCCTTCGTAGCCGAGCACCTTGCCAAACGCGTCCACAACCCGATGCCGGTTGAAAAAGCGAAAGGCCGGTCCCAGCCGCCGGTCGTCGATAAATTCGACAATGGAAAACAGATCATCGAGCCGATTTTCCAATGGCGTCCCGGTGAGCACCAGCGCAAACGGCGATTGCAATCCCTTGATCACTCGGGTCGTCTTGGCCTCCCAGTTCTTGATACGCTGGCCTTCATCGAGAATGATCAAATCCCACTTAACTCGCTCTATGGCAAGGATGTCCCGCAATACCTGCTCGTAGTTGCAGATGGTGAAAAATGCGTCGCCCGCGTATTGCTTGGCCCGCTCCTTTGCCGCGCCCAGCACCGGGGCTGCGCTGCGATCACAAAACCTGCTGATTTCACTGCGCCACTGGGATTTGAGCGATGCTGGGCAAACCACGAGCACCTTTTTGATACCTACCTTGCGGGCGAGCAATTCGGCGATACCAATACCCTGAATGGTTTTGCCGAGCCCCATATCATCGGCCAACACGGCCCGTCCTGCGCCCACGGCAAAGGCGATACCGTCAAGCTGATAGGGCAAAAGCTCGGCATGCAGCAGGGTCGTACGCAAAGTGTGGTTCTCTGGATCCTGCCGGATTTCTTCGCTCAGCCGGGCCAGGCGAACCTGCAGGGAGCGAGCCTGGATCAGCTCTTCCGCGTCCGGGTAGATCGCGACTGGATAACCACACCCTTCGATTTGACCCACTCGGTTAAATAGATCGCCAGGGTCTTGGATCGGTCTGTTGAGCAACGGCCCTGCGATATCGACCGTCTCAAGCGGAATTTGGTCTGGGGCAAGCAGTCTGAGGGCTAGCTGATCGCTGTAATCTACGATTACACTGAATCCCTGCCGGACATACGGCGCTGACCGCTGTTGGGCATTGAATTTGCGCTTCGTCCAGTTTTGCACCCGAAAGATATGCTTGCACACGCCGAGGGTGTTTTTGCGAAAATCCGGGCACGAGCAAAACGACACCCCTGGCTCAAATCCCCGCAAGGCCACCCGGTAGGCCCTGCCCGAAGTGCGATTCGTGACCAAGTAGTCAGTCCAGATCTGTTGGGGATTGCTGCTGCGCACCTCCATCCGCTCTTCTTTGGCCCGGGTCCGTCGGTCCGCAATGGCCCGGTCGATGATTTCGGCCTCGGTCAAGCTGCCCAAAGGCGCCATATCCGGCCGCAGTGCTGACAGGCCCAGGGCCATCTTTTCTTCTAAAATCAACGACACCGCGGCCCCGATATGTTCGCACACACCGTTGCCGCAGCTGCAGTCAAACAGCAACCGCCGGCGCCCCCTATCGCTGAGCCAGATTCTGGCTTCGATATCGCCGAAGCAGAGACAAAATGCGTCATCGTTTAAGTTCACCTGCTCATCGATGTTGATATCCCAGGCGCCACCGCGGATCAAAAATCGCTCAGACCCCTCGCCGAGCAGCTTTTTGGCTTGTAGAAAATTGAGCCGGGACAGGCGATCTTTAAGCGTCAACTCCTTACTGTTTTTTGTAGCCGGCATGTTGTTCCACATCCTTTCTCAAGGCACGTGCGTTGACCTGCGCAAGGCACCGTTTGCTGGCTGCGATTTTCCCTTGTGGTTTTCCCAAAAACGAACGCAACTCGCAAGCCCCAAGAGCAACGCATCCCCCCAACACGTCCAATCCAAACAAATGCCTACTTGTCGAAGGGAATATTTTTGCGATGCTCGAGGGCAATGGAGAAGATATCTTATGCGTCACATCGACATAAAACTCCTGCAGGACCTGGGTGCTGATTGCTAGGGTTGCCGCCGAGATGGTAGCCAGTATCCAGCCAGGATCTTTACCCTTGAAATGGTTTCCTTGTCGAACGTGTGGCACGCATTAAACGTGATATCAATGGCGGGTCTGGCTTCCTCTTGTGGTCTACAACCTATAAAGCTCGCCGTACTTGGTCTCGCAGTAGTGCATGAAGTGGCCTGGATCTGGATCGCTTCCTGTGGCGTGACGCATGAGATCGACCGGTCGATAGGTGCCCCCTAACCCGTGGATATGGTGCCGTAGCCATTCCAGTAAGGGTTGAAATTCCCCTTTCTCAAACTGGCCTTCAAGATCTCCAACTGCCTGCTTGGCTTGGGAAAAGAGCGCTGCCGCGTAGAGGTTGCCCAGGGTGTACGTGGGAAAGTAGCCCACCAGGCCCGCGGACCAATGGACGTCCTGCATCACCCCATTTACCATGTCCAACGGCTCGACCCCGAGGTAGGTCTTCATGGTTTCTCGCCAGGCGTCTGGCAAATCCGCTACGGTCAAGTTGCCGCGCATGATCGCGAGCTCCAATTCGAACCGCACCAGGATGTGGAGGTTGTAGGTAACCTCGTCTGCCTGCACCCGGTTCAGGCTCGGTCGAACAGCGTTCACTGCCCCGACAAATGTTGAGAGGGAGACGTCATCGAACGCGCTAAAGGCGGCCTGGAACTTGGGAAAGAAATAGCGCCAGAAACCAAAGGAGCGACCCACGAGGTTTTCCCATAGCCGGGATTGGGATTCGTGGATGCCGTATGATGGGACCGATCCGCGGGGGGTGCCCCAGTGTTCTGTGGGAAGGCCCTGTTCGTAGATGCCATGGCCAGCTTCGTGAAGGGTACCGAACACCGCACTCGCAACCCTGTCTTCAGCGTACCTGGTTGTAATGCGCACATCACGGGGACCCATGCCGATGGTAAACGGATGCGCTGTGGTGTCGATGCGGCCCGCGTCAAGATCGTATCCAATGGCCTGCGCGAGTTCTCGGACAAATCCCTTTTGGGCATCGATTAGGCACCGCTGGGACAGTATTTCTGTTTTGGGTCGAACTGCGCTGCCTTTGATCGCGTCGACCAACTGAACGAGGAACGCGCGTAATTTGGAAAAAATCGGTTCAATGGACGCAGCGGTTTGCCCGGGTTCGTACTCATCGAGCAATGCATCGTATGCCTCGTCCCCACCGCCGATGGCCTGGGCTTTTTCGTCGAGCAGCTGAAAGACCTTGGCCAGCTCCGGGGCAAATGCATGCCAATCGCTCGTCGGCCGGGTGCGCTCCCAAACCGTCTCGCACCTGGACGTGGCCCGGGCGAGCTCTTCGGCAATGCGTTTCGGCACCTTGGTATCCCGGTCATAAGCGCGACGCCAGTCGCGGATGTTCACGGCCGCAGCTGACGTTGGATCTGCTGTCATTTCCGTACCCTCTACATCGGCCAAGCGCTCGCCAATGAGCGGATCTGTGGACCGCTCGTGGATCAGGCGGGTCAGTAGGGCCAGCTGCTCGGCCCGGTGGGCATGGCCCTGTGGCGGCAGATAGGTGCGCTGGTCCCACGCCATGGCGCTGCCCATGGACGCAAAAGTGCTGATTTCCCTGCTGTTTTGAAGCAGCCAGTCATAGGCGTCTTGTGGCGTCATTTGTTTTTCCCGTTGTCGAGGGTTTTGATGAAAACCGCATGCCCGTTGTGCTCGGCTATCGACCGTGCTGTCTGGCCATAGCGATCTGCCTTGTTCATATCAGCACCTGCGTCAATGAGCAATCGCGCCACATGGGCGTGCCCGCGACCCGCCGCGAACATCAGGGCGCTCCAGCCTTCGGTGTTGACCTCGTCCACGTGGGCACCGCGGGCTAGCAACAGGGCCACGAGGTCGCCATGCCCCTCGCCAGCTGCATACATCAGGGATGTCCAGCCGTTTCTCTTTCGCCTGTTGAGATCGGCGCCACGATCCAAGAGTGCCCGGGCAACAGCAGTTTGACCCATGCGAGCGGCTAACATGAGGGCATCTTGCCCCCGGTTATCAGACGCCGTGGGATCCGCGCCTCGGTCGAGCAACAGCTGGGTCACCTCGGCATTCCCGCCGATGGCTGAGAACATGAGGGCTGTGCGGCCGTCCTTCTTTTTTTTGTCTACCAACCCACCCCGCGTCAGCAGTAGCCCGACCATTGCCACGTGCCCCTCGGCAGCTGCGGCGATGAGGGGTGTTTCCCCGCTGACTTCTTCAGCATTGGGATCGGCGCCGGCATCGAGCAGGATGCCCGCTGTGGTCGTCGCCCCTTTCATGGCTGCAAACATCAACGCGGTCATGTGATCCGGTTCAGTACGGGCATCTGGTGTTGCGCCTTGCTTGAGGAGAAACCTCGCAATATCAGGGCGGTCGAGTCCAGCAGCCATCATCAGTGGGGTTGCCCCGCCCTGAGATGCGTTCACGTCAGCCCCGTGTGAGATGAGCAGCTGCACCGACTCCAGGTGGCCAACCATCGCTGCGGTTAAAAGCGCTGTCTTACCGTTCTCTCCTGGGGCATCCACATCGATGCCAGAGGCGATAACAGCAGTGATGGCAGCGGTATCGTTGTTTTCTGCAGCGGCGAGGAGGTCCTCAATCCGTTGGTCCTCAGTGGGTGGGATCACGGTTACCTTTACGGTAGTTTCTTCGACAGGCGCACTCCCGCACCCCAGCCCAAACATGCCGATGATCGCTGCTGTACATGCGAATTTGCAGCACCGCTTGCATATCTGATTTTTTCGATACATATCTCTCCTCAAATGATTGTGCTATCAATCAATTTATATTGAACTTGATAAGTATAGTTTACGAGAAAATGCGAGATTATCATGCCCAAATCGGACGGCCGTGGCTTTTGCCAAGCTGGCCGTCAAATAAGGGGCCTATTGAGGAGATAGCTGAATGCGCCAGAAGTCTTCATTAAAAACTGAAAAAACCGATGCGCAGACCCAGACTGCGTTGCTCAGTGAGTTCGAAAAACCCACATCCGAGGCGTGGCAACAGGCTGCCATCGCTTCACTCAAAGGGGCGTCGTTTGAGAAAAAGCTCGTTTCCAAGACCCCTGAGCACATTTCTATTCAACCCATCTATACAGCTGCGGATATTCGTGATCTAGGGCATCAAAAAAACCGACCCGGAACAATGCCGTATGTTCGGGGGGCATCTCAGGATCGGGATCCAGACCACCCCTGGCGCATTTGTCAGGACGCGATCGGGGCAACACCCAAAGAGATACGCGCCACCCTGGCCCATGACGTTCATTGGGGCCAGACCGCGATCCGCTTGGTGTTTGATTGGGCAGTCCAACGCCGCGTCGATCCCGATGCAGCACCCAAAGACAGCGCGCGGGAAGGGGTATCCATTGCGTCCCTTGCTGAATTGCAAACCGCACTCGGCAGTGTGGATCTCACCACATATCCCATCTACTTGGATGCTGGGGCTGCGTTCATGGCTGCGGGCGCACTGTTTTTTGCCCATCTCCGCGCGAGCGGTGTGCCGTTCACCTCGGTCGCGGGATGCATTGAATCAGATCCGCTGGGCGTACTGAGTCGCAGGGGACAATTGCCCGTTTCACTGGCCCAAGCCTATGACGAAATGGCTGGCCTGACCTGCTTTGCGATCGACAATGCACCAGACCTAAAGACCATTGCAGTGCGCGGGCATCCTTACAGCGACGCTGGGGGCAGTGCTGTCCAAGAACTGGCCGCAGTCATTGCCACGGCTGCCGAGTATTTGCGCGAAATGACAAGGCGCGGTCTCAACATCGACGACCTCAGCCAGAAGATACACTTTGCGTTCTCCATCGGTGGCGACTTTTTCATGGAGGTGGCCAAATTACGCGCTGCCAGAATGCTGTTCACGACCCTCATCTCAGCATTCGGAGGCAGTACAGAAGCGCAGCAGTTGACCATCTACGCCCGCACTTCTGCCTGGACCAAGACCCGATGCGATCCCCACGTGAATATGCTTCGCAGTACCGCAGAGACGTTTTCCGCTGCTGTTGGCGGGGCAGACGTTATTTGTACGGGTCCTTTTGACGAGCTAATCCAGGCGCCCACCGAGTTCTCCCGTCGCATCGCGCGCAACGTTCAAATTATTCTTCAAGAGGAAAGCCACGTGGGCCACGTGGTAGACCCGGCTGGCGGATCCTACTACGTGGAGCATCAGACCGATGCAATCGCAGCGCAGGCCTGGACCCTGTTCCAAGAGATAGAAGGGGAGGGCGGCATGCGGGCCGCCCTTGCCAATGGATTTGTGCAACGGGCAATCGCAGCCACAGCCACGGCCAGGGCTCAGGCCATTGAATCGCGTGCGTCCGCCATTGTCGGCACCAACATCTATCCCGACACCAACGCACCCCTGGTCGAAGTCGAAGCAATTGAGCTGGAGCAGGCAGGGCAGATGGACAGTGACGGTACAATGCCTCACCCGGTGGGTGACGCGAATCGTCCGCCGCACGTTGCGCCGCTCCTCGATCGACTGGCCCAGTCATCACCGACTACGAGTGCCAAAACCGTTGTGCTCGCTATCGACGCTGCTAACAGCGGCGCCACCATAGGCCACATCAGTCAGGCATTGGCAACAGGGATGGCATCGACTGAGCAGCCCATCTCCCCCCTCTGCATTCACCGCGCAGCGGAAACGTATGAGCGGCTCCGCATGGCGACCTACCGGTTTGCTCAGAAGACTGGAAAGCAGCCCGCTGTCTTTCTCGCCAACATGGGGCCCATCCCCAAGCATAAGGCCCGGGCCGACTTCAGCACTGGATTCTTCGAGGTGGGTGGGTTCGACGTGATCGGCAACGATGGGTTTGCCACGCCAGCATTGGCAGCGGACGCAGCCGCTGCGTCTGGTGCAGCCATCGCGGTCATCTGTGCCACAGACGATGCATATCCAGACCTGGTGCCGCCCTTTGTTAAACGCCTACGGGCTACCAATAACAAAATGAAAATAGTGCTCGCTGGATATCCCAAAGGTCAGATCGACGCGCATAAGGCAGCTGGTGTGGATGCCTTTATTCACATGAAATCAAATAATTATAAAGTGTTAGCAGAATGCTTGGAAGAGATCGGAGTGACCCTATGAGCCGGGCTCCCAATTTTTGTGAAATAGACTATCGCGGTGCAACGCACCCAACAGAAGAGATGGATCAGAAACGGGTTGCGCCAGAGGGCGATCCGTCTGGTGGGACGCCCAAGTGGCGTACCTACGAGGACATCGAGGTCAAATCCCTTTATACGGAGGAAGACATCGACACCCTAGAGCACCTCGGGTTCACTGCTGGCCTGCCGCCGTTTCTAAGGGGGCCGTATCCCACGATGTACGCCACACGCCCTTGGACCGTGCGGCAGTATGCCGGGTTTTCAACAGCCGAAGAGAGCAATGCATTTTATCGCCGCAACCTGGCCGCGGGTCAGCGGGGCCTGTCCATCGCCTTCGACTTGGCCACCCATCGGGGCTATGACTCAGACCACGAACGGGTAGTGGGCGATGTGGGCAAGGCGGGCGTGGCTGTAGATTCGATCCTGGATACGAAAATACTCTTCGACGGCATCCCCCTGGACCAGATGTCAGTGTCCATGACGATGAACGGTGCGGTCTTGCCTGTGATGGCGTTCTATATCGCAGCAGCTGACGAACAAGGGGTCGATTCAGAAAAGCTAACAGGTACCATTCAGAACGATATTCTAAAAGAATACATGGTGCGCAACACCTACATTTATCCACCCGAGCCGTCCATGCGTATCATTTCGGATATCTTTGCGTTTACCTCGAAGCAGATGCCCAAGTTCAACGCCATCAGCGTTTCTGGGTACCACATGCAGGAGGCAGGCGCCCCAGCTGACATCGAGATCGGGTATACCCTGGCCGATGGATTGGAGTACCTGCGAGCGGGAACAGGTGCTGGCATCCCTATCGATGCATTTGCGCCGCGCATCTCGTTCTTCTTTGGCATGGGCATGAATATTTTTATGGAAGTGGCCAAACTGAGGGCCGCCAGAATGCTCTGGGCCAAGCTAGTGCGGCAATTCAATCCCCAAAACCCAAAATCCATGGCCCTGCGGACCCACTGCCAGACCTCCGGGTGGAGCCTGACCGAACAGGATCCGTTTAACAACGTCACCCGCACCTGCATCGAGGCCATGGCCGCGGTTTTTGGGCACACCCAGTCGCTCCATACCAATTCGCTCGACGAAGCCATTGCACTACCCACTGATTTTTCAGCACGGATATCGAGAAATACACAGCTCTATCTGCAGCGCGAGACCGGTATTTGCAGGGTGGTGGATCCATGGGGGGGATCCTATTACGTAGAGTCCCTGACCGATAGTCTCCTCAAACGCGCATGGGCCCATATTCAAGAGGTCGAATCTTTGGGCGGCATGGCCAAAGCAATTGAGGCTGGGGTGCCCAAAATGCGGATCGAAGAGGCATCGGCCCGCAGGCAGGCGATGATCGATTCGGGCAAGGAGCCGATCATTGGCGTGAATAAATACCGGCCGCCCGAAGAGGACCCCATCGATATTCTGGAGGTGGACAACACAGCCGTACGCGAGGCCCAACTCAAGCGCTTGGCCGAGTTGCGCGCCCAAAGAAACGATACCGAAGTGGCACGCGCGCTCGATGCACTCACCCGCGCTGCTGAGACCGGTGAAGGCAACCTCTTGGACCTCAGCGTGGCAGCGGCCCGGTCCCGCGCGTCATTGGGAGAGATCTCACTGGCCCTGGAAACGGTATTCGGGCGGCATCGCGCTGTGGTTCGATCCCTTTCCGGGGTGTACACCGCTGAATTCGGCGACGATGAGGCAATCGCCGAGGTGCAACAAGCAGCCGCGGGCTTTGAGAACCTGGAGGGTCGCCGGCCGCGCATTTTGGTCACCAAGATGGGGCAGGACGGGCACGACCGGGGTGCCAAGGTCATTGCCACGGCCTTTGCCGACATGGGATTTGACGTCGACATCGGCCCTCTTTTTCAAACGCCTGCTGAAGCGGCCCGCCAGGCAGTGGAAAACGACGTGCACGTGGTCGGCCTGAGCACCCTCGCCGGTGGTCACAAGACCCTGCTCCCCCGTCTTATCGCCGAACTCAACGGGCTGGATCGGGGAGATATCATGGTCGTGGTCGGCGGTGTGGTGCCGGCCAAAGACTATCCGCTTTTAAGGGAAAGCGGTGCTGCAGCGATCTTTGGACCAGGTACGGTTATCCCTGTCGCGGCAAGCCACATCTTAGCGGTGCTCAGTCGCCGCTTGGGACATCCGAAGTAGTCACTCTGTCAGTTATTTTTGTGGGGGGGATAAGGGGAGATTTCAGTGACATCGCAAAAAATATCTCAGGAGATAATCTTCGAAAAGATTTCGGTTCGCCCCCCCTACTACAGACTTGGGGAGTTGACACTTCAAGGGGGAGAAGTGCACGCAAAGATCATACCCGAGCAACCCCTGAGTAATGAGCTAGGTCCGATTGGGGCGCCTGAGGTAGGCAGGCACCTGGCCATTCTCGGCTCGTGTGCTGTTGGGTTGCAAAATCCCAGCGGTCAAAGATCCTTCTACTTGGCAGATAGGGCAAAGATGCGGCGGTTGCGCTACGGATATCCGTCCCAAGCTGGGTCTGCGTACCTCATGTGCCGGGGACGGGGAGAGATGTTGGATAAACGGAGCGCCGTGGCAGAGTGCGTCATGGGATATGAAAACAAAGACCTGTTTGAAATCCAAGTGCACTATAAAGTCCTCTCGAAGTCACTGTTTTCAAAGCTATTTAAAGAACAGAAGATGGATATGAGAGCTTCCCCTCGGCCAGAGACCGAGAGCGAGGAGGATAAAAAACAATACATCCAAATGCGCAGCAACCCGTTCCTGGATGATATCGCTCTCTGCGATGTGGCCATTGCCAATAACACCCTAACAGGCACAGTTGAGCAAATAGACCCAACCCTGTGCAAAGGACATTTCCCGGAATATCCAGCGTTGCCGGTTGCAATACTGATGCAGTATTTTAAGAAATCACTAGAACCCTTGGTCAAGCATATGCTGGGTAGAAGCGATGTTGTCTTCTACATTAAAGAAACGACTATCGAAGCTGAGCATCTCGCATTTCCCGGGGAGGCAATAACCATCAAAGCCGAGCTCCAAAATACAAGCGGAGACGATCTCCCGTTGTCCATCATGGCCACTGCCAGGGATGGCAGGTGTATTGGCAAAGCATCGGGTATATTAACGGTAACTTAGAGATCCATAGAACGGGAAAGGGAAAAAGTCGGTGATCCCATTTTGGCGTCTGACCAAAGCGTGCTCAGTACCCTAAGGGAAAAACTCGGTACTGCTCTGGTTCAATTGCGGTATCTCCCTCAGGTATGGTCCCTCGTATGGACCGCATCTCGGGGATGGACCGTTGCTTGGGCAGTATTGTTGGTCGTTCAGGGGTTGATTCCGGTTGCGACCGTATATTTAACGCGCGTGCTTGTGGATGCATTGGTGGCTGCCGTGGCATCCGGGTTGAGCTGGCAGTCTGTTTCCTCGGTGCTGTGGCCTGCTGCGTTTATGGGCGGCGCGCTCCTGCTAGGAGAGATCACATCCGGGGCCCTCGGCCTTGTCCGAGAGTACCAAGCCGAGCTGATTCAGGACGGCATAGCAGCGCGCATCCACGATACCTCCACCTCGGTTGATCTGGCGTTTTACGAAACCCCGAGCTACTTCGACCACCTGCACCGGGCGCGCAATGAGGCGTGGTATCGCCCGCTAAAGCTAGTGGAAAATGCCGGTACCCTGGCGCAGAGTACCATCACCCTGCTGGCCATGGCTGTGGTGCTCTTTCGGTTCAGCTGGTGGGTACCTGTGGTTCTGATCGCGAGCACCATGCCCGCGCTCTTTGCGGTTTTTCGCCACGCTGTTCGCCAGCACCGGTCCCGGCTGAAGCACACCCCTGACGAGCGCCGCACCTGGTATTACGATTATCAGATGACCACTGCATTGCCGGCCGCAGAGCTCAGGCTCTTTTCCCTTGGGTCCTATTTTAAAGAACGCTATCGCACCACCCGGGCCTTGCTGCGCACCGAACGCCTGCGCCTCCTCAAGCACCGAGGCCGAACCGAGATCGGCGCCAGTATTGCCGCTCTTTTAGGCGCAGCCGGCTGCATGGCCTGGATGGGATGGCGCACCTTAAATGGGGCCCTCACCCTGGGGGAACTGGCCCTTTTCTACGCCGCATTCAGGCAGGGACAACAGATGATGCGTTCCCTGCTCGGTGGCATTGGCGACATATATCGGAACGTCTTATTCCTGGGAGACCTGTTTGAGTTTCTCGGTCTGAAACCCGGGATTGTCGATCCCGAGCGCTCCAAGGAGTTGCCGCTCACCTTAAAGAGCGGGATTGTTTTCGATAATGTAACATTTGCATATCCCCAATCAGATCGGGCGGTCCTGCGGGATTTTAATCTGACGATACCCAGCGGTCAGATGGTGGCCATTGTGGGGCCCAACGGTTCGGGCAAGAGCACCCTGCTTCGCCTTTTGTGCCGCCTCTATGACCCCCAATCCGGATGTGTTGCTTTTGACGGCGTTGATGTGCGGGCGTTTCCAATCGCCGATCTCAGAAAAAGAATTACTGTTTTGTTTCAGGAACCGGTCCATTACAGCGCTACGGTTAACCAAAACCTGGCCTTTGGGGATTTGGATGGCAATCCAGGCACAGCGGCCATTGCAGGGGCCAGTCGGGCAGCCGGACTGGACCCGGTGGTTGCTGCGCTGCCGGACGGATATGAGACGCTGCTGGGCAAATGGTTTGAGGGGGGAAAAGAGCTCAGCGTTGGGGAATGGCAGCGGGTGGCATTGGCTCGGGCGCTGTTAAAGGATGCCCCGCTGATCCTGCTCGACGAGCCCACCAGCGCGATGGATTCCTGGGCAGAGGCAGATTGGATGGCGCGGCTGAGATCTCTGATACAGGGCAAGACCGCGGTGATCATCACCCATCGGTTTACCACGGCCATGCGGGCCGATATCATCCACGTCATGCAGGGCGGGGCCATTGTGGAATCGGGCAGCCACGGAGCATTGCTGGCAAAAGGCGGGCTGTACGCGACCTCCTGGCAGTCCCAAATGGACCTGGCCGCATCACCACCGTGAATAATCTTCTTTAAATATCCGAAATACTCGTAATTCATATTTAATTTGGTTATACTTTTAGTATGAAAACTGCCATTTCAATTCCCGATGATATTTTTCAAGAAGCAGAACGATACGCGCGACGCACCAATAAGTCGCGGAGTCAATTGTTCAGAGAAGCGCTTATCGAATATCTCGCTCGCCACGACAGCGAGCGCATCACCACAGCCATGGATAAGATGTGCGAGAAAGTGGATACGCATCCCGATCCGGTTTTTGATGCAGCGGCGAGGCGCGTGCTCGAACAGAGCGAATGGTAGTTTCACAAGGAGAAGTTTGGTGGGCTGCGCTCGGGAACCCAGTTGGGTCTGGGCCTGGCTTTCGGCGCCCGGTCGTTGTGATTCAGGGAAACGCGCTAAACAGAAGCCAAATCGCTACGGCAATCTGCGTTCCGCTTACCAGTAACCTGCACTGGGCCGAAGCACCTGGAAACCTCTTGGTACGCAAAAAGAGTTCTGGCCTACCCAAGGATTCTGTGGCCAATGTATCCCAGATCATTGCCATCGATCGCCGGATGCTCACTGAACGGGTCGGCCGGCTCTCCACTGGGCAACTCGAGGCGATCTTCGCCGGCCTCGATCTCGTGCTTGGCCGCTGAATCTTGATATTCAAGCCCATTGCTGGTAGGCGAAAGGGAAGATACATGCGTAAGGAGAAGACGCCATGGGTATACTCAAGGACAAGCTGATGGAGGATGGCATACGACCCACACTGATCGCGGATTGCGTCGCGTTGGTCGAAAGTGAAGTTGCGTCCAAAAAGGGCGTTACGGGTCTCATGATAAAGGGTGGATACAAAGCATTTAAAGCGATTAAACCAAAGATTGTTGCCGAAGCTGTGGATCACCTACTCGACGATTTTGTTGGGGTGCTGGATCGCCATTACGACGCGTATCAAGAGCAGCATCCAGATGGGTCCCCACCGTTCGACACCTATGCGGTCAGCCGGGATACCCGCATTGCCGACGACCTGCTCGGCATCACCGACGATATTTTGAACAGATCCAACAAAACCGCCCTAAAGAAAATCTACCAAGGCATGCGAGGTGTTGCCGAGCGCAATGTGGCCCAGGCAGTGCCGGGCATCGGGCGTCTCGTCCAAAAACATGTGGCGGGTTGAGGTATCTTGGGGGCTTAAGTGTGCTTGAAGATGAATAGCGGCTGCCTATTGCTCATCCTCGCCTTGTCCAGTGCGTTTATCAGTGCTGCCCATGGGGAGGAGATTGACACGAGAACAGCTGACGACGCTGCTCTCAGATGGGCGTTTAACGCCGGACTGGTAGAACTGGAGGCAGACGAGACAGACTATGGCGTTCAAGTGGATCGGTTTGGCCATTCCATTGTTCTTAGGGCGCGGGGCCCGCGGGATGCACCCGAGATAAAGCTCAATTGTGTGCTCTGCACAGCAGGTGAAATGCTCTCTTTGGCCCGATCCCTCGGTGCCATGGTGTGGGCTGCAAAAACAAAACGAGACACGGCCTGGGTGATGACCTCTGGTTCGCCAGCGGGCGATGCTTTTTTTCTCGACGGTGTACCAGTGGTGCCCGAAGGTTCAAAACACCCTGTGGTGCCTGGAAAGCACCGGGTCGAGAGGCGGGGAAATCGCACGACGTCTCATGCAGCGGTCGTCATCGAACCTGGACGAACCTTGGATCTTACAACGGTTGAGACAAGAGAAGCCTCTAACAGCCGCAGTAAAGTAAGACCGGCTGTGGCATTGCTGGGACTTGGACTGACCACCGCTGCCCTTGGGGGTATTTTTCTCTGGCTGGATGGGAATTGCGCCGACGTTCAATGCAAAGACGTTCATGGGGTAGGTGGTACGGGATGGGGACTCTTGGCCGGTGGCATCGCAATAGATGCTGCAACGCTCATCTGGTTGTTCTGGCCAGAAAAACCCGCATCAAAGCGGAGTATCACCCAATGACGCGAATGGAAACACCGCGGTTTTTATGGATCTTGATGGCAGTGGGTCTCGTGCCTCAGGCTGCGATCGCAGTGGATCGAGAAGATGACGTCGCTATACCGATCATCATTATCGATGTCACTGCATCTCCAGACCAGGCGGGCATCGATCAACTCGCAAATACCATTGACGCGCCGACGATCCGAGGACCTGACCTGTTCGGCAGGCTCGGCCTGCTCGCGCCGATAGCCCCTGGTTTTGAGGAGGAGATAACGAGACGGTTTAACCAAGCGCAGGATGACTTTTTCACTGGGGCGCACGAGAAAGCCGAGGCCGGCTTTAAAGATATTATTAAGCGCGCCCACGATACCCCCAACAGCCTGCTCAATCCATCTCCGGTGAGGGAGGTTGTGTTCAAAGCGCACATTTTCCTCGCTATTTTGGCCCACAGCGAAAAGGACGAGCCCCGTGTCGAGGACGAACTCAGGATCGCAGCAGAGCGTTTTTTGGATTTGTCACCGTCGCCGATGGAGTTTCCACCTTGGGTTCGAGAGCAATTTGCCGCAGTTCGCAAATCAATCGGCACCCGATTTGGAGACATTCACTTAGACGCGCCAGCCGATTGCGACCTCGTACTGTCAGGGCAGGTGCTCGGCCCAGGTGAAGTATTTAAGGATATAAAAGCGGGCGACTACGTGGCCCAAGTGCGGTGTTTGGATCAGCTCAGCCCGTCCCAGCGATTGGTGGTCGCAGATAAGCCAATAACCTACCGCCCAATGGTGCTCAGCAACGCTGCCCTTCATGTAGGGGATAGGGATATATTTTTAGAAACAACTGGCGATGCAACGCCGTCAGAGCTGATCGGCAATGCGGTTTCCATTGCACGTTCCGGGCAGTGGGAGCGGTTGATCGCCATTGTCAGTCGGCCTGAAGGAACGGAGTTGTGGCTGATAGATGCCAGTAGGGGCATTGTGCTGCGTCAGGCGTCCGTAGAGCTCGCAGATGCAGCTTCCTGCCGACATGCATCTGCATCCCTCGTTCGGGACCTGTCCGACCTTCAATTGGCCAGCACGCGTGTTCGTACAAACAGACCTTGGTTCAAGGACGGGCTCGCGTGGACCCTGGTAGCCGTGGGCGCCGCTGCGCTCGGCACTGGCATTTTTCTAGGTCAACACGAGGACCACGGCAAGAAAACCAAATCCGAGGTATGGGCGTGGACCTTGCAGACCGTCGGGATCGGCGCCCTCGGCACTGGCACTATACTCTTTTTCATTCCCGCCCCATTGGTAGTGACGCAGGATCGACCCCGAGATCGGCCATTAGCAATAGGTCTTGTCGGGAGCGTTTCATTTTAGCCATTTCGGAACGAACACTAGCTAGTTACTTAATCGATGGTTTATGAGAAATCCCAAAAGAGTGTCTCGCGGCAGGTTAATATGATATCATGTCAAAAACAAAAACTGATTTTATATTTGACACAAATTTAAAATAATTCAATAAATATATTATGTTAAAGAGATCACTGTCCGATGTCATCGTTTCCAGCGCTCGGAAAATGCCCATCATTACCGTAATTGGTCCCCGGCAGTCCGGGAAAACCACTCTGGTTCGAAACATCTTCCCAGAACTAGCCTATTTTTCCCTGGAAAACCCAGCAAACCGAGAAGCTGCCCGCGTCGATCCGGAAGGTGTTCTTGTTCGATTCAGCAAAGGTGTCATCTTTGATGAGGCGCAGCGCGTGCCGGATTTGCTCTCCTACATCCAAACATCGGTAGATGATAATGATACACCAGGGCGATTCGTGCTGACGGGTTCTTCGAATTTTCTACTCATGCAATCCGTGTCCCAGACCCTTGCAGGTCGCACTGCGATTTTTACGCTGTTGCCCTTCTCGATCCGCGAGCTGATCCAAATGCCAGCGATTGACCCACGAGATCCCCTTTCTAGATACGAATCAAAGGAGCCGTCCCTCAGCATGTGGCAAATGCTTTTTACCGGACTCTATCCCCGAATTCACGACAAAGATCTGGACCCTACGAGTTGGCTCTCGGATTATCTGAGCACCTATGTCGAACGGGACGTTCGCGATGTACTCAAAGTGATGGATGCGGACGGATTTGAGCGCTTCGTCCGCTCGGCAGCAGCGCGCACTGGACAAGAACTGAACTACGCATCCCTTGCAGCAGATGCCGGCATTTCCCAACCCACCGCAAAACAGTGGATCACTGCCCTCAAAGCCAGTTCTCTCGTGACACTCCTGCCGCCCCACCATCAGAACTTTCGAAAACGCCTTCGCAAACGTCCGAAGCTTCACTTTCTGGACACCGGTCTCGTATGCTGCTTGCTCGGCATTACCTCACCCTCAATTTTGGAGAGCCATCCACTTCGAGGAAGTATTTTCGAGTCATTCGTCGTTGCTGAACTCACTAAAGCGTTTCACAACAGGGGGCTCAAGCCACCCCTGTTTCACTGGCGAGACGCAACCGGTCATGAAGTCGATGTGGTCATTGACCTGGGAAATCATTTAATACCAGTGGAAGTAAAATCCGCTATGACGCTGGCGTCCCACGTTTTTAAAGGCCTAAAATGGTGGACCGGAATATCTTCGAATCCAACGACAGGGGGGATGCTCGTACACGGCGGAACCGCCAATCACGATCAAGAAGGGTTCAGTGTGAAGCCCTGGTGGATCTGGTAGTTCGCCGTGTTTGAACAGACCAGGGGCGGGATTGTAACGCTCGTTGGCAATAGGTCTTGTCGGGAGCGTTACATTTTAGCATAATCGAAAAAATTTCGGTGAGATGACACGTGTATCGCTCAACTGCCATTATTTTCATAACCAGTTTCGCCATTTTCGGGTGTGGCGGATCAGCTGATCCCACAGCGCCTGAAGACGCCAAAAAAGAGGGGGATACGCCAGCGTCGTCAAACAAAACCGAGGTAACACTCGCATCTCGAGGCAGCTCGCTTGAACGCATCTCAACGAACGCAGCAGCGTTCATACGAAAAGAAGAACTTACCAAGGCCCGGCAGGAGATCTCTGCCGGGTTGAATCTGATCAGCCGCGATGAAACGGACTTGGAGACCCACAAGGCGCGATTGCTATTACAACTCGGAACCGTAGAACGGGAGGAAGGACGGGAAGTTGAAGCGCGGCGCCATTACGCAGATGCGATGGCGATTTTTCATGTGCAAAAAGATACCACCGGCCGGTTTGAAACATACCTGGCCCAAGGACAACTCGAAGCGCAGCTCGGGGACTATCCTGCAGCAGCGCGGCAATATGACGCGGCCGAGGCATTGCTCGAAGCCGTGAGTTCCCCCACCCTTAACGGGATGTACCATCTACACCGGGGGCGCCTGGCATCCCGCAAAGTGGATCGGGACACTGCAAAATCCCGTTTCCTAAACGCTGTCAAGCTATTTGAAGAAACCGGAGAAAAGCGATTGGTCGCTGAAACCATGCTCATGCTCGCCGCCGAGGAGGACGCTGTCGGCAGGACCTCGGCCAGCCGGCATTACTTGGACAGGGCATTGGGTATTTTTAATGATATCGAAGAATTACAAGGACAAGCACACGCGACACACCGGTTGGCGGCCCTGGCAGAACGGGAAAAGAAATACAAAAAGGCCCGGCAGCTGTTAAAGAAGGTCCTCAAGCTGTACGAGGCACTTGATCAAAACA
Organism: Myxococcota bacterium; assembly: GCA_030065855.1. Lineage (GTDB taxonomy): Bacteria > Myxococcota_A > Polyangia > JAAYKL01 > JAAYKL01 > JASJCT01. The sequence continues at coordinate 65,662 of JASJCT010000009.1, forward strand.
CAGCAGCGACCAAGGTCGAGCGGCATTTGAGTGCCCTGCCTGATCCCGAATAAGCATTGGTCATCAGCGGCAACGTCCATTACAGAAAGTCACCGGCAAAAGCCTGAGGTCACTTGTCAAAGATACATCACACCCTCATTATTACACTAGGTATGAAGCAACACCTAAAAAGATTCTCACTAGCTGTGTTTGCAGTATTGACCAGCTTGGGAATGCTTATCTGGGCAGTGCCAGCAGCGGCCCAACGGACAATCCCTACCGAGGAGATTAAGCCCGGCATGAAGGGATACGGTCTGACCGTCTTTCGCGGCACTGCACCCGAGCGATTTGATGTGGAGGTGGTGTCAGTAGTCCCCAATTTTCTGCTTCGCCAAGACATCGTCCTCATTCGCTGCCATCATCCAGTTACTGAAAAGGCCGGGATTATCGGTGGCATGAGCGGGTCTCCCATTTATTTGGACGGACGACTGGCAGGTGCACTTGCGTATGGGTGGCAATTTCAAAAAGACACGCTCGCAGGTGTCACGCCCATAAGTGCCATGCTCGACGTGCTCCAGCTTAAGGAGCGGCGATCCTCAAAGCGCGGCTGGCGACGCGCCACAAATGCCGCCGGTACCTTACAGATACAAAATACCGCGCGCCTTTCCCGAGACACAGGCGAGGGGTATTTCGATTACTTTCGTCAGGCAGGAGATACCCAGATGGTCCCGGCCCATACACCCCTCACCCTGGGTGGGTTTGTGGGGCCTGCCAGGAAAATGCTCAAGCAAACCCTCTCCCATTTTGGCATCGATCCAGTGGCGCTCGGCGGTGCCGGGGGTAAGGATGGCGCGACCGATTTTGTGCCGGGGGGCGCCATTGGCGTTCAGTTTATCACCGGCGATATGAGTGCGACCGGCATCGGTACCGTGACAGCTGTCACGGGCAACCAGGTGCTCGCCTTTGGTCACCCCATGTTCAACATGGGTGAGGGATGGTTACCCGTGACCACAGCTGAGATTCACACGGTGCTCTCTTCGCTCGCGCGCTCGAACAAGTTGGGCAGCCCACTCTCGGTCAAGGGGAGTCTCGTCCAGGATCGTCAGGCCGGTATTATGGCGCGCACTGACAGGCGGGCAACCATGATACCCGTATCTGTGGCGATCACAGATGCCCGGAGCAAGCGAAAACAGACGTACAAGGTGGAAATCGCCAACCATCGGGTCCTGACCCCCCGGTTTCTTCAAGCCGCGCTCGTAAACATCATCATGCACGCAGCTTCGGATTTGGCAGACGTGACCAGCGAGCTAACAGGCAACATCAAGATACGCGGTCATGCCCCCACCACCCTCAGGGACTCGGGCGCGTCCCGAACTGGGCTTGTCGGATTGACCAATTATTTTAGGCCAGTGGCCGCAGTTGCCGAGATCCTTAACAACCCCTTTGAAGACGCGACAATCGAATCGATGGCGTTCGATATCTCCCTGCATTACGGCCTGGATGTGGCGTTTATCAAGGGCATCTACATGACCGCCGAATCCCCGGGGCCTGGTGAAAACATCAATGTCAACGTCCGCCTTACCCGGTATGGGGCAGGAGAGCAAATGCTCACAATCCCCGTTCGCATCCCCGAATCTGCGGCTGGACAAAAAATCAAAATCGAGGTCGCTGGCGGCGATTTTATATCGCCGATTATGCCGTCGCCACAAAACCTCTCTAACCTCATCGATAATTTCTCCCGATTCTATCCACCCAAGTCCTTGGTGGTCAGCGTCAATATCCCAGCAGAGGGGATTGGATTGCGGGGCCGGGTGATCGATCGGTTGCCCGCTTCGGCAGTAGATGCCCTGCTCCCCACGGTGGGGTATGATCAAATCTCGCGACATCGCGCTTTTTTGAGAAAGCTGACACACACCCCCTATCTCGTCGTCGGCAGCGAGACCATTGATCTGACCGTTAGAGGAGTCGACAGCAAATGATGAAGTGTCCAATCGCGATCTGTTTTTGTGCAATATCCCTGCTAACCGCGCTTCTACTCCCGCTGTCTGGGATGGCTGGGGGAACGCGCCTTTGGGAGGTGGCTGGATCCACAGAATTCGAGCATGGCGAAACAGATGGCACGGTCATATCGAGCATCGGTGAGGTCAGCTTGGGGTACGCCGCCCGAAAACTGGATTTTCCAGAGGCAGGGCTGGCTTGGTGTGCTGTAAAAGGCCCCAAAGGGAACATCTATGTGGGGACGGGATACGACGGTAGGATTTACAGGATCCGAAACGGCCTTGTGGCTGACATCGCCTCCACCGGTCAACTCGTGGTCACGTCGTTGATAGTGGACAAAACAGGCGACCTCTATGCTGCTACCTTGCCCGATCCCATCATCTGGAAAATACCAAATCCCGATAAAATCAGGGGCAACAAGCCGGTTCAGGCAGCCCAGTGGACAACCCTGCCCCAGGGGACAGCCCATGTTTGGACCCTTGCACTAAGTAGGGATGGTCGGCACCTATACGCGGGTACCGGACCCCAGGGCAAGGTATTTGCCATTGGGATGGATAAGAAGCCCCATCTCTTTCTCGACACAGAGGAAGAGCACATTTTGGCGCTCACCCCCCACTCAACGCGCGGTATCTTGGCTGGCACCAGCCCCAACGCCAAACTGTTTCGCATCCTAGGGCCGGGCCGATCTCGTGCGCTGGCTGATTTCGATGCCACCGAAGTTAAAGCCATTGCCGTCCACAAAGACACTATCTTTACAGCTGTAAATAAGTTCAAAACCCCGCCGGCAGTGCCCACACAGAGCAAGAATACATCCAATTCCCAGGCGAGCACTGGCACCAAGACGACCAAGAAGAAAAGCACCAGAGATGCCGGAGACGGCGCGCTTTATTGGATGAAAAAAAGCCAGCAGCCAGAAAAACTTTGGCAGGAGAAAAAAGCCCACGTCGTATCGATTGCCGTGTCAAAGGAGGGCGAGCTGTTCGCCGGTCTTGGCGCCGAGGGAAAGGTGATCGCCATTGATGCGAAGAGAACCGTTCGCACTGTGCTCGACCTGGACGAGCGCCAGGTAATGGGCCTGATAGCGGGCGATGACCTGAATTTTGCGGCAACCGGTGATGCGGGCGCCGTGTATCAGGTGTTGAGGGCGCGCAAAAAAGAGGCGCTCTATTACTCGCCAGTGCTCGACGCAAAGGGTGCGTCTCGCTGGGGGCGCCTTTCATGGTACGCGCGCGGTAAGCTCACCGCCCAGTCCCGAAGTGGTAATACCAAAGAACCAGATGACAGTTGGACGGACTGGTCACAACCGATTCCCTTTGGCAAAGCACCGCCGAGTCCAACCGCGCGGTATCTGCAACTCCGGTTCTCTTGGGCATTGGATGCAACCGCCCATCTCGTGAGCACAGAGCTCGCCTATCGCCCTGAGAACCAGCGGGCCGTCATCACCCGATTTGATCCGGGGAGTCCGTTTCCAGAGACTAAAAAATCAAAGAAAGGGGACAAAGCCAAATTGAGCACGCGCACTGTGCCGAGCAAACCCGCCCAAAAGAACGAAACTGAGCTGGATTTTACTTGGGTAGTGAGCAACCCAGATGGGGATACCCTGCGATACCAGCTGTGGTACCGAGCTGTGGATGCGACCCAATGGCGACCCATTACCAAACCAGACGAGGTACTCACGGCCAAGCGCTTCACCTGGCTCACCGAGTCCGTGCCTGAAGGGCGCTACCAGGTCCGCCTCCTGGCCGACGATTCCCCGGACAATGATCTGCGGGAGGTCAAAAGCGATGCCTTCATATCAGTACCCGTACTAGTGGATAATCACCAGCCGCGGGTCGAGGGGCTCGCGTTTACCAAGGGGCGTGTGCGAGGGGTTGCGCGGGACAGCTTTTCTGCGATCTCCCATCTCGAAGTTTCTGTGGACGGTGCCCCCTGGATGCCCATCTTTTCAAAGGACGGCATCTTTGATACCCCTGTTGAGGTATTTGAGTTCTCCTTGCCCAAAGATATTGCGTCAGGGCCACACGCGGTTGGCGTGCGCGCCTATGATCGAACGGGCAATATGGGAACCGCAGAGATTCACATTGACGTAACGGACCGATAGAAACCCCCAAGAAACCAATGCAATGTCAAACGAAGTTTGTTGGGTGAAAATAGCAAATTCCCCCTTGAAAAAGGGGGGTAGGGGGATTTTGTCACCTCGCGGTGCAAGTGGAAATGACGAAATCCCCCCGGCCCCCTTTGCCAAAGGGGGAGGTCTTTTACCCGACACCAAAGACTGGACAGAGCACTAGATCCATGGCACGAGAATTGAGCTTTACAGAACAACTCCGGGACAAGCGCGTGGGCCTGTGCCTGGCCTCGGGGTTTTTCGGCTTCTACCATCACGCCGGTGTGCTCAGCGCCCTTGAAGCAGCGGGCATTTATCCGGTTCGGATAACCGGAACCAGTGCCGGCGCCCTGACCGCCGCCATGTACGCAACTGGCATGAACGTTGAGAGCATCCGAGATGCACTGGTCGCCCTTGAGCGAAAAAGCTTCTGGGACATGACCTGGCCTTTTGGACAAAGGGGCGTTGGCTTGCTCGCCGGCCATCGGTTTCAATCTGAGCTCGGTCGCGTCCTACCCGTGCATTCCTTTGAAGCCTGTCGCCTGCCCCTTGCGGTCGGCGTCTACAACATCGACGTTGGCCGCGTGGTCCATCTTTCCGAGGGGCCTTTGATACCTGCGGTATACGCCTCGTGCGCGCTGCCCTATCTATTTAGCCCGGCCCGAATTGGCAAGCTGAGCTATTGGGATGGCGGCGTCGGTGAGAAATGCCCATTGATACCCTTTCTCAAGGGGCTGCCGGTGGATGTGGTCCTCGTCTCTTACATGGGTGGACGCAGAATAGCCAAACCCAAACGAACTGGATTGGCCCAGTTCCTTCCACCCCTCTCCTCCTTGTTTGTGGACACCCCTCTTGAGGAAAGGCTAGAGCGGGACAGGGCCTCGGTCGATGCGCTGCGCGCGGCCGACATCGAGGTGCTCGTATTTGCCCCGGAGCGGTTGGGATTGGGCCCGTTTTCCATGCATCGCGGCGCCCGCGCATTTGAAATGGGGCGACTGGGCATGGAACGCATGCTGGCATCTGCCGATCCCGCGCTCCTCGGCGCGAGCGTTTTGTTTTGAATCGGCTGGCAAGTACGCCATCGAGCTAACAGCAACCCCTTAAAAATATTGCAACAAGCATTTTTTTGCGCCACCAATGTGCTTCGAGTTGGATCCAATGCAAGAAGAGGTGTGAATGACGCAGTCAATTGACCGAGAACTAAGCCGACGGGGCTTCTTTGGCGCTGTTGCAGGCGCAGCTGCCGGAGGTGCTGCCCTGACCCATGGCGATAAGGCCCACGCATTTAGCCTGCTGAGAAAGGATCCAGCTCCCACTCCGGATAGAACGGTGCCAACCCAATGCGAGGTGTGCTTCTGGCGCTGTGGCCTGGAAGCGAAAACCAAGGGAAATCGCATCCTCGAGCTTGCAGGCCACCCGGATTATCCCAATGCAAATGGCCGGTTGTGTGCCCGCGGCAATGCCGGGGCTGCCTTTCTACAGGACGAGGATCGGCTCAAGTATCCCATGGTTCGGGTTGGCAAGCGGGGTGAGGGCCGCTTCGAACGGGTGAGTTGGAAGACCGCCTATGCCACTATCAAGCAGGGGTTTGACCGCATAAAAGAGACGTACGGACCCCAGGCACTCGCGCTGTTCTATCACGGGGCAAGTGGTTCATTTCTTCGCCAGATGATGGTGGCTTATGGCTCTCCAAACTTTGCAGCGTCGTCCTATGCACAGTGCAAGGGTGCGCGGAACGTCGGATATAAAGCCACGTTTGGCACCAAGCTCGCTTCCCCCGAGCCTTTGGACTTTGACAACACGAAGTGCATGGTATTCTTTGGGTCCCACTTGGGGGAAAACGCCCATAATAGTCAAGTACAAGAGTTTGTCGAAGCAAAGGCCCGTGGAGCAAAGCTCATCGTGCTAGACCCGCGTTTCAGCACGCCTGCCGGACGGGCTGACATTTGGATGTCCGTACGGCCCGGATCTGATCTGGCCGTTATCTTGGCCTGGATACACCTGCTCATCGCTGAGGGTACCTACGATAAGGAATTTGTCTCCCGTCACTGCACGGGCTTTGAGGCACTCGCCGCCCATGTTGCTGACTTCACGCCGGATTGGGCGGCAACAGAAGCGGGCGTAAGCGTCGAAGATATCGTGGCTGCCTATCGGCTAATGCGGGATGCAATGCCGGCAGTGCTCGTGCACCCAGGACGGTTCACAGCCTGGTACGGGGAGGCCGATACCCAGCGGGCACGGGGTCAGGCCATTCTAACAGCACTTCTCGGCGCCTGGTGGCGACCCGGTGGTATCTATCGGACCGAAAAACCCGAGGTGGCCGACTTCCCCGGGCCGGATTATCCGGATTTGCAGCCCCATGTGGATCAGGCCGCGGGAAGGTTTCCACTTGCGCAGGAGGTCACCACGACTGGGATCCGCGAGGCGACAATCACAGGCACCCCCTATCCCGTAAAAGGCTGGTTCGTGCACGGCATGAACATGCCCCAGTCCATACCCAACTTTGACAAAACAGAGGAGGCAATAGAAAAGCTAGACTTCTTGGTGGTTTGCGACATTCTTCCCATGGCCATCACGAAATACGCCGACGTGTTGCTGCCAGAAGATATTTACCTCGAGCGCTACGACGATCTTCACCTGGGCGCCACCAAGACGCCTTATATCGGCCTTCGCCAACCCGTGGTGAAAAGCCCGTATGACACCCGTCCTGGGTGGCAAATCGCCAAGGAGCTCGGTAAGGAGCTGGGCGTCGGAGATTTCTTTGCCTTTGATACCTTCGAGGAATACCTGGAGACGCGTCTCAAAGGCAGCGGCACGACCCTAGCCGAGTTGAAGAAGAACGGTATCTATTTTCCAGAGCGGAAGACCCCTCTTTACCTGGGTGATGACGAGCCATTTCACTTTCACACGCCATCGGGAAAGATAGAGCTCTTTAGCGAGACATTGGCCAATGCCGGGTTTGATCCCCTTCCCATCTACAAGCCCCAGCAGCGGCCGCCAAAGGGACGACTCCGGCTTCTCTTTGGTCGCAGCCCCCTGCACAGCTTTAGTCGCACGGCAAATAACCCCATTTTGTATGACATCGTTCCTGGGAACTGTCTTTGGATCCATCCCAAGTGCGCTCAAAAACTGGGCCTGAAAAAAGGTTCCCATGTCGTCGTCGAGAACGACAAAGGCAACAAGACCAACCCCATGCCCCTCAAAGTCACCAAGCGCATTCCAGAGAAGAATGTTTACATGTACCACGGCTTTGGACACACGGCAGAGGGGCTGTCTCGCGCGTGCTGCGCCGGCGGTAACGATACCGCGCTCATCCGGGATTATGCGGTCGATCCCATCAGCGGTGCCAATGGCATGCGCACCGAGTTTGTAAAGGTTCGGCCGGCAGATCCAACTGAGGAGGTCTATCTGTGCGACGTTCAATGATGATAGACCTCGACAAATGCGTGGGATGCGAGGCATGCGTGACATCCTGCAAAGAACGATGGGATTCAGGACCTGGGGCCGCGCGCAACTGGGTCTATGAATACGAGCGAGATGGAAGCGGAGAAGACCTCGGCATCACGTTCTACCCAGGCCTTTGCATGCAGTGCGAGACCCATCCATGCACAGCAGACTGCCCCACAGGCGCCACCTATATGGACGAAAAAACAGGTGTCGTAATGGTGGACCCGGATGTCTGCATTGGTTGCGGCAACTGCATCTCCATGTGCGCCTACCGCGCTAGGAAAGTGGATGAGGTCAAGGGTATCGTCGAGAAGTGCGATCTCTGTAGCGCGTATGTCGAAAGGGGGGAAGAACCGGCTTGTGTGGCGACGTGCCTGGCAAAATGTCGTCACTTTGGGGATTTGGATGACCCCAGCAGCGAGCTTGTAAGGCTCAATACGGCAAAAGGCGCCAAATCCCTGGTAACTGATGCGGTAGACATTGGGCCCAAGGTCACCTATGCCGGTGCAGGGCATCGGCAGAACATCGTCCCCCATGCGGTTTCACCCCCCAAAAAGAGTCACCTCACGCGTCTGTGGAGCGGCGTGACCCGGCCGTTTACATCGTATTTTGTTCCAGCAGTGATGGGCGTGGCAGTTCTGGGTGGATTGCTCGTCAACCTCAAGTCGCGCAAGGAGAAGCTGGCAAGAAAAGCAGCAGTGGGTGAAACACCAAAGTCCTTGCAGCGGCACAGGGCAGGCATGCGTTTTCTGCACTGGTTTAATGCGCTCAGTTGGGTCCTGCTGCTGCTGACCGGGGTCGCCCTTATGTCGGCGGAACGCTTTGCCCTCTTTGGTCAAGGATTTCCAAGTTGGGTCTCGGATCTGTTCGGAGGCGCGGCAAATCTCATTCGGTTCCACGCCGTCCTCGGCATTGTCTGGGCCGTCGTCATTGTGCCGATCTTCTTGGTCTACAAGCGCGGTGGCATCGAGGCGCTCAAAGAAATCAGATTGTCACGGGACGATTTCCTATGGCTCAGGAAAAAACCCAAGGCCATGTTGGCTGAATCAAGCGAGTCCCTGCCCAAGCAGGATAAGTACAACGCGGGTCAAAAGCTCTTTGCCATGGCGGTTCTACTGGGCACGTCAGCTATCATCATTACGGGCGTCATCATGACGTTTCACCTGGGATCTGCCGCGTTGGTTGCGGCCAGTATTGTCGCACACAAACTCGCGATTGCTGTCACGCTGCTGGGTGCGGCAGTGCATGTGACCATGGCTGCTATCTTGAGGGAAGAGCGACCTGCTTTAAAGTCCATGGTGTTTGGAGATGTGGATTTTGATTACGCAAAGCATCACAACAAAAAATGGGTAGAGGAAATTGAGGCGTCCTCGCCGAGAGGTAATAAATGAGTACTAAAAAACCATTCTGGAACCCATACGCAGCTGGCATAGGGCTCGGGTTGGTGCTGCTGATGAGTTTTCTCGTCACTGGACGGGGGCTCGGCGCGAGTGGATCGCTCAAACGGGTCCAAGCAGCAGTGGTCCATGAAATCGACCCGGACTATGCTGCAGATAACAGGAATATCGGATCCATTTTCATCCCCGGCAAAAATCCTTTGGACCACTGGATCGTTTTTCTGACCCTGGGCGTTGCCCTTGGCGGGCTTGTGGGAGCGCTGTCTGTGAAGCGGATAAAGCTCGAGACCATTCACGGTCCCCGCTTCAACAAGGAGAGCCGTTGGATCTTGGCGGTGGTCGGCGGGATCATAAGTGGCTATGCAGCCCAGATGGCACGGGGCTGTACCAGTGGGCAGGCCTTGACCGGTGGGGCTCAGCTCGCACTGGGCAGTTGGGTGTTCATGTTCTCGGTTTTTGGTGGCGCCTATGCGCTGGCCTATTTTGTGCGCAAGCAGTGGATTTAGTAGGAGGGTGACCATGGATGGACCAATAACCGTTGAATTTGGGCTTGGGCATGGCACCGAGATGGTAGTGGCCGTGCTCATCGGCATTGGCTTTGGGTTCTTTCTCGAAAGAGCCGGATTCGGGCGCAGCGACAACCTCGCATCGATTTTTTACGGTAGGGATTTTCGAGTCATGCGGGTGATGTTCACGGCCATCGTGACCGCGATGATAGGCCTTTATTTCTTTGACATCGCAGGTGTTTTGCCCTTGGGCAGCATCGGCCTTTTGGATACCTATCTCCTGCCTCAGCTGGTGGGAGGCCTGCTCCTCGGCGCTGGGTTCATCATCGGCGGCTATTGCCCAGGCACGTCCATCGTAGGCGTGATGTCTGGAAAAGTAGACGCCATGCTGTTTGTGCTTGGGATACCCCTCGGTTCTCTGGTGTTCACTGTTTCATACGACAGTATCGCCAATTTCCACACCAATGATGCCATGGGAAGGATCATCTTAAGTGAATTCTTCGGTTTACCTTCTGGTGTCACTGTTTTTGCCGTGGTTCTCTTTGCCATCGGCGCGCTCTTCGCGGTCTCCAAGATCGAAGCATGGGTCAACAAGGGAAGGAACGCGTCATGATGAAATTCAATTCAAAGATCGCTGCGGGGACCCTTGCCGGACTTGGCCTGATTTATATGATCGTCTCTCTCGCCACAGGCAAATCTGCGCAATCCCATATACCTCCGGATTTAGATGTGGCAGACGCCAAGTTGGGTGTTGATGTCTTTCAAGCGGCGCATCTCCTCATCGAGGAACGCGCCACTGTGGCCGTGGTGGATGTTCGTGCGGCATCTGATTACAACCTTTACCACCTTCCAGGATCCCGCAGCGAACCAGGTGCAAAGCCAGACCGCATCGCCGAACTCGCTGGCCGCAAAAAGATCATTCTCATCGCCGGCAAAGACGACGCGGCCATATCGCTTACATCTGCGGCCAGAGCTTCTGCCAAAAAGAGCAATATTTTCTACCTCAAGGGTGGCGCACGGGGGTTCTACCTCACCTTTGAGCTGCCTGTTCCACTGTTCAGCGACACATCTCCACCCCATGGCTACGGTGAAGCGATCCAGACAGTGAAAGCCCACATTACAGGCACTAACGGCGATACAAAGAAAGCCTCAGCAGCCCTAGCTGTTCTAGCGAGGTTGGCATTCGAACCCACGGCACTCAAATCCACAGGAAAACCCAAAGCATCTGGCAAGAAGCGCAAAAAAATAGCCGGCGGGTGTGGATAAATCTTAGGCCGCTTGAACCCTCTCTGGGCGGGAATAAAAACGAAAGCTGACAACCCGTCCCCAAAGCGGTAAGAAAATAAAAAAAGAGAACCTTCTCCAAAAGGAGTGAAGATGAGCTGGTGGCAGTTATTAGAATCTACCCCCAACAATTAAACCCACACCACAAGAAGCTCCTTATGGTGCGGGTTTGGTAAGAAACATCTCATCATGGCGAAATCCAAAGAAATCTCTAAAACAGACGATAGTTACAAAAATTTGGTTTCTGGCGTCGTCGAACTACTTGAAAACGCTCGAATGACAGCCGGTCGCTCGGTCAATGCTATTATGACAGCAACCTACTGGGAGGTAGGACGCCGGATTGTGGAACACGAACAAGAAGGCGCAGCTAGAGCCGAATATGGAAAGGCTTTGCTAAAACTGCTCTCTTCAGACTTAACAGAGACATATGGCCGCGGATTCGGCAAGCGCAATCTTGAGCAGATGCGCCGCTTTTACCTTACTTACCAGATTACGCAGAAACCGTATGCGCAATCTGAACTTTCCCCAATTGCGCAGAAATCGTCTGCGCAATTCACGTCTAACCTGTCGAAATTTCCTCTGTCTTGGTCCCACTACGTGTGTCTGATGTCCGAAAAAAGAAGTCCGCAAGAGAATTCTATGAAACAGAAGCACTGCGTGGAGGCTGGACTATAAAGCAGCTGGAGCGCCAAATTGGAAGCCAATTTTACGAGCGAACACTACTTTCGAAAAATAAAACTGCGATGCTTACCAAGGGAGCCAAGCCAAGGCCCGAAGACCTTTTGACGGCGGAAGAGGAAGTTAAAAACCCGTTTGTATTGGAATTTCTGGGACTCAAAGACGAATATTCCGAGAGTGAGCTCGAAGAAGCCCTTATACGCCACCTAGAAGCATTCCTGCTTGAGCTCGGTGGAGATTTCACATTTGTCGGGCGACAAAAACGTTTGCGTGTTGGCGATGAGTGGTTTCGGATTGATTTAGTATTTTTCCATCGCAAGCTGAGATGTCTCATTTTGATAGACCTCAAGCTGAACAACTTTACTTATGCTGACGTGGGACAGATGAATCTATACTGTAATTACGCCCGAAGACACTGGACGAATGAAGATGAAAATCCTCCTGTTGGACTCATTCTCTGCGCCGGCAAAAACGAGGCCGTTGCTGAATACGCACTTGAAGGCATATCAAACAAAATCCTCACCACCGAGTACCAGATCGCCTTGCCGGATAAAAAATTGCTCGAGGGAGAGCTCAGAAAAACACGAGAGATACTGGAAAGGCGAAAAAAGAAGTGAAACAGCCTGTTTCATACCCATCTCCCCACACTAGACCAATCCCTGAATCACAGGCGAATCACAGGCGCTATCAGGCTCTCTCTTAACGCCTTCAGCCTAACAATGGGAGCGACTTTGGAACATTATGCGTTGCGATGGGCTGGGAAATGGTGTTTTATCCGGTTGTTCAGTTTCCAAAGGACCTTGTTATGAATTCGTTTGCGTACAAACAGATGCTTTTAGTGATGGTTTTCGGGATCACTGCTGCGGGCTGCAATATGAAGCAGATGGTGATCAAGTCGAGCTACCTCATGATGGAAGACTCGATGAAAGCGTTCAATGAGGAGCCCGACACACAACTCGCTGCAGAGGCCGCCCCTTCGAACCTCAAGCTGCTCGAAGGTATGGCCAAGGGGGCCCCAGAGAACGCCGAGATCCAGCTAGCTGCAGCACAGATGCTGGGCATGTACGCGTTCGGCTTTCTCGAGGATAGCACCGCAGACGAAACAGCACAGGAAATCGCGAACCAACGGGCCCGGAACCTCTATCGTCGGGCCAGGGAGTACAGCATCAACGCACTCGAGCAGGCCGCTGCGTTTCGATCCGCCATGAACCAGGATTCGGACCAGTTTAAAGCCCACTTGACGCAATACGACCAGGCGCAGGTGCCTGCCCTGTTTTGGACCGCCTTCAGCTGGGGCCTTTACGTCAACCTGTCCCGCACCGATATCGCCGCTTTGGCAGATCTTCCCAAGGTGATGGCCTTGACCGAACGCATCGCTGAGCTGGACGAGCGCTACTTCTTTGGGGGCGCCCACATGTTTCTCATGGTTTCCTATGGTTCGGTCGGACCGTCTGTGGGCGGAGATCCGCAAAAAGCCAAGGCCCATTTCGAGAAGGCATGGCAGATATCGGGTGGAAAATACCTGATGACCAAGTACCTCTTTGCCAAATACTATTGCCAGCAGACCCTCGATGAGGCCCTGTTTAAAAAATTGCTGACAGAGATCATCAACGCGCCCAACGATCTATTCCCAGAACAAACCCTGTCCAACACCCTGGCCAAGGAAAAGGCCGCACGCCTCCTGAAACAGACACAAGATATATTTTAATTTTGGGCTGTTATCCGCGTTTGAAGCTGGGTTGGTTTTTGAATTCTTTTTGGCGTATCGCCTTTAGATCGGGTAGACATTGAACACATGGGTTGTCTTGCCCGTCCTTATTAAGGACAGCGGCACCCCCTCATGTGGGTCCCGTTCATTTTGAAATTCAGGCCGCATCGACGAGAAAAGAGAGTTAGAAATGAAACATACATTCGCTTGGGTACTTGTTGTCGCTCTTTTCGGACTCATCGCAAGTCCGGCGCTTGCCAGCACCAAAATCAAAATCGCCACCCTCGCACCAGATGGCACGACCTGGATGAAGGTGATGAAGGAGATGGCCAGTGAAGTGGAAAAAACCACAGGCGGCCAGGTCAAGCTGAAGTTCTACTCGGGTGGGGTAATGGGCGATGAAGGGGACGTGATCCGAAAGATGAAATTCGGCCAAATTCACGGAGGCGCGTTCACAGGCCGCGGACTCGGCGAGATCAGCCCCCAGGAAAGGGTGCTGGAGCTGCCGTTTCTGTACGATAACTACAAGGAACTGGATTGTGTGATCAATGGCCTTTCGAACCGGATACGCCAGGATTTTGAGAAAAAAGGCTTTGTCCTGCTCGGCTGGGTAGAGGCTGGATTTGTATACGTGTTTACGAACAAGCCAATACACAAAGCCTCGGATCTCAAGGGGGTCAAGATGTGGATGTGGGAAGGGGATCCCCTGGCCAAGGCCCTGTTCAAGGCAAACGGCCTGGTGCCTGTACCCCTGGATCTGCCAAACGTGCTCACCTCCATGCAGACCGGCCTGATCGACGCGGTCTATTCCCCGCCTTATGGGGTGATCGCCCTTCAGTGGCACAGCAAGGTGAAGTACATGCTGAACACCAAACTCACCTTTGCCTCAGGTGCGATATTGATCTCGAAAAAGCAGTTCGACAAGCTCTCACCTGAGCACCAGAAAAGCCTCCTAACGATCTCCCAAAAACACTGTCGTAACCTCACCGAGCAGACCCGCAAAGAGAACGAAGAGGCAATCGCCGTGCTCAAAAAATCCGGCATCAAAATCATGGAGCTGGCCTCACCCCAAGAGCTACAGAGCGTCAAAAAGACCAGCACCTCGATTTATCAGACCCTCTCGAACCAACTCTATTCACCCGAGCTGTTGACAGAGACATTGAAGCTGCGCGATCAATGTCGTAGCAAAAACTAGCGAGGCAAGGCCTCAGATTAGTTCTTTGTCAGACGAATTTTGTCGGGTGACGTTAGCAAATTCCCCCTTTGGCAAAGGGGGAGGTCTTTTACCCGACATTGAAAACTTGACAGAACACTAAGATCGCCATGAAAAAGATACTTTTGCGTATTGATACCGCCTGGGCAGCCGTTGAAAAGTGGATGCTGGTCGCGTTGGTGCTCGCCATCATCCTGCTGACCTTTGGCCAGGTGGTCCTGCGCAATCTGTTCTCCACAGGCATGGCAGCGGCTGACGTGACCATCCGGCACATGGTCCTGTGGGTAGGACTGCTCGGGGCGTCCATTGCAGCCAAGGAAAAGCGCCACCTGAGCATCGACATTGCCTCGCGCTTGATACCCCAAAAGTGGTTTCACCTGGTGGAATTGCTGCTCTGCCTGGTAACCGCAGTTATCTGTGCTTTGCTGCTTTGGGCCTCGATTAAGTTCACCCAGTTTCTCTACGAATGGGGCACTGGCACGCTCGAGGGGGGGTGGGCATTGCTTGCCGGGCTTATCTTGCCCCTCGCGTTCGGCGGTGTGGCCGTGCGGTTTTTGATGCGGGCGTACTTCGAGCTGGTCGACTTCGTTCAGATAATTAAAAAACAACCCGAGCAGGGTGGCCGCTAATGGCGCTGGTATTGATCATCGCCTTCATGATCCTGGCCGTACTAGGGCTGCGCCTGTTTGCAGTGATCGGCGGCCTGGCCCTGATGTTGTACTTGCTCGCAGACATCGGGGAGATCGAGGGGATCGTCAACGAGATGTACACCCTGGCCACCCAACCAGTGCTGGTCACGATACCCCTGTTTACATTTGCCGGATACCTCATGGCCGAGAGTCGGGCGCCCCAACGACTGGTTAACCTGTCCCGGGCACTCCTGTCTCCCCTACCCGGCGGCCTGGCGATTGTAGCCCTGGTATCCTGCGCCTTTTTTACCGCGTTTACCGGCGCTTCAGGGGTGACCATTATCGCTCTGGGTGGCCTGCTGTTCCCAGTGCTCATAAAGGAAAAATACAACGAACGCTTTACCCTCGGCCTGCTGACCACCACGGGCAGCCTGGGATTGCTCTTTCCCCCCAGCCTGGCGATCATCCTCTACGGACTGGTTGCCGGGGTTTCCATAAACAAGCTGTTCGTGGCTGGTATTGTCCCGGGCATCCTTCTAATTGTGGTGCTGTCCATCTACAGCGTGGCCAAGGGGGCAGCTACTCGGGAAGCGCGGCCCCCGTTTGAATGGCCTCGAATTAAAAACGCCCTTTGGGAGTCCCGGTTCGAGCTGCCCATTCCGATCACAGTACTGGTGGGGATCTACGGCGGCTTTCTCACAGTGATCGACTCTGCGGCAATTGTGGCCCTGTACGTGTTGATTGTTGAGACGTTGGTGTACCGGGACATCTCCTTTCGAAAGTTGCCGGACATCGTAAAAGAGGCCATGGTGCTGGTGGGCGGGATTTTTATCATCATCTGCACGGCCAAGGCCCTGACCTACTATCTCATCGATCAGGACATTCCCCAAGAAATCCTGGAGTGGATGCAGGGGTACGTGCACAACAAACTCACCTTTTTGATCCTGCTCAATGTATTTCTGATCATCGTGGGTTGCCTGATGGATATCTTCTCGGCCATTTTGGTGGTGGTGCCGTTGATTGCGCCTATCGCAGCCGGGTTCGAGGTGGATCCAGTACACCTGGGCATTATTTTTCTGGTCAATCTTGAGATCGGCTATTCGACACCACCTGTGGGGCTGAACCTGTTCATCGCGAGCTTTCGGTTCGAAAGGCCGATCATGAGCCTATACCGGGCATCCCTACCGTTTTTGGCGCTCCTATTGCTCTCGCTGTTGATTATTACCTATCTGCCCCAGCTATCCCTATACCTGGTGACCCTGTTCGGTGTTCAATAACCGAAAAATCTCGTCATTCTTTTGGAGGAGAGTGTCGCGAAAGGGATAACTCTCGTCACTCCTGCGAAGGCAGGAGTCCAGAACCAAATGAAATTACACGGTTTTATAGATTCCCGCCTTCGCGGGAATGACTGTTTTGAGACTGTCCCGATACACTCGCAGGCAAGAAATGTCCAATAATCCAATCCACATCGCCCGCGCCAATGGTGAAGAGGACATCGCCTGGGCGCAAAGCAGTCTTTAAATAGGCCGCTGTTTCCCCAAGGGATCCCGTGTATTGCGCTGGCTTTCCCGTCTCTTGAATGCGGCGGGTAAGCTCAGATGCGTGCACCTGCAGTCTGTCTTCTGTTGAATCGCGAACAGAGTAAATGTCTGCAATAAGAACCACATCTGCCTCGCTGAACGCAGTTGCAAAGCCCGCGAGTAGATGCCGGGTGCGGGAGCACTGGTGGGGCTGAAATACAGCGACAAAGCGCCGATCCCCGAATTTTTCCCTGGCCCCACGGAGCATTGCGCGTATTTCGGTCGGGTGGTGGGCGTAGTCATCCACAAAGCACACCCCAGCTGCTTCGCCGCGGACTTCAAATCTTCTGGTCGCACCCTGATATTCCTTAAAGCCCTTGGCGATTTGTGATGTTGAAAGTCCGAGGAGGCGACACGTAGCAGCCGCAGCCAGCGCGTTTGAGACGTTGTGAACCCCTGGCTGGTTCATTTGTATTTGTTGTACTGAACGGCCGCTTTCAGTGAGATCAAATCCCATCCCAGCCGGCGAAGACCGAATGTTGCGAGCGCCTATGGCAGCATCTCCCTCAATGCTAAAAGGCGTTTTTTTGCAGTGTAGATCGGCGATGGCAGATCGTGTATTTGGACAGTCCGCATTGTACACCAGATGCCCCTCTGGTCCGACTGCGCTGGCAAATTGGGCAAACGTCTGCTCAATATCTTTGAGATCCGCGTACACGTCCAGATGGTCTTCCTCGATATTCGTAATCACCGCTACTTTAGGCGTTAGGTGCAGAAATGATCGATTGTACTCACATGCTTCAGCCACAAAGACTGGCGCTGCGCCATTGTCGGCGCTTGTCCCGAGATCTGGTGAGAATCCGCCGATGAGAAAGCCCGGCTGAACACCGGCCTGTTTTAGGCAAAAGGCGACCATGGAAGCTGTGGTGGTCTTGCCGTGGGTACCGGCAATAGCAATGCCGTAACGATCCCGCATCAACACACCCAGGAAGGCAGCATAGGAGATGATCCGAATCCCCTGATCCGCTGCAGCCACGAGCTCTGGGTGGTCCTTGGGAAGGGCTGCCGTGGCGATCACCAGGCTTGCGTTTGAGGGAATATGTCGGCCGTCTTGGATGGCGTGCACCTCAATGTTGTCCTGTGCCAGCAGGTCTCTCACCTCATCGGCTCGCGGATCTGTTCCCGTGACTTTTAACCCGCTGGTGCTCAGCAGATGGGCCAATCCGCACATGGCTGCGCCGGCAATACCGGCGAGGTGGATTGGGGCGTCTGGATTTAGATCTGACAGCCGAAAATCTACGTTTATGTTACGTCTATTGTTTGGAGAAATCACCGATGACAATCCCTTGTCCCTTAACGAAGTGTTGGTGGCCTGCCGTCACTGGCGTCCGCCCCTGCGTCTTCCCAGATATAAGACGCGTCGCTCATACCGTTACAGTTGCAGGTGGTGTCAATGCAGCTACCCCCTGCAAATCCCTTTGTTTGACACGCGGCATGGCAATCCGCGTCCCCACAGCCCACGGAGTGGGTATTGGTTGCTTCGCATCCGATCCAAATAGAAAAAAGCGCTCCAAATATGAGAAATCCCAGGACGTCACTGTATTTGGAAAAAAACATCGACCCTGTCCCTTCGCGCCATACAATCTGACCCTAAAGACTATAGCATATAGCTAATTTTATAAACAATTTTAATATTTTATCTTCTTTGGATATATGGACCATAAATCGAGAGAAACCAAGACCAGTCCCTTGCATTCGACTGTATGCCGCTCAACGTGAGCATTTTTTTCTAAAGAAAAACCCACGAAGAACGAATTCAATAGATAAAGGTGCACGCTAACGGCACCGCGGAACAAGTAAAGGTATCATGCCCCAAGATAGCATTATGCCGCCAGATGATAATACCGGTCCCGCGATCGTCAATCTGGTTGGGCCCAAAAACCTGCGCAATATCTTGTTCGTTGATGACGAGCCGCTCATCCTCCGCGCCTTTGCACGAGATCTCAATAAAAGCGCAGTCGATGTCACCCTGGCCCGAACCGCTGCCGAAGCCCTCGAATTACTCAAGCGGCAATCTTTCTCTGTGGTGCTTTCTGACTTTCAAATGCCGGGTATGGACGGCATCGCATTGCTCGAGGAAGTTCGGCGTATCGATCCGGACGCGGTTAGGGTCCTGGTGTCTGGCAAGGCCGACGTGAAGATGGCCATTCAGGTGATCAACCGGGTGGGGCTGTTTAATTTTATTTCCAAGCCGTGGGACCCCTACGAGATTCGGGATGTGGTGCGCCGCGCAGTGGAGCACTATGCCATCGCTATTGAGAATCGGCGGCTCAGCACCATGTTGAGCGCAAAGTGCGCAGAACTGAGCTATCTGGCACGGGGGTTGGAATCAGAGGTACAGGACCGAACGACCAGCCTGTTGCTAGGCCTTGTCAACGCATTGGACTTAAGAGATACCGAAACCCAGTGGCACTCTCGACGGGTCGCCCTTTACTCCCACCGGCTCGCCGAGCAACTCGGTTTGACCGGGGAGACACTGCTCACCATAGAGCGCGGCGCCTTGCTCCACGATGTGGGTAAAATCGGGGTCTCAGATACCATATTGCTCAAACCCGGTAAGTTGACCGAAGAAGAATGGATAGAGATGAAGCGACACGCCGAATACGGATATCGCATCCTCGAAGGCATTGATTTCTTAGGGGATGCCCGCCTTCTGGTCTGGCAACACCACGAGCGCTGGGACGGCAACGGGTATCCCAATCAGCTCAAAGGCGAGGAGAGCTATATCGGCGCGAGGATTTTCGCGGTTATCGACGCCTACGATGCCATGACTTCGGATAGGCCCTACCGCAAAGCCCTGGACCACGACGTGGCCTGCAAGGAAATCCAAAACGGGCGGGGGACCCAATTTGACCCAAAGATTGTCGAGGCCTGGGAGGAGATTCCAACAGACGAAATCATAGCCCTCCGCGACAGCGTGGCCGACCCCAAAGCCGGACTGGACTAGTGCCATGTCAAACATATTCTGGCGGATAACATCGGACATTCCCCCTTTGAAAAAGGGGGGAAGGGGGATTTTCAAGGCTGGGGGGATATTACCGAAATCCCCCCAGCCCCCTTTTCAAGGGGGAGCTTACTAGCCAGTGGAAGGATCAAACAAAGGGTCTAATGACATTTTTCTAGAAGCCAACTTTTTGACCTTAAAAATTCCAGGGGCGACACGCAACGCACTTAGAAACACAGCACCCAGGGGGGTGGCAATTGAAAAGGCCCTTTCAGGAGCCCCTCAGCTGGCCATCAATGGCCGACCCGTGTATGGCGATCCCCACCCCCTCGCGTCTGTGAGACAGGAGGTGGCCGGCATCGAGGGGGATGCGGACACGGCCATCATCGCCCTGTTCGGCCTGGGTTTGGGATACCACGCAGAGCAGCTGGAACGGCGATTCTCGGGCCGAATCGTTATTTTTGATCCGATGTTAGACGTGGTCAAAACCACGCTCGGCGCCCGGTTGTTGCCCCTTAAGCGCACCAAGCTGGTTTCCGATCTAGCCCATCTCTTGGCCGATGTGCAGCCGCGCCTGCAATTTGCCGAACACAAGATTATCGCCGCTGCGATGCCCGCGTATGCCGAGCAATTTCCCGAGGAACTGGCCGCGTTCAAAACAGTGCTCGAAGAGGCCCTTTCCAATGCCCATATTCTCGAGAATACCGCACAAGACCGAACGAGCGGGTGGATCCGATTTGTGGCAGAGAACCTGAAGCAGGCCGCCCAATCCCCGCCGATCAATATATTAAAGGAGTACTTCAAAGGGACCCCTGGTATTGTGGTGGCAGCAGGGCCATCCCTTGACAGGAACATTGCTGACCTCAAAAACGCCATGGGTCACGCCCTCATCATCGGCGTAAACGCCGCTGCCAGGCCGCTCAGCTGTGCAGGTATTAAACCGGACATCGTGGCAGTGGTCGAATCCCTGGACCTAAGGGCCCAGCTCGCTGATATCGATTGGCTAAAAAACACGGCTCTCGCACCCACTCTCAACACATTTCCCAAATTCTTTGACCTGCCGGCAAGACATATTTTCCCCATTGCAGACAGTTCCATCCCCTGCAGTGACTGGCTGTCACGCGCATTTGGATGGGACCAATTTCCATCTGGCGGTAGTGTGGCGTGTACTGCGTTTTCTATCCTGCATACCCTGGGGTGCGATCCCATCATCCTCGTGGGACAAGACTTGGCCTATACCGAGGGCTATAGCTATTCTGAAGCAGCGACCTATGGCCGGCAAAAGATGGCCTTTGACCAAGAGGCCAGGCTGCTAAACGCGATGGAGCGGAACAAGGAGATCGAGACCATCCGCGGAAAAGAAGGCCTCGACCTGATGATCCGCCTAAAGGCGGTCGAAGCAGAGGCGTACGGTGGCGAGGGAACGGTTCTCACCACCCACATGTTCAACCTATTTCGCTCCTGGTTCGAAACAGCTGCTCGCACTTGGGCCAAGGACCGAACCCTCATCAATGCCACCCAAGGGGGCATCCGCATTCGGGAGTTTGAAGAACTCACCCTAAAACAGGCCATCGAATGCCATTGCGCACAGCCTGTACCAGCAAGTGAGTGGATTGACCGGGCAGTGGCCAAGTGGTCGCCCCCGGATATGGGTGCGCTTTACGACGCGATGAAAAAGGATCTGGACGCTATTTCGACTGCAAGAGATACGGCTGAACAGGCAAAACACCTGGCCGCAACAGTTCGCAGCCAGGTAAAAGCAAACGGCTTTGCCGCGGCAGAGCCCGCGTTCAGATCCCTGGGAGCATTGGAGCAGAAACTAAGAGCCATTGCCAGGCAATCACCGCTTTTAGACGCATTCATGGCCGGACCCATCAACCGGTTACGACTGGAACGGCGAGACGACATAGACCCCGACCCGATACGCCAGGCAATAAATTCCCTGAAGCGGAGCGAGGATATGTTTGACATTATCAAAGCAGGCAGCGAAGAGCTGACCCACCTCTTTGATCCCCAGCTCAGGAGAGCAAAGAAAATCAACATCACGCCGCAGTCAGCGGAGGCATTATAGGGGGGGCGTCCTTACGGACACGTCAAAACTTGATTCATCTATTAAGCCACCCTTTTTACCACAACCATTGTAATATCATCGTCTGATTCATAGTCATTGAGGGCGGCGAGTATTTTTCCCTTGATCTGTTCGACTGCACTGGTGGCAACCAATTGAAATGTACGCTGGAGTCTTTTACTCCCAAAAACCTCCCTCATTTTACTCTCCGAATCGATCGGGCTATCCTTTTTTTGAGCCTCGGTGATGCCGTCTGTGAAGAGTAAGATTGCGTCATTCACGTTTAATTGAAGCGAATGATCGTCCAGCATGCCCTGCATATCGTCCACCACACCCAACCACATACCGTCTGTTTCAATGATTTCCACTGATTGGCTCTGGGCCCGGTATACAAGCACATCCTGGTGGAGTCCGGCAAAATAAAGACTACCCCCCTCATGGGCTGCAAATGCGGTCAAGGTCATATATTTACTCTCTTGCATCAGTTTGATGTTTTTCCGGATGGCGTTATTAATAACCATTAACAGCTCAGATGGTGAAAGGTCCGGCGTTTGCGCCAGGGCAGTGTTAATGGACGTTTGAGCCATCATCATGACCAGGCCAGCTGATACGCCATGACCGGAAACATCGCCGATGACAATCCAGTCTTTGTCGCCCGCGTTGATAATGTCGTAATAGTCGCCCCCGACTTCATCTGCCGGCATCATATAGGCCGCGATGTCATAGCCAGGTATTTGGGGTTTGGGTGGAAGAAGGACTGTTTGTATCTTTTTGGCCAGTGCCATTTCTCCCCATAGGGAATCTCTTGCTTCCTTCAGCTCTTTGGTTCGCGTTTGGACCTTTTCTTCGAGGTTCTCATTTAACTCCTGTAGTGCATTTTTCATGATATTGATTCTGTCGGCAAGGCCAAAGGAGAGCAATACCACTTGGATAACCGCGCCGATTAAAGGGCCCTTTGAGATGAGCACAGTTGTAGGCACAGCGCCGTAGGATCTCAATGACTCCAAAAAGGTGCCGGCAAAGAAAAAGAGCAATGAGGCAAATAAGATGGTGAAGTATCTCGGATGAAAATTGGGGATCCTCTTTAGTCTTTCCCTTCGTATGGTGATATTATACAGCAGCATCAGGGTCATGGGAATGATCATGGATGCCAGGACACCCACTTCGATGATCGCACCGAGTCTATAATTATTTATAATCATAGGCAAAATGCTGACCAGAAGCGCAATGCCAGCCATAATGCGACCTGTTGTATCTCCAATTCTGGTAACTCTCCATGATTGAACAAAGTGCCTTGCGAACTGGAAGAGCATGCATACAAAAAATCCTAAAAAGAAGAGGATGGAGTAATTGGCCCACCAGTGCGCATTGGGCCAGAGGTACTGAAAGGCTAGACCCTCCATGCCCATGGAATAGAGCGTGAATGCAGCGATATAAAATATATAATAAAAATAACTCTGCTCCCGGACGACCAGGAAAATAAAAAAGTTGTATACGACCATGACAAAAAGAATGCCGTATAGAATCCATAGCAGCGGGGTTTCCCGATCCTTTTTATCTTGAAACGCCTCGGGAGACATCAAACTCAATAGAATTCGCATCGGGCATTGGGTCTCAAAGCGAAGGTAGATTGTCTGTGTTATCTTCGGGGCGATAGTAATCGGAAATACAAAGAATTTATAGTTTATGGGGCGCTGGGAAAAGGGGTACATATCTCCAGTAGAAATCTTGTTAAACGAGCCACTCGGTTCTGGAATGTACAAGTCGATATAGTCGATTTTGGGCTCAGCTTCCTGTAGATAGACTTCAATGGGTTTAGCTGTTGGATTGTTTACAAAGAATCGCACCCAATACGCTGCCTTTTGATATCCAAAGGTGAGGTTTACCTTGTCTGATTGTTTCCATATGAGCTGGTTGTTTTTTGAGCTGCCTGCGACATCCTCAATCGACAAGGATTTGTTCGGATCTTTCAAGTATTCCAGATAGGTACCGATGTCGGCCTGTTGTAGTGCTTCATTGATGATGACGGGTTCTGCTGAAAAAAGCGTGCGGGGCAATAGGGTTAAGAAGAGTAAGATGATCAGCTTGTTTAACATTGAGGGTCTACTCTCTTTGTTCTTCCCCCGGAATACGCATTGTTTTAGTAAATTATAGGTCGTTATAGACGAGCGTCAAAAGACAAGACCTCGCGCTGAAAGAGAATGGCGCGCGCCACGAGCAAATACCCCGCGGCATAGAGAAAATCCATTTGGCCGAGCACGCTCTCCATGTGCAGCATGGAAAAGTAGGCAAACATTAAATCGGCAATCAAGAGTAAGAGATACCCAATGATCAGCGTAGACCAAATCCAGAAGACCCGGCCACCTCGGAATCTGAGGCCAAACCGCAGAATGACGGCACACGGTGCCAGGGATAAGAAGCTGGTGACCGGATAAAAGATATTGAGCGAGCATTCCAGAAAACTTCCACCTGCTTCAATCGCCGGTGAAAGAATATACGGGAGGCAGATGACAGAAAGGGCGATAACTGCGAGCGCCGGCCACCAAAAAGCCAGCGGGGGGCCGAGTGACAGCCCGGAATTAGCCGCGCGCCGACAAAAAGCGAAAAGCGCCCAAATGGCCACAGGACAATAGGCGACAAAGAATAGATCGGCATATGAAGGAAATGGTGTGGCCGTCCTCAACACTGTCTGATGATACCAGAGCACGCTTTGGCCCATGGCGCAGAACAACAGGGCGATGCTCAAGATGAGCCAGTTGCGGCGATTTGGATCGGTCTCGTCGCTGCGCCGCACCACAGATATTCCGATGAAAAATGCAGCGAACAAACACACCATTTTTGAGGTCGAGACAAAGGCAGCCCCAAACACCGACGAGTGGTATGGGCCAAAGCACAGACCCGCCAGCACGGTGATAAGCACGAGGGTGAGTGCGGTCATTGCCTTTGAACTGTTCATGGGTGCCCCTTTGCGAGCGCCTTTAAGCGCGTTACCAATATCTCGGCTTTGTTCGATCCCACAAATACGCTTAGGCCTGGACCGAGTTTGTCGGCTAGCTCTGGCACGTGCTCAGGGCCGATGGCGTTATCAGTGACACCCATTTGTTTGATATACATTTCGACTGAAGCGCGGGCGACCATGTCGCCGATATCATCGGCCAAAATCGCGACCATCTTTTCGACTAGATCGGACACAGTAGACGCTATCCCCCCTTATTTAGATTAAGCCTAGCTCAATTTTTCGGGGTGTAAAGAACCGAAAACACTCTGAATTGATCAGGGCAGCAGGGTAACGATGAGCTCCCTGCCTGATCTGGGTCCGTCAAAATCGCAGAAAAAGATGTTTTGCCACGTGCCGAGCACCAACTCACCCCCCTTTAGGGGAATTGTCTCTGAAGGTCCAACGATGCCGGCCTTGATATGGGCGTCGGCATTGCCATCTACCCGGTCGTGTATCCAAACACCCCTGGGCACCATGTTTTGCAGGCAAGTGGTGATGTCTTTGCGAATATTCGGATCCCAGTTTTCCTGTATCATCACCGCAGAGGTGGCACCTTTTGCAAATAGGGCAGCGAGCGCGGCAGATGGGTGTTTACGAACCACATTTCTGAGTTTCTCGGTTACGTCGATGAGCATCTCCCGCTCAGTGCTGGCCACGGTGATGATTTCCCGGTGCATGTGAATACCTCCTTAGCTGTGGTTCTCATGTAGATGTTTCTTCTACTATACGCCTAGTAGCTGGTTGGCGTCCCAAAATGGCCCCTATTCAGAAAACCCATCCCCCCGGCCCCCTTCCCTGCAAGGCAATGGCATTCGGTTAAGGATTTTTGGGTGTTTTTATAGCGTAGGATCGCCAGAAAAGAATCCCCCTTGAAAAAGGGGGCAGGGGGATTTTCAATTGTCCAAGCAATTGTTTTCAAAGGTAAAATTCGATTG
>JASJCT010000093.1 GCA_030065855.1 Myxococcota bacterium
TTACAATGCTGGGTAAAAGACCTCCCCCTTTGGCAAAGGGGGTTGGGGGGATTTCGTCTTTTCCCCTGGCATTGCGAGGTGACAAAATCCCCCTCCCCCCCTTTTTCAAGGGGGAATCTACTAACTTAACCCGACTAATAACGTTTGACATGGTACTAGCTTACCCACGGTTAACTTGTTGGCCTGGCGCAATGGTCTTTGGCCTCGTATAGTATTGGGGATGGCCCAAAACTGTATTCTATTTGTCGAGGACGATCCATCTGGTAGGGAGATGGGGACGTTCAATCTGGAACGGGCTGGATACGAGGTCGACGCTGCAGTGAGCGGGGAGCAGGCGCTGTCCCTTTTTGACAGAGATCGGCATGCACTGGTGATAACAGACGTGCGCATGCCCGGCATGTCCGGTATGGATTTGATGTCCCGGATCAAAACCCTGGCTCCAGACATGCCTGTCCTCGTGATTACGGCCTATGCCGACGTCGACTTGGCCGTGACCGCAATGAAGGCCGGCGCGATTGACTTCATCGGCAAGCCCTTTAATCGGGATCATCTCCTGCTGACGGTGAAAAAGGCCATCGAGAGCACCCGGTTGCGCAAGGAAGTCCACGACCTGCGCATTCGAGCGAGCGGGGTGGAACGCCCCATGATCTACCAGTCCAAATCCATGCAACGTACCGTGGATATTGTGGATCGGGTGGCCCGGTCAGATGCGACGATTCTCATCACCGGCGAAAGTGGCACTGGCAAGGAGCTCATTGCGAGGAGGATTCACGTCCTGAGCGATCGAGCGGAAAAGCCGTTTATCGCGCTCAACCTCGCGGCCATGCCTGCTGAATTGCTCGAATCCGAGCTGTTTGGCCATGAGAAGGGTGCCTTTACCGGCGCCAGCAAATCCCGCCCGGGTCGCTTCAGGCAAGCCAGCCGGGGCACCTTGTTTCTCGACGAGGTGGCAGAACTACCTTACGGCCTGCAGGGCAAGCTGCTTCGCGTGCTACAGGAACGGGTCGTCGACGTGGTCGGATCTGACATCCCGGTCGAGGTGGATGTGCGCGTGGTCGCGGCGACGAATCGGGATCTTCAATCAGAGGTGGCCGAGGGGAAATTCCGCGAGGACCTTTTTTACCGCATCAACGTCGTCGAAGTTCAAGTGCCACCCCTGCGCGACCGCATGGAGGATATTGACCTCCTCGCGCGGTATTTCATCGATCAATATGCCCCGAGGAAGGGTCTCGGTGTGTCCGACAAGCTGATGGACGTGTTGCGGGCCCAGCCGTGGCCAGGCAATGTTCGAGAGTTAGAAAACGCGTGTCAACGGTTGGCAATACTGGCGACTGGCGATTGGGTGTCTAGCGACGACCTCCCCCGCGGTTATGCGAGACATAGTGGCGGGGTGCCTGGTTCGGGGAATCCGAACGAAACCGCGGACTGGCCTCCCCTTCCCGAAGACGGGCTCTCTCTGATCGACTTGGAACGGCGGGTCATCGAGCGGGTCCTCTCCCTCAAAGGCGGCAACGTGAGCCAAGCGGCCTTGTACCTCAAGATACCCCGGCACGTGCTCGCCTATCGAATGGAAAAATATGGCATCCGTCGGCAAGGGCGATAATAGACCGGTACCCAGGCGCTTGGTCACGCTTTTTCAGCGGTTTTCCTCAATAGGCGTGATCCTCGGCGTGCTCGTGCCGATTGCAGTGATTACCGCTATTCACTACGGTACATCCCACGAACACCACTGGGTGCACGATGTCATGCGACGCGCGTATTACCTACCAATCGTGGTTGCGGCCATCCGGATGGGCCTTTTGGGTGGCCTCGCAAGCGCGACCCTCGTCACTGGCGTGTATGTGCCCCATGCCTTTCTGGTTCATCATCACTTTGATCCAGCGCGCAACCTCGAAAAAATCCTTGAAATCGCCCTTTATTACACCGTTGCCGTGGTGGCCGGGTATCTTTCGGATCGGGAAAACCAGCGCAATGCCGAGTTGCAGCAGGCACTCGACGAGCAACAATCGCTGACAAAACAACTCGTTCGGGCAGGTCGCCTAAGCGCCTTGGGCGAGGTGGTGGCCGGCATTGCCCACGAGATAAAGAACCCGCTGCACGCCTTGGCAGGTACTGCCGAAATCGTAGACCCGATCATTCCCCAGGACGCAAACGAGCGCCGAATGTGGGACATTCATCGGCGGGAGATCGAGCGGCTCGGGCGGGTAGCGGAACAGTTCCTCTCCTTTGCCAAGCCAAAGCCGATAAAAACCGAGCCCATTGACCTGGTGGTGGTGGCAAAGCGCTTTGTAACATTGGTCGACGCGCAAGCGAGGCAGAAGGGAATACAAATTTCGATAGCCAAAACGAGCGAATCGACCACCGTCTTTGGGGATCTGGATCAGCTCGCTCAGATCTGCCTCAATATCGCCGTGAACGCCATTAAAGCCATGGATGACCACGTGGGTGGGCAAATAGAAATTCGCATGGGTCGGGAAACCCTAAAGGGCAAGTCAATGGCCTTTTTACGTATCGAAAACAACGGCCCGGCCATTGACGAGGTCAACCTAGAGCATCTATTTGATCCGTTTCACTCTGGCGGTGACGGCGCCGGGCTCGGCCTGTCCATATCGTCCCAGATCGCCGAGCAACACAGCGGGTTCATCGAAGCAGAAAATACGGACATGGGCGTGGCTTTTACCCTATACTTACCGACGTAGTACCACTTGGTCACTTCAAGTGGTACTGGGATATGGCTTCGGGATGTCATCCAGCTTGTGATATGGTGTCTTAGATTGCAGCGCGCTCCTGGAGCGCTCGGCCGAGGCAGTACAAGAGGTAAGGGGCGTTACAGTTTTTTAACGATGAAGTGGCTCATTAAAAATCCAGCACCATCTGATAAACGAAAAAAGAAATGGGGTGATTACCATTTTGGAAGATCGTTAACCAAATACTTAACACGTCTGGGCCTTAAAGTATCAACTGATTATCAGCCACACTGGGATAACAAGAAAAAAAGTGATATTGTATTGGTACTCAGAGGGATGTATTCACATCAGCGAACAGCTGCTAACAGAAACGCTTTGCATGTCTTATGGAATATCAGCCATCCCGAGAGTGTCAGCCTTGAAGAATACCAATCCTATGACCTGGTTTTTGTTGCATCGAACGAGTGGGCAGTAAGGTTGAAAGAACTGATTTCAGTACCTGTTTTTGCTTTGCTTCAATGCACAGATGCTGAAGCCTTCTATCAGCGACCATTGAAAAACAACAAACAAAGAGAGGGGGTTGTTTTTGTAGGTAACTCGCGCGGTGTCCCGCGCTATGGTATTCTCTGGGCCATTGAACTTGGAATAGATGTCAGTATATGGGGAAGAGATTGGCGACGATTTGTTGATTACCGATATATTAAAGGCAATTATTTGGACAATAAAAAACTAGGGCAGCTTTACTCCAGCTCAAGTGTATCTCTCAATGATCACTGGGATGATATGAAAAACTGCGGTTTCATCAACAATAGAGTGTTTGATGCACTGGCATGTGGATTACCTATAATATCTGACTATCACGAATCTCTACATAAATTGTTTCCTTCGGAGATCATGTACTATCGAAACCGAGATGAATTGAGAGCATGTTTTAACAAGATTGCTACGTCGTATCCCGATGTGCTAGAAAAAACAAATGCGGCGAGAGAACGTGTGGTTGAACGTTATACGTTTGCCAATCGAGCCAATTCGCTGTCTGAAAAAGTGATCGGCTTGCTAAAAGAACGCAAAAATTGAAAAGAGAAACTGTATTATACTTGTTTGTTCTTTGGGGAGTATTTGCCTTTCCGCCTTTCATGCTTCAGATTTGTTCGAATAGGGGGCAGTGAAATGGCGATCTTTCGCACTGGACCCCTTAACAAAAACTGTCGCCAGCACTTGCTTCTCGGTAGATGTCTAGGTATTTCTCACTAACTGTCGACCAGCTCATCTGCTCTGCCAGGAGGCGCGACTGAGCACCGTGTGCTGCCAGGTGTCCTGGGTTCTCCCTGTAGCTCAAGAGGGCCTGG
Organism: Myxococcota bacterium; assembly: GCA_030065855.1. Classification (GTDB taxonomy): domain Bacteria; phylum Myxococcota_A; class Polyangia; order JAAYKL01; family JAAYKL01; genus JASJCT01. The sequence continues at coordinate 4,037 of JASJCT010000093.1, forward strand.
CGCAACGCAGCTGCGTTGGCCTTTTCAACGATGTGTCCGTTGCCCTTTATGAGCTCATCACTCCCCCCCACATCTGTAACGATGACCGGAAGAGCGCATGCCATGGCTTCCAGTACGGCATTGCTCATGCCTTCGTTCAACGACGGCAAGACAAAAACGTCTGCGCACTGAAGACAATCCCGTACCTCTTTGCGATTCTTTTTGCCCGCAAACACAACATTTACTTTGATATCTCTTGCCAGCGCCTGGAGCTCGGAGCAGAGATTGCCATCCCCAATCAGGTTCAGCTCAAATCCCTCCAGCCGTTCAAGGGCCTGAATCAAGTAGCGATATCCCTTCCGCGCAATCAACCTTCCGGTCGAAACGATTGAAATCGGTCCTCGCGACACCTTTTTCTGTGCAGGGGTAAAAAAACACGTGTCCACACCATTGGGAATCACATCGATGCGCTGACCAGGAGCGGACCTTTGCGCCAGTGTTTTCAGTCCATCTGAATTAGCGACAACGCGGGCCGCATCGCTCCAGATTTTCTGGCTCATCCGCTTGAAAATAAATCGATCTAGTTTCTCAAATCTCTGATTATAAAAGGGCACGTCACTCCCTCTGAGCGAAATGATATACGGTAGCTTGAGATGTCGAGCGATATACCCGCAAGGGATACCAAAAAACGCGTGCACCAGGTCATAGGGGTGATCTTCTAGCAATTTTTTCGAAGTGCGATACGCCCTGAGTGAGTAGGTGAGCAGGTCTCTGTTTGTTTGGTAGTGAAGATTGCCTTTCTTTCCAATATCCAAATAGTGGACAGTGGCATTGCGAGTGGCAGGAACCACTTTGGTGCCTTCAATCGATGCGGTCACCAAATCCAAGGTTAAATCTGATGCTTTAGAAAATGCCTGCAGCAGAAAGAACGTCGCATTGCCTGCCCCACCGCCAAGGGGCGGGTACTCGTAGTTGAGCATAAGCACGCGCATCTCTTTACTCGGGGCTTTTTTCAGATGCCGGACTGCACGGACGCTTATCTATAATTTTTCGAATATGATAGACTGGCTTTTCCTGTGACTCGTGATAAACGCGCATGAGTATCTCGGCGATAACGCCCGTGAGCAACGTCTGAAAAGCGACGAGAAAAATCATAGAAGAAAGAAGGATAAACGGCGATCTGATGAATGATGTGCCAAACACAAACTTGTGGATAAAGAGTCCGGTCATTGAGCAGATGCCCAGAAACGCGACAAAGAGTGCAATCTTACCAAAAAAATAGATGGGTTTTGTGGCGTAGCTGAGCATGTATTTGAGGGTGATGAGATCGAGCAATACCTTGATCACCCGGCTAAGTCCATAGCTTGTCTTGCCGAATTGGCGGGGATGGTGTTGGACGACCACTTCCTCTACGTTGCCACCTATCATATGCGCGTAAATGGCAATGAACCGGTGTGTCTCTCCGTAGAGCTTGACTTCTTTGATGATCTCCTTGCGATATGCCTTAAGAGAGCAACCGAGGTCGTGAATCGGGAGCCCACTGATTTTTCGGATGAGTTTATTCGCAACCCACGAGGGGAAATTCCTGAGCAGTGCGTTGTCTTTTCGTTCTTTACGCCATCCACTTACGATATCCGCGCCACTGTCAATGCGTGCTATCAGCTTGGGAATGTCAGTTGGATCGTTTTGCAGGTCGCTATCCATAATGACAATAATCTCCCCACTCGCACAATCGATACCCGCAGCTGTTGCGCCACTTTGTCCGAAATTCCGCCTGAGAAGAATGCCCGTGACAGCACTGTTTTTTTCTGCGAGCTCGGCAATGATCTCTGGGGACTCATCCTCGGAACCATCATCGACATAAATCACTTCATAGGGGCGACGTTCCAAAGACATGGCCTCGACAATTTTTTGATGGAGCATCGGAAGTGAGGCTTCTTCGTTATATACCGGCAACACTATGGAAATAATCGCTTTTGTCGAGGGGACAGCCCCCCTTGGTGGGGGGACAGGCGGGGGTATAGTTCCCCTGGGAGGAGGTAGGGGGTGGTCCTTCATTGCTTGGACTCGCCGTATCCCCACCTCGTTTTTAAGGGGAAATGGTATTTTCGGATTTCTTCGATCTCACTCAGGGGTTTTAAGCGATAGTAGGTGGCAGGGGGGGCATACGTTTTAATCGGTCGATAGTACAAATTGAGAGGCTTTACCGGACCTAATAAAGCGTGAACATCGTTGGCGATGTAGTAATCCAAATCCGCCTCCCTGGCCTCAATAATGGATCGCTTATCCGCATAAAACGCGTAACACAACTTCCAACACAACACCAGATCACCAGACCTCGTACCCTCCCTTACTTTGCCCAGGCTCTTGGCCACCTTGATGTTCGCTTGTTGTGAGAGGTCATCGCTGTACAGCAGTTGGGTGTTTTGCAGAAAAGCAAATACAGCCAGGCTAGCTAGCAAGGTAGATAGCAAGATACTTGGCACCGTAATGCCAAGACGAGGTAAGCGGGCCGCGATCCACGAAAGGAAGCGGCTGGGTATTGTCTTTCTGGATCTGACGACAACACTGATCGCCGTTGCGACAAAGACGATGCCGGATATGCAAGCAGCCACGATGCCGATATTTTTCAATATTACCGCGCCATTAATAGCTTCCTGGCTCAGAACAAGGGCGAGCTTGCGACTGCCATAATACTTCATGGTATCTATGTACCACCTGCGAAAGGTCTCATCTGCTATCAGCTTCTCTCCGAAGTAGAAGGCAACGGCCCCGATGGCGAGGATTGCCAGACCGATGAGGCATCCGGTCAGAATGACGGCACTCATTTTTTCAATAGCTGCAACCCTCTGAAACACGATCAATAACTTTCTAAAACCACCTCCGTGCGCTGCGAAACGAAGGGCATCCACTACAAGGACGGTGAACGTTAGACAAAAGATCATATAGATGGGAACCACATAGTAGCGATGGGGAATAAAGAGATTCCGCAACACAATGTAGTTGACCGCATGCCCAATCGCAAAAACGAACAGGATGATTTGAAAAGATTCATAATATGAGATTTGGCTGCGCACTGATTTTCTCTGTAAATAGATAAATTTTGGCAGCAGATAAAGTGAGCCAGCAATACCTCCCCAGAATGAGACCGCACCAAAGTCGGCTAGGGTGCGATGCCAAACGGTTTCAAATCCATTAAATCCTTCGACAAAGGTCGCCCAAAGGCCGCCATCCAGGATTGGTTTGTTGCCCTTTATCATAAAAACGAAGATTTTCTTAAGATCCATATCGGCAAACAGAATAAGGCCTGACAGCGTCATCAGGACGATGACGGTGAGCAGAAGAAAATAAAGGAATTTATCCTTTTTTTCGCTAAATTGCCGATCGATAAATGGGTATATGGCTACAACGGGAAGGGCGATAAGAAAGTAGTTCATCTTGCCCCCCAAGCTGAGCAGTCCAGCAAGGCCGGCGATAATCCCTGTCCGGAGCCAAACACTTCTTTGGGAACGCATCAAACCGGTCGCTGTTACCAGGAAAAGTGCTTGGTAAAATAGTGAGAAGGTCTCTGCCTGTGGCTTCGTGGCATAGAAAACCGTGAAGAACGCATAGGTAAACAGAAAGGTAAACACCAACACAGCAAATGGGGTTTGCCGCAGGCAGAAGAGACATACCAAAATGTAGGCGACAATTAAATGAGCGAGCACAAAATACCGCGCAGTTTTTAATCTGACAGTAAAATCAGCGCTATCAACGACTGAATAGATGCCGGCCAACAGCAGTGCACTTAATGGAGACTCGTAACGAAGAATACTCCCCCGGTTTCCTTTAGGATTCGATGGTGTCGCATCCCAATCCACAAATTCTGTCAGGGGGTCCCGGTAGCGGACGATATTATAGGCAACTTCGATACTCTTTGCGTTCTTCATGCAATGATCCGCTAATAACGGATTTTTAAGGGTCCTGCCCCCGAGATAGATGAGCGAAAAAACCCCTAGGAGAACAGCGAGGAAGGGATACGCGCGCTTGACCCAATGCAGGGCTGCGGTCGAGAGTTTTTTTTCTGAATATCCAGTCAATCCAATACCTTAAAACAAATTACAGCATCGTTGTATACCCCCTATCATTTGTCAAGAGCGCCCATCTGGAAAGGACCGGGACATTCGAAAAGAATTCCTTAGTGAAGATGTGCAAAAAGTCCGCGACCCTTCCTAAATGCGACAGAATGCAGAGAATATGATAGGTATTTGCAAGGTAAGCTGTGATCGAACCAGGCGTCCCGTATTGCGGTGATGGTCTAGGAGGTCAGGATGATATCCTTACAGGGATTCAGAAAGCGAAACTCAGGCATCGTCTTTTTATTGTTCGCCTGTCTTTTGGGGTGTGACACACCCCCATCGACCTGGTCTATTGAACCACTAGACGGAGACACCGGGATCGATTCAGATCCAGAGACTGACACAGGAGCAGATGCAGATACAGATACGGATGTAGACGTCGATTCTGATACAGATACAGACACGGATATAGATGCCGATGCAGATACAGATGTTGATACGGATACGGACATAGATACGGATACGGACATAGATACGGATACGGATACCGACAGCGATAGTGACAGTGATACGGATACGGATACCGACGAAACGCTTAATTGTATGGAGGGGTTGGCGTGCTTTGCCGAGATATCCGACATCTTTTCCTGTCTTTCAAAGGTAGATGATGAAAGCAGGGCAATACTCATGGACGTCGTGATATGCGCCTTTGGGGGTGGCTGCCTGCTGTCTGAGGATATGATTGGGTGCCTGTGGGAGGAATGCAACAGAGAAATGTTGGCGTGCTTTTTGGATAGCTAGTTCATGCGGGGTGCTTGGGAGTAGCCCGGTGTCCAATAATGAGAATATTGCCGTCAGGATCTGCAAAATGGGCTGTTTCCTCTCCGTCTTCTCTTATTTTGAGCTCGGAAAGCACCTGTGCTCCCGCTGAGATCAAGCGTGCCAGGGTTCGCGGCAGGTTGTCGCAAAGAAAATGAAGTTCTACTGGACATGCGGAATCGCGGGTTGTTGCGGTCGATGCCCGCTCTGTGCCACCACTATTTGTTGCCTGCTGGCGAATCGCGAGACGCTGGCTATCTGGGAGTTGAAACACCACATATCCCTTCTTTTTTAGTTGGATAGGCCAATCAAACCCGCGGGAATAGAAGTCCACCGATTCTTCCACATCGTTTACATGGAGAACGGTTAAGTCGTGCCGAGGGCCGGGCACGGGTTCGTCGACCATTCTCGGTGGGCCCAGGGATGAGGTGAGATTGCCGTCGAGGAAAAAAAACGGGGCCAACCGTTGATAGCTACTCGCAACACTATCCTTACTCGCTTGAATGATACTCTCGTCCATAGAAGCGGACACGACGCGGCCGAATACGATCAAATCACCTTCAATATCGAGTTTATGGTCGATTTCACATTCCAAATGGGCATGGCATTCGGCGATCCGCGGGACGTGAACCTTGTGACTGGGGATTGGGCTCAACCCATTTTCAGCAAAGAGTTGCGGTCCGTGCGAGGAGGGGTTGGATCCGATAACCCAAGACGTGGCGACCAGGTCATCCCCGGGAATATTCACCACAAATTCCCCGACCGCCTTCAAATTCACGGCAGTGGGATAATCAGCGCGACAGGCAAATACGAGCAGCGTGGGCGGGCCGTACGAAATGACGGCGATTCTGGATTTTGTGGCGACATGCGCGCGGCCCTCTGCATCGACAGTCGTGACGAGCACAACTTGCTCTGGGAGTGGCGTTGGTTGCCAATCATATCTGCTGGACGAAATTTCCTTCTTGCCGTAGCTATTCATGCCGCATATCCATTTCATAAAGAATTGAAGAACATCCGCACTTTACCACTGTTTTCACTGCTTAGAAACCCGGATTTGACAGCCTGGATAAGTAGTGCTGTCATTCCGCAATGACCATCCCATTTTTCGAGCGGCTCGCACTTATTGTCGGACCCGAGGTCATTGCTCGGCTCGCAAGGACGCGGGTGATCCTATTCGGGGTAGGGGGCGTGGGCAGCTGGTGCGCAGAGGCGCTGATCAGAAACGGCGTGGGCCAGTTGACCATTGTCGACCCGGATGAGGTTAGCATCACGAATATCAATCGCCAGCTGCAAGCCGCACCGGTCCATCTGGGAACGCCCAAGGTCGAGGTGCTGGCCGAACGGCTGAGGCAGATCCATCCCGACGCGGAGATTCGGGCGATGGTGTCTGCATATGGCCCCAAAACGCGCGAGGTATTCAAATTAGATACCTATGATTACATCATCGATGCGATCGATAGCTTGGGAAATAAGGTCGATCTGCTCGCCACGGCCCTTGCCACGAGGGCTGTGGTGTTCACCTCCCTTGGCGCGTCGTGCAAGCTCGATCCCACCCGCGTTCAGACCGGATCATTTTGGGCAGTGCGCGGCTGTCCCCTTGGCAAGCACTTGAGAAAAAGGCTGCGCAACCGGGGTGTCAATGCGCCGTTTGATTGCGTTTTCAGTAATGAAAACCTGCCGAGGTTTGAGACAGCAGCAGTGCGGGACAACCAGGAGAGCGATGTTCTGCCCACGCCGACAGCTGATACAGGACAGGCAATGAGCAGTGCTCAAAAGCAAATCAACGGCTCTGCAGTCCAGGTGACCGCTGCATTTGGGTTCACCCTGGCCAGCCTCTTGGTGCGAGACATCGTCGCCAAGGTCCAGAGCCCGCCTCCGCCGAGCCTACGGCGAGGTTATCGAGTTTCGAATTAGATCTCGAGAATCCAAGATCTCGCCGTAGGCTCGGCGAAGGCGGACACGGCATTCAAACGCGTCGGTTTAAGGTGATGCTTAGCTAGATGGGAACTATCTAGCTCGAGAGATGCTTTACGGGTTTGATACTTCAACGGACTGGGTTTTATCCCCATAGGTTTGATCAAACGCTTGAAAGGCCCTGAAGATGGCGCGGGCTTCTTCCCTTAAATACCCATTGGTATTGAGCCGCGCCCGTTCTTTTGGATTCGAGTAGAAAGACGCTTCCGTGAGGATGCCGATAGCATTCGACGCACTCAAAATGGTCAGGGAGTAGCCGATTAGGTCCAAATCACTACCCAAGCGCGCCTTGGTCACTGCCATGGTACCCTTGAGTTGGGTCGCGGTGAGAGATGCCCATTTGTTCGCATTTTCAAACCGCGGTTCAAAGTTCGCGTCATCCGCATATAGCACCAGTGTGTGATTTTCCTTGGGGTCGTAAGCGTAATTGTGATGGATGGCGATCAGGTATTGGGCGCCCCACTCATTGCACACCTGGGCCTTCTGCTCTGGCGTGACCACCTTTAGCCGGGATTGGAATGTTGGGCTTTCATTGTCGAAATTACTTGAAAAGAGCAACCCAATGGGAATATCAGTAACGGCGAGCATGGCCTCGTATCCGGCTTGCTTGAGCAAATCCTTTAAAAAATAGCATACCTTTCGATTGATAATGGCCTCAAAGAGCTTGTCATCTGGTTCAGATGGATGGCCCGGACTCAAACAGACTTTTGTTCTTGAGCTTCCAGTTTCAGTCCCAAGAGGCGTATGGTGTATGGCGGTCGCTGCTGACACTGCTCCTGGTGTGGGGATAGGCGTGCCACCATCGCCTCCCAGTGTGGGGTCGGTGGCAGCTTGCACCAGGGGGTCTGTTGGCCCTGATTGCAGATGTGTTCCCGCGTCTGTCCTGGCATTTTCAGATCGATGGGCAGCAGGGCCCAGCTGTTGCACGGAACACGCCACAATACTGAAGGTTATGAACTTTAGGGCTAGCCTGGAAAACATCATTGGACCTAGAAGAACTCCAGCCGCACTGCCATCAGTCGCTCGAGTTTGGGAATCGCCGACTTGGTCGCGAAAAAGAAGACATCGTCTCCGGGCAGTATCATGTCGTCCCCACCGGGAATAATCGCCCTGCCTTCCCGAATCAGGGCGCCGACAATGGCGCCGTCTGGAAAGCGAACCGCCTTGAGGGGTTTGCCCACTGCCTGGGAGGTCTGCAAGGCCTCGAACGCGATGGCCTCGGCTTGGGCTGCGTGGCCATATGGAATCACGGCCTTGACCTTTCCCTTGCGAATGTGATGGAGGATCGTGCCAATGGCCAGGGCCCTGGGAGACACAACCGCATCCACACCGGCGTTTTCAATGATCGGGATGTAGCTCAGCTTATCGGTGAGGGCAATGACCCGATGGGCGCCGAGCCGCTTTGCGTTTAGGGCCGTCATGACATTGGTCTCTGCCTCGCGCAATGCAGCGATAAAGACATCGCAGTCGCGGATATTTTCCTCGACGAGAAGGTTCTCGTCGGTCGGGTTTCCCTTTAGCACCAAAACATTATCGAGGGTCTCTGCCAGGGCGTTGGCCCGATCCGCGTCTGGTTCGATGAGTTTGATGGTGTATCGGCTGCTCCGCTCGAGACGTTCGGCCAAGATCCTCCCGGCCCCGCTTCCCCCAGCAATGGTGACTCGCTTGGCAGGCCGCCATGAAAACTGAAAAAGCGCGGCAACCCGTTCCATGTCTTCGGGCCGGGACACCGCAAAGAGGGTGTCCCCACCACGGATGTCATCGGATCCGCCGGGCACTCGAATTTTTCCGGAACGAATGCGAGTGGTCACGAGGATCCGCACCTCTGGGATCATGGATCTGAGCTCGGCAAAGGTCCGTCCCTCGAGCGATGACCCCTCTGGGATGCGAATGCCGATGAGCTTGAGGCCAGGACCACAGTCGGCCACATCTGTGGCAAAGGGCACTTTCAGGATTTCCCGGATACGCTCTGCTGTGACGAGCTCGGGGTTGATCGCATGGTCAACGCCGAAACCGCCCTCGCCAAGGACAGCAGCATCTGCTAGAAACGCCCGCTCCCGCACCCTGGCGACCCGGATGGCATGGGGCGCGCGCAATCGGGCAATCGCGCAGGCCACCATGTTGACCTCATCTGAGTCAGTAACGGCGACGATCATGTCAGCAGCGTCGACCCGGGCTTCGGCCAGCAGTTTGGGATTTGATCCGGAACCGCAAAGGGTCTGAATGTCGAACATATCCCGCAATTCGCGCAATTGCTCTTCTACGAGGTCGATGGCGACCACGTCTGCTTGCTCCCCGGCCAGGGCGCCGGTGATGGCGGATCCAACTTGGCCCGCACCGATGATGATGACTCGCACGGTGGCCGCCTTACTCGATATTCAAAAGATGCTTTACTTCCGCGATGACTTGGGGTGCCTGGATGGGTTTTGTAATATAGGAATTTGCGCCAAGAGAAAGGGCCCGTTGGCGATCCTCTTCAGCGCCTTCGGTGGTGACTATCATTATCGGAACGTCGGAGTGAATGGCGTCGGAGCGGATGCGCTTGACGAGCTTTAGGCCGTCCATGATCGGCATGTTGATATCCGCAATGATGATATCAAATCGCCCTGCTGCCAGCTTCTTTAGCGCGTCCACCCCATCGTCTGCTTCTACGACGGAAAGATTCCTAAGCCGCGATAGGGCAAACACCAGAAGTTGGCGCATCATCGGCGAATCTTCCACGACAAGACAGGTATATTCCGCCATCTACTGCACCCTCCCTAAACGCTACAAATATTTGTAGCTTTCCAAGCCGGGTGATATGTCACCCGCACGGGCCATGAGCCCACTCCCGACAATTGCGGACGCCGAATGAACACCCAGAAGCTTGAAAAAATCGAAGTCAATATCGACAAATGATTGTTTCTGCTCAAAGAATCCCAAAATGGCAATGACGCCGATGGTTTCTCCTCGCAGCACCATGGGGACACACGCCAGCGGTGCCCCGGCCTCCCCCAGCGCGGGATCTGCAACAGAATGCACCTGGGTAGACGCGGCCTCGCCAATAGGTCCCTCGCCCCATCTAATGCGCGTTCCAGTCACCTCTTCGCAGTGATAGGCGTGGACGGGTTTCAGCACTGGCACATCCCCGTCGTCGGACCGCAGATAGATGACAAAGCTGCCAGCACCGATGAATTGGGCCAGCAGTTGCTCAATCACGCCGAGCACCTCTTCAGGGGACAATGTCGAATGCAACTGGTAGAGGGCCACGTAGAGGTTGGCCATGGTGTCGAGCTCTCGTTCCACTTCGGCGTACCGCCCAGCATAGTCTTCGGTGCGGGCAGCCGCGTTTTGAATATGCTCCCGCATCTTATGCTTTTCACTTTCGAGAGACTCAATTTTCTTAAGGAGATCGCGAATAGCGTCGTCAGATGCCAGTTGATGCCGCAGGGAGACATTCTCTTCGGTGAGCAACGCTGTGTCGTGTCTTAATGTTTCGAGTTCTTTGAGCAACTCGTTGGCGAATTCAGCCCCTTTGCGGAAAAAGGTTTCAAAGAACTCCTCGCGCTTTGAAGCAAAGCCGAGCAGTTCTTTGGGCTCAAGTTCCGTCTTTTCCATCACTCGCCTCTCTTCATATCTCCGTTTAATAACATGTTTGATTAATCTACCACGTTCACATCAGTTGAACAATAATTACCCTCTGGGCGCGCAGGCCGCTGTAATGATGCTGCTTTTCCCTCTTAGTATTTTCATGTATCAATCTTAACGGCTTTGCAAGTTTCTATGGACGATTCGGAGGTTGAGAATGACAAAACGCGTGTTCGTTACGCGGCGATTCCCAGGGCCGGGTCTGAGTATGCTGAAGGGGACCTGCGACGTGGATCTGTGGCCGTCAGATCTTCCCCCGACCCGTGCCGAATTGCTCGCCAAGGTCGACCGCATCGATGGGCTTTTATGTTTGCTCACCGATACCATCGATGCCGAGATGCTAGACGCTGCCGGTCCACAGCTCAGGGTGATCAGCAACTACGCGGTCGGGTTTGACAACATCGACGTGGCCCTTGCAACAGCGCGGGGCATACCCGTGGGCAACACACCAGGTGTGCTCACCGAAGCGACAGCGGATTTCGCGTTTTCCCTGCTCATGGCTGCGGCGCGGCGCCTGGGAGAGGGCATTGATTTCGCACGTGCTGGAAAGTGGCAAACCTGGTCCCCAGGGTTGTTGCTCGGAGGCGACGTACACGGCGCGACCCTCGGCATTTTGGGCATGGGGCGTATTGGCCAGGCCATGGCCCGGCGGGCCCGGGGGTTTGAGATGCAAGTGCTGTATTGCGATCCGAGCCATACCCGAGAAACAATCGAAGGGGCCCGGAGCGTGGCGTTTAAAGAGCTGCTCGAACAATCAGATTACCTGAGCGTTCACACCCCCCTCAACGCACAAACCCATCATCTATTCGACGGCAACGCGTTTCAGGCAATGAAATCAACAGCTGTCCTGATCAATACGGCACGGGGACCCATCGTCGACCACGGGGCACTACATGGCGCGCTCGAAGCTGGGCAGATAGCCTATGCAGCCCTGGATGTCACAGAGCCCGAGCCTTTACCGCCAACCCACCCTCTTTTCAGCCTGGAAAACTGTCTGATCCTGCCCCACCTGGGCAGTGCGACCAATACGACCCGGGCCAAGATGGGCATCATGGCGTGCGAAAACCTACTGGCCGGGCTGCAGGGAAACCGCCTGCCCAATTGCGTCAATCCACAACTCTATGATATGTGAAAAAAGACATGGGTGGGTCAACAATATTAACCACCTGCGCAATGCTTCTTATGCAATGAGTGACACTTCTTTGAAGTTGCCAGACACGAGGGAGGAATGATGAAGTATTTCAGCATACTGTTGCTGCTCACGCTGATTCTTTTGATTGGAATGGTGGGGTGCAGTGAAGACGATGATGCTGCGGACGATAGCACCGAAGACGCCGGAACAGACGCAGATACAGACACGGACACAGATACGGACACAGACACTGACACAGACACGGACACAGACACTGACACGGACACAGATACGGACACAGACACGGACACGGACACAGATACGGACACAGACACGGACACGGACACAGATACGGACACGGACACAGATACGGACACAGACACGGACACAGATACGGACACAGATACGGATACGGACACGGACACGGACACAGATACAGATACCGAGGATTTGAACGGGGACATACCAGAGGAAGCGCTTCCTGTACCAGAGTTTACCGCACTCAACTCGGACAGTGCTGAGCGCAGCCAGGTCGACCTTGTCGGCCACCCCACAGTGATCTGGTTCTATCCCCTTGCATCGACGAGCGGGTGAACGATCGAGGGTTGCGGGTTCCGCGACCTATACGAAGATTTCACGGCCCTTGGCGTGACCATCGTCGGTGTCAGCTTCAACAAACCCGAGTCCAATGCCGAGTTCATTGAAAACGAGCAGTTTCAGTACGAGTTGTGGAGCGATACGGAAAAGACGTTGGCGCTTTACTATGGCGCAGCAATTACTTCTTTAGATCTCGTACCCCAACGGAAGACAAAGCTCTTGGACGCGGCCGGCACGTTGGTCCTGGAGTACAACTCCGTGGACGTGAACGGCCATCCCGCCGCAGTGCTCGAAGATTGCCAAGTGCTGTTCGGTAAGTAATTAATTCAGCCAATCAAAACTGTTAACACGCCATCGGCGTCATGGTCTAGGATCCAACTACGGTTCAGATTTAGGGTCACGTGGGTCGTTATTGTCCTCGCTTGGGGATTCGCTGCCCGCATCTTCGCTGGACACATCGGGCTCAGCGGTCGAGACCGGCATGACCTCAGATCGCTCTCCGTTGAAGGTGAAGGAGAGCTCATCTCCGCCGGGTCTTTTCTCGGATGTGGGCGTCTCCACTTCTACGCGCATCCCCGCGGCTTCAGCTTCTTCCATTGCGAGGAGCTGGTTGACCATCTTTAAATACATCTGGGCCGCCTTGTCTTCGGGATCTATTTCAAGGGCAGCTTCCCATTCTTTCCGAGCGAGCTCCCGATCGTTCAGGGCAAAATAGGTAACCCCGAGGGAGATTCGAGCCGGGAGATAGGTGGGTCGCTCGATTTTGACCTTCTCGAATTCAGCGCACGCGCCATCCAGATCTCCGGCATCCCGCAGTATCTGGCCCAGCCTGGTGCGGATGTCCACAAAATCCGGACAGAGCTCAAGGGCATGGCGAAACTGCTCAACAGCCGATTCGATCAACTGCAGCTCTGCGTATGCTCGGCCCAGATCGGCGTGCATGTTGGCGAGCTTGCCCCGGGCAAAGGGCTCTATCTCTTTTCGCTTGTCAGCACTGAAACTGGTGACGTGGGTGTAGATCTGCTTGGCCTGCGCGTAGCGGCCCTGTTCGTTGTAAGTCACCGCGAGATTGAGCGCAGCCTCTGTGTAGCGCGGATTGATGCGCAGCGCCTTTTCAAAGTATTCCTGCGCGTAGGCGACCTGTCCTTTGTCGTGATTGATGACGCCCAGCATGTTCATGACGTCGGCAAAACCGTCCTCCGACGCTGCAACTTTCAGCAGATTGGCCTCTGCTTTTTCGTACTCCTGGTTTTCATAGTGCTCGCGGCCCTTGTGAAGCCGCCGCATTATCTCCTTATCCATCCTCACCTCGCTCGGCACCCCCTTGTTCTCGTCCGAGGTGCTTTAGGAAATCTCGAGCCCTGAGGCTCTGATGGTGATCCGGGTAAAGGTCGATTATCGCCCGCAACACGCGCTCGGCTTCTCTTTGGTTGTTCATTTCGACAAATGTTACCGCCTGCAGCAACATGGCGTCCGGCACAAGTGTCGACTTTGGATATTCATTTTGAATGCCCTCTAAGCGAACCACCGCAGCGCGTTTATCGTCGTGTCTCAGGTAAAATTCAGCCACATACATCTCGTGACGAACCAGTGCATTCTCAACCTCTTGAAACTGTTTTTTTGCCTTTTCAAACCAAGGGCTATCCGGGTACTTGCTTAAAAAACCGGAAAGCGCAGCCCGCGCATCCCGGACAGATGCCTGCTCCCGTTCGTGTGAGGGTGGCATGACGACAAAATCACCCGGCATCAGCTCGTAATAGCTAAGGCCACTGCGATACGCTGCGTAATGGGCGTCTTCGTGGGTCGGGTGAACTTTGACAAACTGCTGGTACTGCACCGCTGCTTCGGCATAGTTGCCCTGGATATACTGACAATCGGCGAGTCTGAGATCGGCGAGCACCGCATACCTGCTGTAGGGAAACTTCTTTCGCAATCGCTTAAACAGTCGCTCAGCAGAAACGCAATCTTTATCTTCGAACTCATCCATTGCATCTCGAAACTGTCGCTCTGCGGTTTGCGTATAGTTGAGAAGCGAATCGTCATCCTGGGCAGCGCCGCATGCGGCAACCACAACAGTAACAAATACGAGCAATACCTGAATCTTACACACCGTTCGAACCCACCTCATCGCATAGCCATGTTTCAGCTAATAAGTCTAGCATGGTATCATATTAAGCACAGACATCGACATTTTACTTCCATATCCCAATACCGCAACCCCTGTATATATACCTCCCTCCCTGCTTGTCATCATCCCCCGGTTGCACTAGCATGCAGGCCGATTGCATTGCGAGGAGAAAAACGCTCCTTCACGGATAACCAGGAGATGTGGCATGCAGGGACAATGGATCAGATGCCAGCGGTTGGTGGCGATGCCATTTCTTTTAACCTTCTGCATTGTGCTTTTTTCAGATCGTGTCGCGGCTGACACGAATGCCATATCTACATCGAATGACACTGAGCTGTCCCTGCTTGGTACACCCAACTTTCGCACTATCAATCTTCACTTGGCTGCTGGAGGCATGTTCGCCCTTTGGGATGATTTGGCAATTGAGGGCCTGGGGGAGGTGGGTGGACAGGGAACCCTGGGTGCGGACTTGGGGGTCCGGGAATTCTTGGCATTATCCGTGCTTTGCGGCGCCAACATCTATTCCAAGGGCGAGCGAGGCGCCTTAAGAGATATATTCGCAACTGCTGGAATTCGCTTGAGATTTGCAGTTGATCGGAGGGGCGCCCTCGTCGAGGAAGGGGGGGATGCGCTCGGCAATGTATGGATGGATGTCCACGTGGGATATCACCGATATCGTGCCGAACATCACGGTGGTATCAATCTGGGATTGGGCTATGCGTTCGCCCTGGCGAGGGATTTTAATTTGGGCCCATACGGCCGGATACAATTCACGCCTTGGGGAGACGGCCTCAAGTATTTTGCGGCATCTATTGGGTTGCAAGTTTCTTTAGGCGGCCAATAGGGTCGAATATTTCAAAGGAGAGAACCGTGGCCATTCGCTCAATCCCCAAAAGACAAGATGTTCCTGCTGAGGACAGGTGGGATCTGACCCCGTTTTTTACGTCTGATCAAGCATGGGAGCAATTGTACGCTGAAACAGCGCAATCTCTTGATACATATGAGGGGTTTAAAGGGACGCTCCATCGATCGGCCAGCGACCTAAAAGCCGCGGTGATGTTCGATTTGGAGGTATCGCGCAACCTCGATCAGCTTTCCACTTATGCCCACCTCAAGAACGATGAAGATCAATCCGAGCAAAAATACCAGGGCATGTACCAGCGAACGTCGACCCTGATCACCCGGGCATCAGAACTTTCGAGCTTTATGCGGCCGGAAATCCTCGCCATAGCGGACGATCGCGTGCAGGCATTCCTAAAGGACCCCGCCCTTGCCGAGATCCGTTTTCACCTTGAAAAGATGCTTCGCTACCGCCCCCACACGGCAGATGCGCCGATCGAGAGCCTGCTCGCCATGTCGCGAGATATGGCGCAGACCCCCCATCAGGTATTTAGTCAATTAAATAACGTGGATTTTGTCTTTGGAACGATTACCGACTCGGACGGCACGGCAGTCGAGCTCAGCCACGGCAATTTCAGCACATTTCTCATTCATCCGTCGCGGGACATCCGCAAGATCGCATTTGAGCAATATTATCGCATTTACGACGACCACAAACACACCCTTGCTGCCACTCTCGCGGGCTCGGTCCGTGCCGATACGTTTTACGCGCGCAGTCGCAAGTTTGATTCGAGCCGGGCGCGGACCCTGTTCCCGGACGATGTGCCTGTGACGGTGTACGATAACCTCGTCTCAACGGTCAGGGGTAATCTAGCGCCCCTTATCCGATACCTGGCACTGCGCCAGCGGGTTCTTGGACTAGAAGCCCTGCACATCTACGATACCTATGTACCCATTGGTCCTCCCGTGGATTTTCACCTGCCTTACGAGGCAGCGGTCGACCTCTGTGCCGAGGCCCTTGCCCCCCTTGGTGACCCTTATGTGGCCGTGCTCACACAGGGATTGAGGGCCGGGTGGGTAGATCGCTACGAAAACCGGGGCAAGCGCAGTGGGGCATACTCATCGGGATGCTATGATTCCCCGCCTTACATATTGCTGAATTACGAGGCCGGCACCATCAACAGCCTCTACACCCTTATCCACGAGGCCGGTCATTCCATGCATTCCCATTATTCGCGCCTGCATCAACCCTATGTCTACTGCGATTACACCATTTTCGTCGCAGAGGTGGCTTCGACCTTTAACGAAATGCTGCTCACCGCCCACCTGCTCGAGCACTACAAGGACGATCCGCGCATGAAGGCCTATATTCTCAACCGAGAAATCGATAACATCCGCGCCACCCTTTGCCGCCAGACAATGTTTGCCGAGTTCGAACATCGCGTCCACCAAATGGACGAGGCTGACGAACCCCTCACCTTGGCTTCTATGACCGACGCCTACCACGATCTTTTGAACGTCTATTTCGGCGGTGGGATCATCATCGACGAGGCCCTCAAGTTGGAGTATTTGCGAATTCCCCATTTTTATTCGGCCTACTATGTATACAAATACGCTACCGGCATCTCGGCAGCCATCGCCCTGGCCGAAAACGTCCGCTCAGGCGGCGAGGCCGAGCGAGAAGCGTACATCGACTTTCTCAAACTCGGCGGGAGTCAATTCCCCTTGGACGCGCTGCGCAGCGCCGGGGTCGACATGACGTCCCCGCTACCGATAGAACAGGCACTCAATCGCCTGAGCCAACTCGTCAGCGAATTGGAAAAAACCTATAAATAAAGAGGATTAGATGACACGTGGACAGTTTGAGCTGACCTATGGGAAGGAAACCCGATCCTTTACCATTCCCTGGGACAGGGTAAATGGGTCATTGATAGCACCGAGGGAGCCCACGCCCCTTCCCGGCAATGCCCGGACCATTATTGAACAGGCGCTTGCGGCACCTGTTGATCGATCGCGCCTCAGGGAGATGGCAGGTGGCAAGCGGGTGGGCATCGTGATTTCAGACGCCTTTCGCGCTGGCCTGCAGCGGGATATTCTGGACGGATTGTTGGACGAAGTGGCCGCTGGCAATCCCGCATCCGTGACCGTGATCTCGGCCACCGGGACACACAATCCCGATGTTTACGCCAAGAGTACGGGTGAATGGGTCGCAGCAGCGCGCACGCGACTGGGCATGGATATTGAGTTTGAGCCTCACCATTCTGAGAACAGCGCGTTTGCAGACCTCGGCACCACGTCGCGGGGTACTGTGCTCAAATGCAACGCCCAATGGATGCGCTGCGATTTAAGGGTGTACGGACACGAATCCAAACACCACTATCTCAACGGTTACTCATCCATCGATAAGCAGATCGTACCAGGGGTCTCGTCGGGCCAGACCGTGGCCATGAACCACAAATGGGCGTTACACCCGGATTCCGGTCCTGGCCGCAATCCCTGGCACGGAGATGTGCAGCGCAGGAGCAATCCCTTTGCCGAAGACGGTCGGGAAGCCCGGGCAATGAGCGAGCAGTTCGTTCTGAACGAGGCCGGAGATTTGGTCAAAGCTGAAATTCAGACCTTTGGTCTGGACATGGTGTCTGCCGGTCAGAACGTGTACTGGATCAAAACCGGCGACCCGGATCAGATCTGCAGGGAAATGGTGGCGGTTGTGGATCGCCTCATGGAGATCCAAGTAACGCCTTCAAAGTACGTGATTGTCTCTCCTGGTGGGCCGCCTGCATCCCAGGCTCTGTACGGCACGCAAAACTGCTTTGACTTGGCCCTCAAAGGTGCGGTCCTACCCGGTGGCGAGGCACTGGTGATCGCTCCCCTGGACGGCAGACCAGATCTGCCGCCAGATGTGAGCGGCATCGCACCGGACGCCAGGTCCAAGGCACTGTTTTGGGATAATCTGGTCCGCCTGCTACCCCAGCCCCTAGAAGCGGCCCGCGCTGAGATCTCAGACAATTTCGAGCTGTACCTGTGGAAGACAGACCGGGTACTGCGGCTGATCAAGGGTCAGAAGGTCCAAATCCACCTGTTTTCTCAGGCACCGGAGAAAAGACTAGAACCGGGTGGGTTTTATGCGGCACCGGATATTCAATCCTGGATCGACGCGCGCGTGGCACGGAACGATGGGCTGTTTACCGTCATTAACGACGGCAACAAACTCTGCATTACAGAGGCCCAATAATTTAGGAGATGGACGCGAGATCGATTGAGACATTTCAGCGGCAGCTCCTCACCTGGTACGGCGACCACCACCGCCGACTGCCCTGGCGGGAGACGCGGGATCCGTATGCCATTTGGATCTCAGAGGTCATGCTGCAGCAGACCCAGGTGGCGACTGCTATCGCGTACTACAAGAGATTCCTAGCGCGATTTCCAGACGTACAAAGCCTTGCAGAGGCACCTCTGCAGGAGGTTCTAAAGCACTGGGAGGGACTCGGGTACTACGCCCGGGCGCGCAATCTGCACCGGGCAGCGCGTGTGATGCTCGATTCACTCGGCGGGATCGTGCCCAACAGTCCCGAGGCATTCCAAAGGCTCCCTGGCGTGGGACCCTATATTTGTGCGGCCGTTCAGAGTATCGCCTTCGGCCACCCCTTGCCGGTCGTGGATGGAAATGTCAAACGGGTGGTCGCTCGTCTGTTTCTCTTGGATCAACCGGCGAATACGTCTGCAACACACAGCAGCTTCCTTACCGCGGCGACCGAGCTTTTGCAGACGGACCGGCCCGGTACGTTTAACCAGGCGATGATGGAGCTCGGCGCGATCATCTGCACCCCACAGGCGCCCCAATGCCATGTCTGCCCGGTAGCTACAGCATGCCAGGCCCAATCCGAACAGATGGTCCAGGCATACCCAAAGCGGATGCCCCGGCGTCGCATTCCCACCCATCACCTGGTGACCGGGGTTGTTTTCAAAAAAGACCGCGTGCTCATTACAAAGCGAAATCCAGAGGGACTCCTCGGGGGCCTCTGGGAATTCCCTGGCGGGCAGATAGAACCAGAGGAATCTCCCAAGATGGCATGCTGTCGTCAAATCCGCGATACCGTGGGCTTGGACGTGCATATTCGGCGTCACCTGACCCAGGTGAAGCACGCCTACACCCACTTTAAAATTGTGATGGACGTGTATATCTGCGCGCACGCGAGCGGTCGGGTGAGGCTACAGGGGCCTGTCGATTTTGAATGGGTCTGCCTGCGCCATCTCAGCCGCTTTCCCTTTTCCCGAGCATACACCAAATTCATATCGCTTTTGGACCCAGTGGTAATTGATGAGGATTACTTGCGCCCTGGCCTCGGCTGTCGGTAAAATAGCCGCACGAACGATTTGTATCGATTCATTTTGGGATTGGTTCGAAAGCGCGCTTTTAAGATGTTGGACAAGAGCAAGCCCATACTAATGGGGATACTGAACGTCACACCCGACTCTTTTTCAGATGGTGGGTTGTTTTATTCGACTGCTAAGGCCGTGGACCAGGGACGACGCCTGGTCGATGAGGGCGCGGATATTATCGATGTTGGAGGAGAGAGTTCGCGGCCCGGGAGCGCGGGCGTAACCGAAGCCGAGGAGAAGCGCCGGGTAGTGCCTGTCATCGAGGCACTGTCCAGGTGTACAGACGCGGTCATCTCCATTGATACGGTAAAGCCCGGTGTGGCCAGTGCAGCCGTAGATGCAGGTGCCCGCATGATTAATGATGTATCGATGTTGCGGTATGGCAATGGCCTGGCAAAGGTGGCTGCCACGGCAAATGTCGATATTATTTTGATGCACTCCAGAAAAACACCCCAGGACATGCAACTGAATATTCAGTATGCAGATGTGGTCCGCGATGTCATCGCAGAGCTTCTAAAGGCCGTTGACGTTGCCGAGTCAGCAGGGGTTAGGAAGGATCAGATCTGGCTCGATCCGGGAATAGGATTTGCAAAAACAGCAGCAAACAGCGTGGCATTGCTCGCGCGATTGGAAGAAATGACCGGGCTCGGATTCCCAGTGGTCGTCGGGCCTTCCAGGAAGTCGTTTATCGGCGACATTGCTAAGGGAGACGTTTCCGATCGTATTGGCGGCACTGCAGCAGCGGTGACCGCAGCGATTTTAGGCAATGCCACTGCCGTGCGCGTCCATGACGTGGCGACCATGAAGCAGGCAGCACTGATCGCATTTGAAATCGCTACCATAAATGCACCGCACCATACGCCAAGAGGTGGAAATGTTTGACTTTCTGTCAAATATCTCGGGTGGGGGGAATCTCTTTGTCGCCGTTATCGACCTCATTATTGTCTTTTACTTCTTCTATATAATGCTGCTGCTCATTCGCGGTACCCGAACCGTGCCCATGGCACTAGGGTTATTCCTGATCTATATTTTATACTTGCTCAGCCGTCAGCTGGGGCTCGCCACCACGTATGTGTTGCTCGATCAATTCATGGAAGTCGCGGTTATCTTTTTGCTCATTATCTTTCAGGACGACATTCGGCGCGCCCTCGTCCGAATGGGCCGGTTCGCGTGGTTCACCAAGGCCCAGGAAAGCCAGGTCGTAGAGGAGGTGGTCCGAACCGCCGCTTCCCTAGCTGCCAAGCGCATCGGCGCCATCATCGTGTTTGAGCGCGAAGCATCCCTTACCGAGTTTATGGAAAACGGCACCACCCTCGACGCAGCTGTTACAAAGGAGTTGCTCTATGCCGTCTTCATTCCTCGAATGGAAAATCCCCTTCACGACGGCGCAGTGGTCATTAAGAACTATCGCGTGGGCCAAGCCGCAGCACTCCTTCCCTTGTCTACAAATCCGCGGGTGGATAAATCCATGGGCACGCGCCACCGGGCAGCCCTTGGCATTACCGAGGAAACAGACGCGGTGTCGGTGGTCGTCTCGGAGGAGCGCGGGACCATCTCCCTGTGTTTTGGGGGCCTGATGAGCAAAAACCTAGACGTGGGATCCCTGCGCAAGGCATTGCACGGCCTATTCTCAAAGGAACGGATCCGCGAGCGGCAAAAAGCTGCAGAGGAGCGAAAGACCAAAGCGCCCAAACTCAAGCTCGGGGATCGCCCATCCACCCCATCGCCCCCGCTTCCAAGTGAGGAAACCCAGACCGAGGACACCGGTGCGACAAAGGAACGAGGTGATGACAGTAATAACTAAGTGCCTTTGGCAAAGCGCCTTTTCCTATCGCACTGTCCATTTGGAGACGTGGCCATGAACGTCGATCTTAGCGGGATGAAGCGCTTACTAAAAAGCGCTGTAACTGAGAATATGGGGCTCAAGGGGGTTGCCGCTGTCATCGCCATCGGACTCTATCTGTTGGTCATGTATCAGGAGGAAGCAGAGCGGATTTTAGATGTGGAAGTGCTGTGGAATCTGCCGGAGCCCACATCCGGCATTGTCCTCTCAACAGAGCTCATCGACAAAGTGCGCCTGCGCCTGCGAGGACCCCGCTCCACAGTTGAATCCATTCGGCCTGGCGAGCTTCGCCCGTTGGACATCGATTTGCGCGACAAGCAAGAGGGCACGTACCAACACTACTTTGCCGAGGAGGACTTTGAGATTCCAACGCGAACCGAGTTTGTACGGGTAACACCAGAGTCGGTGCTTGTAAAACTGGAGAGTCTGGTGTCCCGTAGCGTGCCAGTGCGCGTCCGCATGTTCGGTAAGCTGGAGTCGGGAACAGAGCTTAAAGGTGACCCAATTGTAACCCCAACCGCTGTATCCGTGATAGGACCCTCTTCTGCCATGCGGGATATCACTGCCGTGGAGACCGAAGACATCGATATTGATGGCATTGGTGTGGGTGAGCATATCCAGATTGTACCAGCAAAGTGGATCGAAGGAGTATCTATCCGGGGTGGAGATGAGCTTCGCGTGGGGCTCAATGTACGCTGGATTCCTGGGGAGCGCATCTTGCCCAGACTCCCATTGACGGTTCGGGGGACAGAGTTGTCGGCCGAACTCAGACCCCCGGAAGTGGCGGTGGGGCTCAAAGGCCCCCAGATCGCTCTCGAAAAGATTGAACCCGCAACGATCGTGCCGGTGATTGTGATACCAGAGGAACAGCGGCATCGCCTGGGTGTTTATCTGGGGAACGTGACCTTAGAGGGCATTCCAGACAACATAACCGTTTCCTCGATAACACCGAACAAAGTAAAGGTAAAGCTGACGATGGCCGGGGCATTGAAAAAGCGAGAACCCTAGTTAGCACGCAGGTTTTGCAGCGTCTTTAACCGTTCTCTGATGAACTCAGCATCTGCTGACGCGTGGTCGATAAGAACGAGTGCTGATTCATATGCTTGGATGGCTTTGTCAGTGTTTTGGCGTAGCTCAAGGACCCGTCCCAACGCGATCCAGGCCTTAACATTGCCAGGGCCCAGGGCCACGGCCCGGCGGAGGGTTCTTTCAGCTTTGCTAAGCTGTCCCAGATGGCGCTGGGACACGCCGAGAAGGTGATGAATCGCCGCATCTTGAGGGAGTATTTGTGCAGCCTGTGCCATGGCGTCACGTGCTTTGGAAAATTGACTGCCACTGAGTAGCGTGCGTCCGAGGATAGTATATGCCCTCGCGTCTGATGGGTTTTCCGAGAGCGCGAGTCGCGTCCAGGTCGTGCTTTGCTCTAGCAGATTCTGTTTTAATGCAGCCGATGCAAACGCGTTGTACTGAGGGGCCAGGCTTAGCTTCTGTGAAATCGGTATGAAGGAAACCACACCACTGATGCATAGTGCAAGTATCAGACTCGCCAATAAGAGCCGTTCGCGCCGCCATGCAGCGCTGACCAGCATCCAGATAATCCACGCTGCATAGGGTGCAAGTAGGGTTATCCAAGGAGCGCGATACCGCCCTGCCACAAAGAACGGCATAAAAGCCAGAATGTAAAGCAGCGCGCATTGTGCATGGCCTCGGGCATTTGAAACGCGCCCACCCAAACAGGCCAGTGCGAGACCGATGAGTGCCGGAGCAATGATAAAGCCAGTCGTCGGCAGTATTTTCAAAATCGGGGCAACGCGCTGGTAGGCATAATAGTTGTAGAGTTGGGGGTGCTCGTAGTCACTGAGCATCAAACGCATCTTCCATAAAGCGAGCCAGGCAGTTCGGCCGGGTGATTCGGCCGTATATTCCAATGCCTTACCCGACCACCAAGCGGATAGTTCGCTGGAGCTCGGATCCCTTCCTAACGCCAGTCGACCAGCTTTGCGTCCTGAGAAGTCGTCCGAGGGATCTCCAGGCCGAAACCACAATTCTCTTGGGAGGTTATAGGTGCCCGTCGCATTTGGATTATTGCCGATATAGAGATTCAATCCAAAGTTGGCCGTTATTGGCACCAGCTCACCCTCAACCAGATAATTGCGAAGGGTTACTGGCATAATCGCGAGTATCACACCTATAACGCAGAGCAATGGGTTGAACCAGGCAGCACCTGCTCTACTTCGCCGCATCATCCAGACGACCAGCAGCGGCAACCAGATCAGCACCGTTGCCCTGCCCAAAGCGGCGATACCTATCACCAATCCGATCCATATGGTGAGCCATCTCCGTTTCTTGGAAGCAATATCAAATGTTATCACGAACCCAAAGAGTCCGATGAGAAACGGCAATATCGCGTCGATGAGGAGCTGGCCTTCGTAGAAGATAATGGGCCCGATCCACCCATGCGCAACACCAGCAATAGCGGCAATGGCGTGACGTTCGAAAAGGCGAAGCGCGGTCAGGTAGACGAGTACTGCCGTCAGTGCCCCCAGAATGTGCTGAATAAGGCGCACCGTCCATAAATCGCGTCCGACGATCCTGTAAACGCTCCCTAAAAAAAAATGATAGAGCGGTGAGTGGAAGTAAGCGCGCTCTGGCAGGGGTGCCCCGGCGGCAATCCGATCGAAAAAAGCGGAATCCCCTCCTTCAGGGGCGTCAAACGTCGGAGAATGCATTTCGAGTTCATTTAGAAAAACAATACGCGGTATGATCGCAGCGCAAAATACGACGATAGGCAACGCCAACAGACTTAGGCATCGACGAGACAGGCACTGTTTGATGGAGCAACGGTTCAATGCTCAGGGGAAGCTAGCTTGCTGGACCAGAGATCTGGCACTGCTCAGTTAAATCCGGCGGTGACAGTTTGGCGATTGGCGACACCACCTCCTCTCGCAAGGACTTAACCCTGAGATCGACAATTTGGGCCCGGCTGTTCCTTGCCTCAACGACGTGTACTTTATTCGCGCCTGTAACCGTCGATTCCGTGGCAATGACCAAATCGCGGTCTGTGCACGATCTGATTTCTGTCGTCATCTGGTACGAGGTCGACGCCTGTTTGTTTATCCTCACGGTCAAGCAGTAGTCGCGGTCTATCTGTAGTGGAAAGACCCGAAGACCCAAGCGGGCAAATGGCTTTTCGTTTTTGGTAAAGGCCTGGAATATCTCACCGCCGGACAGCCCCAGTGTCGTATCAAATGCGGTTGGCATACCAGCGCGATCTCTCCACTTAAGCCTCGCCGTAATCAATGCCTGATCAGTATCAACCGGAAATTCGATGCTGCTGGTTCGTACATCACTGGCTGAATTCGTTTTTGATATCGCTGCCCCATACGGGACATGGCAGTCGCCTTCACAACACCAATTCCTTTGTGAACACCCGGCGCGGAAATTGTAGCTACCTGATTCGCATCCATCATCACAACAGCGGTAATTGAATTTCGGATGGGTCTCATCACAGGCCGACCTGCTCAGGCAACAAAAGAGCCCCTCCTTGCAGTTGCCGTATGGATCCTCTGAATAGTAACCACCGTAATTGTAGCGGCAATAATTGGCCATGGATTCGAAACGACACCTGCCGTACAAAATAAAATCCTTCCACCAATTGTTCTCCGGCCAAGGAATGACCTTACAGATGTCTCCCTCTTCGATACCTGTATCAGTGTCGGTATCGGTGTCGGAGTCCGTGTCGGTGTCAGTATCAGTGTCGGTATCGGTGTCGGAGTCCGTGTCGGAGTCCGTGTCCGTATCGGTGTCCGTATCGGTGTCGGTGTCGGAGTCCGTGTCGGTGTCAGTATCGGTGTCGGAGTCCGTGTCGGTGTCAGTATCGGTGTCGGAGTCCGTATCGGTATCGGTGTCGGTATCGGAGTCCGTGTCGGTGTCAGTATCAGTGTCGGTATCAGTGTCGGAGTCCGTGTCCGTGTCAATATCGGTATCAGTATCACTGTCCACATCCGAGGCATCCGGCTCACCGCCATCAGCATCCATGTCAGAATCGCTGTCAGTGTCGGAATCAGTGTCGGAATCAGCATCAGCGTCGGAATTTCCATCTTCAGGAGCAAAGTCATCTACAGATTCACCGCAGTCAGACATGACGAAAGAGAGACTCAGACAAACTAGAAAATGTAATAGTGTCGGTTTATACATTTTTCTTCCTAACCTATTTCGCCTTTTTCTATCATGCACAGGCAACCTATATTCATATAAAAGTAATAAAATCAATCAATGATTTTCGTTTCTTTCCATATTCTGAGTTGTTACTCAATCGCTGTGCAATCCGCCAGCCGTGTTATTGGAGACTTTCACTACTATTGAAAGGGATTTGACAAATGTTCTTTTTTCTTGTTCATACTTGTTACTCTTGTAATTGGTTCAAACTAACCGTTACATGCCGCATATTCGCTACAAACAAATAACGCCGAATATAATTCAATACTGCAAAGATTATTTCAGGGATTTCTCTACCAAACTGGTCGGATAATTTTGCAGAAACTTCATCAACCCATCCAATCTCTGCCACATGAATAGATGATGCTCAAGCTGCGTTTCTTCTCGCTCTGGCAGATTGGGCTGCTTGAAGCGAGGGACCTCTATCGTTTGTTTTTCAACCATAAGGAGCCATCGACATGAAACAGCCATCCATCCCCAAACAGACCCTTTGTATCGCTTCTGCTGCTGCTGCAGTTGCCGCGGCCATCACCCTGAGCGCCCTGAGTGTGTCAGCCTATCACAGGTGCGGTAAAAAAGGCGCGTATCTACCAGGAGATTTTCATCAGCACACATTGTACACAGACGGCCGCGACCCCTTTTTCGAGGTAATGGCTTCCAATCCGGCGTACGGCTTGGACTGGTGGACCAATAGCGAGCACGGTGGGCGTCGCAACCGGGACGGTGAAGGGGTCAGCTGGCTGGATACGGACAAGTATCCGGTCAAACCCATCCTCGGTGACAATCCAGAGGCGGGCAATATGTACCGCTGGCAGTCCCTACGGGACTATGTCTATCCAGATATTCAAGAGACCCGCGCAATGTATCCGGACAAGATCGTAATCTCTGGCTTGGAATGGAACGTACCAGGCCATGAGCACTGCTCTACTGCATTTTACCAGTACGATAACACGGCCACTGGCATTAGCGAGTTCGAGTTTAGGTTTGACAGAGGCAACCCTGACACCAGCCGCGTGGGTGAGGCCAGCCTTTTGGAAGGATTTGATTTCCTTTCAAAAACCAACGCGACCAAGTAAGACGCCATCTTGGGCGTTGAGTTCGTGCAAGCCGGGTACGAGCAGGGCCTTTGGGATGCCTGGATCGTGCCGGCCCACATCGAGCGCGCCCACAGTTACGGCGTGGTGGATTTCCGCAATTGGCAGAACGCTGGTCCGGACGTTGTCCATGGCTTCGAAGGGACCCCGGGACATCAGGCCTCTGGGGACCGTGGATTTCGCCGCAGCGCCCTAGGTGGCGGCACGTACGGTGGGTCCGGGTATTTTAGTGCTGTGGTCGGCGGTCTGTGGGACGCCCCAAACGGGCGCCCCAAACGGGCGCCCCAAACGGGCGCTCAGAGACCCTGAAATTTTTTTTGCACTTCTTTCTGTTTTTTGGAAACGATCCGCTTCGAGTGGCCGAGAAGGAGGGTATGGGAAGACGAATCCGTACTTTCGAGCCACATAAAGTCTACGCTGCGGTCATCCGTACCGTTGACCAACAGTTCCTCTTCAAACCTGACCACGACCCAAATCACCCACTCCTCACAAATGGCTGCACGGTCGAGGCTTTCAACAGATTCCATGAGGAAATCCCTGACCCAAGCATCATCGATATTATCGGCGTAGCTGCCGCAAGAGCTAAGGAGCTGGCCCCTATTCAAATTCATTGGGTGGAATCGAACATTAACCATCTCCAGATAGGTTTCTCTGTAACTGCTGAACAACTCCCCAATATCTCGCCTTTCTTTCGCAATTTCTTTAGCTACATCGCAATTAAGCTCAACAAGAAATGGGGGAGGAATGGGCACGCATTCGGAGCTACATATCGCACCACGGTCTGTCTGGATGACGTATCAGTGGAACAGCAGATGATTTACGCAATCACCAACCCTGTAAAAGACGGTTTGGTCTCAACCGTGCAGGAATCCCCTTTCTTCACCACATTCCACCATCTTGCCCGCGGGGAAAAGCTTCGATTTTTTCGTATTGATTGGGATGGGTATCACCTTGCCGGGAGTCATCGCAAGAAGAGTCATTGTCCTCAGGACTATGTCCAGTGGTTGGACCTAGAAATAGCCCCAATACCTGGGCAGGCTGGTTGGCCGGAGTACAAGCGCCAAGCGTGGATTCGGGCACAAGTACGTGCGGTCGAGGAACGGGTTCAGGAAATGCTCAGGAAAGATGGTCGCCAAGCGATGGGCGTAACAGAACAGTATCAGACAGATCCGCGTTCACGACCGCGCAATCCAGCAGTGTCTGGTGGTCAGCCATTATGTCATTGTTCGGATCCGGATAGGCGCGAAGCGTTCAAGCGTCAATGGCGAGAGATTTTATCAGAGCATCGTAAGGCTTCCATCGACTACCGCATGGGGATGTGGGACCGGGCGTTCCCTGAAGGTACATTCAGGCCGCCACTTATCAAGCCATATCTCGACGCCTATTTCTGACCACCTGATAGTGCTTCAGATATAATAATAATTTCCTCAAGGGCCGCACTCCCTCTGCATAGCTGCGCCAAATCGCTCTAAATCTCAAAAGTTAACGTGAACTAGTACCCGATTTAATACCTGAACCTGAAGCCCGAAGTATCCTTCCGGTAAAGGATCGCGGACGCCGCCAGTCTTTCCCCCTTCTTTCGACTGACAAACCTTCAGGGTCTCTGAGCGGCAACTTAGGGGGCAACTTAGGGGCAACTTAGGGACGAGAGTGACTTGGGCCGGTTGGTCTTCGAGATCCCTGCCGAGTTGACCCCTGCCGACTCTACGGCGCAGCTGCTGTTTTTCTCTTCCGAAAAAGTGCTCAGCGGCATTATTGGTGCGCTGAACGACAGCAACGACACATCCGTCTTCATCCAGTTTCTGAGGATGTCCGAAGAGGAACGGATAATATTGCTGAAGGTAACCGAGAATAATGGAAGCAGCGGTCTTTGACCGCTTCGCCCGTTTCTTTTTGGCCTGAGCACGCTTCTCCATATCGGTGGTGTATTGCTCAACGGCTTGCTTGATCTGCTGTAGCCTGCGCATTTCTAATACCGGTAATTGCGGCTGCATTGTCCGAGTGTCGCCTCGTGGCAGCTCTGCTTTTGAGAGCCTGAGCACATCACGTAGTTCGCAAAAAGCAGTCCATCGCGCATTGAGTTCTTCCAGCGTATTGGTGAAGCGTGGAATATTTTCAAGCCGTTCTACGAGGGTTTGGAGACATTCAATCGCGCGGGTTTCAGCTGCTTTTCGCGGGCGACGAATCCATTGCTCTATTCGCTCATCCAAACGTTTGCAGCGTCTGGCGAAGTCGAGATGGGGAAGCGCGAAAGGAAAAGGGGCATCCGAGTGTCCATCATCCTCGAGAATCCAGAGCACGAGAGCCTTTAGCTCATCTCGAATCGGTCCTAAACCAAAACGGCCTTTTTTCTTATCTAACGACGAATATGCTTTGAGGTCACGAAGCAAGATACGCATTTCCGCCCGGCATCCGGATTGCCTGATCATGTCGCGGAGCTTGTCGTAAAGCGTTTTGAACAAGCTTCTCCCGACCGCAGCTAGAAAATGATAGTGACAGATAAGGTCGGGGGTACCAGTCTTACGAAGTAATTCTACAGCCCCTGCAACCCCGGTCCCCATATCCCGTACAGTAGCAACGGGCATCCCAAAAAGATGAACCGTTTTTTCAATAATCGGAGTTAGATTTTCCGCGCTCTCAGAAGGAATGCGGCCGGCTCCCAGCACCCAACCTTTCCAACCGTCGATACAGACAAACAATCCGCCTTTGCCTCGGTCACAGGTGGCGTCGAGGTGCAGGGGATACTCACCAAGGGCTTTCCTAAGAGAGGGCGCTCGCTCGATGTGCAGTGCTTCAAAGTAGACAAGAAAACGGTCGCATAACGCGGACACTGAACCGGCTGACAACGAGATGCCGTACTCGTTCCATAGCGTCTGTCGAATTTCCTCTCGTTGCAATCCGGCCCTGTAGCGCATTAGGCCGACATGAACGACAAGGTCGTAGCCGTATTTTTGGCCCGGCCTCACCAATCGGGCAAGCTCGCTGGAACGGAGAGGAGGGCAATCCTTTTCGGCACATTGTTTTTGAATTTCTCGGACCTCCATCGGACCGTGAGTCAAGGTGACAACTTGCCGTTTGTTACTTTTGTGCACATGGAGGTCTCCCCCGCAGCAAGGACAATTCCCGGCCTCGGCTACATAGTCAATACTGGGCGAGGGCCGCTTTTCACCAGCCACGACACGTGCCATCTGAGGACCGGACCAGCCTGCTTGGCGCGCATGTAGGCGTAACCATTTCAGCGCTTCTTGCGCCCCCTTTTTTCCCCGATATGTGCGAGGTCGTATCGATCCAAAATAATGCGTATATGCTCGGCTGTGATGGGTGGTGAGTGTCCCTGCAATCGCCTCACCAATCCCGCGAGCTTTGCATGCGGATACCGAATGAGCGTGAGCAATACTTCAATGATGATGGTATCTGTGATCTCTGCGTGTGCCTTTTGCACAACAAGCTGCTCTCGACGTTTTGCGAGTTGGGCCTCCCGTACGGTATCGTCGGTATGTAGATAAACATAGAACCCCGCCGGTGATTCCCGACAGATCTCTGCCTTGTGCCATAACTCGAGGAGTGTATTTTGTACTCGCAGCTGAAGCATAAGCTGAAGCTCTCTGTGGGTGGCACCCGATGGTGCCTCATGAACCAGGCGCCGAACGGTATCCTTGAGGCTCCCATCGACGGAAAAATGGATTCCCTTGATGCTACACAATCCCAAGCGGTCGAAACGCATAGGGTCATACAAAGTGTAATAGCGTCCGTTGTGGTCATAGCTGCGGCGGTAGGGAACAAGCTTGAGATACCGGAATGCCGTCTGTATCGACACATCCCCAAGCGCCCGCCGAATGGTAGGAAGGTCAACTATCGTCTGTTTTTGCAGTAGATCCGTGAGTTTTTCTGGAGACCGGGCTGTCTGCATGGAACCTCCATGTGCTAGTGTTAGGACTAAATCCATCCACCAAAGCATAACTCTATCATGTTGAGAGTCGGATCTGCAAATATTGTGGCGAAAATCGCCCAAATTGGCTCATTTAGGCGATGATACTGATAGGGTAAGGACTATCCTCTGGTCTCTTTTCTGTATGATTTCAAACTATTACAGATCTGCAACCGAATCCTGACGCGGTAGTCCACTCGGCGAGGTGTCTGCTGATTTCATCAACGAATACAAACACTTCCAGGTCCACTAACTTTCGCGCCGCAAATTCATCAAGTCTACGAAATGGATGCCCGGGGCCATGCTGTTCACTGCCGTGTTCTTCTCGAACAAGACTGCTCCTCAACCGATCCTCTCGGTCGTAATCCGGATTCCTACGACGCCATTGCTCGCAGTTCCTTCGCTGACGTTCTCTCTGGCACTGCGGAGCGCTACACACCTTCTGCCGATTACCCACCCGGCGATTCGGCCAGAACCATTTCCCACATATTTTGCACGGCCTCTTCTTGTACATTCCACCGTCTGAACCGACGGCTTAGACTTCACGCAAATATTTGAACCAACACTGAATCGTAGTCCGATTCAATCGATCATTTTAAGTGAGTACTCCCCCTTCATTCTCAGTGAGCGTTGCAGGGCAGACCGTCGCCCACTCCCAATTGCTGTAGGGCAACACGGGATGACATAAAAGATGGTCAAAAGGCTCACCAGCAATGATAATGTTTAGCTCATTAGCATTGGTAAAATCCGTCTGCATTGCCTCTCCAGGTCGATGCT
>JASJCT010000212.1 GCA_030065855.1 Myxococcota bacterium
GATTGAGACACGAGCAGTGCAAGGCAGGACGACAAGTCTTGCTGGTGGCAAGGCGCGGAGGAGTAACGCAGCAATGCGAAGTGGATCGGGCGCCATACGACGGGAGTGCCTACTGAGATAGGTTCTTAAATGCATCCAGCTTGCGTTCAAGATCTACGGCATTCCAGAATAGAACCTGGTCGAGATATTCCTTGCGGGTGGTGCCTATTAACCGCTCCACGAATGGATGAGATAATGGGGCATACGGCAATGTTTTGATTTCGGTCAGCCCAAGTATTGCCAAAACACGACGGACTATATCTTTGTTGATTTCAATACCAAAAGCTTTTGAAACCTGCTGAGCAATACGCGGACACCCAAATCGTGGGTGCGCTTTTTCATTTTTACGATGGCGTTGATGAGCTCCTGTTGACTTTACATAACTTTACAGATTATCCTTGAATTACAAGGATGAAGTTGTTATCTAAGAAAGACGTATGCTTAAAGGTAAGGCACTGCATGGACGGAAAACGGCAATCGGAGCAGTTTTGCCTTTGAGTGTGATGTTGCAAAACAAGGAGGAACCGAAATGGACCTGCGTTTGAAGACAATGACTGTATTTTTTGCAGCATTGGCCCTGATCTGTTTTGGATATGGTGACGTTAATGCGGGCACCAGCAATACAGTTATCCAAGGCGGACAGGAAAGCGAGACAGAGGATTTACCCCTCGGCGCGACATGGGTACTGTCGGACGGCTTTGCCATGGATTTTGTATACTCGCATAGGGAGATGTTTAACTTTGATATTTTCGAATATATGGGTGAGCATGCGCCGCATCTTTTGCCTCACGCCGAAACCATTTCGCACTTCGCGGGCAAAGAGGGAATCAGCCCACGGCTTTTGATCGCAATCATCGAGCAGCAGTCGAGCGCCGTCAGCGTGCCCCGCCAAGAGCATCTGCAGCCATTCGGCGATCTGTCAGCGAAAACCGGATTTATCGAACAAACGCGCGACGTGAGCGCCCAGCTCATCGCTGCGCGCTATCCGAACGATCCGTCTCGACCCCGCAAGTTCAGCGCCCAAGAGGCGCTGGCTACGGTCCTCTCAGACGACGATATTTACGAGCTCGGGTCGATCTACCAGCGTCTGTTCCCCGGTATCGTCAGCGCGCGTCGAGTCAACCGGCCTGAGCCACGGGTCGGTCTGACCGATATCGGCATTCAACTCCCGTGGCTCGTAGGCGGTGAATGGAGTTTCAATGGCACTCATGGCAAAAATATGAGTTCTATAGACTACTCAAAGTGGGAGGATTGGGGAGATCCGATTCCCGAGGAGGTCGTGGCGTCGTCGAGTGGCACGGTCAAGATCCACTCGAGCTGCAACATGACGATCGTGATGGACGATACGTGGTCGACCAGCTACTACCACATGGATCATCTGATGTTCGAAACCGGTGATACCGTGGAGCGCAATGATCCGATCGGGAAATACGCCGATAATGAAGCCCAGGCGCTGTGCGATGGGGGCTTCTCCACAGGCCCACACGTCCACTGGACACTCAAGAAAGGTGGCGAAGGGCACACCTTGCTCGACGTTGTCATATCGGGTTGGACGATACACCCGGGCGAAAGCGACTACGACTCCAACTGTGACCGGATGTATTTTCATCGCGATGGCGAGATACATTGCCCGTATAGGCGAATACTCAACGAGGGGGTGCCGGATGTTGATACCGACACAGATACGGACACGGACACCGATACGGACACGGATTCAGATACGGACACGGATTCAGATACCGACACGGATTCAGATACCGACGCGGATTCAGATACCGACGCGGATTCAGACACCGACGCGGATTCAGACACCGACGCGGATTCAGATACCGACGCGGATTCAGATACCGACGCGGACAGTGATTCGGATGGCGACAGTGACTCGGATGGCGACAGTGATTCGGATGGGGACAGTGATTCGGATGGGGACAGTGATTCGGATGGGGACAGTGATTCGGATGGCGACAGTGGTCGAGATGACGACAGCGCCTGTGGGTGTAGACAGGTTGGAAAATTCCCTTCCTTTCACTTCACTCGTTTAATGAAACTTATGGGGACTTAAGATCGGAGCATGATCGACCCCTCGATGATGGGATTCCTGTTTTACCACTAGGATCTATCCATCTTCGACGCGTCCAATCTTTGAATTGAAGCGTATCTAGACAATGTCGGGCAGTGTGAAGTCAACCCAAAAGAACACTTTCATATTATCAATATCATCCATCAATGCCGTGCCGATTTCATCCACCGGATCGGTCATGCCGCCCCACCAAGAAATATCATTATCGTATCCTACTTGAAATCCCACGGTTGAATCAGTGTGGTTCGCCGCAAAAGAACTAAACGCGTTTACCATGTTAGCAAAAGAGCCAAATCCCTGAGGATCGAAGATTAAAATAACGCCATCATCCGCACCTTTAGGAAGGAAGTCGTCTCTCCATTCCTTTAGAATAAGCGAGTAGTTGGGGTTGTATTCTCTAACATGGCTCAGCCAATCGTTCGCCTGGCTAACAGATACGGCATCCGGCCAGCCACCGTTTTCCGTTACACCGAGAAACTCCACATCGATAGCAAACCCAATCACACTTTCATGATGGGAATATCGCCCCAGGATTAGATCGATCATATGGTCGACATCCGCGATTCCCGGTTCGATCTGAAGCCAAATTTTATACCCCAGCTCGTCAAACGCGGTCAGTGCTTCCTCATTGAGATCACAGTCGTTGAATTCAAGATCTTCAAAACGGTCCGTCGCACCTGGAAAGTTCATTTTGCACGTTCCGTTGAATTCCGGATCCTCAGCATCAACGGCGATTTCGCCGACTATCCAGATTGAGCTTGGCGTCGCACCGGGGAATCTCCCGGCAATGGAAGTCCCAGCGTTAGCCCAAAAATCCACGTCTTCCCAGTCCACAGCCCCGTAGGAAGAAGCTCTGAAACCGGCTGCCATGCTGAGGTCGTGGATGCTGTTGTCTGTACCTTCTCCTACATCGTCATCTTTGGCGCCGAAAAAGGCCACATTGTCTAGCTGAATCTCAAAATCGCCACCGGTATTTACCCAAAAAACGATGCTCATCAACTCGGACGGATCAAACGCTACCGGGCTTGTCGTCCAGCCGGCTTGTACGATTCTGTCCAACATAAAAGCATAGGTTGTCCATTCATCCTGCAATGTTACTTTACGGCCGTGAACGTCATAACAATTGTCCCCATCCGTGCACTCCCCACCTTGATCTTCGGGAAGCATCGACAGCATGGTCAGGTCGACTTCCAATTTTACATCGGCCGAGCCTCTAGCCTGAAAGGTAATCCCGTCGAATTTACTTGCGTCAAAGGGTTCCATTGTTCCAGGTTCAGGAAATCCCTCGCAGTCCCGCTCGCCAGGGCTTCTCAGAAAAAAGCCAACGCCGGCGCCCCAGTCACTAAAGCCTGAGCCATTGGTTTTAAGGCAGTACATCCCACCGCCTTCCAAATCGCAGTCCTCGGGCCACAACGGTTCGTTCAAAGAAGGCGTCTGTTCTGCTCCTTCAGTTTCGTCGTTGAAAACAAACCAGGTACCAACACGATGACCATGTTCAAGAATGAGGTCATCACCATCTTCAAAATCATCGATGAATGCTAACAAAGACAGATCAGCATCAGTATCAAAATCATCCAGCTCGTCATTGTCAGCGTCGCTATCACTGTCACTATCTGAATCGCTATCCCCGTCACTATCCCCATCGCTATCGCCATCCCCGTCACTGTCGCCATCCCCATCAGTGTCCCCATCACTATCGCTATCCCCATCACTGTTCCCATCTCCATTTTCATCATTGGCGTCTGTTTCACCGCCACATCCAATGATGATGCCGAGGATCATGCAGTTTGTCAGAATACAGAACCAATATTTCTTTTTCATATTACTTCCTGTCTTTACCAGCAGAAGTATCTTCTTCTATATATCAAGATTAGTAGGCAACGCACTTTACAAAGAGGGCATTTCTTATTTTTTTAATGTCGAAATCTATACTTGTGTCTCATCACTGTCGAAGCTCGCACCCATATCGTGCCATTTTTTAACATGGATTAGATTTGTTTTGGGGAGTGTTTTCACCGTAGGGCCCTTGATTAACAAAATGGGTGGCGTCTAAAATATCGTAGGTTTTTTGTCGAACCCTCCAATATGCGAGGAACGTGATACCAAAAAGGTTGTCCAATGATCAAAAAAACATGTTTCCGAATTGCCAGTGTTTTCTTCGTAGTGGTTTTATTGATCGTGGCTTCTTCTTGTGTAAATGATCCGCGCTCGGAAGCCACCGGCGAAAGCGACTCCGATACGGACGGTGACGGGGACAGCGATAGCGACGGTGATAGTGATTCAGATGCTGACAGTGATGGGGATAGTGACGGCGATACTGACACCGGTGAACTCGATCCACTTTTAATAGACAATATGGATGACGGCGATCATTTAATTATTGCCCACCAGGGGCGTGACGGCGCTTGGTTTGTGGATAACGATGGCACACCAGACGAAGCATCAGTGCAATTTCCAGATCCTGAGAACGGTTTTGAAACGAGTAATTGCGGCGATGATAATCCATGTGCCCATACCTACGGGGAGGGATTCATGGGCTGGGGCAGCGTGATCGGTTTAACGTTCACTTCAGATATGCAAGTCTATGATGCGAGTCAGTACGCTGGTATTCGCTTTAAAGCGAAAGGTAAAAATCCCATACGATTGGATTTTGCAACCAAGGATACTGCTTTTGAATCAGAAGGCGGTCTATGCGAAGCATACTGCAATGACTCCCACGGCAAGATAATCCATCTTACCGAAGAGATGACTGAGTACTATGTCGACTTTGACGAACTATTTCAATTGGGATGGGGGCGACCCGAAGCATTCAAACCAGGTGAGCTACTCAATATCAGGTTCAGCTTTCCAAGTTACAATGAATGGCTAGCGTTTGATTACGCGATCGACGACGTGTATTTCTACGCAGAAGACCACAATGATCCTGAGGATCCCGAGGAGGGAGATGGGACAGAGGAAAGCCTAGACGACTTGGAGCTCATCGCAGGCTTTAGAGCTTCACCCTATGCATTCGAAGAGCAAGGGCTGCCATTTCCAGAGCCCGAATATTGGGTAAGGGTGGCCAAAGAGATGGCGGCAATGTATCCGGGAGCCACGCCAGGAGGTGTCTGGATAATCGGCATTGTCGCGCTTGACGAGGAGAGTATTTTCCACAGCGGCGCGTGTATGCTCCGCTTTCCCAACCCTGGTGTGGAGACACACAACCTCGTATTTGAGCCCCTGTTTGATCGCAACGAACAAGCACTCGATCTGTTTGACCAAGAAGGGCTTAAGGTGTGGCTTCAGGTTGAGTCCGGCATCAGTGATGTGCCCAATTTGATAGACATGATTTTTACAAAGTACGGCCATCACGAGAGTGTACTCGGCTTTGGTTTTGACGTGGAATGGAACCAGGCAACCGAGCCGTCAGATGATCATCCGGTGGAAGATGCTGAAGTGGCGCAATGGATGACACAGCTCAAGGGATATAACGAGAACTACTCAATGATGTTCAAACACTGGCTGCCCGAAATGATGCCGTATGAAGATCCGGGATTTATTTTTTTAAACGATTCTTGTATCGACAGTTTCGACAACTTGATGGGAGAATTCGAATGGTGGGGTGAACAATTCAGTGTCCCCTCTGGATTCCAAATAGGATACCCTGAGGATCAATATTGGTGGGAAGAAATGTGGGATAACCCAGTGGATGGTTGGGGTAATGAAATCATAGACCGTGTACCTAGCACCAAGGCCATATTGTGGGTGGACTTCACCATTTACGATGTTTTCCCACCAAAGAATTGTAGCATTGACTCTCTAAATTAGTGCTCTGTCCAGTTTACAATGCCGGGTAAAACACCTCCCCCTTTGGCAAAGGGGGTTGGGGGGATTTCGTCTTTTCCCCTGGCATTGCGAGGTGACAAAATCCCCCTCCCCCCCTTTTTCAATATTGACAATTGTCACCTCCCCTTGATTTGGAGGAAGCTTGTGCTTCTCAGAGAGGTTAGACAATTGGGTATACGAAACAAAAAAGCTGAGGAATTTCAAAGATTAGAGG
>JASJCT010000094.1 GCA_030065855.1 Myxococcota bacterium
TCGCTTTTTTAGCGATTCTCGGGCGGATTTTCCTGTTTGAATTGGCCCGCACCGACTCGTTCTCCATGATTCCCACCCTGGTCCCAGGAGATTACTTTTTGGTCTACACACGAGGAGAAATCAAGCCTGGGGAGATCGCTGTCTGCACCAACCCCACGGATGCCAAGACCATGATCGTCGCCCGGGTGATGGGCGTACCGGGATCTACATTTGAGATTCGAAATAACACGGTCATCGCCAGTGGCAAAAGGAAAGATTTAGAACAGTTGGATGATCTCGTCTACGAAGACAGAACATCTGGCGAGCGCTTTGAATACACGGTCCGGGTGGCCAGAGAGCGCTTTGGCGGACATCGCTACCGGGTGGGCCATATGAAGCGGGCAGGCCGCAAGAACTTTGACGCACACGAGGTAAGGGACGGATTTTTCCTGGTGGGAGACAACAGAAATCGGGCCCGGGACAGCCGCACCTTTGGCGAGGTGCCGATCGAAAGTTGTATTGGCAAGGCCCTGCTGGTGATCTGGCCTGGAGAAGACAACGGTGATCTAAAGCGAAGCGACCGGTTTTTTGAATGGCTCATATAGCACCGGGCTGGGCAGCCAAGACAGTGTTCTGTTCTCTTGCATTGATCCCACTGAGTGCTGTAGCTGATGCCGATGACAGGCCCCCCAAAGAAACCGCTGATTACTTTTTTGCCGTCAGGCAGGAGCTCGCCCGTTTAGACGTGGCGTGCCAATGCGATGACGCGGGGCGCACGTGTCACTGTCCGAGGACGCTTGGCAATGGGGGCGATGGCGGGGGGCGGCCCCTTGAGCTGACCGTTCAAACGAGCCGGTCCACGCGCACGGTGTATCTCTGTATCAACAGGTTCATTGTGCTTCAGCATGGGGACGGGCCATCTGTCGAACTGGCGCGCAAACTCCTGGCCCTCAACAGGGAGATGGTGACAGCCAAATTCGAATGGGATCCCGGCACGCAAGCCATTCGCCTCTCTGCGACCATCAATACAGACTCAAATTTTGACCGTCGTGCGTTCCGATCCCAGCTTCAGGGCCTCTGGCGTTTGGCCGAGCGCCTCCAGCCGATCCTCGCCCGTCTCGCCGGGCATTAATCTGCGCCGAAACTTAAGCAAAGGCGGGCAGATTCCTCAGTAAACGCCGAGGTCCTCGGCCAATTTGACGTCTCCGTCATACCGGCGCGTCACTTCTTCGAGAAGTTGCTCTTCGGTGCAGCCGAAAAAGAGCTTGTGGTAAAGGAGGAGCAGCTTGGGCCTCGCTTTGCGGGCGAGCTGGGCCAGCTCCGGTCCGGAGGTGTGGTAATGCTTGTGGTAGTGACGCCAATCTTTGGGGCCGTTCTTCCAGCCTTCGTAGCAATAGACTTCGTGTACGAGGACGTCACAACCGTCGCACGTCTCTGCCACTCGATTGGTGGGGGTGGTGTCGCCGGAGATGACAATGGTCCTGTCCTTGGTCTCGAATTTGAAACCGTAGGCGTGTTCCCATTTTCCATGCGCTACGGCAAACGCGGTGACGCGGACATTGGCGTCTTCGTAGATGACACCGGGTTTAAATTCGACAGGCTTGG
Source organism: Myxococcota bacterium (assembly GCA_030065855.1). Taxonomy (GTDB): domain Bacteria; phylum Myxococcota_A; class Polyangia; order JAAYKL01; family JAAYKL01; genus JASJCT01. Next base: position 1,585 of record JASJCT010000094.1, read on the forward strand.
TCTCGTATCCGCTGAACTCAGTGATGCCTTTTCGGCTCTTGCGAATGTTGAGGTCCTCGGTGTAGGCGGCCATGATGTGCTCGGTCATGGCCTTGATGCCCGGTGGGCCGTAGACATGGAGTGGCCAGTCCCGACCGACCACCGGTGGGGTCAGCATCAGGTCTGCGTAGCCGAGGGTGTGGTCGGAGTGGAGGTGGGTGGCGAAGGCGTGGGTGATGCGCCTCGGGTTGACCGCTTCCATTCCCATTCGATAGGCCGCTTCGGCGCGTCGAACCACACCCGGACCAAAGTCGACCAGATATGATTTTCCACCAGCCACCACCACCACGGCCGGACCGGAATTCTCCGGTGCCAGCACAGGTGTGCCGCTCCCAAGCATGACAACGCTGGTCTTGCCAGGTGGCAGCTCAACTTTTTTGGAGGATTCAGTCTTTTGCGGTGCGCGAAACTCCTCACATACGCACGGCGTCTTTTCGCAGCCGACCGAGATGATGGTGAGGAGCAGCGCACCCCAGAAATGACATGCTTTCATTTGCACCCTCGTGATACTACCCCAAACCACCCGCTAGCGAAAATTCGGCTGGATTTACGTGGGTTAGGGAATCTTACGCTGACGCTATTTCATCAAAGGCCTCTTTGATACGCTGGACCGCCCAGTCGATATTTTCTTTTTGAATGACCAGGGGCGGGGCAAACCGGATGGTGTGGGTATGGGTCTCTTTACACAGGATTCCCTTTTTCATCAGCGATTCACAGATGGCGCGGGCACCGCCCGGCGTGCCTGGCTTGAGCTCGACAGCGATCATCAGGCCGATGCCCCTCACCTCCTTGATGGCCGGATGGCCGTTCTCCCTGAGCTGGCCCAGGAAGTACTCCCCCATTGCAGCGGCGTTGCTGACCATGTCCTCTTCCACCAGGACCTTGAGCGCCTGCCGAGCCACCGCGCAGGCCAGGGGATTTCCGCCGAAGGTGCTGCCGTGTTGGCCGGGCCTCAAAAGCCCGAGCACTGCGTCGTTGGACAGCACGGCCGACACCGGGTAGAAGCCGCCGGACAGGGCCTTGCCGATGAGCGTCAGGTCCGCCTGGATTCCCTCGTGCTCCTCAGCCAGCAGCTTTCCGGTCCGGCCCAGGCCGGTTTGAATCTCATCCAGGATCAGAAGAACGTTCTGTTCCGTGCAGATCTGCCGGACCTGTTTCAGATATCCCTTGGGAGGAATGATCACACCGGCCTCTCCCTGAATCGGCTCGACCAGAAACGCCACCGTCTGGGGCGTAATGGCCGCCTCCAGGGCGCTTGCATCTCCAAAGGGGATGCACTTGAACCCGGGCGTGAACGGACCGAAGCTCTGCTTTGCGTTGTCGTCTGTGCTGAAGCCGATGATGGACAGGGTCCTACCGTGGAAGTTGTCGCTGCAAACAATGATCTCAGCGCGCCCCTCGGTCACGCCCTTGGCTTCATATCCCCATTTCCTGGCGCACTTGATCACGGTCTCAACCGCTTCAGCCCCGGAGTTCATTGGCAGCACCTTGTGGGAATTGGTCAGCTCACACAATTCTTTGTATAGCATGGCCAGTTGGTCATTCCTGAATGCCCTGGAGGTGAGGGTGAGCTTTTGGGCCTGGTCCACCATTGCCTGACGGATCTTGGGATGACAATGTCCCTGGTTGACCGCTGAATAGGCGGACAGGCAGTCCATGTATCTGTTGCCCGCCTCATCCCACACCCAGATGCCTTCCCCCCTGCTGAGCACGACGTCCAACGGTTTGTAGTTTTTTGCCCCGTAACGCTCTTCGAGCGCGATGAGTTCTGTCGTTTTCATGGGACCACTTCCTTTCATGGTTGTAAATGAACTTTTTTAATATGCATAAATTCAATCAAACCCTTTATTATTTCAGTAAATTACTAATATTAAAGGTATTCAAACGATTTAATCGCATCGTTTGGATGAGGAAAAATCATGCGAACCCGAAACAAACGCCCCCTTCCGTCATTGAACGCCTTACAGGCCTTTGAAGCCACGGCGCGCCACCTGAGCTTTACCCTGGCAGCCCGGGAGCTGAACGTCACCCAGGGAGCGGTCAGCCGCCAAGTCAAGCAACTGGAGGAACAGCTCGAGGTGATTCTGTTTCACCGGCTTCACCGGGCGCTGGCGTTGACCGATCAGGGGAGGCTCCTGCTTCAGCCCCTGACCCGGGCCTTTGAGATGATGCAACTCGGCGTGGACCGTCTGAGAAACCAGCAGCAGGACTTGAGCCTGAAGGTTCATCCCACATTCGCCATCCGGTGGCTGATTCCGCGTATCCACCGGTTTCAGGCCCTGTTTCCCAAAATCCAGGTTCGCCTCACCACCTCCAGCGTGAACGTGCAATTCTCCAGAGAAAACTTTGACGCGGGCATCACCCATTTGGGGGAAGAGAGCCCTGGGGTGATTCGAAAGGGGATTCTGGAGGAACGCCTGATACCGGTTTGCTCACCCAGTTTGCTGCGGGATGGCAATCGTCTGAACAAGCCAGAAGATCTAAAAAACTTCGTGCTGTTGCACAACAATCCCAATTTGAAGGAGTGGCAGATCTGGGCCGAGCAGACCGGCGTAAAGGACCTGGTATTGGAACGAGGACAGGTCTTTGAAGTGGACGACGCGGCCCTCCAGGCGGCCACTGCGGGCCTCGGCGTCGCCCTGGGAGATCTCTTTTTGATTCGGGATGAGCTGGACGCGGGTCGACTGGTGGCCCCGCTGGGATATCTCCCGCTCAAAACCGGATTCTACTATTTTTCCAGGCCCGATGTGAGCCGGGAAACACCCGGGGTCGAGGTGTTTCAAGAGTGGTTGATCAAAGAGCTCGACAAGGACTTGTCAGCTCGGCAAAAGTAAAGGCCCTATGGGCCCGTGGCCCACGATACCGATATCCCCACCCGGGTTCATTCGACTTACAGACCCCGTTGATCCAGATACTTGAGTATCGCCTGGACGATCTCCGACCCCTGGGTGAACACCATGGCGTGCTTGTAGCCCTCGAATTCAACCATATCGGCGTCCTTGAACACGGTGGGATTGAGCCGGGCCGCGTGAATCAGCATGATATCATCTGCTGTGCCGTTGAGAAATAGGACCGGCGCGTTGATTTTTTGAGTGGCCTGCCGTGTGGCTCCCTGGTTGAGAGCAGCCGAGAAGACTTGATAGTAGTAGGGATAGGGGCGGGTATAGAAGATGTCTATCATTTGGTATGGCCCTGGCGCTGGATCATAGTCGGTTCGCAGGGACCGCCAATTTACGATGGCGCGTAGGCGAGCCGGCGAAAATCCGAGTGCCAGCTTGGCCATATCGGTTCGCCCTGCGATCTCCTCTTCGCTGATGCCAGCCAGGATGCCGCTAATCAGAATAAGCGCTTCTATCCGAGGCGCATCCGGACGAAGGGCGAGCTCTATAGCCGCGGTGACCCCCATGGAGACCCCTGCCACATACACCTGATCGATCCCCAATGCATTCAGGAAATCCCTCGCGATAGCACCGTAGTCTGAAAATCGACCCGTGTAGTATAGGCTGTTGTCGGGCCACTGGAGCGCATAGAGGTTAAACCGCTGCGCAAGTCCAGCTGCGTTCAGCCAGATGCGGCTGTCAAAGATGCCCCCGTGCAACAGCAGCATGGCCGGCGCTTCGGGACTCGGACCAGGAGCAAAGAGGTACTGGTAGGTGTGCCCGCTTGCGGCTGAGCGAACCCTTAGCTCTTTAAAAGGCGTTGTTTCTAGGTGCGGACGGATGGTGCGGCAAGGGGTCTTTGCTAGGCAGCCAGCCGCGCCGATGCCCAACAACACCACGGCTAACATCGATGCGTACTTCGTTTTTACATCAAAGCGATTCATAGCACCGAAGTGTGCGGCACACCGGGTCTAGATTTCAAGTTCGTTTTTCACCGCCGACAGACACCTCGCCCCCGCAAACCATCTTACACGCATCTATCGATCATTTGGCAGGTCAGCGATGCCGGGTTAAGGTGCACAACCGATGGGTGCACCGTCTAGGCTAGGCTTAGTTAATAGCGGTGGCATCGTATCGTTGCCCGTCATCGATACAGTCGTTTCCGCCCCCCTGATCGTGGGGCACGCAGATGGTGACAGAACCAGAGCACTCTGCACCGCCTGTGTCCTGAGCAGAGAATAACACCTGGTACACGCGCCCGTTTCTTTTGCCCGAACGCTCTGCACGAACCTGGGGCGTGTTGGTGCCAACACCCTGCGCGTCTGGTGCGTGCTTGGCGCCACCAGAACCCTTGTCAGTGGCTGTGGGTTCGTCGCTGGTGATTGCCAGAATTTCGATCTCAGTGGGATCTCCGTCTGGATCACTCACGCCCAGTATGGCGACTGAAACGAACTTGTGGTTGGGTGGCCAAAGATCTGATGGATCAGCGTATGCTGCCGAACAGTCTGGCGGCTGGTTGAAAATGAACGTGGCCTGATCGCTGGATGATGGCTCTTCGCAGGAGCAGGCAATAGAGGTCGCGGTGAATGTTAGGACCGCGGGATCGGATGCGTCCCCGGGCGCTGTGATGGTGGCCACGTTGTTCTCATCGATGGTCACGGTCCACGATTCGGGCGCACCTGTGATGTTCCAGATCACATCGGACGGGTCGATCCCTGCAATGTAATTGTTCAGATCGATGGGTGTGAATGGCGCGGTTTGATCCGGGATGTCCAATACCTGTGGGTTCGCGCACACCGTAAAGGTCGGGTAGGAGACTGTTGAGCGTCTCGAAGCGTCTTCGCAGCCAATGGTAAGCACCTCTTCGCCGATCCAGCCCTCAGGGTAGGTAACGGTCATTACATTCTCGTCATCCAGTGCGACCAATAAATCCACATTTCCAGAAACCGTCCAGGTATAAGGGGGTGTGCCGGGATTGTTTGGATCTACGGTCTCGTCCAGGTCCACAGGTTCGAATGATTCGCCGGCCAGGATGCATTGACCGTTCACCTCGGCCACTGGTGGTGCTGATTTTTCCAAGGTCAAGAGGGCCCATTCAGTTGCCAGCAGCGTTCCTCCCCAGTAGTCCCATGGCCAGGAGCCGTCCTCTTGCTGGTTGGCGATGATGGCGTCGGCAAAATCGTTGAACCAGTCCCGCTCGACACCGTCGACCACCAGGGTCTCGATGCCGCGGTACTCAAGCCCCTTCATGATGCAGTACATCGCCTGGTAGTGTGGCTCAGCGCCGTTGCCCCAGCCAGGATCACCGCTCGGATCGTTCCAAGTACGGCTCAAGTAATCCAGTGCATCCTGGAGACGCGGCACAGCAGGACCGTCCCCATAGAACGCCATTTCAAAAATCAAGTTCCCGGTTTTAAGAACGTTGACCCAGTCCCACGGATCACCGTAGCCCGAGCCGCCATCTTGCGCATCCCCATCCACATCATTCATGCAATTCAAATTTTATCAAAACATTCTATCTGCGCTCCGGCTCGGTTTGCCTTGAACATAGATTTGGAACCTGTCTCGCAGTGACCCTAGGGGTCCTGGGGGCTATTAGCGAGGTGTCAAATCTCTGACGCCGGGCTCTGTGAGACGGCATATGCTCCCCTTTCGGCAGCTGCATTTCATTGATTTTACTTATTTTTTCTGCATCGATGGCCATTGGGTCATCGGCACGGGGATTGCAAATATAAAGGTGGGGGGCTGCGGCGATTCGGCTGGGGATTAAGAATCCCTGCCGAACGTCGCTATTAAAAGAAAACATCTCTGTTTATAGGGGGTTGCAACCATGTCAGCACGCATTCTCGTGACCGGAGGGGCTGGATACCTGGGGTCGATTTTGTGCGAACACCTCCTCGCAAAAGGATACACCGTCACAGCCCTCGATACCCTCATCTACGGCCAAAAAAGCCTGTTCCACTTGCTCAGCCATCCCAAGATGGATTTTGTGTTTGGCGATGCGCGTGATACGGAGCTGGTAACGTCCCTGGTCGCAAAAGCAGACGTTATCATTCCTTTGGCCGCTGTGGTGGGCGCACCCGCGTGCGCTCGGGATCCCTGGCTCGCCGAATCTGTCAACGATGGGATCCGCAGTGTTCTTAAGCTATCGAGCCCACAGCAATGCATCATTTATCCCACCACGAACAGCGGATACGGCACCAAGTCCGGGGATGTCTATTGCACTGAGGAGACCCCGCTGGAACCCATTTCCAAATACGGAGTGGACAAGGTGCAGCTGGAACGGGAAGTGCTCGATAACCAAAACGCCATGACCCTTCGGCTGGCCACGGTCTTTGGCTTGTCCCCGCGTCTGCGGATGGACTTGTTGGTCAATCACTTCACCTGGATGGCTGTCTCAGACAGTACCCTTGTGATTTTTGAAAAAGACTTCAAGCGAAACTACATCCACGTTCGGGATGTGGCGGATTGCTTTATCCATTGCATCGAAAACAAAAATGCCATGGTGGGTCGCCCCTACAACGCTGGACTGGACGAGGCAAACCTCTCCAAAGAAGCACTGGCATTGAAAATCAAGCAGTATGTGCCCAATTTTTACATCCATTTTGCCGAAGTGGGCAGCGATCCAGATAAGCGAAACTACATCGTATCCAATCAACGGCTGCGCGAGGCGGGATTCGAGGCGCGGCGCTCATTGGACGAGGGGATTGTGGAACTCATCAAGGGATATCGGATGATGGTTCGGGATCCACATAGAAATGTCTGAGATGGGGGCGGATCTCTCATCGATTGACGTTGCCGTGTTGGCCGGCGGCCTGGGCACCCGGTTGCGCAAGGTGGTAGCTGACAAACCCAAGGTCTTGGCCCCGTTGGACGGCAGGCCCTTTCTCGCCTACTTGCTCGATTTCCTCCAAACAGCCGGGTTGGAGCACGTTATTTTGTGCACTGGTTATCTCGGAGACCAGGTGGAGGCGGTCTTTGGTAATAAGTATAACCACCTGTACCTGGACTACTCTAGAGAAACAAAACCACTCGGTACTGCTGGTGCATTGGAGCACGCCCTGCCCTTCATCGAGACCGAGACGGTGTTGGTGACCAACGGGGACTCCTTTTGCAACGCGGACCTCTCGGCCATGTGGGAGGCCCATTGCCAGCGACAGGCAAAGGCCACCATCCTGCTGGTCGAGGTCGACGATACATCCCGGTACGGGCGGGTCTGCCTGGGTGCCGACGACGAGATAAACGGGTTTGAAGAAAAGAATGGATCAGGCGGTCCAGGCCTGGTGAACGCGGGGATCTATCTTCTGGACCGGGACCTGCTCAAAACCATTCCTTCGGGTAGGAACACCTCGTTGGAACGCGATGTCTTTCCCCAGTGGATCGGTCGCGGCTTCTACGGATATCAGGCCAAGGGGCGCTTTATCGATATCGGCACTGAGGCCTCCTATCTGACGGCTGAGCGTTTTTTTGCATAAGGCGGGAAGGTGAATGAAACGGGTCGTGCTTTTGGATCGGGACGGCACTATCAACGAAGAGCGGGACTATCTGTCCGATCCAGCAGGTCTCGCATTGCTGCCCCGGTCTGGCGCGGGCCTGCGTCGCATGGCAGCACTCGGTTTCGATCTTGTCGTAGTGACCAACCAATCCGGGTTGGCTCGGGGGTATTTTGACTGGCAGACCCTTGGGGCCATTCACGACCGGCTCAGGGGCCGATTGGCTGCGGAGGGTGTTCATCTCGGCGGTATTTATGTTTGTCCTCACCATCCGGATGATCAGTGCCGGTGTCGCAAACCGCGCACCGGCCTGGTGGATCGGGCAGCACGGGAGCTGGGGTTCGATCCGGCGATGGGATACGTGATCGGAGATAATATCTGCGACATCGAATTGGGCATCGCGGTCAAAGCAAGAACCATTCTGGTGAGAACGGGTTACGGCAAAGAGCTTGCGGTAGATATCCATCGCACGGCCGACTGGGTTGTGGACGACCTCAAGGGGGCGGCAATGGTCATTGAAGATTTGGAAAAACGCGATGCAGAGGTGGGACATGGGCCCAATTGAAAGCGACTGGATGGTCGGACGCGTCAGAGATCACCTCCTGCAAAGCCTGCAGGTAAAGCAGGCCCTCATCGATCGCTGCCTCGATCAGATCTTGGCCGCGGCGCTCCTGATCACAGAGACGTTCCAAAACAGGGGAAAGCTCCTCCTGTGTGGCAATGGCGGTAGTGCAGCTGACTGCCAACACCTGGCAGCCGAATTCGTGAGCCGATTGACCTCGGACTTTGAACGCCCTGCCCTCCCGGCCATCGCCCTGACCACAGATACGTCTTTTCTGACCGCGTACAGCAATGACGTCGGATTCGTGGGCGTCTTTGAGCGCCAGGTACGGGCACTGGGGCGCCCTGGGGATCTGCTCATCGGGATCAGTACCAGCGGCACCTCTCAAAACATCGTCTTGGCTGCCGCTGCCGCGCGATACATGGGCCTGCAGGTGCTCTGCCTCTGCGGTGAGGGCGGTGTGCTGCCTGGTATGTCGGACCGGGCGATCCAAGTGCCCAGCGCCAAGACCCAATACATTCAAGAGGCCCATCTCGCCATTGAGCACATTCTGTGTGACATCAGCGAGCGGCTCCTTTTTGCAACAGAGATGGGCACCCAGGCGCGCCACGAGAACTGCGCAGCGAGGTGATGCGATGATCATTTCCAGAACGCCGTATCGGGTCTCCTTTCTCGGCGGCGGCACAGATTACCCCGGATGGTACTTGAACCACGGCGGCGCTGTCCTGGCCACGACCATCGACAAGTACTGCTATCTCACCTGCCGCTATCTGCCGCCGTTTTTCGAGCACAAGATCCGGCTGGTCTACTCCACCATCGAGACCTGTCAGTCCGTAGACGAGATTAAACACCCTGCCGTTCGAGCCGCAATGAAGTACATGAACCTGAGCCGCGGCGTGGAAATTCACCACGACGGTGACTTGCCTGCGCGCAGCGGCATGGGGTCGAGCTCGTCGTTCACGGTCGGCCTGCTCAATGCGTTTTACGCGCTGCTCGGCATGATGACGTCAAAAGCCGAGCTGGCGCAGCAGGCCATCTACCTGGAACAGGAAGTGCTCAAGGAGACAGTGGGATCTCAAGATCAGGTGCTCGCTGCCCATGGCGGCTTGAACCACATCATCTTTGACAAAAGCGGCAATATCTCCTGCCGGCCCGTGACCATCTCACGGGAGCGGATTGCAGAGCTGAACGCACACCTGATGCTCTTTTACACGTGCATCAAGCGGACCGCGGCCAACGTGGCCAAGACCTACACCGAGGAGATAGATCAAAAAAAGCGGCAGCTTCGCATCATGAAAGATCTGGTCGACGAAGGGCTGTCCGTGCTCATCAGCGGCAGTGATCTGACCGCTTTTGGGGAGCTGCTCCACGAGGCTTGGAAGATAAAGGCGAGCCTGAGTGCCAAGGTCTCCAATACCCAAGTCGACGAGATGTATCAAAAAGCAACAGATGCCGGTGCTGTGGGCGGCAAGCTCACCGGCGCCGGGGGTGGCGGCTTCATGCTGCTGTTTGTCCCCCCGGACAAGCAACATAAGGTCCGCGAAGCGCTCCCCAACATGATCCACGTGCCGTTCAATTTTGAACCGTCGGGCAGCGAGATCATTTTTTACGACGTGGAAGAGGACTACATCATGGAAGAGCAGTTGCGCCGCGGCAAGCCGGCCGTGACCTTTCAAGAGCTCAATCCAGAAGAAACCCTTGCGTGGCCGTCATGAGCAATACTGAAAAAAATGAAAAGCGGATCACCTTCGGCACCATACATATTCCAGATCTCTCCAAGCAACTCATTGCCGAGACACTGGCGGCCACTCGGATTTCGAGCGGCAAGCTCGTCCGAAGGTTCGAATCGTCCTTTGCGCGCCTCATCGGTGCCCCAACAGCTGTCGCGGTGAGTAGCGGCACTGACGCCGACATCTTGGCCCTGGCTGTTTTGTACGACTACGGTGCAAAGCGGGGGGACGAAGTCATTGTGCCGGCCTTGTCATTTGTGGCCACCGGAAATGCGGTGCTCCACGCCGGGTTCACCCCGGTCTTTGTCGACATCGACCGCAAAACGCTCAATATCGACGTGGGGCAAATCGAAGCTGCCCTTTCCCCCAGAACGCGGGCGATCATGCCGGTCCACCTCATGGGCAAACCCGCTGATATGGACGCCATCAATGCCATTGCCGAGCACTACGGCCTCATGGTCATCGAAGACGCGGCCGAGGCACACGGCGCCAAATACAAGGGAAGAGACGCGGGCACCTTGGCCCAGCTCGGCGCATTCAGTCTCTACATCGCCCACATCATCACCACCGGAGAAGGGGGCATTGTCAGCGTTCAAAACGAAAAGGACGCCGAGATCCTGAGATCCCTGAGATCCCACGGTCGGGCGTGCAAGTGCAAGGTGTGCACCCTAAATGCCGCGTCCAAGTATTGCGCCAAGCGCTTTGATAGCAAAGACGGGGAAGATATCCGCTTTACCTTCGAGCGCGTCGGGTACTCGTCAAAAATGAACGAGCTAGAAGCTGCCATTGGTCTCGGTAATCTCGAGAACTACGATGAGATCTTGGAAAAGCGCCACGACAACCTCATGCATGTTTTAGACAGGTTTGATCGCTTCTCCCCCTATTTGAGCACTATTTCAGAGGCCTCCCACGAAACCATCGGCCCCCACGCCATTCCCATCATCGTCGAAGCCAGCACCGGAATAACCCGGGCTGCGCTCACCGTCCATTTGGAAGCCCATGGCATCGAGACCCGAACCTTGTTCGCCTCAATGCCCACCCAGTGTCCTGGGTTTGCCTACCTGGGATACCGGGAAGGTCAATTTCCAAACGCCGAATACATGGGGCGAAACGGCCTCCACATCGGGGTGCATCAGGATTTGACCTTGGAAGACATGGACTATGTCATGGAGACGCTGGCGGCATTTTTAGATCGGGCTTCATAGATTTAATAAATAGAATTACTCAGCTTTGGCCGCTGCTTTTTGCTCCTTAATCAGGAACTTGACCTGGCTTTGCTTTTCTTGCGCTTCGAGCAGCCGCTTTTCCCCTGCCTCTAGGTTTTTTTCTGCTTCTTGCTGGGCGGTCTCAGCCTCGCTCGACGCTGTGGTTGCCTTCTCGACGTCGGCTTGCAATGCCGCGACCTTTTCCTTAATCGCCTCTAAGTTGGCCTTGGCCTTCTCGGCTTTCTTTTTCAGTTTGGCTGCTTTTTTCTCTGACGCCTTGGCGGTCTTCTTCACCGTGGAGAGTTCCTTGTTGTGCTCTTTGACAGCCGCCTTGTCTGTCTTATCGATCTCCATGGCCTCGATCGATGAAACATTCTCCGCATCTGCTTTGGCCGTGGATTCGGCATCTGTTGCAGCGACCTGAGCCTCCTCTGCCTGGGTCTCGGCGCCTTCGATATCCCGGCTCGCCTTATCCAATGCCCGTTGGGCCTTTTCCAGCTGTTTTGCGGATTTTTGGGCTGCTGCCTTTGTCTGGCGCACTTCTTTTTTGAGCCCTGCAACTTCTTTTTGCGCACCCTTGACCACGTTATCGAGTTCTTTTTTCTGATCCTTTAAGGGTAGATTCGGATCGACCAGGGGTTCGGGCTCGGGCTCTGGTTCAGGGGCTGCTTCCTGTGCCACTGCCTCGGCTGGTGCTGGTTCAGGTGCGGGTGCTGGCTCGGCAGCAGGGGCAGCTGCCTCGTCAACCACAACCTGGGTTTCGGGCTGCTCGGCATCGGGCATTGGATCCCCGGTCTGTTGGGCCCCGCCGCATCCCATAGCCAACATCACTGAAAATAAAAACACACTTGCTGTCCTCGACATTTTCTCCTCCAAATACATGAACCGAATCTGTTGTTGCTACTGATCGAGCTTTGCACAAGGTCGCCAGTGTCCTTGGCTGCTCGAATTCGAGGCTAGCATAATCGGCCTTGCATAATTTTTCAACCGGGTTGTGGGCTGCCGGGTTGTGGGCTGCCGGGTTGTGGGCTGCCGGGTTGTGGGCTGCCGGGTTGTGGGCTGCCGGCTAGTGGTGAATCAGTGAATTTTAGATAAATATTCGTGAATTCGATCCCTAAAGCGCCTAAACGAGCTAACAGTCGATGCCAAATCGAAATCGATTTTATTTGTAAATCCAGCTTGATGGATTTGGGGGACGTATTTGTTAGGCATTCTCCTGCCGAGCCATTCCTTTGCCCCTCGAATTGCCTCTACATCGTCCGGAGAAGTGAGACTATTCGGAAGTCCATGGCATCCTCTCAAGGACTCTGCTGCAGCGATAAACCACGATTCGTATTCCCTATAAGCAAGAACGACCAAATATTCCACATCCGCCCGAATCTCTTTGGCTTTCCTGAGTAAGTCGGGGCCCAAGTTGGCCGGACAATCATCTTCGCAATCCAGCAAAATTAAAACAAGTCCGTTTCCTTGCATGGCTTTTGCTGATGCCAATTTAATGTATTTTTTAAAATAGTTCTCGTCAGATAAAAAAGAACCCGCACGGACACGCAAGGGCGGGTTGATTTTCAAGGAGATTTTTGGCGTTTTTTCTGCACTGAACCGCCTAAGCAACAATGGAACGGCCTCTATTTCTCCGTGTCCTTCAACAAGTGGAACGATGAGTGGTTGCATCATTTATCGTCAGCATCAAAAAGCTTTAATTGACGGTCATCCGAGATCTCTGACAAGGCTGATGCGTCGGTAGCGAGTTGGTTATCTCTCAACAGCTCGCCCGCTGTGAAAAGCCTTTCCCGAATCATTTGTTTTCCCGCTTCATCGATACCGGCGATGTATGTAATGCCATCGATGTTATCGACGGCAAAAATTGACTCGGGCTCAAGATCTTCATCATCGAGCAAATCCGGACTGTGACTCGTGACCAAAATCTGGGTATGGGAAGCAGCGTCTCGCAAGGCGCCGAGCAAAACACCGGCAGCAGCGGGATGCAATGCCATCTCAGGCTCTTCGAGGCCAACCAGCAGTGGCATGTCATTGCTTTTTCGCAGGCCTTGAAAAATGGCCACCAAGATGCCCAATGCTCTCAAAGTACCGTCTGACATCGAGGCAGCATCAAATTGCCATGGGTATTTCTGTCCCTTCACCACTTGCCTGAATTCAATGGTTTCCATAGACCCGAGCGCTTTGGTTTTCGTGCTGGATAATCCTTTGAAAATGCGGGACAGATAGCCGTTTATATGTTTTTGGTCCTTGTCGCTGAGATGTGACAAAACACTGGCAAGATTCCCACCGTCGCGCCGCAACAGGTCACCTGGGTCGGGTTTTTGCAATGCGCCGATCATATTTGGATTTAGATTGTAAACTTCGATACTTGACAGCGCATCGAACACCGGGCGGAACTCTTGGAGGCCAGATGCAGCAACCAGGAATAATCTATCCGAAAGCGCTGCGGGCATAACTTCTTTAGAAGCTTTCTGCACTTCTCCAGATACAACTTCATAATAGTGATCATCGAGTGGTGTAGAAGGGTCGAAAATCCGGCACTCTTCAGCTTGAACTTCAAACCTATTGTTGGGTTTTGCTCCAACGCGAAAGCTCAAATGACCGCTTTTTCTACCTGCCAGCTGAAAGTCCAATCGTATTGCAAAATGATTGGGATGGCCCCCGGAACGGCGGCGAACTTCCTTTATTGTGCCGCGATCGCGAAGTGCATGATCGAGCGACGTCTTCAAAGAATCAGAAACAAACCGAAAGGCATCCAGGAAGTTGCTTTTTCCCGAACCATTGGGGCCGACAAAAAAGGCGAGGTTTGGCAGATCAAATTGACAAGCCCTCACGCTCTTGTAATTACGCAACGTTACCCGCTTTATGAATAGGCTTGTCATTGTTGTCCGCCTGCATTTTTAGGGTCCACACATTAATACTGTTCCCCTCATCGAAGTGCAAGCGCTCAAGCCAGAATCATTTAACGAGGTGGTAGGATATCGCATGTCGGTCTCGGCAGCAGACCGGCCTTTTCCACAATCCTCGGTACGGCCTTTTCCCATCCAATGGCCATGATATGGACGCCAGAAACGCCTAGCATCTGGGACAGTTGCTCCAAGAGCTCAAGGCAGATTTGAATGCCTTCGTCGGGTTGCCGTTCCTTGGGCGTGTCTGACATCCGCTTGACGATTTTTTCAGGGATGAGCATGCCAGCCACGTTTTCCGCCATATGACTGGCCATGCGGGCCGACTTGAGAGGGGTCAGGCCCGCCAGAATATGGCATTTTTCATGGAGGCCCAACGCCTTGACTTGCCGCATCCATTCCTCGAACCTGGGTATATCGTAGACGCATTGGGTCTGTATGAAATCCGCGCCAGCAGCGACTTTTTTTAAGAGCCGATACGGTCGATAGTCAAATGGCTCGGCAAATGGATTGGCAGCTGCGCCGATAAACAGGTCGATCTCCCCCTTCATCTCCTCTTCTTGGCCAGCGAGTTTTTTTTCGTCGCGCATGCGTTTGACAGTGCCCAGAAGCTGCATGGAATCGATGTCAAACACACTCTTGCTGTACGGATATGTACCGAAAGCCTGGTGATCGCCGCTTAAACACAAAATATTTGAGATGCCAAGGGCAGCTGCACCAATTATATCACTCTGCATCGCAATGCGGTTTCTATCGCGGCAGACCATCTGTGCTACGGGTTCCACGCCCTCTCCAATGGCCAAAACGCTCGCGGCAATGCTGGACATGCGCACCACTGCGGTCTGGTTGTCGGTAATATTAACCGCGTCCACATAGTCGCGAAGCAGCCTGGCTTTCTTGCGAACCACCTCGGGCCGGTTACCCTTGGGCGGTCCCAGCTCTGCTGTCACCGTGAACGTTCCCGATCCCAGTACCGACGCCAAATGGCTGTGTGCTCCCATGGTCTCGATGCTCTCTTCCCTCTTGTTTATGGTTTTACATATCTATGGGTGTATTCATCTTGAATACAGGTTCCCTGGACCTGGTTTTTCCAGTCCATTGGCGCGCGTATCTCGGCGATGCTGGCCAAGCGGGCCTGCCTCTTTAGGCGTGCGATGATGTCCACCCATGCACACGGGGTTTCGGCATTGACCTCGCACCTGCCACCGCGCCGCGTGCCACCGCAGGGACCATTAAAAAGGCCTTTGGCACATCTGGTAATGGGGCAGGTGCCACCGGTGTAGGCCAATTGACAATCACCGCAGCTGCGACAGCGCTCCTCGTACCAGCCCACGTCCTTGTTGATGCCGAGAAATACCGTATTTATCGCTGGGAATACCGGCATATCTGGATAGCGCTCTGATACGAGCTGTACGCCAGCGCCACACGCCATGGAGAGGAGGGCATCCCAATGGGCAACTTCGTCGTCTATTGGGGCGATAAAATCTTTTTCGCACTGCCGTTCAATCGTGTAGCTGCCAAGGGATTTTATACGGGCACTCGGGCCAGCACCGACGTGTTTTTTTAATCCAATATTGAGCGCTTCCACTTCCCGGGGGCCAGAGGCAAGGCAAACAGCCGTACACCCCCCGCAGCCGAGGGTGAGGACCCGCTGGTAGTCTGCGATCACTGCCGCGATCTCATCGAGTGGTTTTCGTTTTCCGACAATCATTTCTTTTCCTCAGCACCCCTGCCATGGCGAGCGTGGCAAAGGCCGCAAAGACGCGGTCCAGAGGGCCTAACCACCCCCCCGCGAATAAGGCGCGCGTGACATCCGATGCACTGGAGATGGAACGCGTCCCGATGGGAGGTCTTGCTGCCTTTTGTTTCATTGTGGCAATAGGCGCATCTTATTTGTTCCGCCCGGTCTGGGGTAAGATCGCTTTCATCCACAGCATTTTGCCCGTCTTGATAGTCGTGGTGACAGTCAGTACAGGCAATGCCGCTATCAATGTGCCGGCCATGGGGAAACCTCACTGGCGGTCGGGTTCTAGATCCGGGTGTCTCCTCAGTCGGCAAGGTCAGGTGGGCGCTTTGTCCGTAGAGGATAGGACAGAGCGCAGTCACCCATGCAAAGACCCAAAATACGATGTAACGGCCCAATGTCATGCCCTATGCCCCCTCAGGTGGGCTCGGCCCGACCCCTCGGATGTCCAAATCGTAACGTTCTACGATATTTTGAGTCCGCAAAATGGCCCGGGCCCAGGCGATCATGCTGGCAATATCGATGCCGAACGGGCAATAGCAACGCCGGCAGAGCACGCACTTGCCCCACACCAACTGTTTCATCTCAACCATTGCGGCCCGGGTTACCTTCCCCCTTTTTTTGAATAGCGTGCCCAGGGAATTGAGTGCTTTATAGGCGGGCGTATAAGTTGGATCTCTATGATTTTGATATAGAAAACAACTATCCGCACAAAGGCCGCAGGCAGCGCAGGCAGATAAAAATAGTTTCATCTGCTTTTTTTGGTCGAGCATTGCCCGGATGCTTGCTGCGTCGACCCGGGATGCCTCACCCTTCTTACCTACTACCATTGGCGGCTCCCTGAGCCAAAGCTGTATTCGCTGCTGACAAAAAACCGGGCAAAGAAAAAGAAGATCATATGGCCCAGCTTGGTAACAGAAATGGCAATCAGCAGCACTTCTCCCGTTAGGATATGCAAGGTAATGGCTGCTTCATACGCGATCAGCTGGTGGTATGCGAGATATCCGGTTAAAAAAGGAGCGATCGTAATCATTAAATATAGGTAGTCGCGCGGCGCTGATAGGGATCGAACGTGGGGGATAACCATCCGTCGGGCCAACAGCATCGCCGCGGTTGCCAGGCATACGACTGTGAGTCCGTCCCCAACGGCATCGGACACGCTCGGCAGGCTGACGCCCCATGATTCGAGAAATGAGACACTGTGCCCGACAACGATTAGAGGCGTGACGATAACGCAAAAATGAAAGACAAGAGATACAACCGTTGTGACAGGAGCGGTAGCAAAGATCGAATTCGCTGCAAAACGCCCTAGCCGGTGAGCAAAGGTACGTTGCCTCACATGAGGGCGTTGGTGTTGAGAGGGCATTCCCAGGGACGGAAGCTGCCGGTGATGGGTGAGCCGTAAGAGAAGAAACACCCGGTAAGCAATGCCGATGACAAAGATACTGAAGGCAAGCCACACCATCGGACCGCGGACAAAATCGTACATCACCCAATCCTCGTGTCGCGCAGCAAAAAGATGAAAGCCGTGGCCGACGATGTTCTCGTCGGTGTGACCTCGCGACCATGGGGGAGCATACTGCCAAGGGGGGTGCCCCATCAAGTTGGAGCAAGCCGCGAAATCGGCTTGGCTCACATCTTAAATATCTGACACCATGGATTTTCACTCTAAGCAAAAAATATTGTTGATTAGTTTGTCTGGTTGACCTACTTGAAAATTAGCGCTTTACCTAAATTAATGAGAGATAAGGAGGCCAGGAACATGAAACAATGGAAAATGGTCATTAACCTTCTGCTGGTCGGAATGTTGATGACGCTTATTGGGGCGTGCAACGACGATAACTCAGATACCAATGTAGGAACGGATTCTGATTCAGACGGTGATTCAGATTCTGATTCAGACAGTGATTCGGATTCCGACTCGGACAGTGACGCTGATTCCGATTCGGACAGTGACGCTGATTCCGATTCGGACAGTGACGCTGATTCTGATTCAGATACCGACACGGACACAGACACGGATACCGATACCGACACGGACACAGACACGGATACCGATACCGACACGGACACGGATACTGACACTGACACGGATACTGACACGGACACGGATACGGACACGGAAGAGTGTGGCGATTATCCCGAGGGACCGTACCTGTGGTGGAAGGACAATGTGGTCAGCGATGTCTCCTTTCCGGCAATATACGGTTCTGGCGGGGACGAGACTGAGCTCCGCATGTACGACGCGTACTGCAACCGAGAGGAGGTGAAGGCCCTTGTCTTTGTTGTTGGGGCAGAGAACTGAGGCGCCTGCCCTCAGCGGTTCGCTGAGCTAGCAGGTATCGAAAGCCAGATTCAAGACGAAAAAGGCGAGCTCGTGGGTGTGTACTGGAAAACCCTGAACGGGGATTTGCAGTCCGTTCAGGAGGTGAGCAGCACCCTGGACGGGCATGGCTGGCAGAGCAGCTGGCGTATCACAGACGATGCGGCGGCGACCCTATGGAATGCGGATGACGGCCAGGGGAACGAGAACTGGCTGTTCGACGCCATGCCCAATGTCTGGATCCTCGAAACAAAGACCATGAAGATCTTCAAGACCGACAAGCTAGACGGCCCCATCGACGTGCTCGAGGAGCTTCAGGCCCTCTGAGACCGTCTTACACTAAATAGGGTTCCAGGGCATTTCCCAGCCAGCCCCTGAAGCTCTTTATCAAGCTCTCCACTATCGCAAAGGCAATTGCAGCAGCGAGATAATGCCGTTAAGTGGCACCTGCTTACGATCGCTCGATAAACGCTCTCAAATCAGGGGGAAGGGGAGCTATTAGCGTCAGTGGTTTCCCGGTGATGGGGTGGTTCAGTCGGATCTCAGCAGCGTGCAGGAACAGCCGATCAAGGCCGGGCTGAGGTGATGCATTGCCATATTGTGTATCTCCGACAATCGGAAAGCCCTGGCTCGCGAGGTGAGCCCGGATTTGGTGCCGCTGCCCCTTATAAATGATCGCTTCCACGAGCATCCAAGGGCCGCAACTCTGACACGGGCGGATTTCAGTGACTGCTGGGACGCCGCTTTTGTTCGGCCGAACCAGGCGTCTGTGGGGACCAGCCGGGGCCAGCTTTGTATCGATAATCCTGGGAATGGGCCGACCAGTATCGGCGATCAGCGCCAGGTACCGCTTCTCAATGGCCCCACTGCGCTGGGCATTCACGAGGCCCGTATATGCGGCTTGGGTTCGCGCGGCCAATACCAGGCCTGATGTCTCCAGATCCAGCCGTTGAATGAGACCGCCGTCGCCAGGGGTCTTGCCCAGATGGGCGCATTCAGGGAAACGGGAAACGATCCCACAGGCAAGGGCATTGGTTTCCCCTGGGCTGAGGGGTGTCGATGGAATACCGCTCTGCTTGTCAATGGCCAGCATATGAGGGTCTACGTAAATCACGTCGAGGGCCAGGTCTGGATTGGGTGCCGGGGCCCAGTTGGGAGGCGTCGGAGGTATCCAGATGGCGACTTCATCGCCAGGGTTGAGGGGGGTGCCTTTGGGGGGCACTTTTCCATTGACCGTCACATCGCCGCTGATGATGAGGGCTTGTGCCTGCCGCCTAGAAAGCTCGGATATCTGCCGTGAAATCCATACATCCAGGCGGTGCCCGTTTTCGACATTCTCTGTTTTGAGCACGCGCCACGGAGATCGATCCTTCATTTGGGCCAGGGTGTCGCGCCTCAGATCAGGCGTCAAGGTGATTAAAGCGGTTTGAGTGCTTTTTTTTCAGGGGCCACATCCCATGATACAATTTTATGATTAGGGCCTGTCCCCAAATAGGGACTTTTTGATCAAAATGTAGCTGCGGGGTTTATCCCCGCAGATGGAAAGGCTTAGAATTACATAGATTTTCACCGCGGGGACAAACCCCACGGCTACAAAATAAGGTTTAAAACAGGTATGTCGGGACGGGCACCAGTTTAGAGTGAGGCAAGGTAAGCGGAAGTTGCCCGAGGAGGAGGCGGCCGGCATGGCCAATACATTCACACACCAGCTGGCACTGCACCTCAGGGCAGGGTACCCCCTTATTTTTGTTATCTCCAAAGAAGAAGCACGGGCCAGAGCGCTCATTGCAGCGGCAACTGAACAGGCCAAAGAGACCGCCATTTACCCCCGCACACCTGGCAGCACGCCAAAACTAGAAGACCTCTTGGGGAAAAAGGAATGCGACCAGGCCGTGGTTGTACTAGACGATGTGCATAGGCGGCTGGATGATCCAGATGTCTTGCGACTGCTCAGCGACCTTGGAGATCTGGCGTCATTCGGCCCCCGTGCGGTCGTGATCCTGGCACCCTATGTGGATTTGCCTGTCGAGCTCTCCAGTATTGCCGCAATCATCGATCTGCCCCTGCCATCGCCAATGGAGATAGCATCCATCCTCAATGCACTGTGTAGTGAACACGGGGTGATATATGCAGAGGCTGATATCAAAAAGCTGGTCCGCGCGGCCCAGGGAATGACCCAAGCAGAGGCGACCCGGGCGTTTCACAAAGCCATTGTCGAAGCTGAGGAAGATGCGGATCGATCCCTCGCTTCAGTGCTCTGGGATAAACAGCGATCCCTCTGGGGCAGTCGTGTGTTGCAGAGCATCGACATCCCACCGGATCTCGAAGACGTGGGCGGACTGGACCGGCTAAAGGACTGGCTCCAATCCAGAAAAGAAGCCTTTGGTGAGGCAGCCAGGGCCTATGGCTTGCCCGCTCCAAGGGGCCTGCTCTTAATGGGGGTTCAGGGGTGTGGCAAATCCCTCACAGCCAAGGCGATTTCAAAATACTGGCATTTGCCCCTGGTTCGCCTGGATATTTCAGCCGTGTTCGGCACGGATCATCCAGAGGCCGCCCTGAGCGGGGCCCTGCGCATCTCCGAAGCCATGGCCCCGGTGGTACTGTGGATAGATGAGATCGAAAAGGGGTTTGAGCGGGGCAAGGGAGGTCATGCCCCGCGACTGCTGGGCGGCATGGTGACTTGGCTTCAGGAAAAAGATAGCGAAGTCTTTGTCGTGGCGACCGCCAATCAGGTCCTCGACCTACCGCCAGAGCTACCGCGCAAGGGGCGCTTTGACGAAGTTTTCTTTGTGGACTTGCCGAATTTTAACGAGCGGTGCGACATTCTGAGGCTGCACCTGCAACAGCGGGGTCGCGATCCACAGCAATACGCGATCGAGGCACTGGCCAAAACAGCGGACAAATACACCGGCAGTGAGCTCGAACAGATCATCGTTTCAGCCATGTATGCCGCGTTCTCTCGCAAAGACGAGCTTTCTGACAGGGATTTACACCGGGCCTTAAAGGAGACCGTGCCGCTTTACGACACCTTCGAAGAGGAGATTAAAGCCCTCCGGGAATGGGCCCGAAGACGCGCGCGCCCTGCATCCACGGATCGCAGAAAAATCGATCTGTTTTCCAAAAAATAAAGACGCCTATTGCACGAGTAATATCGCATAACGATTCATGACTGCCTGGTAATCGTCCAGCACCTCGATGGGTAGGCCGGCCTCTCGAACCGTGGCAAAGACATCGATACCCAAGCCTTCTGGGGACGGGCGACTGCGCAGGGGATGGTTGCACGCGGCCGGATCGACCGCGCATTCTTTGCACGCATTGCAGGGATCGACGAACAGGACAAACGCCTTATAGTGCCCGGCGAGAAACACGGCCCGTTCCACTGTGATGAGCGCTTTGTTGATCCCGCGGGTCCATTCATGCCTTTCCTCAGGGTCTGTGAGGGCGCGGGAGAAGTGAAAGAGCACGGCAGTGTCGTATTCGGTCACAAACGTGCGACACTCTGAAACTGGCGGTGTGTTCGGGGGGCAGACCACGCATTTTCCATAGCTCGGGCATCCGTAAATGCATTTCATTCGAACCCACTGTCCAAAGACAATGCTGTCGGTCGACATGAACCGATACACACCCAAGTGGTGATCGTCGAAAATTTTTCTAAGATTGGCCTGGATATTGTCGTCTATCATGGGTTCCTTTTTTCTCGCATATGCGACTTCAGGTCGTTATCTTATGGTCTCACCTATAGCGCGCAAGATCAATCCCAACGTTAATTGATCTTAGACATGGTTCAGCGAAAAGAACTCCCGGGCATTATCGCCCATGACTTTCTTCAGGTCGGCCTCTGGCAGGCCGAGGTTACCGATCTTTTTGATCTCCCGGTCCCAGGCATAGGGGATGTTGGGAAAGTCAGAACCGTAGAAGATCCGGTCGATCCGCATATTTTTAATCGACGGAACCTTCAGGCCGGGAAAATAGTCTGCGACCACCATGGCTGTATCGAGCCAGAGATTGTCGTACTTTTCGATCAAACGGGTGTAATCGTCAAATTCGTCCACACCGAGGTGGGGCACACAGATCTTTAACTCGGGATGGGTTTTGACCACCTGTTCGAGCTTTTCGGCGCTGCAAAGCTCGTAGGGATCGCATTTGTAGGAAGGGCTCTTGGGCTCCCGGCTGACGTGCATCACCAGTGGTTGATCGTGCTCCGCGCAGGTCTTGTAGACCACCTCCATCGCTTCGCTATTCATGTCGAAACACTGAACATGGCAGTGCAACTTGATGCCCGAAAGTCCACGGCCAAAGGCGCGTTCGATCACCACCTTGGCATTATCTTCCCCAGGGAACACGGTACCCATGCCAGTGACCTTTCTTTAGACGATGGCGAAGATAACCCTTTATTTTGCCTGCCAACATCTGCGCTGATCCAGCGAGCTGTCTGACCCGGCTCAAGTCCAGCTGGCAAAGCTCACAGCGAAACGACGTTCCAGACTGGGTAATGACCGCGTAGCGACCCGAGGAAAGTGACCCGGGGTTGCATATCGAGACACTGCCTATCGCATCGATCGCGGCTGCTTCGTGGATATGCCCACAGAGGCACAGTGATGGACCACCTGATTTGAGAAAATCCCTGAGTGCTGTGGATCCGACGTGCTTTCCCATAAACATTCGGTCCGTGCGCGTGTCAAAAGGGGGAACGTGTGTGACTAGAATCCAAGGTGTGCCTTGCGCAGGGGGCGATGTGCTCGCATCCAGCGTAGATCGCAGCTCGCTCTCAGCGTACTCGGTTGGACCGCGGATCGGCGTGTGATTGGAACCGCTGACACCTGATAGGGTCACTTGGCCAATGCTCTCTGTCTTGAGGTGGAGGGAGATGCCCTCCGATTCGATCCAGTCGAGTACCTCGGGCCTATCCACGTTGCCCGCAATGGCGCGCACTTGAGGGAACGCCAGACGCAGGGGATCTACGACAGCTCTGGCAGAAGCAGCACCTCCAAAGTTGGTCAGATCTCCTCCAATGATCACCAAATCAGCGTCTCGTTCTGTTTGGATCAGGGGTGCCAAGTAGGCAGTCGCGTCGTGGACATCGGCAATGAATAGTATCTTCATGCTGGGCTTTCTTTGATTTGTTAGAGCGCCTGGTAAACAGGGAGATGTTCGGGGTCGATTTCAGATATGGGCAATGCTCGGCTGTCCTTGGGAGAGAGTATCGGATCCTTTAAGGGCCAATCAATGCCGATGTCTGGATCGTTCCAGATAACACCCACTTCTGACTCGGGATGATAGTAATCCGTACACTTATAGGTGAACATCGCGGTATCGCTCAAGACGATAAACCCGTGGGCAAACCCTGGTGGAACATAAAATTGTCGCTTGTTCTCAAGCGATAGGCGAACCCCAACCCAATGGCAAAAGGTAGGGGACCCCCTGCGGATATCCACTGCCACATCAAAGACCTCTCCGCGTAACACTGAAACCAGTTTGCCCTGTGCCCTGGGGTTTTGAAAGTGCAGCCCTCTTAGTACGCCCTTCTCAGACTGGGACAGGTTGTCCTGTACAAATCCTTCTGGTGCAATACCCGCGTCCCTATATCGGTCGCAGCTGTATGTTTCTAAAAAAAAACCACGCGCGTCTTGAAAGACCTTTGGCTCTATAATCAGCACATCGCTGAGTGCTGTTTCCCGCACGTTCATGGTGTGGTCTCCTCCCGCACCAACGACATCACAAGGATGTCTCTTATCGTGATTGTCCTCTTTGTCCGTAGTTGACCTCAATCCATTTTTTGTACTCACCTGTGCGAATACCGTCCACCCAGTCGCGGTGATTGAGATACCAGTCTACGGTCTCTGCTATACCAGATGCAAAGGTCACCCGCGGTCGCCACCCCAACTCTTTTTCTACCTTAGATGAGTCAATGGCGTAGCGAAAGTCATGCCCTGGACGATCTTTAACGAACGTAATCAGGCTTCTAATATCGCCGGGATCCCTTTTGGTTGCCTTTGCCACAGCGTCGCAAACAGCGGTCACGACATCGATGTTCTTTTTTTCAGCCCGACCGCCGATGTTGTAGGTTTGGCCAATTTTCCCCTTGTCTGCCACCATCAGGATTGCTTCGCAATGATCCTCCACATACAACCAATCCCTCACATTTTCGCCGGTTCCATAAACCGGGAGAGGCCGACCCTCCAGAGCGTTTAATATCATCAGGGGAATTAACTTTTCGGGAAACTGATAAGGCCCGTAATTATTCGAGCAGTTGGAGATCTTCACCGGCAAGCCGTATGTACGATAGTAGGCCCGTACCAGGTGATCGCTGGCTGCCTTGGAAGCGGAATAAGGACTGCTCGGGTCATAGGCGGTCGTTTCATGAAAAAGTCCCTCAGCGCCGAGGGAGCCATAAACTTCGTCTGTGCTCACGTGGTAAAATAGACGATCATCGAAAGACGACCATTGACCGCGACAGGCTTCCAACAAGGTCAGGGTCCCCATTACATTGGTTTCGAGGAAATCCCGCGGTCCAAAAATGCTGCGGTCAACGTGGCTTTCGGCGGCAAAATGGATGACCCAGTGCGGATCGAATTTTAAGAACACCTCCCGAACAGCAGTCTCGTCGCAGATATCCACTCGTTCAAAGGAATAATTCGTCGCCGCGTTCAAACTCTGGGTACTTAGGGGGTTTCCAGCATAGGTCAGCTTGTCGACATTAATAAAGGTCCACTTGGGAAAGCGGCCCACCGCTAGATTGAGAAAGTTAGAGCCAATAAACCCAGATCCACCTGTTACCAATATGCGCTTCATTGCGACATTCTACTCTCAACAGGGAAAAAAGACAGTCTTTACTTTATGTAAGAACAGCAATTCCAGTGGTCCCAAGTGGTCAAACAATTCCGTATAGATACGAATGTTGAACTATTACTGAAAAGAGAGGAAACCGTCAAAATCAGAGAAAAGAATGGAATTTAACAACTAGATGCATGTATAATACCGCTAGTTAGGAGTCGGGTTTGGCACGGTTAGGACAATACGATGTCACTTCTTACTAAAAAGCAAGTTAGGGGATCTTGCCTAGGGCGTGCGGTTGGTGAATTTTTACTCACACCATCGACAGCGCTCGGGTCCCTGGGTCATGGCGACAGGAGGAAAAAATGATTCAGCTGGTTTGGACAGTTTTGGTATGCGTGTTTGTCTTGTTTGGAGGTCTTTCTCTAAGCTGTTCTGGCGAAACACAGGATGACAACAGCAACGAAGGATCTGACTCGGATTCAGACGGAGACTCTGACGGAGATTCAGATGGGGATTCGGATTCCGACTCAGATGGAGACTCAGACGCGGACTCTGACTCAGATACTGATACGGATACAGATACAGACACGGATGCTGATACCGATGCCGATACCGATATTGACACCGATACCGACACTGACACCGATAGCGATACAGATACAGACACGGAGTCGGATACGGAAAGCGAGACCGAAACCGAAGAGGAAATTGAATGTGAAGTCGTGGGACAACGGCTCTATGACGATGTGGCCTACTTGACCTCCGACGAGTTAGAAGGCCGCGAAGCCGGCCGTCCGGGAAATGAGCTGGCCCTTGTATGGGGAGAGCAACTCTGGGAGTCCTTTGGTTTGGCGCCCGGTGGTGACAACGGCACCTATCGCCAGATGTTCCCGTTCAAGAAGCTAAAAATGACCGAGTCGCCGGGGTTAGTGATCAACGAACAAACATTCGAATACGGCCGGGATTTTCAGGTGCTCAATTTTTCAGGCAGTGGCAACATCGCAGGAGAGATCGTATTTGCCGGGTATGGATTGTCTATCCCACCGTTCGATCCTGCTGCCTTTCCCAACTGTCCGCTTCAGGCTACCGGATATGATGATTTCTCGGGGCAAGATCTAACCGGCAAAATCGTCGTGGTGTTGCAACACGGGCCAAACGATGCAGCCACCATCTTGGACTACTGCCCCATCAGTCCCCGATCTTGCAGCTCCCGTCAATGTAGGTGGGGGTATGATCACAAGGCAGCCAATGCGAAAGCGAGAGGTGCTGCAGCCATATTGTTCACCCACGACCTGCAGCATGGCGGCGGTTTGGCACGGGAAGGCCTCTATCTCGACGAAGCGACCTACCAGAGCGATTTCCCGGTCTTTTTTGTCTCCAGGGATGCACTCGATCGCGCCATCCCCGGCCTGACCCAGTGGGCCCACACCATTGATTTAAAGCTCAAACCCAACAGCCGGGCCACTGGCATAAGCGCCAAAGTGGACATCCGGGCTGAGATGGTGCGGGCAGATTCCTACAATATTATCGGCGTACTCGAAGGCTCAGATCCAGAGTTGACGAACAATCCAGTCGTCATCGGCGCCCATGTGGACCACCTTGGAATCAAGAATGGCGTGATATACCCCGGGGCAGATGACAACGCGTCTGGTTCAGCCACAGTGGTGGAGCTGGCGCGGATGTTCCATATATGCAAAGTAGAACCCAAACGAACCATGATCTTTGTTCTGTGGAACGCAGAGGAAAAAGGGCTGGTCGGATCGCGATACTATTGCAAGAATCCCCTTTATCCCCTCGACGATATGCGGGCGTTGATCAACTTCGAAATGACCGGTGTTGAGGGGCCGTCAGCCTCTGGGGCCAATGTTTGGGGCACGTCGTGGATCGAGACCTTGGTAAACGCAACAGCCGAAGAAGCCGGCCTGCCGTGGGCCGTCAATAAGAAGCACGCACAATCGGATCTGGACATGAGGCAATCCTCTGACCACGCCTGTTTTGAAGATAACGGCGTTGACTTCGTATGCGCGTTGGGCACGGGCAGCCACAACATCCACGAACCCACTGACACCATCGACACAATGGATGTGGAAAAGCTCCACGCGGTTGCCGAATTGCTCTGGTACGCCATGCTGCCCCTCTCCTTGGGTGAAGAAGATAACTATCTCTAACTAGGAATTACGCGCGTTTAGCGACGAGCAGTGTAATGTCGTCATCGCTTTCGTAGGGTTGGAGTGCGTCGAGAATACCTTGTTTTATCTCGTGGACGGCTCGATGGCCCAATGTACCAAACACCTCAGCGAGCTTTTCGCCGCCAAACATGTTATCTCGATTTCTGCCATCTCCATTGGTGCCCTTTTTCCAGGCCTCGGTAATGCCGTCTGTATGCACCAGCATGGTATCCCCTTCTTCGAGAGCCAAAGATGCATTTTCCAGCATGCCATCGATGTTATCCATGATGCCGATCCACATGCCATGGGTCTCGACTGAATCCACCGTTTTTGTTTGCTGTCGATAAACCAGGATGTTCTGATGAAGGCCTGAAAACATGAATCTTCCGTTTTGATGTGCGGCAAAGGCCGTAATTGTCATATATTTTGATTCACCTAAAAGCTTCATGTTTTGAGCAATGGTCTTGTTAATATGCTCGATCATCTTGGATGGCTCGTATTCGGGATTGTGATGTAGTGCGGTGTGGATGGATGTCTGAACCATCATCATGATGAGCCCAGCCGATACCCCATGCCCAGACACGTCGCCGATGATGATCCAGTCCTTGTCAGCGACATTGATGACATCGTAGTAGTCACCGCCTACCTCATCGGCTGGGGCCATATAGGCAGAGATATCGTACCCCTCGATTGAGGGTTCTGTCGGAATCAATGCGGTCTGTATTTTTTTTGCGAGTTGCATCTCCCCCCATATTGCATTCCTCGCTGCAACCAGGGTGTCGTTGGCCTGCTCTAGTTCCTGTGTCCTCTTTTCGACCTTTTCTTCCAGGCGTCCAGAAAGGGCTGCCAGGCTCAGCCTCATGGTATTCACCCGGTCTGCAAGGGCGATCGAAAGGAGCGTTACGAGGGTAGCCGAACCGATCTGCAATGACCAATAGGTCATAAAATTATTTGGAAATATGGCCAATGTCATCATTAGATGTGCAAAGCCGCCGATAAAAAGAGCGATCCACGAGATCAAGTAGAAGTAGCCCGTACGATGTCTCAGAAGAGAGAACCGGATACCCAGGTACGGACCCAGAATGAGAAACGGAACGGTTAGGGCAGTGGATACCATGAAGGCAACGCGATATGGCATCAATAAACATAAGACAAGGCACACGAGGATGATTAACTCAAGGACGCGGATAACTTTATACAAGATCGGAGTAAACTTTCGAATTTCCAATAATCGGACAGAAAATAAAGTATTAAAGAGTAAAGCAAGGCAGAGGACAAGGGGCCCGATTGAATGCGCAAATGCAGGGTTTCCAGGCCATAGAAACTGAAACGCAGTGCCGTTTAATCCCATGATGAAAATCAGGAAGCAGGAAATGGTGAGCACATAATAAAAATACTCTAGCCGCCTGACAAAAAAGAACACCAATAAGTTGTATAAAATCATGACCAGAAAGATGCCGTAGTACAGCATCAAAAACTGCATCTCTTTGACAGTATCCATCTCAAATGCATAGGGGCGCCACAGGCTCAGTAGGATGTTTAACGAGCCTGAGGTTTTAAATCGAAGATAGTATGTGGCGGTTTCTTTTGATTTTAGGACAAGCGGAATAATGAATTTGCGATTTTCATAGGGTCGTTCCCAAAATGGTTTTGTGTCGCCCACTTCAACCACCCGATGGCTGCTACCATCTGGGACATAGATCGAGATATTGTCGATTAGTGGAAAGGCCTGTTCGAGAAAGTATTCAATGTCCGCATCTGTGGGGTTTTCAACTGTATACCGAACCCAATAGGCGGATGTTGTGAATCCAAAGCCCTGGGATTTGCTGTTTGGCGCAATCCATTGGGCGTCGTATGCCTGGCCCTGAATATCTTCGAGGGTGAGGCTATTGTCCTTATCTTCGAGATATTCGAAGTGATACCCGACCGATATTTTTTCAAAGGCGTCATTGAGAGAGATATCCTCTGTGCCTGCTGTTACTGGTGAACCGTAGAATAATAAACAAGCGGTTGCTGTTAGGAGGATGAGATGCTTTCTCAGCCCATGAAGTTGTTGTAAGAGTGTCGTCAAAATCCCCCCAGCCCCCTTTCTCAAAGGGGGAGTACTTGACTTTCTCAAGAGAGGAGTATTTGAAAGTCCCCTTTGAAAAAGGGGATTTAGGGGATTTCGTCCTAACACTTCTTTCAACATGCTCCTATGCTCTCTTGACGACGAGAAGTGTAATATCGTCATCGCTTTCATAGGATTGAAGCACATCGAGAATGCCTCGTTTTATTTCCTGGGCAGTTCCATGGCCCAATTGGCACAACAATTCGACCAGTCTTGAACTACCAAACAGTTCATCTTCATTCCTCCCATTTCCATTGCTTTCTTTTTTCCATGCTTCAGTAATACCGTCCGTGTACACCAGCATGGCGTCCCCCTTTTCTAGGGCCAGGGATGCATTGTCCAGCATGCCCTCAATGTTCTCCAAGACGCCGACCCACATGCCGTTGGTCTCGATGGCGTCCACAGTTCTGGTCTTCTCTCGATACACCAGGATGTCCTGGTGAAGGCCTGAGAAATCAAACACCCCATTATCTCGAGCAGCGAACACGGTGATGGTCATGTATTTGTCTTCGTTCAATTGCCTGACATTGCTGGCGATGGTTTTATTTACGAGCTCGAGCAGCTTTGACGGCTCAAAATCCACGGGGTGCGTGAGCGCGGTGTGGATCGATGTCTGAGCCATCATCATCACAAGCCCTGCTGACACCCCGTGCCCGGACACATCGCCGATAATGACCCAGTCCTTTTGAGTTGCCTTGATAACATCGTAGTAATCGCCGCCCACTTCGTTGGCGGGTGCTGTATGGGCGGCGATGTCATATCCCGTCATGGCGGGTGTTTTGGGGATCAGCTCGGTTTGTAGTTTCTTGGCGAGCTGCATCTCGCCCCATATCTCGTCTCTCGCAATGGTGAGCGCTTCATTGGTTTGCTGTAAGTCTCGTGTCCGCTCTTGTACCTTGACCTCTAGATTTTCAGACAATGCTTTCAGATCCCGGCGCATGATATTTATCCTGTCGGAGAGGGCAATGGAAAGGAGGGTTATCTGCAGGGCTGAGCCAATGTGAATGGACCAAGAAGTCAAGAGATTCGGGGGAAGCAGGCCAAAATCGGTGGACATATACGCGAATCCCCCAAGGATCAGGACAGTCCAAGACAACAGATAAAAATAGGCGGTGCGCTGTTTTTTAAGCGATAATTTGGTGCCGATGTACACCCCCATACAAAGCACAATAAAAGCCATAACCGCCGATATCTTTATTGCGGGTTCATAGGGTAGGAAAAGACTGCTTGCTGCGCAGATGATTAGCAAAATAGTAACCGAGACATTTATCTTATAGAAAATCGGTGCAACCTTCTTGAGTCCTAGAAACTCGACCGCAAACGTGCACCCGGTTGCCAAAGCAAGACATAGGCTGAATGACAACATTTTGTGGGTTAACTCAGGACTACCGGGCCAAAGAAACTGAAACGCGGTGCCGTTTAACTCCATGATAAAAATGAGCAGAAAAATAAGATTAAATACATAGTGCAAGTATTCTGAGCGCCGTACAAAAAAGTATACGAAAAAATTATATATAATCATGATCAGGACAAAACCGTAATACAGGGTCGTAAACTGCACTTCCTTGAGATTTTCAATTACAAATTCATATGGCTTCCATATGTTCAGCACGATATTCACCGCGCCGGATGACTCGTATCTCAAATAGTAAGTAGCCGAATCGTTGCCCTTTACGCTAAGCGGTATGATGAAAGTGCGGTTCTCGTAGGGGCGCTCCCAAAACGGCTTCATATCGCCGACTTCAATCTGCTTGTACATCGGGCCAGATGGCATATGAATCATAATGTTATCGATCAGCGGATACGCTTGATGGAGAAAGAATTTGATAGGTTCAGAAGTGGTGTTCTTGACGGTGAACCGTACCCAGTAAGCGGATTTAGAATGTCCAAATCCCAAGGTCGCTTTGTCAGAGGAAAGCCAGCGCTCCGCAACGGCATCGCTCTGAACATCGTTCAATGATAGCTGGTGATCCTTGTCCTCGATGTAATCGAGATGGAGGCCGACCGGTATTTTGGTAAGGGTCTCGTCAAGGGGAATGACGTCTGCTGCTGCCGGACAGGTCAGGAGACAAAGACATGCGACGATCAAAAAAAAATAGCTCGTAGATTGAAAAAACCGCATACCATCAACCCTTGCATATTAGATAATTCTAGTTCAATATCGACGAGGTACAAATATGGTGTAATGGGGAGGTGTAATGGGATGTAATGGGGATGTAATGGGGATGTAATGGGGATGTAATGGATGTAATGGGATGTAATGGGGACATTGTTTTTTATATTGATTCATCGAAGAGGGAGGCCTTTTTCTTAAACACTTAATGGCTTGCAAGATTACGCACAGTACAGGCAGGAGGCTGGATTATGAAAACGAATGACAAGCCATCATGGAGTATAGGTATGATGATTCCGTTGTCGGGGTTTTTCAATCGAGTTGTTGTCAACGTTCCCATTCTGGGGAAACGGATCATCGGCATGTCCAACAATATTTTTGGAAAGGCTCTTCCCAGACTTTCGTTTCTTGGTTTTCGCAAAGAAAAATCATATGAAAACGCCATTTGGAACTGGGAGATATTTCTTCATCTTATTGGCGCTGAATATACAGTGGAAGAAACGGAAGACAATCTAAGAACATATACTATTTCTAAATGTCCGGCAGGCTATTGTCATTCAGGCCATCTTAATGCCTGTCTGGCCACAATGGAGCTTGACCACAGTCTTGTTGAGAGTTCTGGAGCCAGGCTGGTTGTTGAGAAGCGTTTTCCGATTGATGGTGTTTGCATTGAAAAGATCGTTTCTGTCTAGCACTACTTGATTAAGCTCAAAACTTGATTCGTGGGGCAGAGATAAGATCTTCAGAATGTATGTCGACATTTGCATCATTAAGGGACAGCCTTGACGCGTTTCTGACCAGTCACCTCGAAGGACTGGAAAACGAGCAGCGGGTAGAAGCGCTTGCTTGGTACTGTCAAGGATTGGGATTCGAGGTTGAAGCAAAAACCGCGTTTGGGCTAGCCTCTGTAATGGATCCAGGCTCTGTACAAGGGACGCGTCAGCGTATGCAGCGAGCCCTGCAGCGCGGAAGGTTCTCTCACGAGACGATCTTTTCGCGGCTCCAGGAGACCGTCTTCGAATCAGGACAGATACAGGCTTACTGCATTGATGACACCGGCATCGCGAAAAAGGGGGAACTGTCGGTGGGGGTCCAGCGGCAATACTCAGGTACACTCGGCAAGGTGGGGAATTGCCAAGTCGTTGTTTCGCTGCATGGGGTTTCTGACTCGTTTGGGGCGTGCTTGGGGCTGCAGCTCTATCTTCCCGAGTCATGGAGCACAGACGCTGAGCGTCGCAGGAAAGCCAATATTCCCGAAGAAACAAAATTCGAGAGAAAATGGGAGATTGCGCTGAGGTTGCTTTGTGCTGCACGGGATAATGGGGGTCCAACGCTGCCGGTGCTCGCCGATGCCGGCTACGGCGATTCTCGAGAGTTTAGAGAAAACCCGAACCGATTGGGACTCAAGTACGTGGTTGGCGTTTCCTCTCAAACAACGGTTTGGCGTCCAGGTACTCAAGTTGAAATCGTTAATAAGGCTGGCCGAGGTCGGCCGAGAAAACGGGCCGAAGCTATCGATGGTAGCGAGCCGGTCCTCGTGGAGGTCCTAGCCAACGAATTGCTGCAAGCAGGTAAGTTCAAAAAGATTGTCTGGCGAATGGGCACCAAAGGTCCTCTCGAAGCTGAATTTGCTGCATTACGCGTGCGAAGCGCCGAGCGACGAACCAAGAAATCTCCGCCTAGCGAAGAACAGTGGTTCATCATTGAACGAGAAAAAGACGGGCATTTTAAGTACTATTTTTCATCAATGTCTCCCCGTGCTTCGCTCAAATCTATTGTACGTCTGGCCAAAATGCGATGGCACATCGAGCGAGATTATCAAAACATGAAACAAGAGCTCGGCTTCGACAGATATGAAGGCCGCTCATGGGGTGGGCTTCACCGACACTTAGCGATGGTTGCTCTCATGCATGCTTTCATAGCCCTCCACTTGGAGGTTTTTTCCCCCTCAGAACAAGTTGAAGACATGGACATGGAATGATTTTCGAAGAGCTGTCGCACAGATACTGATTCGGTGGGTTGGCCACTGTCCAACTTGCCAACGACCTTTCGAACGGTTTCCAGGAAGGAGGCTAATCAGGTAGTGCTAGTCGCAGAAGTGGGTGTTCCAGTATTCACCAAACGGCTTGAGGTCTACGCCGACCCAGGGGGCGTCCATGTAGCCGAACAGGCCCATTAGAAGTTTGTCGGTATTGTCGTAAGTCGCGCGCAAGCCCTCCACGATGTGGTCCTTTTCTCGTCCTATCTGGCTGTAGTACCCGGTGTTGTAGTCGACCCCATCCACTTCCCGGTTGATATTGAGCAGATCTGTGATCCAGGCGGCCGTGAACGGCGCTGGCGCATCAATCTGATTCGGATAGTTGGGTGCTGCGGGATCCAGATCCCCGAAAAACGCCATCTTAAAACCCACTACTGTCCAAAACAGCTCGGATCTGTCCTGACCCGTCGCGTGGTTGCTGATTTTCCCGTCGTTTGAGGTCGTTTTCTTGGTCTAGGTTACCCCCTCCTAACAATTGTGCTGTCCAATACCCGGAATCGGGAGGTTG
>JASJCT010000010.1 GCA_030065855.1 Myxococcota bacterium
CCAAGCAATTGTTTTCAAAGGTAAAATTCGATTGGACGTGTCAAAATCCCCCTAACCCCCTTTTTCAAGGGGGAGATCCTTTACCCGGCATAAAAATAGCAAAAATCGCGACATTTGCCCTTAACCGAATGCCATTGGACGTTGGGGGAGGGGGACCGAGAGATAAGGCCATAAACGAACATAGGCGGGCTACGTTATTCTCCCTCCCCCAGCGCACAATTGTCCATCGGGGGAGGGCCGGGGGGAGGTCCGGGGGAGATGGCTGGAGGCCCCAAAAAAGGACCAAAGGCAGCAGGTTCTCCTACATCACTCCGGGCGGTTGTTGGGGCTCGGAGATAATCTCCATTGCACTCGGAACCTCTGTGGTCGGTACTACTGCAGTCGCAACCTCTATCTGTCCAGCTCCTTCTGGCCCGATCTCAGCTCTCTCTTTGGGCTTACCCTTTTTTTTGGCCATGCGAATGCTGGGATAGCGGTCTAACGCCTTGGGGTCGTCGCGAAAGGCAAAGCACGCTGCTGCCCGAATGTCCTCTATACCCTGGCGCAGGTACTCACCGGCCTTGTCCCTTTGTAGGCGAATGTCGGAAACCTCCTTTGTCTGGACCCCGCCCAAGGCGGTCATCATCTTGGCACCCAGCTCTTGGGCCAGCAGCACCTCGTCTTCGGTCACGTTGCAGTTCGTCTCTGCCTCGTCCCAATGGTCGATGAACAACGTAGCCAGGGCACCCAGGTCATCTGCCCGATTTAAATGACTGTTGCCCGCGCGAATCTTGGCCACCTCTTCTCCCAGATCTGGATCGTCTCCCCATAGGTAGTCAGCTGCTTTGACCAGCTTTGCCCTAAGGGGCCCGGCTGCAGCCAAAAGGGTCTGCATGCGACCGCCTTGGTCGCAAATACGCCGTAGAAGAATGTCCAGGTGCCAAAATGCTTGGGCCCGATCCCGCATATTGTCGAAGGCAGCCACGTCAAAGACTGACTTTTGAAAGGTGTCTTGGAAGACCTCCCGGTCTTCTGCATACAATTCGGCAAAGTACAGGCCATAGCTGACCAAGGACGGCGGGGTGACTGGCAGGCGCCGTATTGACGCATCGTCGATTTTCGAGAGAAAGGGCGCAATTGCCTCGAGGGCTCGTTGCCCCTCTGATTGGCCAAAGGGACTGGCCGGCGCTGGTTGCTCCGTGGCTCTGTTGGCCACAACAGTCATGGGCGTCTGCTTTTCAGTGGGTTGGGATTGCATGACATGCTCCTTTGCCATCTGTTCGATGGCTGTTTGAGGGTGATGCACCTCCCTCATTGAAAAGGCCGTGCCACAAATCGCACACCCAAGGGTTATATGGCTAACTAACTAGAGTTATTTAATTATTCCTAACAGGCGCGGATCACCTAAACGGTTAAAAACCCGGCCGACAGCCTTACAAAGATGTCACCCCTTACAAAGATGTCACCCCCTGCCTGACAATCGTTACAATCGAGGCATGTCCTGACCCTGGATTTCAATCGCAGATAGCACCTAGATAAAACGACAAGCAGAATCTTCTTTAGAAAAGTGCCGTATACTTATGAAATATAATATCTTTTCCCGCGCCAGAACCATATTATGTACCCCTTCACTTAGAGTTTTCTACGTTGTCACAGGATTGTCACGTCCTAAGCCTATTATCCCCAGTGAACAAAAGCTGAGAAGAGAACGCTGAAAAGAGGAGGATGTATAATGAGGTATTCGATTATCGTATTCGTTGTTTATGTCGCAGCTTTTGGTTGTGGCAAAAGCGATACAAAATCCGTCGAGCCCGGCGCTGCCCAGGATCAGGGCAAGCGAACTGTGATTCAAAACAAAGGGTCAGATACCCTGGTCAATGTAGCCCAGGCCTGGGCCGAAGCTTACGCTGAGGTGGAGCGCAACGTGGCAATCGCCGTGACCGGAGGTGGTTCTGGCACGGGTATTTCGGCCATGATCAACGGTACCGTTGATATTGCCAATGCCTCTCGCAAAATGAAGGATAAGGAAATCGAAGCCGCCAAGAAGAACGGCATCGAGCCGGTCGAGCACGTCGTGGGCTACGACGCTCTGGCGGTTTTCCTGCACAAGGACAACCCGATGAACGAGGCCACGTTGGCCCAGCTCGCGTCGATTTACGGCGAAGGCGGCAAGGTGGAAAAATGGTCTGACCTCAATATCAAAGTCCCAGGCTGCGATAGTGACGAGGTCGTGCGCGTTAGCCGGCAGAACAACTCTGGCACGTATGCCTATTTTAAAAAGGCCGTACTGGGCAAGGGCGCGGAGTACAAACTCGGCTCCCGGGACATGCACGGCTCCAAAGACGTGGTCGAGCTCGTCGCCAAGACCCCGTGTGCTATCGGCTACAGCGGCCTGGCCTATGCCACGGACCACGTAAAAATGCCCTGTATTAAAAAAGAAGACGCAGCCGAGTGCGTTGCACCGACCATTGAAACGGCGAGCAATACCACCTATCCCATCGCAAGGCCCCTAATGATGTACACCGCAGGCCAACCAACGGGAAAGACCAAGGTGTATATGGACTGGATCATGAGCGACACAGGACAGTGCATCATCCTTAAAAAGGGCTACGCACCGATCAAGCCCGTTACTTGTAAGTAGTGAAATGATAAACGAATTTTGGCGGGCAAAGATTGAAAATTCCCCCTTGAAAAAGGGGGATATCCCAGCCCCTGCCCCCTTTTTCAAGGGGGAGGTTTTTTATCCGACATTGCAAACTGGACAGAGCACTACTGCTGAGGAGAGAGATAAAGCCTATGACGCTCTATGAACAGCGATTGAGCGAGGATCTCCAGGAGATCCGGATCAAGGTGCAAGACATTGCCGACCGGGTCTGCGCTGCGCTCGAAAACGCAGTCGCCGCCATTGCCAAAGACGACCGGGAAGCGCTTTATCAAGTGGTTCTCGACGACTACGGCATCAACCGGGATATCCGCTGCATTGACAAACGCTGTCACGAGTTCGTGGCCCGTCACTTGCCTGCGGCCGGACACCTGCGATTCATCTCTGCGGTGCTGCGCATGACCATCGCCCTCGAACGGGCTGGAGACTACGCCGTAACTATCAGCCGCGTGATGCTGCAACTGTCCAACCCCCTGTCGCCAAAGATAGTCGAGCGGGTACAGGAAATGTCCGCCATCTCGATCAAAATGATGGGGGATGCCACACGCGCTTTCCTGGCCGGAGATGCGGAAGCGGCAATAGAAACCAAGAAACTCGACTACGAGGTGGACAGGGCTTACGACGAAATTTTCAGCGCCCTGATGGAACACGGTGCAGACCGGGAGCCACAGGAACTGGTATCCCTGCTCAAAATCTTCAGCAAGGTAGAGCGCTTTAGCGACCAGGCAAAAAATATTTGCGAGGAGACTGTATTTTCAGCCACGGGCAAGATGAAGGTCCCAAAAGTCTTCAACGTACTGTTCGTGGACGAGCGCAACGACCTGGTCAGCTTGCTGGCCGAGGCCATTGCCCGCAAGGCATATCCCGGAGAGGGGGTATATGCCAGCGCTGGTTGGTCGCCTGCGGCAGAGATACATCCAGACCTCAACAGAATTGCCGAGCAGTTCGGCTTTGATGTCAGCCGCGCCAGGCCGTCGCGGGTGAGGAAGCTCGATACCTTCCCCACGCCTTACCACTTGGTCGTAGCGCTGAACATGCCACAAGGGGACGCGCTTTTGGACTTGCCGTATCACACCATCCTGCGAACGTGGGACGTTCCTATTCCTGAAAACCTCGAATCCCTAGTGCACGACCTGAGCAGCCGCATCAGTGCGTTGATGGAGAAGCTACGTGGCAAGCAAGCCGACTGAACGCCCCACGGGTCGCGTATCGCCTGAAAACCGATCGGCGACCCACGACAAGCTGGACCTGGCTTGGTTCAGCGATAAGGCAGTTTACCTGATCGTCTTTATCGGCGGTGTGTCGGCGATTATTTTCATCCTCAGCGTATTCACGTTCATCACGCGCCAGGGCATCGATTTTATCTCAGATACCATTGATTTCGGAGAGTTCTTCAGCTCGCCGGCGTGGCGGCCCACATCAGATATTAAACCCACCTACGGCGCCCTAGCGCTGATCGTCGGTACGGCCAGCGTTACCGGACTAGCAGTGTTACTGGCTGTACCTTTCTCCCTGGGCGCTGCGATCTTTGTGGCAGAGTTTGCAAAGGGAAAAGTCCGGGAGACGTTAAAGATCCTAATCGAGCTACTCGCTGCCATTCCTTCGGTTGTCTGGGGATTCATCGGTCTGTCTATCCTCAACCCATTGATCATCGAGACGTTTGACGTACCAATGGGGCTTAACCTGCTCAACGCCGGTGTGATCCTCGGCCTGATGGCAGCGCCCATCATGACCTCGATTGCCGAGGACGCGCTCAAGGCAGTACCGGATCATTATCGAGAAGCAGCCGAAGCCATGGGCGCCACCCGCTGGCAGGTCATTTGGAAAGTGGTGTTGCCAGCTGGCAGAAAGGGCTTGCTCGCCGCAGTGCTGCTCGGCGTGGGTCGTGGGTTTGGCGAAACCATGGCAGTGCTGATGTGCAGCGGCCATTCCATCAATATTCCGGACAGTATCTTTGACTCCGTGCGGGCCCTAACCGCCAGTATCGCTGCTGAGTTGGGCGAGACCGCAGTGGGATCTGAACACTACGGCGCCCTGTTTACCCTTGGGATCTTTCTCTTCATCATCACGTTCGTCATCAACCTGACCGCCGACCTCATTGTGAACGGCGTCCGTAGGAAGTGACCCGATGTTCGAAACAACGCAACTAAACCGCCGCAATCAGCGCATCGAGAGGTCCATGGGGATCCTGTACCTCATTATGACCCTGATGTTGATCTTGCCGGTGCTGCTGATCCTCGGATTGCTGGTATACAAAGGGGCCGGACATCTCACCTGGGAGTTTCTCTCTACCGATCCCAAGAACGGCATGACTGCAGGCGGTATTTTTCCCGCGCTCATCGGCACAATTGCATTGGTGGTGTGCGCACTGATCGCCTCGGTGCCCATTGGCGTGGCAGCTGCTGTATATCTCTCCGAGTTCGCCCCTGACAACTGGTTTACCCGAATTATCAACCTGGCGATCATCAACCTCGCTGGCGTGCCGTCCATTGTCCACGCCCTTCACGGGCTCGGGGCCTTTGTGCTGTTTTTCAAAATGGGCACCAGCATCCTGGCTGCCAGCCTGACCCTGGCCATTGCCACCTTGCCGATGGTTATCGTTGCTACCCGAGAATCTCTCCAGGCAGTGCCCCATGCATTCCGCGAGGCCTGCTGGAACATGGGCGCCACGCGCTGGCAAACCATTCGCAAA
This sequence comes from Myxococcota bacterium, assembly GCA_030065855.1. Taxonomy (GTDB): domain Bacteria; phylum Myxococcota_A; class Polyangia; order JAAYKL01; family JAAYKL01; genus JASJCT01. Next base: position 5,334 of record JASJCT010000010.1, read on the forward strand.
GTCGTGCTGCCAAACTCAGTGAGCGGCATCCTGACCGGCGTCATCCTCGAAGTCTCCCGCACAGCCGGTGAGACCGCGCCGATCATGTTTACCGGGGCCGCGTTCTTTTTGCCGTTTCTTCCTGAAAGCCTGCTCGATCAGACCATGGCCCTATCGTTACACCTGTTCGTCATCTCTACACAAGTGCCAGGGGTTCCTGAGCACATGCCGTTCACCGTGGCCCTGACGTTGATCGCCATTGTGTTGTTTATGAACGCGCTCTCCATCGGCTTCCGGATTTGGCTCAGAGGGAAAAAGAAATGGTAGCTGCTGCAAACAGCGCTGGCCAGCAGACCCCAAAGATCGAGGTGCGGGATCTGACCATCAAGTACGGCCGCACCCCTGCCCTATCAGGCGCCAGCTTTGACATTTACGAAAACGAGATCTTCGGCATCATCGGACCGGCCGGCAGTGGCAAGACATCTCTCTTGCGGGTGCTCAATCGGATGGACGCGTTCACCGCTGGCATGCGCTTTAGCGGAACAGTTCGCTACGACGGAAAAGATTTGAAGTCGTGGCGCAACCTGTACGCGCTCAGGCGCCGCATTGGCGTGGTCTTCCCCTTGCCAGTGGGCCTGCCCCTGAGCGTCTACGACAACGTGGCCATGGCACCGCGGCTCTACGGCAAGTACAACAATAAATCCGAGCTCGACGACCTGGTGGAAAAGCATTTGCGCCGGGCAGCCCTATGGGACGAGGTCAAGGACCGGCTCGGATCCCTGGGCAGCCTGCTATCTGGCGGTCAGCAACAGCGACTCACCATTGCCCGGGCCCTTTCCCAAGAGCCAGACCTACTACTGCTGGACGAGTTCTCCATCGCCGTGGATCCGGTCACGACCATGCGCATCGAAGATGTGCTCAAAGATCTCCGGGACGAGATGACCATTGTACTCGTGACCAACCTCACCCAGCAGGCCAGGCGCCTGGCGGATCGCACTGCGTTCTTTCTGACCGGCGAGTGTGTAGAAGTGGGCAGCACCGACGATCTTTTTACTAGGAACGTGAAAGACGAGCGCACGAGCGCCTATGTGGAGGGCCGCTTTGGCTAGACAGACCTCCCAGTACGCTATCGAGACTGAAAAGCTCAACCTGTGGTACGGCGACTTCCAGGCCTTGTTCGACGTGGACTTGCAGATTAAGCAAGGGATCATCACCAGCATGATCGGGCCGTCCGGGTGTGGCAAAACCACCTACTTGCGCTCTGTGAACCGCATTGTAGAGCGGCTCGGATATGTGAGAACAACTGGGAACATCCGGATATTGGGCCACAACATCCTGGCCCCTGACGTGGCACTGGTCCAGGTGCGCAAGAACGTGGGTATGGTGTTTCAGCGGCCCAACCCCCTGCCCATCTCGATCCGCGACAACGTATTGTTCGGCCTGAGGATCCACAAGCCGAGCGGTAAGAAGCCGAGCCGTACCGAAGAAGACGCCATCGTCGAAGAGGCGCTGCGCACGGTGTTGCTTTGGGACAAGACCAAGGATCGCCTAAAGACCATCGCCACTGCACTGTCTCTAGAAGAGCAACAAAAGCTCTGCATTGCCCGCTTACTACCGGTTAAACCCAAGGTACTGTTAATGGACGAGCCCTGTTCGGCCTTGGATCCAGAGAGCACCGAAGCTGTGGAGGAGCTCATATGGAAACTAAGGGGCAAGTACACGATTCTCATCGTCACCCACAACATGGCCCAGGCCAGGCGGGCCAGTGACGAGTGTATCTTCATGCTCCACGGCAAAGTTGTAGAGACGTCTAGAACCGAGAAGATGTTTGTCTCACCTCAACATCCCCAAACCGCAGACTATATCGAAGGTCGCTACGGATAAATCACTCCTCTGAGGATCGCGACGATAGTGTAAAATCGACGACGACCGGGAAATGATCAGATGGATAGCGGTTGTTCTCGTGATAGTGGTCGATGCTGATCCCATTTAACGTGGCATTGGTGTCATAAAGAACCCAATCTATATGACTACCGTTGACTGACCCGTTATACCCGTGAAACGTCCCATCTTCGTCATTATAGGACGCGCCACTCGCCTGCCATGTGTCAGCAAAACCGTCATCGATAAACGTCTGGAAGGCCGAGGAGGTCTCTTGGCAGTTTAAGTCGCCACCGATGAAGACCGGCACCTCCGCATTGACATTGTCATCTATCATTTGCGAAATCAGTTCAGAGGAGAAGTTCCTGGCGGCCTGGGACATGTGCGAGTAGTGGGTGTTGTAGTAATAGAAAGTAATCTCTGGCGCGTCGATAACCCTGAGCTCGCCCCAGGTACAGATCCTGGGCCAATCAGCACCTGGGTACTTGCTCCCTGGCACATCTGGCGTCTCGCTAAGCCAGAAAGTGTCGTCGTCTACTAGTTCGAATACGTCTGTTTTATAGAGGATATTGCTGTATTCGTCAGAGGTGTTACCGAAACGGCTGACGCCAAAGGATTCGTAGTTTTCGGCTAGGTTGTCAACGAAATAGTCGATCTGTACGGCGAACGCTTCCTGCATGCCGATGATATCAGGATCCGCGTCGTCGATGGCGCTGACAGCGATACTCTTGCGATTATCCCAGGAATTGATAGTGCCATCATCTCCGTGCAAGTTGCGAACATTAAAGCTCATGATTCTAAGGGTCACCTCATCATCGGTGTCAGTGTCGGTTTCCGTGTCTGTATCTGTATCTGTATCCGTGTCTATGTCTGTATCTATGTCTGTATCGGTGTCTGTATCTGTATCCGTATCGGTGTCTATATCCGTATCGGTGTCCGTATCACTGTCCGTGTCTATATCCGTATCCGTATCTATGTCTGTGTCACTGTCCGAATCTGTGTCACTATCCGAATCTGAATCTGAATCTGTATCACTATCCGAATCTGAATCTGCATCACTATCCGAATCTGAATCTGCATCACTGTCCGAATCTGAATCTGCATCACTGTCCGAATCTGAATCTGCATCACTGTCTGCATCGCTGTCTGTGTCGGCATCACCAGCACTGTCCGAGTCTCGGGCATCTTCATCGCATCCCGATACGAGAAAGACCGCCAGTGAAAAAATAAAAATAATATTAGTGGTGTTTAAACAGAAATAATGCATTGTTGTTATCCTTAAACCATTGAAACCATGAACACCTAGCTACCTATAAACAATATACCTGTTACCGTTTAGAATTGAAATATCTTTCCTGTTCACAATCCGAAAAGAAATATTTGCTGTTTGCATTCCGAAAAGGGATCTTTTCTGTTTATACTCCAACGAACGACAAAAATACTGCCTTTGGCAGTTTGATAGTAATTGACGCGCATATTTTTCTTTAATATGCTTGAAAATGGATGCATTTAAACACTTCCATGCAATTAAAACCTAAGGAGAAATACTCATGAAAATAAAGCGTTTCAGTATGCTTATTGCTTTACTTGCATCTGCCCTTGCCTTGAGTGGGGTCGGGTGCACAGACTTGGATACTCAGACAGGATCAGCTGGCGATGCAGATTCTGACAGCGATGCAGACGGGGATATTGACGCTGACACCGATGCGGATAGCGACTCGGATGTAGACACTGATTCAGATGCAGATAGCGACTCGGATGTAGACACTGATTCTGATGCTGATAGCGACTCGGATGCAGACAGTGATTCAGATGCAGATAGCGACTCGGATGTAGACACTGATACTGATACCGATGCAGATACGGATAGCGACACCGACACCGATACTGACACGGACACCGACACCGATACTGACACGGACAGCGACACGGATACGGACACAGAGATAGACACCGAGATCATCGACACAGATACCTATGAAGAGGATTATCCGTGCGGCAGCGTAACACGGACTGCGAAAATATTCGGGGATATTGAAAGCAAAGGGGATTGCAGTGACTTTGAGCAGGCTGGATTCGCGCGCTTTGATCTATCCAGTTTTCCTCAAGGCACAACGATTTCTAGTGCATCCATGAAGTACTATATAAAATACATGGAAGAACTCGAAACCTGGTGGTGGTTAAATTACACCACTGTGGATCCTGCAACCATGAGCGCGGCTGAATTTTTTGAGCACGCGAATGAGGAATTGAGCTGGCTCCATTCGGGGTTTAAAGTATATACGACTGGTTGGACCACAACTGATATCAAGATAGCTGAGGTCAATGATATCCTGTCAAAGCCAGCTTCAGAAAGGAGGCTGGTGTTAGTCCCACAATCAGAGTGAACGTACAACGAGATACTCCTGGATGGAGTAGAAAACACCCCCCAGCTGATTCTCGACGGACAGGTCATCAACGTATCTTAAATATCCGTATTTGTCGTCCCTGATTCACCTGGCCATGGCCGAATGGGTGGTTGACGAACCATTGAATCTGCCCGACGCTACAGTAAGTGTGAGCGGCTGAGCGGTGAATTGATCGACGCCAATCCGACCACCAACCCAGGAGGTTGTTTTGAAAGGACCGAGCCCAGAAGACAGGGAACCGATGAAGGGCTTTGCCCAGTTGGGGTATCTCAAAAACTTCATCACGAGGGAAAACATCATCGTCGGCGACTACACCTACTACGATGATCCACAGGGACCCGAGCGGTTCGAGGAGAACGTGCTCTATCACTTTCCATTCATCGGAGACACGCTGATCATAGGCCGGTTCTGCGCTATCGCCAAGGATGTGAAGTTCATCATGAACGGCGCCAACCATTCGCTCGATGGGTTCTCCACGTATCCCTTTTACATCTTTGGAAATGGGTGGGAAAAGGTGACTCCCAAAGATGAAAATCAGACGTACAAGGGAGATACGGTCATCGGCAATGATGTCTGGATCGGATACGAGGCGACGATTTTACCCGGCGTTCATTTGGGCGACGGCGCGATTATCGCCAGCAAGTCTGTCGTCACTCGGGATGTACCGCCCTATGCAATTGTCGGCGGGAATCCAGCGAGCGTTATCAAGCACCGATTTGACGAGCAGACCATAGACCAGCTGTTACGCATCGCCTGGTGGCATTGGCCGGCCGACAAGATAACCGAGAACCTGGAGGCTATCGTCGGATGTGACCTGGACCGGTTGAACCAGGCATCCGGACTGCAATCGAAATCAGAAACCCCTTGACATAAAACCCAAATCGAAATGTATGAGATTTGTAACTGTTAAATGAATTTGGGGACAGGAGCCTAGTGGTACTAGAATAGGCCGTTATCGTTGAAGCATTTGGTGAATCTTTTGTCTTCCCCGTGGATGTGTTCTACCAGCCACTTCTTCACAAAATTCGTTACCTCCAACGAAAATACTCTTTCACCACCTTCGATTCGAGATTTTAACGCCCCCACCTTCTCGATAAAGGCTTGATGTTGCCCCTTGTGTTTTCTAGCGAGATGGAATCCGAATTTATCAAAGTACTTTTCTTCGGTTTCAAAGTGGTACATCGCGTACTTAGAGAGCCCGTCGATCAGCTCACAAAGAGCTGAACTGTCTTCTTTGTCAAAGAATTGATAGAAAGTGGCAAGCATTTCGATAATTTTCTTGTGTTGATTATCGATTTCTTTTACGTTCACACTCAAATCGTCTGACCAACGCAGATATTCCATCCCCCCTCCTTGGTTCGAACACACACTAATTGTATCGCATCCTTATTACGTGGCAATCGATAGAGATAGACTGAAGCAGTGGCTATCCGCGGCGGCCACATCGCACTCGTTGGCGATGCTGCTGGCAATGGTAAAACAAGAAACCCAAATCAGGAATCGCTAACCAATTGAAGCGTTTCCTCAACGCCAGGGTGCTGAATTCGCATGCGCACCGCGAGCGCGGCCTCTAGTCGCTGTTGCGCCAGCTGGTGCTCGCCGAGGTGCTGGTGACAAATACCGCATAGATGAAGCGCGTCTGCCTCGCCCCAGGCATAACTACACGCCGGGTTGGACGACCGGTCCAAGGCTTGGCGTGCGTCGCGCAAGGCATTGCGGTACTCTGAATTGGCGCGGTGGATACGCGCGCGCAACAATAGTAGATCGATTGCGAACCTGCCATAGCCGCCGCTCTCTGCCAGGGTTAGGCCGGCTGTGGATTCTGTAAGTGCATCTGCTAATTCACCAGTACACAAGTCGATCTCTGTAGCTAAAATGTGTGCCTTTAAGATACAAACAGTGTGACCGGACTTGACCGTCCATTCGCGCACTGCCTTTAGGTGAGATCGGGCGCTGATGATGTTATTATCCAGCACCATGATGCGGCCCAGCAGGCAGCGATGAAGGGCGATGTCCCTTAAGCTTTTATCCATTATACAAACTGACAGGCTGGCCTCTGCGCGGGTCATCGCATCTTTCTTGTATCCCAGGGAAAAAAGGCACTCGGATTGAGCAACACCTGACAAAGAAGATAATGGCTGATTATAGATTTGTGCTGCTTTATCAAAGTGTTGTTGTGCCTCAGATACTTTTCCAAGGCGGTGATATACTTCCGCAAGCATGCCATGGCTGCTTCTTCTGACGTATTTATGTTCATCTGTTGAATGCTGGAGTGACTCGATAAATAATTTTTCTGCACTAGGATAGTGACCCTGATCCGACAGATTCCTCGCAAGGTTTTGTAGTTCCAGGGCATAAAATTCCCAATCCCCCACATCCCTGGCTAGTTGGCCGGCAATCTCGTGACAAGTCCTGGCGAGATCCAAATTTCCCAAGGCAGCAGCGGCGAGTCCCCAATTGTTAATCAAGATCGCACGCTGTTCTGATGAAAGCGTCGGAGCGAGGTTGTGCGGGCCATGATCTTTGAAGAAACCAGAGGTAATCCGCTCCATACGGCCGTAATCACCCAACGTATGATAAATATGGCATCTTTCGATGTTACCTCCGCGTAGGGCACCATCATAGAGGAGAAAAGCTTCTTCGAAGTGTTTGGCCAAGAGGCTATATTCGATGAGTTCTTCATACCGGTCCAGCATTTTGGGGTCGGTAGGTTTGCTCTCTGGTTTTGTTTCCAAGCTTGGGGCCAGGCGAGCCCGCACTGTTTCTTGGATCTGTTCAGAGGTTACCCCAAGCAGGTTGCGGAAGTATTCTCTCAGAAACGGATGGGCCGTATAATAGATACGACTGGTCCGCATATATGTAAAAATAAGTCCCAAAGCCTTGAGCCGATCCGCGAGCCTTGCAAGTTTTCGATCGGTAGTACCGAGCAAGGCGCCGGCGATCTCGCCGCCGGCATCGATTAGATATCCCATTGCCTCAACAGATACACCGTTGGGAAACACAGACAGCCGGATCAATAGATCTCTTTGGTCATCGGGCATATGTTTCGCGTACTGTGCCAAGATGCGGCTTAGTTTGGCTGCCAGGGGGTCGTCTTCGCTCTCGTTTTCCAGGTCTAGTTCCTTGGCGCGATGTGGATTTCCATCACAATAATGATGTAGATAGGAGCCCAATATAGAAACCGAAAGGGCATGGTTGCCAACCTGATCAGAGAGGGCGAGAAGCACTTCGTCGGTACCCTTGACGTTCCACGCATGTAAGACATCAACTGCTGTCTGTGCATCTAGCTCATCGAGCAGATGGGTCAGATATCCAGCCCCCTCCCACTGGTCCAGGTCTTTGAGTTTGTATCTGGAAGTAACCAGCGCACGTGCGTTGCCGATCCCGCTAGCCAGAGAGCGCAGTAGATTCTTAAGCCGGTGGTCTTCGAGCTCCCCCCTGGCCTTTGCCCTGCCCCCGGTTCCGGTTGCCTGTACCCGCTCTAGGCCGTCTAATATCAACAGGTGGGACTCGCCCGAAGTCAGTGCTCGTTGGAGGCGCTCGAGGCGACCGCCTGTGCCTTCTCCTTCTTCACCTGCAAACACAATACACGCCTCGCGCAAGAAGGCGTCGGTATTGGGATCCTCGTAAAACGACCAGACCAACACGCTTCCCATTGGTTTTTGCGCCTGAATTTGCTGCAAAAAGCGTTCGACCACCGCGGTCTTGCCCTCACCGCCAACAGCTACTAGGGCGCGTACCCGGTCTGGATGCACTGGATCTTGCCACCACCTGTGCAGGTCATCCAAGAGGTACTGCCTACCGCAAAAATGGGGTGCTGGCTGGAGTGGGTGAACCACTCTAAATTGGTGGATTCGTTGGGTGGCTGGCCTGGCGTTGGCCTGACCGGTCCTGATCCAACTGGAGAGACTTGCGACCAATTTTGCGGCCAGGTCATCCGGCGTAGTGAACGTATCGCGCACCAGCTTGTGCTCCAGGCAGTTTGTACGAAAGGCCTGGAGCAGTTTGACGTTTTCAACGATTTGGCGTTCCTCTGCTTTATCCTTGGCATGAAGGAGCCGGTCCTGTTCCCTGAGTTTTGTCCAGGGATAATCCAGGTCCACGACAAAGGCGAACACTGGCTTATCCGCATCCAATGCTGCTTCCACCTCCAGCCAGGTGATACTCTTTTTGCCATCCCCACCTTCTTCTGGGGCTGGCCGCTGCCCGTAGCGATGGGCTATCATGACCACCAGCGCATCGCACTGCCTGGCCTTTGCCAAGCAGACATCAACCGGCTCACCTGGTTGGGCCCCAAAGGCCTCCATTCCCACGGGCAGGTGGCCAAGGCGCATGATCATGTCAAACGCCTTTTTGCGATAATCTTCCAGGTCAATGGCCGTGGAGGATATGAAGATACGATAAACAGATGTTGTTCGTGTATCCAATAGACGTTCCCTTTGTATTGCGGTTAATGAGGAGGGTATTGGCAAATCGCAGATAAATCAATTGCCTTTCCGCCAAGGCCACGGAAGCTCGGCTTCCCTTTACCAGCAAGTCGCAGTGACTACGTTGCATCTCAAAGGCGGCTGCCACAACCAGCCGCAAGGAGGTGCAATCATGGGAAAGACCATTGGAATCGACCTGGGCACGACCAACAGCGTCGTTTCGGTCATAGAAGGAACGGACCCCATCGTCATCCCCAACGAAGAAGGGGCCCGCACGACCGCCTCGGTTGTCGCGTGGAACGACCAGGGAGAGGTCATTGTCGGGCAAATTGCCAAGCGCCAGGCAGTGACCAACCCAGCGGGTACGGTATTTTCAATCAAGCGCTTTATGGGGCGCCGATACGGAGAAGTAAAAGAAGAAATCGGTATGGTGCCCTACAACGTGGTCGAAGCGCCCAACGGGGGCGCGCAGGTTGAAATACGCGGCAAGCAGCACGCGCCTCCTGAGATCTCGGCCAAGGTACTCATGAAGTTAAAAAAAGCAGCAGAATCGCACCTCGGCCACAAGGTGGACAGCGCGGTAATAACCGTACCTGCATATTTCAACGACGCACAGCGACAGGCCACAAAAGACGCGGGTAAAATCGCCGGCCTGAAAGTCGAGCGCATCGTCAATGAACCCACAGCAGCAGCCCTGGCCTATGGCCTCGACAAGAAAAAGGACGAGACCATTGTGGTTTACGACTTTGGCGGCGGCACCTTTGACATCTCCGTCCTCGACGTGGGAGACAATGTCGTTGAAGTGGTAGCTACCAACGGAGATACCCACCTCGGTGGTGACAACATCGATCAAACGATCATCGACTGGCTCGTCTCCGAATTCAAGAAAGACCAGGGCATCGATGTATCAAAGGACAAGATGGTCCTGCAACGGCTCAAGGAAGCGGCTGAGAAGGCCAAAATCGAGCTGAGCTCTGTCATGGAGACCCAGATTAACCTGCCGTTCCTGACCGCAGACGCTTCAGGGCCCAAACACATGGACATCAAGCTTTCGCGGGCCAAATTCGAATCCCTGATTGGCGACATTGTCGAAGCCACCTTAACGCCAAGCCGATTGGCGCTTCAGGATGCAGGGAAAAAACCCGGCGATATCGACGAAGTTATCCTCGTGGGCGGTTCCACACGCATTCCACTGGTGCAACAAAAGGTGGCAGCGCTCTTTGGCAAGGAACCCCACAAGGGTGTCAATCCGGACGAAGTCGTTGCCATGGGCGCTGCGGTTCAAGCAGGCGTGCTCTCTGGAGAGGTTAAGGACATGCTCCTACTCGACGTGACCCCCCTCTCCCTTGGCGTGGAAACCCTGGGCAGCGTGATGACCACGATGATCCCACGCAATACAACCATCCCGGCCAAGAAGACGGAAACATATTCCACTGCCGCAGACGATCAGACCTCTGTAGAAATCCACGTGCTCCAAGGGGAGCGCTCCATGGCCGGGGACAATAGAACCCTAGGGCGATTCCACCTCCAAGGCATCATGCCTGCACCAAGGGGTGTACCCAAAATCGAGGTGACCTTTGACATTGACGCCAACGGTATCGTCAATGTTTCGGCCAAGGACACGGCAACGGGCAAAGAACAAAAGATCACCATCACCGCATCCACCGGGCTAAGCGATAGTGAAATAGATCGCATGGTCAAAGAGGCGGCACAGCACAAGGATGAAGACGAGAAGCGACGCCAGGACATCGAGACCAAAAACAGGGCAGAACAACTTCTCTACACCACAGAGAAAACGTTGAACGAAAACCGTGATCAGATATCGCAAGACGACGCCCTTGCCATTGACCACGCCTTGACCGATCTCAAGTCAGCCATCGACTCAAATGATACGAATCGAATGGAACGCGAGATAGAGAACCTCACTCAGCTCTCCCATAAGATGGCCCAAGCTGTGTATCAACAAGCGCAACCATCAGCAGAAACAAGTCAATCCAGGGCCCATCCAACTGCAAGCGCAAACGACGACGATGTCATAGACGCTGAATTCAAAGAGTCTGCTTAAGGGGGTTTGAACCACCCTCTCTTTGGCCCCCACCCCGGCCCTCCCCCGATGGATAATTGGACACTGGGGGAGGGTGAATAACGTAGCTTGGCCATAGCGGTTATCAGTTGACCCTCCCGTTCTATCCGGGCAAAATGTGTATTTAATGTGGGCCGAGTCGAAAAAACAATGCGTACTGGTCCTGGCTGTGGCGTTGATCGAGTGGAGCGTGGCTTGGTGTTGCGGTCATTCGTTGATTGTCAGCGCTGGCCAATCGATAGGGCCGGATCACACCCATGCCCACCGACATCACCACGGACCATTTGAGCACGAACACTCCCATGAGCCCCCTGCCGACCCGGATCAGGACAATGCTCACGAACGGGAAAAAATCGGTGTGAGACACCTGAATTGGGACAAGATCGATTCAGCTTGTGCGCCTCTGTTGGAAAAGGTCGAGACCGGCAAGCCATGTTTCAGTTCTTTAGTGTTCAATGAGCCTGATCGGCATGGCGCCGTCTGGGTCAGGGCTGGGCCCTGCCTGGCAATACAATCCGGTCGTGATCATTGCTTGCGCTCCCAACGCTGGCGCTGCTGAGCGCTACTCTCTGACTTCATAGCAAAAAGAAAAGGTGCCGTTTCGCTGCAGTCACCCGGTGTCCGGCGACTGTGTGTTGGAGTTTTATAATGAGAGTAATTAGCAGAGGTACGCCTCTTCTTTGTTTATTGACAGCGATGCTGCCGGCAGCACTGGCCCAGGTCGCCTCTGGTGAATCAGAGCTACTCCAGGCCTCCCAGGCGGTCATCAAGGCAGTCGAACAGGAACCAGTGGCAGCATACCTGGCAGCGCAACAGGCCATGGCCCGTGCCGAGATTGCCGGATTGACGTGGCCCAATCCAGTTGTTTCCTTTGATCGGGAGCAGCTATTTGATTCGCCCGCAGGGGACGGTGAGACCGAGATGGTGGCGGGAATTTCACAGCAGTTCGATTTCTCAGGGCGCAAAAGGCTACAACAGCAAGCTGCCGAGCATCGGATCAACGCCCAGACAGCCGCGGGTGAGGCTTTGAAAGGGGAGATTGAAGCGCAGACGCTCCAGGTATTCTATCAAACCCTTCACCAGCAGCGCCGTGTAGACGTACTCAAGCACTGGAAACAACAGCTCCAATCTGCAATGGCCGGCCTAGAAAGACGCGCTGCAGCAGGGGACGCGGCTGAATACGACGTGCTTCTGCTCAACCGTGAGATTGCCGACATCACCGCGCGCATCGATGTACATCGGGCCGAGCGCGAGTTTGCCTGGTCAGCGCTCGTTGCGATCATGGGCCAGATGGATATCAAGCCCAGACCCTGGCCCCGCGTGGGCGGCACCCTGCTGCCCCATGTAGCGGAGATTGCCGGTCCGAATCCCGGATTCCCTGCGGACGAACACCCAGAGATCACAGCATTGGACCAGCTGGCCAAGGCAAGCGAGATTGAAAAGCAGGCGGCTGGGCGCTGGTGGATACCTGAGCTGACCGTCAATGGGGGATACAAGGTCCGGCGCCTGCCCGGAGATAGGGCCCATGGATTTACCATTGGCGCGTCCATACCCGTGCCGCTATTTTCCAGAAACCAGGGTGCTGAAAAGGCCGGTGTGGCCAGGCAGCGCCAGGCAGAGGCGGAGAAATCCATAAAACTGCGCCAGATATCGGGCGAGATAAAGGGCTGGCTGGAAAAAGCAACCATCCTTGCACAGGCGGCCCGTGAATTTCAGGATGCTGCAAACCATGCTTCGGTTCGGTTGGTCGAAACAGCACAGGCCGGGTTTCTCGGTGGAGAACTGTCTGTGCTAGCCCTGGTCGATGCTTACGAGCGCGCAGCGTCAGCCCAGCTCAAGGCCTTGGATATGGCGCTGGCAGCGCGCACGGCTCAGGTTCGGCTGGGCCGCCTAACCAGGAGGCCTGTCCAATGACAAATAAAATGAAATTGTTTGTAACCACCTGGGTTGTGATGGTGGGGGTTGCCATGTTCACCGGGTGCCGTGCAGATGGGACCCACAGCCACGCCCACGGCGACGCGCACGGACATGGGCACGGTCATGAAACCGAGCACGCCCACGACCACGGGGATACGAGCCGCGCGGTCGTGGTAAAGACCCACTTCACTGACCGCACCGAGCTGTTTGTAGAATTCGCCGCCCTGGTAAAGGGGGAGCCGTCGGTCATGGCAGCCCATCTAACCCGGTTGACCGACTACTCACCGGTGACTGCCGGCATGGTCACTGTGGTGCTCAGCGGTGGTGGTCATCCCAACGAAGTCTTCTCGGTTAACACGCCGAGCTCGCCCGGGATATTTCGCCCTACGGTCACGCCTGAGTACAAAGCTGAGCGCCAGGTGATCCTGCGATTGAAAACAAAAGACCTGGACATCAGCCACGATCTGGGCGAGTTGCCTGTGTATGCCGCCACCAGCGAAGTACCCCTGCAAGCCAGCGCAGGAGCGTCCGGGGGGATTTCATTTCTCAAAGAGCAGCAATGGAAGATCGATTTCGGTATCATCCAGGTAGTCGAGCGGTCGTTTCGGCAGGCAATCCCTGCTTACGGCAAACTGATCGCCCGGTCTGGCGGCAAAGCGATCATCACTGCGCCCGTGGCCGGCAGGGTGCTGTCAGTGGACGAGCGCTTTGTTCGATTGGGAGACGACGTGGCAAAAAACCAGACACTTTCGACCCTGAGCGTACGCAGCGATCAGTCAGCTGATCCAGCAGCGCTGCAACTGGCCAGGGAGCAGGCCCGATTGTCCCTTGATTTCGCGACCGCCGAGCTAGGCCGGTTGACATCCCTTTACGAGCAGGGAGCCGTGGCCGAGCGGCGGGTGCTTGCCGCGCGCAAGGAAGTGGAGACCCGGCAAGCCGAGTACAAAGCATCGATGCAACGGCTGCGGCAACACCTGGATCACACGGGCCAAACCCGAGGTCGAAAAAAGGGCAACCTGAGCATCCGGACGCCCATTGCAGGCACGATTACCCGCGTTTTGGCCACGCCTGGAGCGTTTGTGGAAGCCGGTGCCGAGTTGTTTCACGTGGCTGATCTGGATCAGTTGTGGCTTGAGGCGCGGGTCACCGAGGCCAATGTGGGAAAGTTGGTCGATCCCCAGGGCGCGTGGTTTCAGGTAGATGGATTTGAAGCGCCGTTCGAGACCGGGGATGGGGCATTGGTAACGGTAGGCGGCGTGGTCGACGAGCAGAGCCGCACTGTCCCGGTCATTTTTGAGCTGGTCAATCCAGATCGCCGGTTGCGCATCGGCATGTCAGCTGATGTGAGGATCGTCGTGGGTCAGGCCCGTTCAGGCCTGGCAGTGCCCCAAGATGCGATCCTCCATCAAGAGGGCCAGGAGATCGCATTCGTCATGGTCCAAGGTGAGACCTTTGAGCGCCGCTTGGTCGAGCTTGGCATTCGCGAGGCCGGCTATGTGGAGGTCACGTCTGGTCTCGATCTAGGTGAGCGCGTGGTCGACAAGGGAGCATTTGCGGTTCGGTTGGCAGGGTCAGCCGCTCAAATCCCGTCCCACGGCCATACCCATTGATCCGTTGAGGATACGATGATCGATAAACTGATAAACTGGTCCTTAGAGAAACGGTTCTTCGTGATCGTAGCTGCGGCGGCCTTGCTCGGGCTCGGCATCTACCGCGGCGCCAATATAAAGGTCGACGTGTTTCCCGATCTCACTGCGCCCACGGTGACGATCCTCACCGATGCCCACGGCATGGCCACCCAGGAGGTGGAGCGGTCCATTACCTTTCCCATCGAAGCGGTGCTTAACGGTGTCGCAAATGTCCGGCGGGTTCGCTCGATTAGCGATGTGGGATCGTCGGTAATCTGGGTCGAGTTCGACTGGGGCGCGGATATCTACCGCGCCAGGCAGGTCGTGGCTGAGAAGCTGCAGCTCGTGCGCGAGTCCCTGCCGGAACAGGCGTCCCAGCCGGTGATCGCGCCCATCACCTCGATCATGGGCGAGGTGATGTTCATCGCTCTGACCGGAGACGAACATTCGCTCATGGACCTCCGGACACAGGCGGACTGGGTGGTCAAGCGGCGTCTGCTGGCTGTGCCCGGTGTATCCCAGGTCATCTGCATCGGTGGCCAAGTCAAGCAGTTCCAGGTGCTGCTCGACCCCAGCCGGCTGGTGGCCTATGGCCTTTCGGCCGCTGAGGTGGTGGCGGCGCTCAGGGAGAGCAACGAGAACACATCAGCCGGCTTTTTCGAGGAAGGTGGCCTGGAGCACGTGATCCATGGTGTCGGTCGGATCGCCAGGATCAAAGACTTGGAACAGACTGTCATTGCCGTGCGCGATAAAAAACCAGTGCTGGTGCGCGATGTCGGCCGGGTGATTATCGGTCCTGCCCTGCGTCGCGGTGCTGGATCTTACAACGGCGAGCCCGCTGTGGTGCTAGGCATTCAGAAACAACCCACTGCCAACACCCTCGAGCTCAACCAGCGGCTCGACGCGGTAATCGAAGACCTGAGGACCAGCTTACCCACCGGCATCACCATCGAACGCAATGGATTTCGCCAGGCCGATTTTATCGAAGTGGCCCTGGCAAACATCAGTGCTGCGATCCGCGACGGTTCGATCCTGGTGGTGTTCATCATCCTGGTCTTTGTGATGAGCCTGCGCTCGACCCTGATCACCGCATTGGCGATCCCCCTGTCGCTGATCACTGCCCTGCTGGTACTCGAAGTGATGGGCGCCACAATCAACACGATGACCCTAGGCGGGATGGCCATCGCAGTGGGCGCGCTGGTGGACGACGCCATCATTGGCGTGGAAAACACAGTCCGCCGGCTTCGTCAGGACAATGGAACAGGGGAGCGCACCGGCCCCTCCCTGATGAAGATCGTGTTCGGAGCGATCAGTGAAATTCGAAATTCGATCGTCTTTGCCACCCTGATCATCATGCTCGTGTTCCTACCCCTGTTTTTTCTCACCGGCGTGGAGGGCCGGTTACTCATGCCGCTTGGCCAGGCCTACATCATCTCTTTGTTCGCCTCTCTGCTCGTGGCCCTGACCGTTACGCCGGCGTTGAGCCTATGGCTTTTGCCCAGATCCCGCACGGTAATGGCTGCCCGCGAGCCGCTCGTGGTCGTGTGGCTCAAGCGCGCATATGCGCCCTTACTCACAAAGGCGCTCAAACATTGGAAATCAGTTGCCATTGCAGCCGGAGGTCTGTTGATCGGAGCTGGGGGCGCGGTGTTCTTTGCCGGGCAGGCGTTCTTACCAGATTTCAACGAAGGTGCTTTGACCCTCAGCACGGTCACCTTGCCCGGGACCAACCTTACAGCATCAGAGCAGCTCGGTCGATTGGTGGAGCAGACATTGCTCAACGAGCCCGAGGTGCTCTCTACCACGCGACGCCAGGGCAGAGATGATCTGGACGAACACGGCATGCCCCCGAGCTCTGCCGAGATCGATGTGACCCTGGAGATGGGCGATCGCTCAAAGGGAGAACTCCTGGGCTCGGTCCGCGAATCCCTGTCAGCCATCCCTGGGTTGACCGTTATCATTGGGCAGCCCATTTCCCATCGCATCGACCATATGCTTTCAGGCACCCGGGCTAGCATTGCAGTGAAGATCTTCGGGCCCGAGCTCTTTGTGCTGCGCGACCTGGCAGAGCAGGTCCAGACGGCTATGCAAGACATCCCCGGCGTGGTGGACTTGTCCAAGGATCAGCAGGCTGACATCCCCTTTGTTACGGTCTCATACGATCGCCCTGCCATTGCCCGGCACGGCCTCAAGATCCAGGATGTGTCCCATGCGATCGAGACCGCGTTTCGCGGCGAGGTGGTTACCGAGATAAGGGAGGAACAGGCGAGCTTTGGCCTGCTGGTGAGGTACGAGGCAGATCAGGTCGAGAGCCTTGAAACGATGCGCGAGCTGCTGATCGCAACGCCTACCGGGCCCATGGTGCCGCTCCACGCGCTAGCCCACATACAGCGGGACGTGGGACCTAACATGATCAGCCGGGAACATGTCCAGCGAAAAGCAGTGGTATCTTGCAACGTGGCCAACAGGGACCTTCAGGCCGTGGTGGACGATATTCGCTGGGCAGTCCAAGGGAATGTGACGATGCCACCAGGGTATCACGTGGCATACGGTGGGCAGTTCGAGTCAGCCGAGCGTGCCACAAGAACACTTGGGCTATTGGGCGTCCTGGTGGTGGCGGGCATCTTCCTGTTGTTGTTTATCGCGTTTGGATCGATTCGGGACGCGGCCCTTGTCATGCTTAACCTACCCCTGGCCCTGATCGGCGGCGTGATCGGGGTCTTTGTCTGTGACGGCGTGATCACCATTGCATCGATTATCGGGTTCATCTCCCTTTTTGGCATTGCCACGCGCAACGGCATCATGATGATCACCCATATTCGCAACCTGGTGGAACAGGAGGGGATGACTGACGTGGCAAGTGCAGTCAGAAGGGGCGCTGAAGAGCGCTTGATTCCCATCCTGATGACCGCCCTGGCCTCAGGGCTCGGCCTCCTACCCCTGGCCCTGGCCCAGGGGGAGCCGGGTAGTGAAATCCAGGCGCCAATGGCGATCGTGATCCTGTTTGGCCTGATGACCGCCACCGTGCTGAACATGATCGTGGTCCCTGCCCTGTATCAGCGGGTAGGGTCCATTGCGAAACGTTCGTATGGAGCGTCGATTCTATAGCTCAACCCTTTACCGACACCCCTCGGTGACTACGTTGACCCACAGCAGGGAGAAACAAGACAGAGCCGGCAATGCCGGTAGCATCACGCAGGAGGTAAGGTCATGTTAGTAAGATGGGGTTCTGGTGTTCCGAGCGTTTGGAGTGAAATGTCACGACTGAGCAGGGAAATGGATCGGTTGTTCGGCGAGGCAAAAGCCACGTCCAGGGCTGGTGTGTTTCCTCCGCTCAATCTCTTTGACGATGGCGAGAGCCTGGTGGTACGGACCGAAGTTCCAAGTATAGATCCCAAAGACCTGGAGATCAACGCCACGGCCAATACATTGAGCATTAAGGGCGAACGCAAGCGACCCAAAGCCAACGAAGCGGCGAGCTTCCACCGCAGGGAACGGGGCTACGGCACGTTCAGTCGATCGATAGATCTGCCCCAGGAGATCAATCCGGGCAAGGTGCAGGCGAGTTACAAGCTCGGCGTGTTAGAAATCATGCTGCCCAAGGCAGAAGAAGCTAGGCCGCGCAAGATAGAAATTCAGTCTTGATAGACAACTGACGGTCCAACAACGATGGAGAAAGTGCCATGTCAGAATACAAAGAAAGCAGAGAGATAAGTCTGAGAGAAAAAGAAGAGATCAAAAAAAATGAAGGTGAGCCAACCCACGCGGGCGTGTACTACTCACCCACGGTAGATATTTTTGAGACAGAAGATGCGATTACCTTGCTCGCGGATCTCCCGGGAGTGGAAAAGAAAAACCTCGACATCAATGTAGAGGACAAACAACTCACCATTACCGGGTTGGTCGACAAGACCGAAGATCGGTTCCAGTCGGTATATACCGAGTACGGCATTGGCGGTTACACCCGCAGTTTTAGGCTAGGAGATACCATCGACCAGACCAAAATCAACGCCGCACTCAAAGACGGGGTACTCACCCTGGTGCTGCCCAAAGCAGAACGCCTGATACCGCGAAAAATAGAGATCACGGCTTAGGGCTCGCTCAAGCCATTTTATTTGGCGCGGACATAAGGCGAGAGCATTTGCATAATCTGACTGAACTGTTGCTTCACCAGGTCGTCTGGGTCGATGAGCCTTCTGGGGTCTGTTGATACTGGCGTCTCAGATGGACATCCTATGATCATCTCGTCGATCACGATTTCCCTTTGACAAGTGTCGCAGTAGTTACAACTGCCATCGCATTTTTGGCAGGATTGACAGGTCACACAATTCTCGCACGAATCGCACCTATTACAATAGGTGCAGGACGTACAGCCATCAACCGATTCACCGAGCATGCCCGGGTTCATCCGCTCCAGAACATCCATCGGCGTCACATGGCGGTCGAGATCGGGAATCAACTCCCTAAGCAGTTGAATCGTCGCAGCCGCCTGTTCTGGATCAAAGCTTTCAGCAGACCTAATGGTCTCTTTGACAGCTGCCACTTGCTCGTTGTGGTCAATCTCTTGCTCTAGGGCCTTAGACCGCTCTAGCTTCTTCTTTTTTGGCATGGTTCTCCCCCTCTCTGTGAATGGTCGGACGTTGTCCTTCCTCATTTACAGTTACACCGGTGTCAGCACCTTTTTGCTGACACCGTTCAAAGTCATCAAGGCGTTTAAAGCCAAAGTGATTCACAATGGCCCTGGATACTTCGTGGCGGATCAGCTCGTGGAAGCGCGACCAGCGAGGGCGCATTAAAAGATTGCCTGTAACAGCCAAGTTGGCCGCAGTGCAGCTGCCGCTACAGACCTCGCTCAGCTTGCAGTCCGCACACGGCATGTCACAGCCGAGAATGTTGCGGCGCGTCATGCGCAGAAACGGCAGCCGGCGCGTCTCGTCCAGGCTTGTGTCAATGTGGCCGATGGCATGACTGCCCTGACAACTCTCAGCAGTGGCAAAGCGGTGACATGGATAGAGCGTGCCGTCCACGCCGACCGCCAGATAGCCGCGCCCTGCGCCGCATAAGTGAAGATCTCCATTGCAATTTTCTGACTCACATGCGCCGCTATTGGCGCGTAGCATTGCTTTAATCCCCTTGTCCAGTGGATTGACAGACCGCTTGGCGCCCTGGTCCAGCATTTCAGTATACATCTCGCCAATTTGGTAAAGCTGATCCTGGTAAGTGATCAGGGAGTTGCGATCCCATGGGGTCTCTTCTGTATAGTAAATCGCGATATGCTCAAAGCCCAGATCGAGCAGGGAGGATACGCCTTTTGCAGTCAGATGAACGGTTTGCGGCGTAACGGTTATCCGCACTTGCTTGGAGCGCGCGGTGTTGAGTATCCGGTCCATATTCACGGCGAGCTTGCCGTAGGAGCCCTCACCATTTGCGAACCGTCTGTTCATGTCGTGGGCTTCTGGCAGGCCATCGCAGCTCAACAGCACGCCAATGCCGTGTTCCTTCCAAAAGTCAGCCACCTCATCGCTGAATAACAGACCATTTGTTGTGGCGGTAAAGGTAAAGTGTTTGCCGACCTCGTCTGCTCGCCTGCGGGCATACGGGATCACCTCGCGTATCACTGGCATGTTGATCAGCGGCTCTCCTCCAAACAAGGTGATCTCCAACTCCTTGGACGGGCCAGAAACATCACTGCGCAAAAGCCAGTCTACAGCCCGTTTGGCCGTGTTAGCGGTCATGTGCTCGCCCCGCTTCTCGCCCTCAAAGCAATAGGCGCATGACAGGTTGCAGCCAGTCGTAACCATCAATGATATAGCTGAGATATACATTGTACCTTACGGCTCCCCCCTCAGAATGGCTATCTTTGATGTATGCAGTCTAGCAGGAAAAATAGTGCGGGCAAGTCGAATGTGGTCTCGTTCCCAACACGAGGGATTATCCAGGTATGAGAGGTTCCCGCACAGTGGCCTTTCTCGCTGGTTTTAGCGGCCTTCGTCGCCACAACCACAGTCCTAGTGCTACCGCTAGGGTTGAAAAGCCGATCTGGAGTCCAAACGGCACCTTCAGGTCTGTGACCTGCCACACGAGCGGTGCAAGGAGCGACCCTGCAATGCCGCCGCTCTCCCCTGCAAACCCGATGATGCCGGTGATCCGACCGCGCTGGATGCGGGTGGTGAGGTCTCCCACAGCAGCGTGCAGGCTATTGAAAAACGCAGCCACACCGATGCCGCCCAGCAAAAAGGCCACAGCGATGATGTAAGGGCTTCGCGTCAGAAAAAGCGCGGTGCCTTCGGCCGCGGCCAGGCAAGTACCGGCCACCAGTATGGGTGAGCGCCCCACCCGGTCACTGAGCCTGCCCATATAGGGTCCAAAGATGAGCCCTGCGATACCTGCAATGGCATAGGCAGGACCGACAAAAGCAATGCCGCCTGCAATCTCTGCCTCACCAGCGATGGGGAAAAGTGCCATGATCGCACTTAGACCAGCCATGAAGCAGAGGTTTGTGCCGGCCAATGCAAAAACGCGACCGTCTCGCCTGATTTGGGATGGGTGTTGACTGTGGATGTCCCTGATGGGCGACACAGGGAGGCTTTTCGCTGGGTAGGGAAAAAAGGCCAAGGCACACAGGGCAATACAACTCAATCCAGCACTAACAAAGAACGGCAGGGTAATATCGAGATCTGCCGCGGCGATCGTGCCGGCCGCAATCGGCCCAAGGACAAATCCCAAGTTTACAGACGATGAATATACCCCCTGCGCTGTTCCCCGCAGCCTGGGACCAGCCAGATCGCTCATGAGAGAGCGGGCAGCAACGCTAAAGAAACCAGCAGAAATACCCTGGAGCACGCGAAAGGCGATAAGGCCGGTCGGTGTCGTCGCGGTTGCGTATCCCAAACATGTAATAGCGTACCCGGCCAGAGCAAAGAGCAGCACCGGGCGGCGTCCAAGACCATCAGTGGCCATACCAGCAGGGATCTGGGCCAGCAATCGCCCGCAAAAAAGACCGGCCATGAGCAAGCCAAGCTCTTGGGCACTGGCGCCCAATTGCCTGCTGTAGACCGGGATAAGCGGCACGATCATGCCAAATCCAGACATGACAACCGTTGATGCGGCAGCCACAATCCAAACAGTGCTGGGCAGCCGGCGGAGTGGGATTGAGGATCGCTTCACGGCGTGCCTCCTGCTGGCACGTCATCAGCTGCACGGCAAAACGGCAGCGCCCTGCGGGCAAGCGCGTGAACGAGCCGATGGCCAGGTTTTCTCAATACGATGTCTGCCCAGGGGATGCCGCCGAGCAAGAAGAGATCCCCCAGCGCATCGAGCAGTTTGTGGCGGGCCAGCTCGTTTGGAAATCGCCACCCCTCTGGGTTAAGCGGCCCTGCTGGACCGATGATCAGCGCGTTATCGAGGGCGCCACCTAGACCGCGGTTTGAGGCGAGAATCGATGGGACATCAGATGCAAACGCAAAGGTCCTGGCCCCTGCCACGTCATTTAGGAAGTTATCTTTAAGGGGATAGAATGCGGCCTCTTGGCAGCCGATACGACAGCTCTCAGAAAAATCGACGGTGACCCGTATCAAAGGCGAGCCGTCAGGAGGTAGTGGTGTAAGCTGAGCTCGGCTATCCCCATCGGTTACCTCAATCGGTCTTGAGATGTGCACAAACCTGGGAGGAGGTGCTGCCCCTCTGTCTTTGAGGGCTTCGGCCCAACCAAGCGCACTGCCGTCCAAAATGGGGATTTCATCGCCATCCACGGTAACGCGGACATCTGTTTCACCATATGCTGCAAGTGCTGCCATCAGGTGTTCGACCGTGTGAAGGGCGTTGCCGCAGCTTCTCAGTGTCGTGGCCAAGCACCCGTTGTCGTCGATGGAAACGGGTGTAGCCGGGATACGACCGTCATTCATGATAAAAACAATGCCAGTGCCAGGCGCGCCCATTTCCACTGTGATCGATGATGGACGCCCAGTGTGTAGGCCTATCCCGGATTTCGAAAACGGTGCGAACATTGTGAGGGCCTAGCGTATCTCGAACAGGACAGGGGCAAACGTCAAGACCCGGTGGTGTCTCAGCAGCTGGGAAAGTGCCAGGCCATATTGGATAGAGCGCTCCTTGTGAAGAATGGCCTGCAAGGCAGTGACCTGTGGGGCAGTGACCTGCGGGTCAGAAAGGGATTCCCCGAGCATTTCAAATAAATTTTTGGGTTTGGGGAATACTTCCACCGGTGCTGTGGGGGGAAGTCCAGCCAGAGCTCTGGCGTGTGTCAAGGCCTCGAACAAGCCGCCCTCTGCATCGACGAGCTTGCGTTCGATCGCCTGGGAGCCCGACCAAATACGGCCCTCGGCTGATGCCAATACTGCTTCCTTGTCGAGCCCGCGGCCCGTTGCCACACGCTCTACAAAAAGGTTGTACGTCTCAGCCATTGCCTGCCTGACCACGTTGCGGCCGTCCTCCCCAAATGGTGCAAAGGGGCTATATAAATGGGCGCGCGCACCCTTTTGGAGCCGCTCGGCCCGAATACCGAGCTTGGATGCGGCCTTTTCGATAACGATTTTGCCGCCGATAACACCGATGGAGCCCGTGATGGTCGTCGCTGATGCAAAGATCTTAGTGGCGCCAGCAGCGATATAGTACCCACCTGAGGCTGCCACGTCTCCCAAAGAGGCGACCACTGGCTTGCGCTTTGCCAGGGCCTGTACTGCTTGCCAGATATTGTCAGAGGCAAGCGCGCTGCCGCCAGGGCTATCGATTCGGAGCACGACCCCGCGCACAGCATTGTCTCGAGCCAGCTCGCTAAGGGTCTTAACAAGACTGAGATCCCGAACCACATCCATCTGAGAAAATAAATCCTCTGCAGGTCCGCTGGTCACCGGTCCTATCATCGGCACCAGCCCTATCTTGGCCACTGTCGTTGATTGCTGTTCTTCTTTAGACCCGCTCAGAAGTTTGAAAAACTCGGTAATGGAAAATGGCTTTTTCGGTGGCTTGCCATAGGTGTCTATCACACCGGCAGGATACAGATCCCGTGCCCTATCCAGGTAATCTCCAAGGGACACCACCTCATCCACTAAACCCAGGGCTAGGGCCTGCGACGCACTGAGCGGCCCCTGATCGATGATTTTTTGCACCTCTGCGGGATCCAAATTTCGGCGCGCTGCAATGCCGTCGATAAAATACCGATGGCGTTCATCGAGCAAGCTTTGCGCAGCTTCCCGCGCTGTTGGAGACATGCCTGTTCGGGTCATTGGTTCGGCTGCGTCTTTATACTTACCAATGCTTAAGACATCTGAAGCAATGCCCACTGAATCGAGGAATTCCTTTACGAACACCGCCTCCAGTGAGAGGCCGAGCGCATCGACACCCCCTGCTGGGCTCACGATAATTTGGGGACAAGCGCGGGCTGCCATCCAATAGGCGAGATTTCCCGCAGTATCGATGTGACAGGTGACCTGTTTATTGTGCTGGCTCACCCGCCAGATAGCGTCGGCCAGCTCACCAGCTCTTGGAAACGATATCGCAGGTGAGCCGATGTGAATGATGAGCTCCTGCACCTGTAGATCTCGCGACGCCTTGGCCAGTAGGGCTTCCAGCTTGTATTGGCTTTTGACCATGGTTGGAAATAGTCCTGAAGATTCTGGAAATGGCGGCAGTGCACCATCGATTTCCAATAGCACAGCTGCAGGTCCCCTTGGTGTTACCGCGTCTTGCTCAGGGACGTCGGCATCAAATAGGTCGATGCCACAACTGCTCAACGCGATCAGCGCGGCAATGCTTGCCAAACGCGCGATACAACACACTGTGTGCATGGGTTACTCCTCGCTCGGGGCGGGTTGGTCATCTGGCACTGCGTCTTCTGTTGCTTCGTCAGCCGCTGATCCCTCGTCTTCTGGCGCTTGTTGATCATCTGGAGGTAACACGACGACTCGCTCTTCTTCCAATGGCGGCGATTCTGCTTCATCTGGCGCTTTTTCTGGTGATGGATCTGCTTCAGGCTCCTCATTATCGAGCCTCACCGCCAATTCGAGGAGGGAGACATTCTGCTTGGCCATATTAATTTGACTGCCGTTGGGGTTGGTTTGGATGTACTGATTGTAATATTTAAGCGCTTGTTCCTTTTGTCCTCGCATCTTAAAGGTCTTGGCCAAGCCGATCAGTGCCGGACCATGAGATGGGCTACGTTGGAGAACGCGGCGGAAATAGGTCATGGCCTTTCCAGTGGCACCGGCGTTCTTGTAGCAATCGGCAAGCCCTGTGAGCGCGTCGAGGTTGTTTGGCGAGCGTTCTACCACAGACGCATACAACCGGGTCGCTTCGGCGTTGCGGCCTTTTTTCTTAAGGCGGGATGCCCGGGCGAGCATTTCACCGATGCCCGCTGGCTGGCGCGGGGCTGTGTTTTTAGAAGGTGTGGGCGCACTGGTCGTCGGTTCCGATACCGGCGTCTGTTTGTCAGGGACAGGTTCTTTTTCGTCGATATTTGATACCGCGGTGGGCAATGGTGGATGGAGACCGGCTTTTCTACCAGTGTCGACGCTGAGGACTACTTTTTTCCCATCGTCAATACGCGCGGCAAGATCCCTGGCCATCAAGTGATCCGGATTCAGCTCAAAGAGCTTTGCGAGCACTTCCCGTGCTGCATTATTATTTCCCTTGCTCGCCAGCATTCGCGCATTGCGGTACATGGCGCGTATCAGCGGCCGATTCCCGGTGAGTTGGGACAAGCGGAATGCCAATTTGTCCACGGCTTCACCTGAATCTCGATCAATAAGCACTGCAACGTATGCTGCCTCTGGATCGCCTTGCTTGGCTAGTGCTTTTCCCAAATGGGATCGGGCCAGGACGAGATTTCCCTGAAGGCGTTTTATATCTGCCATCGCCCTATTCGCCTCGGGTAGATCCGGATCTGCTTTAATGGCCTGATCCGCCCAATCAGCTGCATCCCTGAGCTTTTCTTGATATTCGGACACCAACCGTTGAGATTCTCGTGTGGTTGCTGCTCCAGGCGTTTTCTCACCTGTGACGTCGATCAGCGCATCCACCTCAGCATCTCGCAGATATTGGGCCCACACTGCGTACATCTCTGCTAGGGCTGACAGCGTTGCGGCGTGGTTTTCTTCCAAACCCAGTACCTTCTGGAACTCCCGCTCTGCTTGGCGAAAATGGGCGAACGAATCGAGGAGAAAGCTTTCACGCCCGCGATCGTAGAATTTCTTGTGGCGGCTATCGCTTGATGTGGAAAGCATGTCGCCCACCACATCATCTACGTTCTCGTACTGAAATTTAATAAAATATCCGATTGAAATAACGAGAAAAACAACGACGAGGAGGGGGACCCAACGACCCATTTTTCGCTTGACCGGCGGTAGCGATGCGAAGTCCTTTCGATATCGAGGAATCTTACCTGTCTTCTCTGCCCATTCCGGTCCTGACACATCGATATTGCTGCCGCGATCCCACTCTTTTTCATCTGCAGACGCTGGAATCTGGGAAAAGTCTGGCTCATCTTGCGAGCCGGGAATGGACTTGGGATCGGGCTGGGAGCTGGGCTCAACAGGTAGTTTATCAAAGAGGGACGGCGCGCTCATCTCTTGTGTTGACAGCGTGGAAAGATCCGGCTCAGGCACTGGTGGCGCCGATTTCGAAAAAAACGGGACCATCTCAGGGATATCCCCGATCCGCTTTGAAAGACCGCCATCGCGAGAGAGCACATCGTTTTTTGAGATGATGCCCGTGGAAATCGCTTGCTGCAGCGCGGCAATTCGGTCAAAGACAATGGTACCCCCCGTTGCCCGATGGACTTGCCACCTGTCTTTGGCACGCTTCGCACCACCCGGGGGATATACAGTGAACACATCTCCGCATTTTGTACAGCGCACCGAAGTGCCGTCCGAGGCCACAAGGGCATCTTCGAGTGAATACGCTGCACTGCATTTTTTGCATGTGACGTCCATGATGGGTAATTATTACCGCGACCTTGGCGAATGGACAAGATAAGCCATCATCTAAGGATGTTCCCATCCATTAATTTGGATCCCCACCTGTGTCTGCCGGTCGTTCCAATCGGTATTTTGGGCCCTTTTTAGATGCGTGCCGGCTTGTTGCAGCGTGTTTCATGTTTCACAAGATGTTTCGCATGCATGTTTCATTAACGCAACACGTCGTATCAAACGGATACAAAGTTTGATATTTTATTGTTTAATTACATATCGTTATAAAATGTTAACAACCAGGCGCTTGCTTGGTTCGCTTGTTGCTGGTAAATGAAACAGCATGTGGGTGGGGCAACATGGAGAGCAGGTACGTGAGCGAGAGAGAAAAAAGCGACCAGCAAGGGATAACCCCAAAATCTGAAAAGCAATTTTACGAAACCGTCCTCAATTCGGTTGCCGACGGGGTCTTTACCGTCGATCGGGAATGGCGCATCACTTCTTTTAATCGGGCAGCGGAGCGCATCACTGGCGTGCCTGCGTCTGAAGCAATTGGCAAGCGGTGTTCAGATGTGTTTCACGCGAATATCTGCGAGCGGGGATGTGC
Organism: Myxococcota bacterium; assembly: GCA_030065855.1. GTDB lineage: Bacteria > Myxococcota_A > Polyangia > JAAYKL01 > JAAYKL01 > JASJCT01. The sequence goes on from JASJCT010000010.1 coordinate 32,185, forward strand.
GATCCGGCAAACCATGAAAACCGGCATGGAGCAGATTGATTTACCTGCCCGCATTCTCGACACCCATGGCCGGTCTATTCCAGTAAGCCTGAGTACGGCAGCGATGTACAATGCCGACGGGCACTTATTCGGTGCTGTGGAGACCTTTCGAGATCTCTCGGCAATTGAGCAGCTGAGGAGAGAGATAACGCAAAAATACACCTTCGAGGATATTGTCGGCAAGAGCGAAGCATTCCAAAAAATCTTCGCCATACTGCCTGACATCGCCGAAAGTGACTCTACAGTGCTCATTGAGGGGCCGAGTGGATCGGGCAAGGAGTTACTCGCCCGCGCTGTACACAACCTGAGCTTGCGGCGCAAGGGCCCGTACGTCGTGGTCAACTGCGGCACGCTACCGGTCAACCTGTTTGAATCAGAGCTCTTTGGATATACCCAAGGGGCATTCACCGACGCCAAACACAGCAAGCCTGGGCGACTGGCGCTGGCAGAGGGTGGGACCATATTCTTCGATGAAGTGAGCGAACTCCCTGTGGCGACTCAGGTGAAGCTGCTTCGCGTGTTACAGGAGCGGGAATTCGAACCCTTGGGCGGTGTAAGGACCATGAAGGCCAACGTGCGCGTGGTTGCCGCCACAAACCGAAAACTCGCGGATTTGGTCAGCCAAGGTAAATTCAGAGATGATTTGTATTTTCGCCTTGCCGTGGTTCGCCTTAGCATTCCCCCCCTGAGGGAGCGCCGGGGCGATATCCCCTACCTTGTCGAGCATTTTATTCAACGCTTTAACGCCAAACGGGGAAAGCACATTTCCGGGGTCACCCCCCAAGTCATGGCGCTGTTTATGCGCCACGACTTTCCTGGAAACGTCAGAGAGCTCGAAAACCTTATCGAATACGGGTTTGTCCTGTGTCACAATCGGCTCATCGATGTCGACCACTTGCCCGAAGATTTCAGACCGCCGGAACAGAAATACAACAGCAACAACAACCCACACGCCCCTACCCCCAAAGGCACCCAACTGCAATGGGCTGAGGCAGATACCATTCGGCACGCATTCGAACGCAACAACGGCAATGTGGGCAATACTGCCAAAGAACTCGGCATCAGCCGAACCACCCTGTGGCGCAAAATGAAAAAGTACCATATCTCTGCAACGTAGGCAGTTTCTATACCGGCTAGCACCTAATACTGCACAAAACTCGATAATCATCCAAAAAAGAGCGAAGGAAAAGCAGCGGGCGGGCACTCATTTAAAAAGAAAGCTGCGGTTTCCACCAACGGAAAGGCGGCGTTGAATAGAGGAATGTGCACTGACCCACTTCGATCACCGGACGAGCTCAAAATGTGTTCACGATGCTGGATGTTGTCGCTAGTTCGCTGAATAACAGTGTTCGCAGCTTAAATGATGGGCCCTGCATTTTGATCACGCTGATGGCGGTTTATCTACCATCGTCAGTCTGTCTGGCATCAAAACTTCAGGAAACAGCTCAGGAAACGTCAGATATAGATGCAACACAGGAGGCAGTATCAGCAGCGCCACACAAAGAGAATCCTTGGCAAATACACTTGTTTGCAAGCGAAGCATATCGGTTTGGATACGCAACAGCGCCTGAAACCGAGACCTTTTCAGTCGATGGAGATACATCGACCGTCAGCGCCAATGCCGAAGATATTGACCATGAACTGCGATTTTTTGCCAATGGCAGTGTGCAGAGCCCCCAAGATCGGTTTTTTGCAGATGTGTCTTTTGCGTTTTTGGCGGACGTAGATGGCACCATCCAGGACGACACAATAACCCCATTTGGCTCAACGTACGAGACCTATAACTATTTCGCGTGGTTCGATCTGTTTTCCGCTTACGCTGAGTACCGCACGCCCGGGGTTTTCTCATATGCGAGGGTTGGACGTCAGGAATCCGACCACGGTCCATTGGTAATTTTTGACGGCGCTGCTTTGGAGATCAGACCTGCCCGTCCGTACCTGGACATCTTTGCGTTCGGCGGGCGCACGGTTCATTTTTATTCTGTCGAAAAGACCTTCTTCGAGGACTGGATCGCATCGGGGGGAGCAGTCATTAGGCCGCATCCAATGTTGCGGTTTGAGCTCGACTATCGGTTTATCACTGAAGATCGATCCGGTGATGATCCCCTGGAGGAGCACTCCTATGGCGTCAGTGGGTTTTTCCGCTACAAGGAGCATCTCTACCTACGCGCCTATACCCGTGGCTTGGACAAAAATATCGCCCATTCAGGCGGTGCGCTTAATCTCGAATGGCCGCGAGTTCAAACCGGGATAACGATTTCTATTGATGCCCAGCTCATATCGTTGCGCCGAATTAATGAAGAAGAGGACCCTTATCTTGCTATTTTGGGAGAGAGTCTGCCCCATATGAGGTTTAACGCAGGTGTACACAAGGATTTCCCCACCCCACATGGCACCTATAGCATCGTTGCTGGATGGAATGGCCGGATAGCGACCGTGGACGAGACCACTGTTTTCAATCGAGATTATGGACGCGTGTTCCTTTGGTTGCAAGCTACAGACATCGGCATCAAAGGTCCATATGCCAATGCCACTACTGAATACCACTATACCTTAAAGAGTACTGAAACAGAAAATGATGCCACATTGGCCTTGGGGGGATCCATGGGCTGGGATTGGAATTGGCTCAAATTTGAAGCAGGCACTTACTACCAATACTACAAGTACGATTATTATATCGATGTGACGGAAATCCAAGATGCGCGCACGGTCTACGGAGAGTGTCGCATCGTTCCGATAGACTGGCTATCCATCCGGTTGAAATACGATTTTGAAGTGTACGATCGGTATGCCCACACCGCGATGCTCTCATTGATGCAGCGGATTTGAGGAGAAAATTGAAGCAAAAAGTGCAAGATTACATCATAGGCTCTCCCATCTCTGTTGTGATGATGGTCATCGTCTGCATAAGCACTAACGCAGTTTCTAAAGACAGCCCATCGCAATTTTCCCACAAAGCGCATCTCGCTGAAGTAAGCGATTGTGAAACGTGTCATAAGGCTAAAGAGGACGAGCAGAAAAAGCCCGCAACCCTCCACTCTGCATGCACGGAGTGTCACGACGAAGTACCTGCTTATCCCCGAAAGAACAAGGCCGTATTTTTAGAAAACGCGTTTCCCCATCAGAGACATGCAGACGCTTTGGACTGCGCGGATTGCCATGCTGCCACGCTGAACGATACCTCAATAAAGCAGGTGTTTAAGATGACCCATGACGACTGTTTTGGATGCCATGACAAAAACGACGTCGAAATTATACCGAGCAATTGCGCATCTTGTCATGGTGTTGCCGCACAGCATATCAAACCCCAAAGTCACGGCAAAGACGTAGTGTTTCGACACGGCACTGAAGCCAAATGGCGTATATCTCTGGGCCATGGCCGTGACTGTTATGCCTGTCATCAGAAGAACGAATGTACCAAATGTCACCTAACGCAACGACCCAGGGATCACACGGGATTGTGGCGACTCAGAACCCATGGTATTGCTGCCTCATGGGATAGAAGTCGTTGTAAGACCTGTCATGGCCCAGGCATCTGTATCGCCTGCCATCAAAAGACCAAGCCGATCAATCATAGGGGGGCGTGGAAAACCCTACACGGTCTTTCCGTCCAAAATCGACAAGATAGGCGCTGCGGCGTCTGTCATGCGTCTTCATGGTGTGCTCAATGTCACAGACGAAAATAAACAATAGCAGAACGATAATCGAGGGGCTGGTTGTTTCGAACACGGTATGGTGTCTGCTATATCTTTGCTCCTCTTTGGGCTGTTCCAGGCAAGAGATGGCCGATGGTCTACCTGAGGATGTCCTCTGCCATTCGTGCCATGGCAGCGAGGAAAACAATGCACCGCCCCAGGCATTGGGAAGAGAAAACAAAGAATCAGAAGAAGCATTTGTAATTGGCGCACACCAGAATCACCTCAAGGCGGGAACCCTGCGTAAGGCTGTGCCGTGTGAGGAGTGCCACGTGGTCCCTGAGGATGTGAACGATGACGGTCATATTGATCCCCTTCCAGCAGAAGTAACGTTCGGTCAGCTTGCGCGACATGACGACACCACCCCAGAATGGCAACGGGATAAGGCTACGTGTGATGATGTCTACTGCCATGGTGCAACATTACGTGGCGGTGAGAATAAAGCGCCCAATTGGACCATTACTGACGGCAGCGAGATCGCGTGCGGCAGTTGCCATGGGAATCCCCCGGCCGCGCCACACCCAAAAGGAGAGAGATGCTATGACTGCCACAAAGACACTGTAAACGCCGATGGAAAGATCGCTGTGAATAAGGGCAAGCATATAAACGGCGTCATCGATGTCATTGAAATGGCTTGCAATGCTTGTCACGGCAGTGAGAAAAATAATGCCCCGCCAGTGGATACGAACGGTTATACAGATACCGCAGAAATAACAATAGGTGCGCATCAGTCGCACCTCAGATCGAGCGATTGGCACCTACAGCTCACGTGCGATGCGTGTCATGTTGTGCCAGAAGAAGTGACCGATCCAGATCACATCGAGACCTTACCCGCGGAGATCACCTGGAATGCGCTGGCTTCAAGCGATAATGCAGCAGGTGTTTTCGATAGAGCATCGGCTCGCTGTAGCGGCACTTACTGTCACGGCGCCACGCTGATGACAGGCGGATTAAATATCGAACCCAAGTGGACGGTTGTCAACGGCACCCAGGCCGAGTGCGGTAATTGCCACGGCCTGCCCCCAGGTGAAACCCATCCACAGGCCGGTACGCTCGAGTGCCACCTGTGTCATGGGGATGTGATTGGCCCACAAAATGCGTTTATCGCGCCTCAGCGCCATATCAACGGCACCGTAGATGTGGATTCGGAGATCGCGTGTACTAACTGTCATGGAAACGAGCTCAACGCGGCGCCTCCAGTAGATACCTTGGGTCTGTCCGATGAGACCCTGATCTCGGTCGGCGCCCACCAGTCCCATCTCATTTCGAGCAATTGGCATCGAACGGTTTTATGTGAGGATTGCCACAAAGTTCCGAGTGATGCAAACGATGGCCACGACGACGGTGTGCCCGCTGAGATGACATTCAGCACCTTGGCCAGCCAAGACAATGCCAACCCCAGTTTTAACCGCCCTCAAGAAACGTGCACCGACACCTACTGCCATGGCGCCACGCTGATGACAGGCGGTTCAAACATCGCGCCCAAGTGGACGGTTGTCAACGGCACCCAGGCCGAGTGCGGCAATTGCCACGGCCTTCCCCCAGAAGAAACACATCCCGATAGCACAGACTGTCAGTGCTGCCATGGCGCTGTGGTCAATGCGGATTTAGACTTTATCGCTCCCCAGAGACATATTGACGGCACAGTAGATGTCGCCAACACCCATCCAGATAACTATGACGATCCTCAAAACCATGGCATGGATGCAAAACTTCAAGTTGCCGACTGTCGAGAATGCCATGGGGATAGCCTGACCGGTGGCTGTAGCGGTGTTTCATGCGATACTTGTCATGATTCAGGCTGGCGGCAGCGGTGTACCTTCTGCCATGGGGGCACAGACAACCAGACCGGCGCTCCCCCTGAGGACTTGAGAAACAGCAACAACAGCAATGTCGTTTACGTGGGAAGCCACACAGCTCATGTGGTCGGAAACAACCATATGACATATGACTGCCGACACTGCCATAGAAAGCCGACCGATGTATTGTCGGAAAATCATATGTTCGACAACAGCCCGGCCAAAGCCGAAGTACACTTTTCCGCTGGATTAAGTGCGAACGGCTCATATACGTCTCCAAGATGCGATAATCTATACTGTCACGGTACAGGTCGCATAAATGGGGATGTGTCCAACTTTGTCGGATCCATCAACGAATGCGATGCCTGCCATCCATATCTCAACTCCAGTCAAAGTCTCTGGAATCAGATGAGCGGAGAACATGGCAAACACCTCCACGAAGGGGTGAAATGTTATGAATGTCATGAAGAGGTAACCAATTCTAATGGCCAGATAATCGGCGCACAGTTGCATGTCAATGGTGAGAAAGATGTGCGATTTTTAGGTGTGGAGTATAACGGAGGTACTTGCAATATTCGATGTCACGGAGAACAGCACAACAATGAAGAATGGTAAATTTGCTAATTCTGAATGGGTAAAACACACTATTTATAGGGAGAAACTCATGAAACCGAATCATTTGAAAGCTTGTTTTATCGTATTGGCCCTGGGCATGGTCTTTGCTGTATTTAGTGGCTATGCCGGCGATACAAAACCACCATCAAAAGTAGACCTGACCCCGTATCAATCGAAAAAGCCCACGTCCCGATTCGGTCATAAAATACACACCGACCTGAACATCAAGTGTAATCAGTGTCACCATAAAGCGAAAAATGGAAACAGGGATGTCAAATGTATCCAGTGCCACAAGGCAGAAACCAAAGGAAAAGTGCTCGGCATCAAAGAAGCATTTCACAAGCAGTGCAAAGATTGCCATAAAAAACACAAAGATAAAAACGCTCCATTGAAATGCAAAGAGTGTCATCAGTAAATTAATCACTGCGGTCTAGTGCCTAATAATGGATCATCCACGGGTGCGGCCCTGGGACGGGGTAGAAACTATCAGTCTGGGGTATGGCTGTCCGCAGGAAGAGGCGTGTTTTCCTATCCGCTGGGCAATATCTCGCACCAGCGACTCTTTGTATCCCTCCGAGACTATCGATTCGAGGGTATGCCCCTGTTGAACAAGACGGTCGAAAACCACATCGAGCACCGTGTAGGACAGCCTGTCCTGTCCCTTGCGCAACGTGGTATCTGAAATACCCTGCCCTGGGTTGATCAGTGCCAAGGGGATCGCTTCCTCATGGCGGTTCATTTCAGCGGCAATTTTTATCACTCGGGTTTGAAGTACATCGCTCAGCACCGATAGTCCCTCTCCCCTGTTTATACGCGCCGCAGGAAGGTCTGCGAGAATATCCGACTTGCTGCAGGTATTGAGCAACAGGCGATGGTCTCGAGCGGCAAGGGCGCTCATCACAATGCTGCGAACGCGCGCAAGAAGGATCGGGTCCGGCTCATGATAACTCGGCGTTCCAGTTGCTACTTTTAATGACTTGATAAATGACTGAACAACATCATCAATGCCTATCACTTGAAGGTGAATGTTCAAATGTTTTGCTAGTGCCCTGGTATGGGCAAGTGAATCTTTGCAGTCCCACCTTGAGGGCAACGCAACACCATACACATTGTCCGGTGTCACGGCGCGGGCGGCGATAACAGAGACAACAGCCTCTTCAATCGTCCCGGTCAAGCCGATGAGGAGCGTTTCAAACCCTCGCTTTTTAGCATAATCGCCTGTTCCGTGTATCAATGCCTGGATCAGGGTCGCGGTTTCATTCTCTATCGTTTCGTGAATCTCTCCAACCCCAGTATCAAGGTCGAAAACAGTAGAATCTTCGGAAAAAGCAACCCCTTGGGAACAAAGAGACCCATCCGGTCCAATTGCGGCGCTGTTACCGCGGAAAATCAAGCCCTCTCCCACACCCACCTGGTTGATGTGGATAATTGGCCTAGAGTGCTGTTTTGCCACGCGCCTAAGGTGCTCCGTCCAGTTTGTATATCTTCCAACTGAGAACGGCACCGCGGCAATGTTAATGATCAGCTCTGCGCCCTGCTCTACCAGGTCGGCTACCGGATCTAACTCATTATTTCCATAAGCGCGGCTCCAATCCGGATCCTGCTTGCCCAAGGCATCTTCGCCAATGCAAATCCCAAGCTTGATGTTCCTGAAATCAGCCACTCGACATGACTCCGCAGGGTCGAAATACCGGTGCTCGTCAAACAGGTCGTTTGTCGCCAGCACCTTCTTGGCGTGGGTAGAGACAATCTCTCCCCTGTCCAGTAAGGCAGCCACGTTTTGCAGGCGGTTCCCCATGCCGATGGGCGTAGGACGTGCATATCCAACGATCGCTGCCACGTGCTTGGTTTTGGGTATTAACCGGTCGAGGCTGCGCAAATTATTCGCTACAAATTGAGTCTGATCGAGCTGTTCCAGCGGCGGATAGCCGATGATGGACATCTCTGGAAATACGCACAGATCCACATTGCGCTTGTGCGCCTGCAAGAGCACATTCTCTATTGTTTTCAGGTTTCCTTCGAGATCGCCGATTGTTGGATTGATTTGTGCGAGTCCTATTCTCATGCTGCGGCTTCCTATGCCAACGCGATGATATGTCTCTTTCCCCACTAAAGAAGCGACATCAGCACGTGCAAAATGATGTTTCGCAGATGAAACTTAGCCAGGTGATCGACCGCTACCAGTAGTGCGGGCAATGCTGAAGGTTGAACAAAACCACTTTTACTAAAAAAAATCAATGACAGTGTGAATATAAAAGTTTGAAAAGAGAGAAAAATTTAATACCAGATAGACGGACATACCACATGGCACTCGGATGCCATGTTTTTCCATTGCGCCCAGGGACCTCAAACGCTTAATATTGATCTGTGAGAATGGAACCCATGATGACTTGGTACCTGAATTGAGCCTCGCTTTAGGGGAAATCGAGCGACTGGCAGGTCGAACAATTATCGCTGGATTCGAGGGCACCCAATTGCCTTCAGAAATAAAGCGCGCCCTTGCCCAAGGGTCTCTCGGTGGCATCATTCTCTTCAAGAGGAACATCAAACAAATATTAGAATTTGTTGAGATAATTAAAGAAATCAATTCTATCAGCTCCCCTGAATGGCGCCCGATTATCTGCATCGATCAGGAAGGCGGACGGGTTGTTCGCTTAAAAGCGCCCCTGACTGTGCTTCCGGCAGCCCGCAAACTTGGGGATTTTAACGATCCAGAGCTGACAGAAGCTGCTGGAAAGTTAGTTGGATTAGAGTTGGGCGCCCTTGGGATTACCCTTAATTTTGCGCCAGTGCTCGACGTGGATACTGCAACAGGACACGGCGGTGTCATCGGCGATCGATGCTATGGTCAAACGCCCGTCCAGGTGGTGACGCACGGACTCGCATTTGCCCGGGGACTGAAGCGCAGCGCTGTCGTGCCGTGTGCCAAGCATTTTCCCGGCCACGGTGATGCTGGCCTGGATAGCCATGTCACGCTGCCTGAAGTCGCCCACGATGCCACCAGACTGCGATCGATTGAAATCGCCCCCTTTGCAGAGTGGGTGACCGCCGATATGGGTCCAATAATGACCGCCCACGTGATGTTTCCATCCCTGGACGCTGAAAACCCTGCCACTTGCAGTCGCCCTATTTTGACCGATCTGTTGCGTCATGACCTGGGGTTCAAGGGCGTGATATTTTCAGATGACATGGAGATGGGTGCAGTCTCCGCGATAGGAGATCCCGGGTCAATCGCTATCCAATCAATACGTGCCGGGGTTGATGGCCTGTTGGTATGTCGCCGTCTCGATATACAAAGCGCCATTTGCGAGGCGTTGTCGCGCGCGGCCCGCGATGATCCTGCCTTTGCGAACCGGTTGCACATCAGCGCCCACCGCATTGGGGCGTGCCATCTAAAAGCGCCTGACCGGGCTGGACCAGGCCCCGAATGGGTCGGTTCAGATGCACATCGGGCAATGCAAACAGCGCTACTTAAGCGCCTGGACGGGAAACCACTGTGACTGTGCACGGCAATCTCAACGGGCTGAAATCCGCCCAAAAAAAATCACTCGAACGACTGACGCGACGGCGCATCCCAGCCGAACGGATCATCACGCCGGAGCTCTCCCAAACCCTGGCTTATTTATCCCGGGAAATCAGTCGACAGATCGGACTGTTCATCGATCGTCAGGGCCAAGTCGTTCAAGTTGCAGTGGGCAACGCCACCCAGATCCTCTTGCCCGACTTTGGCCGGCTTCGGGCTGGTGAGCAGCGATTTCGAGGTCTGCGCTTTGTCCACACCCACCTGCGCAGCGAACCCTTATCCCGGGACGACCTCACTGATCTCACCCGACTTAGATTGGATATTGTCGTGGCCATCGGCGTGGGGCAGGACGGCGCGCCAGGCGCGATTTACATGGCACACCTGCTGCCACCCTCATCGAGCGACGACACCTATCGCCAACTCGGTCCCCTGAATTTGGGGATGCTGCCCACCAACTTTATCGAGCTCATCGAATCCCTGGAAGAAGAATTTCGGCGACAATACAGGGCGCGAGCGGTTCGGGCCCAGGACGAGCGGGCCATCCTGGTGCACGTGGCAACGGATCGCCGGCAAACCGCCGAAGCAAAGCGATCTCTCGATGAGCTGGCCGAACTCGCCCGGACCGCTGGTGTTTATGTTATCGATTCGGTAATCCAAATTCGCAAAAAGCCGGACAGCCAGTTTGTAATGGGGCGTGGAAAATTGACAGATGTGGTGGTTCGCGCCATGCAGCAGGACGCCGAGCTTCTCATTCTCGACCTCAATCTCGCACCGAATCAAAGCCGGGCGATTTCCGACATCACAGATATGAAGGTCATCGATCGCACGCAACTGATCTTAGATATCTTTTCCCAGCATGCCCATTCCCGGGACGGCAAGCTTCAGGTAGAGCTGGCCCAGCTCAAATATCTCTTGCCCCGCTTGGGTCAACGAGATGACTCCCTGTCTAGACTCACTGGTGGCATCGGCGGTCGCGGCCCAGGCGAGACCAAGCTGGAAATCGGACGTCGTCGGGCCAGGGATCGCATTCATAAGCTCGAAACCAAGTTGGCTGCCCTGTCTCGAGCGAGGTCTCAGCGCCGTGCCAGACGCCGGCGCAATGGGGTCCCTATCGTCTCTATTATCGGCTACACCAACGCGGGAAAATCCACACTGCTCAACGCGCTGACACAGTCCAAGGTGCTGGTTGAAGACAAGCTCTTTGCTACCTTGGATACGGCCAGCCGCAGGTTGCGATTTCCAAGAGAACGGGAGGTGATCATCACGGATACGGTGGGCTTTATCCGAGACCTGCCCCAAGACCTCCTCGCTGCATTTAAAGCAACCCTCGAGGAACTCAAAGATGCGTCTCTCTTGCTCCACGTAATCGATGTGGCGGATCCGGCCAAGAACGAACATATCCGCTGGGTCGAACAAATCCTCATCGATTTGGAGCTGGCCGAAACACCCCGTCTCCTGGTTTTCAACAAAATGGACCTGGTCTCTGAAAAAACAGCACAGGAAGCGGCCGTTGACACAACCAGCGTGGCTATCTCAGCAAAAAGCAGGGAGACATTTCGTCCGCTTTTGAAGCAAATAGAGACCCATCTATGGCCGTCTTGTTTGACAAATACTGAGAACGCATCTCTCTCAAAACAAGGCGGAAATTGACCAAATCCCGTTGGTCGCGCAAACTTTCCATATGTTAAAAGGAAAACAGATTCTCATTACTGGGGGCGCGGGCTTCATTGGCACGCGTCTGGCGCTGCGACTCGTCGATGACAACCGGGTCGTGGTTCTCGACACACTGCATCGCAATGCACTTACAACCTCGGGGCTTGAGCACCATCCCAATCTCACCCTCATAAAAGGAGATGTGCGAGATCGGATGGCGGTGAAACAGGCGGTCAGGGGCGCCACACATATCGTGCACCTGGCCTCTATCGCCGGCGTGGATACGGTCATGGCCAATCCACTCCTCACCATGGATGTCTGCATCAAGGGCACCTTCAATCTGCTCGAAACAGCCCTTGAAACAGATGGCATCGAGCGCTTTGTGGATTTCTCCACTTCCGAAGTGTTTGGCCGGTACGCGTATAACGTTACAGAAGGTGACGTCACCTCCCTCGGGGCTGTAGGTGAAGCGCGCTGGACATATGCTGTTTCCAAACTCGCGACCGAGCACCTGTGCCACGTGATGTATAAGCAGCACGAACTACCTACGGTAACCGTTCGTCCCTTCAATATCTTCGGTCCTGGCCAGGTGGGTACTGGTGCCATCCACCACTTTGTCGTGCGCGCCATCAACAATGACCCCATCGAGGTGCACAACAACGGGGTCCAGATTCGCGCCTGGTGTTATATCGACGATCTGATCGACGGTCTCCTACTCACACTCAGTCGTCCAGAAGCCGTGGGTAGGACATTCAACATTGGCAACCCCCAAACCGCGGTTACGGTCCACCACCTGGCCCGCTTGATTGTGGATCTCGTTGGATCGAAATCCCAAATTACTCATATTGACTGGCCTTTTCCAGATGTTGAATTGCGCGTACCAGACGTCTCAGCCGCAGCAGCCCTGCTTAATTTTCAACCAAAATTTGATCTCAATGAAGGTCTTCAATTAACTATAGACTGGTATAGAAAGAAAATTGCCTCGAGCAGCACCTAGTCCCCTGTTTCCCGTTGTCCTGCGATGAGGAGGATGCCATCCAATCAACCGTTCCAAAATTAGTCGAAAAGCTGTCGTCTCCATCGGTTCGCACGCGGGAGGCAGCCCTGGTCGCGCTGGCAGCGCTCCCGGTGAAAAGAGTGATCGAGCCGGTGGCCAACCTCCTGCTCGAGGAAACCTCGCCAGAAGTCCGAGTGACCTGCCTCGACCTGCTGGAGCGACTCGGCGCCTCTGCTTCTCTTTCTGACGTTCGCGTGGACGGATGGTTTGACCAGCTCGCTTCGCGGATTAACCACTTCGATCAAATCTGCGATACCATGGGGGCCAGACTCCTGGCCTACGCCATCACCCTCGGCGTCCAAATCCGAAGCATCACGACCGATCCGCGGGTCCGCGCCAATACGACCATTGAATTCACAATAGGCGACGATCGCATCCAAACCCTGCCCCTGGTCGAGTTTCGTATCCGGGTCGTACAGGCTATCCTACAGATGCAGCGCACGCCCATAACGCCGACACTGCCCCTCACGCCCGAGCAAGGCGCGGCCATCATTGGGGGCAAATACTTATTGCTTGCTCCCCTGTTTGAAATTTCCCTTGAGCAAGTCGTACTAGCAACCCTAGACGAGGTGCCGACGCGCGCCATTGTTGGATACCTGTCTAAGGATGGCTTTAACTTTGTAACGCTCTCCAAATTCGACGAGCTGATCAAGGGCAAGGTGAGGAAAGATCTCGCCACCATGGGAGAAGAGCCCTTTAAAATAGACCTTAGCGCTGTGGATCGCGCGCGCCTGGCGTTTGAGGTCGAAGATTATGAAAAGATCATCGCTGCCCTCGAATCCTGGCCAGGGTTGCTCAGTATCCTCCTACAAACCCCGGTCATCCACGAGTTGGACGATGCACAGCGCGCCAAGCTGGGGGAAGGGCTCGATCTCCTAGGGATTGCCTTTGAAAAGAAAAATCGAGATGAGTGGTCTGAAGAACTCTTTAAGCTGGGAATCCAATTTGCCCGGGAAAGTCACATTGCTGGCAGGTTGTTTGAGCATCTCGGCGCATTGCTTTCGAAAAAAGAGCGATTCAGCGAGGCCATCGGTATCTTGAGACGAGCTATGGCTCTGGGTCAATCAGAAGCGACCCTCCTCGCTCCGTTGGGCTGGGCCTACCTCAAGACCGGTAAACTCATCCCAGCAGCTGCACTGCTCGAGCGCGCAGCTGCAAGTGGTATCTGCTCGCAACACGTGGAAACAGGTCTCTCAGAAATTAGAGACCAATTGGCCCGAGCAGGTCTTTCGTGGACCGTCCCGCAGCTACAAATGACGCCAAAAGGTAACTGATTGAAAATTTTACATTTTTTCAGCCTAGAAAAATTGCTTCTGTGCGCGATTTTGAGTTTCCCGACCGTTGCGTGCCAAGGGCAGTTGGGCACCATCGGCACCTATCAATTCGGGGATGATCCCTCTCAAGCCCGAGTCTTTGTCCCATCTGAAGACGCAGCGCCGGCGCAGGATGGGGGCGTGTCCAATGACGCACCAGGCGATGGGAATACTGCAGCATCTCAAGACATGATCATCGAAGAAAGCGAGATGGAAGACCCGGACGCGCTCGCCGCCCTCATTCGGGACCGAATGACCGAGTCAGCGGATGAGGCTGTGTTGCAAACCAGACCAGGATCGCTCGATGCGCCGACTGCCATTGAAAACTGGCGGCTGTCTCCTCAAGCATGCCTGGCACAATTAAAAAGGCATAAGGTCCCATTTACAAAACCCACCTTTCCAACGCCCCTTGTTCAGACGCCCCTGCTCCTCACAGGCCCTATCGATGGGGTCCACATTGCACCCCGCTTTGCCAAATCCAAAAAGGTAAACGCAGTGATGGACTGCCATCTGGTCCTGGCTCTGGTCGCGGTCGCTCAGCAGGCCAAATCCCAGGGCATCCAACGCATCGAGTTCTACTCGACCTATCGGCCCCTGACCCGACCGCCTAAAAAATGCCGGCGCAAACCAGCCAGCGCCCGGTGCCGAAGGCTCCAGCGCGCCTACAGAAAAGCTGCAAAAAATCCAAGCCAACACCGCCTGGCCCTGGCCATCGATATCCGATGGCTTACCACCGAAGACAATCGTACCATCGACGTGCTCACCCATTTTGATCGGCGCGCCCGCAGAGATCCCTGCAAATACAGGACGTCAACCGAGGAGGGGGCACTGCTGCAAACGTTTGCCTGTGAACTTCATCGACATCGGATTTTTAACGTCATGCTCACCCCCAATGCCAACAAAGCCCATCACAATCATTTTCACTTTGATATTTCTAAAAAAGCAACGTGGTATATTATTAATTAGTGCCGTCCCGAAACGGCTATTTCTGGAACCAAAATGTAGATGCGGGGTTTATCCACGTTTGTAGAATAGCTTGGAATTACTTGGTTTTTCACCGTGGGGATAAACCCCACGGCTACAAGATAAGGTTGAAAATATGTATTTCAGGTAGAGAACTAATGAAAGGATAATATCAGTAAAGAGATCTTAGACACCGAATGGCGAGTCTGTCCTTGCCGGAATCAGCGGCAAAAACAAACCCATCGCCAAAGGAAACGCCCCACATCAAATGTTCGCTCGAGGTTTCGTCTTGCGTGAATGTCGAAGTCCAGTAGTCGAGGGTGTCAGCGCCAAACATGCCCTGGCAAATAGGACTGGACAAGCAAGGCATGCAAAAGCCCTCCAGGTCCTGTTCTACTATCGGTAGATCACAATTGGAGAGCAATGAGATAATATCTGCTCGTGTGGCCAGGTGGTACCGGCTATCAAAATCTGTACAGGCCTGCTGTGCTTCAGCCCAAGTCCGCTGATAGAAACGGCCAACGCATGCCGTTCCATCCCAATACTGACCTGCTGGGCATCGCCGCCAACACTTATCAGCATTTATCTGCAATATCTCGTTTGGCGCGCATGTGTTTTCGTCGATTGACGTATCTTGATCTGTATCCTGCCCTGCGTCACCCTGCCCATCCGTCGATGTATTGTCGCTACCTTGATTATTTCCACCAACAGTCGAAGACCCCCAATCCGCATGGTCATTCGCAGTGCAAGAAGCCATTGCACAAAGAATAAACGCAATGACACCGAACATGTAACCTCCTAAACTCCACCGAGCCGAACTATAAGCCAATTATAATTATATACAAAGTTAATTGTTGGTAAGCGGTGTAATTTCACACACATAACGAAAAAACGGCAAATTGATTCACTTTTTCGAAATTGAGTCATTCAGTGGCGCATGGACTTGGATTAGTGAAGCGATCTTGTTTCAGTGCCGACCCGGCTGTATGCTTCTGGGTATGATCGGTCGCCTTATCGGAAAAATTGCAGAAAAATCTCATGTGGGCGTGCTCGTCGACGTGGGGGGTGTGGGCTATGACGTGGCTGTGCCCTTGAATACCCTCGCCAACCTGCCCCCAAATGGTGAGACTGTTACCCTGTACATTCACACGCATGTTCGCGAGGATGACCTTAGATTGTTTGGTTTTGCCGCTAAACAAGACCTCAGTGCCTTTCGAACCATGCTCGGCGTGGGAGGAGTGGGACCCAAGCTCGCCCTGACTGTGATCGGTGCGCTTTCCGGTGCCCAACTCGCGTCTGTTATTGAGCAAAGCGACGTCAAGCGCCTATCGGCCATACCGGGAATCGGAAAGAAAACAGCAGAGCGCATTATTTTAGAGCTCAGGGGAAAGCTGGCCGTCGGTGCCAACGCACCTGATCCAGGCGTTGACAGTCCGTCCATGGACGCGCTGGCCTCTGCCCTTAAAAACCTGGGATTTCGCCCCACTCAGGTGGAACGGGTAATCGAGAAGATACGTCGGGAAAAAAAGGAGCATCAGCCATTTGAATCGCTCCTTCGTCTCGCCCTCAGCGCTTTGCAGGAGGCTCGCTAGAATATGACGTCTAAAATTCCTGACCGAGGCGTCATCAGCGACGCCCCCACCGAAGACGAAAGAAACTACGACCTCGCGCTAAGGCCGAGATCTCTCGATGAGTATATCGGTCAGACAAAACACCGGGATAACTTGAGAATCTTTATCGAAGCTGCCCGCCGCCGCGGCGAACCCCTGGACCATGTGCTCTTCTGCGGTCCCCCTGGCCTCGGTAAAACCACCCTGGCACATATCATCGCCAATGAGCTCGGTGCAGAGATACAAATTACCTCTGGACCGGCTGTTGAACACAAGGGAGCACTCGCCGCCCTACTCACCAAGCTCGGCCCCAGGGATGTGCTTTTCATCGATGAAATCCACCGCTTAACACCAGCAGTGGAAGAGAACCTTTACCCCGCGATCGAAGAATTTGAAATCGACATTATTGCTGGCGACGGCCCCCATGCCGCGTCCTATAAACTGCCACTTTCTCCATTCACACTCGTTGGCGCAACCACCCGAACGGGCTTGCTTACCTCGCCCCTCTTGTCGCGCTTTGGTGTCACCATCCGGCTGGACTATTATCCTCCTGAGGATCTGGAAAAGATCATCACCCGATCCGCAGGCCTGCTCAACATAGACGTGGACCACATCGGCGCCCAAGAAATCGCGACACGCGCCCGGGGTACCCCACGCATCGCCAATCGACTGCTGCGGCGTGTGCGGGACTTTGCAGAGGTCGAAGGAGACGGTAAGATTACTAGAGATCTTGCAAGACATGCACTGCGCCGCCTCGAAGTGGACGAAGCAGGATTTGACGAAATGGATCGCCGCATTCTTTTGACGATTGTGGATAAATTCGATGGGGGGCCTGTGGGCATCGAAACCATCGCAGCCGCTGTAGCAGAACCCAGGGATACCTTGGAAGACGTGTACGAGCCTTACCTTCTACAAGGAGGATATCTAAAAAGAACCCCCCGGGGCCGCATTGCAACGAGACGCGCTTACGAACATCTGGGCATCCCGTTCCAGCAGAGCCCGCAGGGGCGTTTGTTATGAGTGGCGTAGGACCCTTGACGACGGGAACCGGCCAGAGTCGCCGCGATTATCTCGCCGAATTCATCCAAGGCTCAAGGTGGCTCCGACCAGAACAGGTCAAAGCGAGGACTGCCTGGTTCGATGCGCTTTCTACAAAGAAAAAGCAAGCCCACCTGTTCGAATTTGAGATGACACTCAAAGGGCTCATTTGCTTTGGCAGCCCCATGAACCACCCCGGCTCCCTGAGACGCGGCAAGCCTACAAAGGATCGGGAATTCCGCGACGAACTCGGCATTGTTCGCAGTATTCTCAAACGCGTCATCCAAGTCGGAACAGAGCTCACCCAAGGTATGGAGGGCGCCACAACCAATAACCGGTATCTCGAAAGCGTCATTGCCGAGGATGGGACGCGCTTTCAAATGAGACAGCGGTCGATTCTAAAAGATGCACCTGATCAAAGCTTTGCACACCTCGTCCTAGCAATCGAAAACCTCCTCATCATTGTCGATGGCCTGCTCCGAACCAACAGTATCTCCTACAGACGTTTTGCCTCGGTCATTCAATCTGCCAAACGGGAAATCCACCGATCCACCTACTTCGATCCGTTGGCTGCCATCGAGTTTTGCAATGAGTTCGACGAAATAAAGCCAATCGAATTGTACGACATGGTCCGGTTATTAAAGAGCGATCCAGCTAGAAAAATAGCATCCCTGACCTTTCTGGCCCTGTTTCGGATCCTCAACTATCTCGATACAATCGGGTCCATCCGCAATCGCACCAAGCGGTTAAGCGTGCTTTTCGCGTGGCTCGCAGTGCTGCGCTCAGATACCCGGGCGCTGATCATTTTTCTAAAGCGAAATGCAGCTTCATGGATGTCGGACGGATTTGGTGATCAATTCGAGGGGCTCGATGCGACTGCGTTGACCAACCACTTTCAAGCACTCGAAGGGGAATTTCGATCTCTCAAATCCCTGCGCGAGCTCCTTGGATCCATTGGCGACCAGCTGCGTCTAGAGCAGCGCAAACTATTCGACCTTGAGCTCGATGCCATTGACACGCTCAAAAACCTAGACGCATTCTCAGATGCTGTATCGACAGCCATCGCCCCTTTTCGCGCATTCATTCAAAACGCCATTGTCTTGCTGGCACTTGAGTTCGATCCCATGCTCAGCGGATCCCGGATGTTCTCGGATCTCTCGCCCAGCGGTCTTCACTCCGAGCGGCTAAGGCGGGACATCTGGATGTTCCAACAGATCCTGCGTGCATTTATCGAAAAGGCCAAATCCTCTTCAAAATTTGCAGATAAATGGTCTGGAAAAAACACGTTTCATTTTGTACACGAATTTGTCAGCTATTTCCGGTCTATGGGATACCAACTGCTGCGCTATTCCGATTACGAAAGGCTTGACAACTTTATGTCCCTGGTCGATAGGCTGCGCGAAGGGGATGTGCTCGAAGTCCAGCGCCTGGAGCAAGTGGTCGCTACGTGCGAGGATTTCCAGAGTTTCCTATTGCAGGCATTTGATGCAGTTGACAAGCGATCAGACCTGGCGGACAGGCCGTTTGACCGCAAAGAGGCCGTCACCACCCTTAAATTAGTCCTAAAGCGCTGAGGCCTGTCCATGCCTCACCAACAGCAGAGATAAAGATGGACCTACCGCGGCGTCTTTCGCTGTTCACTGCTATCATGCTCGTGGTGGGCAACGTGGTTGGCGCCGGTATTTTCACTACCACTGGCGTGCTCGCAGCAGATATCCAAAGCCCCATGGTCATGCTGCTAATATGGGGTATCGGAGGTCTCATCACCCTGTGCGGCGCCCTGACGTATGCCGAGCTCGGGGCCATGTTTCCTCGGGCAGGTGGCGATTATCAATTCCTCAAAGAGGCCTATGGCCCGATAGCCGGCTTTCTCGTGGGCTGGCTTAGCTTTTGGGTGATAAACCCCGGATCCATTGCCGCCCTCTCCATCGCCGTGGTCAGTTATCTCCCGAGACCATCGTTTCTGACCGGTGGTACAGATCAGATCCTGGCAGTTGGCATCGTGCTTGGGCTTTCCTATCTCAACTACCGCAGCACAACATTGGCCAGCAGGACCCAATCCGTTATTACCGTAGGAAGTCTCGTGCTGCTCGCCGGGTTTATCGTCGGTGCCTTTCTCACCCAAACCGGCTCTTGGGATCATTTTTCTTTTGGTGCATCTGCTCAGAGTTCCCGATTGTCTGTCCCTGGCACCGCCATGATCGCCGTGCTCTTCACCTACAGCGGGTGGTTCGCTGCGGCCTATGTGGGATCCGAAGTCAAACACCCGGGTCGAAACGTCCCGCTATCACTGTTGATCGGAACGCTCATTATCACCGTGCTTTACACCGCGATCAACGCTGCCTATCTCTATGCCCTGCCTATTGGGGAAATAAAGGGCATGCCCAACGTGGCCAGCATTGCAGCCGAGCGTCTCTTTGGCAGGGGCATTGCGATTGGCATCAGCATCGCCATTGTCCTCGCGATCGCCAGTTGCATCAATGCTACGGTCATGACCAGCGCACGGGTGTGCTATGCCATGGCTATCGATGGCTTGTTCTTCTCCAAACTGCGCGCGGTTCACCCCAGGTATCAGACCCCCCACGTCGCGGTGGTGGCTGAGGCTGCGATTGCAGTGGTATTGGTAATCATCGGTACGTTCGACGCACTGCTGACCTATGTGGTTTTTGCAATGGTGCTCGCCTCTATTGCCACGGGTATCGGCCACGTCATTCTTCGAATCCGCAGACCAGATCTATCCCGACCCTATCGAACGTTTGGCTATCCGCTCGTGCCCATCATTTTCATTGGTACCTATGGATGGGTTGCTGTCTCCATTGCCAAGGTCAATCCCACGGCTTCTCTCATTGGTTTGGGTCTCGCCATCACCGGTGTGCCGTTCTACTATGTACGGCGATCGCAACAGCGGTAAATTATCACGATAATCAACGAACAGAATCTGGCACCTCTTTAGTGGTCGTCCTGCGACGAACAGCGGAATAGTCGGTGACAACATTTTCCATCGCATGGACGTACATTGCCGCATACACGGCGAGATCTCGTTGATCAACTTTCATAAAAACCGTCTGGGGGTTAATTTTCAGTATAGAAATAATAGACTTGCTGGCCGGAGCTGTTGTAGATCCATTTGGATTGCATTATCGGAAACAGGGCAATAGGCACGCTACGTCCACTTTTCCGTTCCGTTCCGTCTCCCAATCACAGCTAACTGTCAACAGTCTTCCCGAGAGTATGAAGCGAAGGCTACAGGAATCCTGGGCAGCGGGTTTTGCGTCCCGGGTGCTTCCTGTTCTTCTGGAGGAGGAAGTTTTGTTTTCCAAGCTGTATTGCCGGGACAACGGTCGACCGAATTGGAGTGTAGCACGTATGCTCGGCATCAGTCTGTTGCAGGAGATGCTTAATCTGGACGACCAGAGCGCGCTGGACAGCCTGGCATTCGATGTGCGATGGCAGCACGCTTTGGGGCTGAGCGCCGAGGAAGCGTATCTGTCACGACGTTCGCTTGTGGACTTTCGCAGCCGCTTGGTCACGCTCGATCCTGAAATGCAGATGGTTCGGAGAATCTTCGACAAAGTGGGGGACGCGGCGATAGAGGACTTAGGCATCTCGGTCAAGGAACAGCGAGTTGATTCGACATTGATTGCTTCCAATATTCCTAATACCTCGCCCTCTGGGTGAGGTCGATTATTTTTTATCGAGGATGTGGATTGGCGATCTTCCTGGCCCGCTCGCTTACTATAGCGCGCCATTTGAGTTAAACTCGCCTTTGCGATGCAAGAGACCCAAACAACCGAATCCCCTACTATCGGATCCCCGTTCGGCATGAAGCTCCTGGGCGCGCTGTTGCACGTGTTGCCTCGCTTTGCAGTCTATGCCTTCGCCCTATTTCCTGTCTTCTGGTACTACCTCAAGCGACCCGAGGGCCGCGCCTCATCAATAGCATTGCTTCGGCAACTCGGTTCTAACCGCGGTCCTTGGGGTCGATTTTGGTTCGGGCTGGGCCAGGCACGGGCCTTTTCCCATGTGATTTTAGACAATATGTACCTCGGTGCCTTTGGGCCTAAAAAGTTTGAGCTAAAAAAACTCGGTACCGAGGCCTTTCACAAGGCCCTTGCCAAAGGAAAGGGCCTGATCCTACTGTCTGCCCATGTGGGCAATTGGCACTTGGCTGTAAACTTTCTGTGGAATACCAACACGCGGGTTCATCTGGTCATCGACGATGTGCGGCAAGCCGATGTGCGCCGACAGATGGATCTGGCCAAGAAGTCGAGCCCTCACTTAATCATTCACGATCCCGCAGATGGCCAGGCCCTTATTTTTGAGCTCAGTGCGGCGCTCAAACGGGGCGAAGTGATCGTCCTGGCCGGTGATCGGCTGGCCGGGGAGCGGCGGGAGCGCATCCCGTTCCTCGGCGATGAGGCGTGGTTTCCAACAACCGCGTTTTCCATCTCTGCTGCGACCGGCGCTCCGATCTGTACTGCCCTCTCCTTTCGCACGGGCATGCAGCGCTACGCGTGTTATGGCTTGGGCCCCTTTGATAAGGAAATACCCCGGGAAATTACCAATCGCCAGGCCCGGGTGCGCTGGATGGCCCAGACCTTTGCCGCCCATCTCGAAACCTATGTCCGCCAGTACCCCAAGCAATGGTTCAACTTTTATGATTTTTGGCGCTAACCGCGTTGGCTGGGCACACATCGCAAAGCACAGGCTTTGTTTCTGTTGGCTTGACATGGGTATCGACGATTAGTATGTTTTTATGTATGAAGACAACCGTAAATATTCCAGATCCTATTCTTAAACAGGCCAAACAGATTGCTATTCGCAATAATACGAGCCTTAAGCAGGTAATCATCGAGGCCTTACGCAGTCATATCGAGCAGAGCAGCACCGGGACCAGTGGGGAGATCGAATTTTTCACATGCAAAGGCAATGGTCTGCGACAGGGATTGAGCTGGGACAGTTGGTCTGAAATCCAGGAGATGGCCTACCACGGGCGGGGAGGCCGGTCGTGATCGCAGTAGATACGAATATTTTGGTTTATGCCCACCGTGAGGACAATCCCTGGCACGACCGTGCTTGCAAAGAGCTGCTGAAAATATCGCACGCACCCTGGTGTATCCCCTGGCCCTGTGTGCACGAGTTCGTGGCCATCGTCACTCACCCGAAAATCTATGACCCGCCGAGCTCCATCGAGATAGCGTTGAAAGCCGTGAATGGATTTCGGAAGTCGTCCCACCTGCGCCTGCTCCAAGAGCAGCAAGGGTACTGGGAGATCCTGAAAAACACCGTGCAGACCAGCCACGTGACCGGGCCTCGCCTTCACGACGCAAGGATCGTCGCCCTTTGCATTCAACATGCTGTGGACGAGCTGTGGAGCGCAGACCGGGACTTCACCCGCTTTACAGGCGTCCGGGTTGTCAATCCGCTGGCGTAGGAAGTTTCAGGGTTCAACATGGACCAGCTGGATTTCAGGAAATGAGACTATAGATGAAATTCGATATCAAACAGCTCATCGTATTTGTTGAGGCGGCGGATCACCTAAGTTTCTCGCGCGCTGCTGATATTTTAGGGCTGGCTCAGGCATCTGTGAGCGAGCGAATTTCTAACTTGGAAACATCGTTGGGTGTAAAATTGTTTAACCGCCTGGGTCGACAAGTGGAGCTGACATCTACTGGACGGTTTCTCCTCGATCGCGCGCGGCAGATCATCTCACTTAGGGAAGACATCGTTCGAGAGCTCAAGGACCACCTAGACCTGCGCCATGGAGAGGTGTGCCTCGGCGCGAGCACAGCGCCTGGGGAGTATATGCTTCCGAGTGTCTTAGGCCGCTTTGCAAAGGAATTTCCAGACATCAATGCCCGGCTAGCCATTGGCGATTCAGAGGCAATAACTCGGAAAATAGAGGCTGGGTCCCTAGAGCTCGGGATCGTGGGCAGCCAGGTGAACACACAGACCTTTGCGTCTCAAAAGATGTGGCAAGACGAGCTCGTACTAATTGCCTCTCCAGCCCATGGATTGGCCCGCAAGCGAGGGCCCATCTCTCCTAAGACACTGCTGAATGAAGCATGGGTGGTCCGCGAATCTGGTTCGGGCACTAGAGGGGTTGCAGACAGGTTTTTGAAAAAGCATATCCCCGGCGGATTCCGCGCGGTCAATGTGATTGCTGAATTGGGTAGTGTAACAGCTGTCAAACAAGGGGTAAAGTCAGGCCTTGGTGTTTCGTTGATCTCTGGGCTTACTGTCGCTGAAGAGTTAAAAAACAAATCACTGGTTAAAATATCCCTCGCCACCCAACCTGAGCAGCGGTCCTTCTACCTTATCCGAGAAAAGCGACGCACCCTCTCGCCCGCTGCCAAAGCCCTGTGGACATTCATTCTCCGCGAGCCAGATGCCTGATCGATCGCGCCCAAGCTTTGGAGATCCACTTGTTGACACGATTCTAATGATCGTGATACTTAAAAAATACATGACAAATGTATTAAATCAGAGAACGATGTTTATATTAATTATATTTTGATATGACGCAAAAAGGGAAATAAGTAATGAAAACAATCACCTTCGAGAATCTATGCGCGATTCTTGTTCTGGCAATGGTCTTCTTTTTCACGGGTCAACACGATGCAAGGGCAGATTCAAATTTTCCAAGCCTGCTAGCGCCTAAACCATCTGAACTCGCCGATACTGTTGCAGATCAACGCGGCCCGTATCTTCCAGTGGTCTATCGTTCTCATTATGGTGATGTCTATGCGCCAACAGTGAGGATCGATGGAGGCCCGCTGGAGTTACCTTACCCCATAGCGCTGGTTGCAGGTGATCTAATTGGCAATAAGGAATCTTATGAGTGGATTGGATATCACTTGGCCTCGCACGGTTGGGTTGTGGGCATTCCCCCTACCGGCTTGACAGCCACGCTTCTTGCTCGAATTGATCAGCTTTTATCGCAAATGACAGATAACGATTCCTATGTAAATGATATAGCCAACTTTGTTAGCATATCTATCGTGGGTCATGGCATTGGCGGTTCTGGTGCACTACAGCTAACATCTCAAACACCTGATATCAAAGCTATCATTGCTTTGGGTCCTGGCGATGAGTTGGAAGAGGATCAAATCGAATCTATTGATATCCCTGTATTGCTCATTCACGGGGATCAGGATTGTGTTTATGATATAGAAAATACTGAGGATTATTTTTATTGGCTAAATACATCGAACAGAGAGATGTTGACCTTTGTTGGTGGAAATCACTATGGCTTTAATGATGGTTTATTCTCGATTCCCCTCATTTTAGGTGGTATTTTTGGTGATTGCCAAAACGAAACAGTTGGTGGTCTTAAAAATCAGTTAAAATTAGCGCGCCGCTATATCACATCTTGGTTAGAGTATTACGTAAAGGGGAGGAATAACTTTCTACCCTATCTATCTGGCGGCGATATACTGGAAAATGACATCCAAGACGGCTGGGTTATATCGCAGGAAGATACAGACGACAATGAAGATACTGACGACGATACAGACGACAATGAAGACACAGACGGGGATTCAGATAACGATGAAGACCCGGATGGGGATAGCGAAGGCGATAATAACGATGTCGACACGTCTGACCCATCGTACAATTCCGGTTGCCAAATGTCGGGCGCTCTTTCCGGTAAGACTTTTATCAATGCGACTCTAATCAATCTGCTCTTGGCGATTTTGTAATTCCGCGCGTTTGTTTGCGCTACGGTGTCATCTGTACCATGCCGAACAAGGTGCCACTGTAAAGGCAACTGTCTGCTCCAATCTCGGTCGCGGCGTAGGCACTGTTGAAAATCGGGGATGTCCCATACTGATAACTGAAGACAGACGCACCTGTATCCCAGTCAAGGGCTTCAAACGTCCACGCGCCCAGCCAGTCCTGTCCAACACCGTAGATCATATTTGTGGCCGCACTCATACAAGGCACGCCATTGGGCATGCTCACCTCTTGGTTCGCCCAAACAGAGGACATGGTCTGTGCAGATGGGTCCCAGCTAAACTTCTCCACGCCATAGGGCGCCAACAGGGAAATACCAGATGCTAGAATGCCGATTGCCTGGTTATCAAGGGGGATGTTGAGCTGGTTATTGACGACCAGCGCATCATACCCCCTAACGCAAACAGACTGTTCAGACAGGGAATCGGTCGCCTGGAGATCTCCAAACATGACCGGCACCTGGGCGGCAATTCGCCTGTCTTTTGTGCCAGGTATTTGCTGCCAGCCCAACGGTATCTCATCCCGCCAAAAAAGCACCAGGTGCATCAACTCCTGACCGTCTGTAATGACCACGAACTTATCTTGGTCGCCAGTGCCCATCAGTGTCGGTGTTGCGCCAGATCCTGCCCCAATGCGGATGCCAGTGGGTTCCCCGGTTTCATATGCGGCGCGCCAGCCACCTTTTGATGCCTCTATGGTCAGTGCTGTGCCGGTCCACTGCACGCGATACATCGCAATGTTCGTCACCACATAAATACCACCGTTCTCATCGCATGCGATGGCATTAGAAATCTCTTCGTCTGCGCCGAGATGGTAATAATAGGCCGCGTCAAACGACCGGGAAACCACGCCTACCAAACCGTGACTGGTGGCAAAAGCCAGCAGGCCGTCATAGGTCATTGAGAGCCCGATAATCTTCTCTGCTGGATCGCTCAGTCTCCCTTGGGGTATTTCAAAGACCTGTTTTATCTCTATTTTGGAATAGCGGTCACCCTCAACAGGGTCACCAAAGGCAAAGAGCTTTGTAAATCTGGGCATATAAAAAATATTGTCACAATCGATTAACGTATAAGCGCCAGATATGGAGCTGTCAGTGGACAATATCGAGAATACAGACAGGTCTTCTTTTGTCCATGTATCGATATAATTGAGGGAACGGTCTGCCTTGAAGACGCTTGTTGCAGAACTCCCCCAGAGAACGCGTCCACCATCTGGATAGACCCCTGATATGGCTATTGTAATCAGCCCTGGCATGCCCCAATTAAACTCAGCATCTGTAAGTGGGCCTACTTCTTGGGGACCGGGGTATGGGGATGAGGCCTGACAGTAGGGATTTCTGTGGGTCATGGGCCAAGGGGAGTCCGCCAGAAACGAATTCATCGCTGGCTCATTGTCAAAGGTTGCCACGGCTGGCTCAGAACCCAGCGCAAATGATGGGCCGGGCAGCAGCAACTCAGCAACCATGACACCGACACTAGACAACAACGGTAGTGCACTTTTCATCATTCCCTCTTTTGTCACCGCAGTTGTATTGGTATTTTTAGCGAAATGTATACAACTGACTACACTTGTTTGTAGCCAATTGCATACATACTGTCAAGCGGTTTTGACAATATGCCGGCCCCACTGCGGCATAACTGTGGGAAATTTGATTTTATACGTGTCTGAGGATGTGTCTGAGCAAAGGCGAGCCTTTACGCGATAAACATAGAAATGAAATTGTTCCGTATTTCTGAAAGCACATTTTCAAACGGCTCATCCCCCAGGCCGGTGCTTTCCATAATGTATCGCTCGAACGCCCGAATACCGAGGAGGTAGGCGCAGACGACAGCGACAACATACCGAGGATCCAGGTCTAGTTTTATCGCTCCCTGCTGCTGCCAGGTACGCACAAGCGTTACCATCTTTCTCACAAAGGGAAATTCAGCTTGGACATCCCCTTTAACTTCTCCATCGAGAAAGCTCCGGGCCATGACTTTCCAAAACTGGGGATGTCGCTGTAGGGCATTTTCCATTTCTGTTAGGAGATCACTGATATTGTCAGACACGCCGATATCATCCCGCACCTGCTGGGCAAGGTGTTCCTGGGTTTGTCGTCGCAAATTCTCCTTGGAGCCAAAGTGGCGATGAATCAGCCCATGATTCACACCTGCATGCGCGGCGATTTCTCGCACGGACACGGCGGCAACACCGCGCGCTGCAAATAGCTCAGCTGCAGATGCTATCAACGCCGAGACCACCTGATCCCGACCCAGTGGTTTTTTTGACTTTTTAGTAGGGACACGGGCCCTTTGTCGCGTGCTGGTGTCCCTGGTTTTATTTTTGGTCTCCGTACTCATGGCCGCCATTGTAGCGCTTGGGGGAAAGAGATACCAGATCTCGGGACGATGGAGCACTTCGGGTATGGCCGTAAAAAGAATTCTACCGATAGGTAAATAGACGTCTATAAAATTGTCTCGTCACAGCTGTACTTGATGGCAATGCGTTTTACACGAGGGCTATTGGTCGTATCGACGTCACAGCCGTCGCCTTCGTTAAAGACGGCTTTCATATACAGCTTGACCTCGATCGCCAGGTAATTTGCATCTGGATTGACAAGGGCGCCAATATCAATTGAATCGGTCGTACTGCCGGGTAGCACCTCTACCAGCGACTGCCATGCTGCGTTTTGGAATGCATCAGGTGTCTTTCCGAATCGGTAGCGAAAGCGAACGATGCTGTCTTCTGGCAGATCCAATTCCCATCCGAGGTGATCCCACATTGTCGCATTCACACCACCACAACCGTTAAATTGGTAGCGATAGAATCCAGGATCCTGATTGACGAGCGTGTACTGAACGCCGGTCATATCCGAATAGGTGTAAGGACTTGTAAGCCCAGTCACTGCATTTTGAATGACTGCGTTGTTTGTAAGTGTTGGTCCTGGTTCGATCACGTGAACGGCGTTACTCTGAGGCACTGCCCAAACCTTACCGGCGCGATCCACAGCAATACCTTTGGCTCCGACTTCAGATATCAAGACCCCCTGAAACGTCTCGGCATCTACCCTGCGAACCTGTCCTGCATGGGCGCCCCAAATAAAGCCTTCGGCGTCTGCTGCAATACCGTCGACATTGCCGTTGAGATTGGAATCCCCATGCCTGAATCGCTCGTTAAACGGGGCAAAGGGATCGAAGCGCTTGATAAAACCACCGGTCGACCCCAGCCAGACGCGCTGCTTGCAATCCACGGTGATGCCATAGGTATCGACGGGTTTGATGTTGTAGACAGCTTTAATCGCATCATCACACTCTGCTGAACAATTGGCCACCGTACAACTGGTCTCACATACCGTTCCTGAGCAGCTCGCGTGATCGACACATCTGGCAGTATCCACGTGGGCTAAGTTGCCGCCGCCGGTACTGCCGCCGGTAATCCACAAATACGGACCGTTGGTTTGGTTGGCCTCTGGAAAGACCCTGTCTCGTCCGTCAAGGGCCAATCCGTAAATTGGCAAGGGGGAGGTCATGCTGATCAGGATTTCTCCGGTCTCACCATCCAATTTATAGAGTTTAGAACCAAGGCCCCCGGCCCACACGAATTCCCGCTCTGTATCTCGACGCGCTGATGTGGTCTTTGGCAGGTGGGCATCGCCGAGTTCATCCGGCGAGATCACTTGTACGGCAACCCCTCTAATATGATCGTCCAGTTCTGTATGCCAAAGCACGCAATCGTCTTGCCCGTAATCCAAGACATCGTCTGGCCCGGTGGATGTGGTTATGACGCCGTCTCCGTTGGTGTCAGGGCACTCCAGGCCCTTAGCAGATATCTTGGTCAGGCCCTTGCCGTTACGAATGCCCACGTAGGCATCTCCATTGGGGGAAACAGACGTGCGCGATGGGTCGACACCACCCACGCGATACCGCGCCAGCTCTATCATTTCATCGGTGTCGATTTTTGAAATAGTCGCCAGTGGGGTATTCACAATCCAGATGAGGTGCGTGTCATTGTCGTTTACCGGATCGATTATCAACGCACCCTCGTCATCGATAACGACATTGTCATTTTCGTTGGTATCGAGGTCAAAAATAACCTCTTCCTCGGAGATAATACCGGTATCGGTTTCAGTATCTCCTTCACTATCTGTGGACTGATCACTATCGGAGTCTCCACCGCTGTCAGAATCGGAAGCGCTGTCTGTCCCCTGTTCCTCCCCGGATTCATCTGTTCCCGGAATATTCCCGTTAACTTCGGCACAGGTAAAAAGGGCTGTTGTTACCAACCCCACAATTACAAACAGAATCAGAAAGTCAATCATCCCGCGCGCAGCATTGACTGATCTTTCCTTAATATTCATAGCGATCCCCTTCCTCTTCTAATCTACTAAGGATTATAAGCAGAAAAGCTTTAAAAATATAGCATTTATTATATTTTTACATATTTATTGATCTTTCTGTATATTATCTGCAGGTACCGTCCGGGTCGTAAACCCTATTTTGAATTAAGGCATCAAATACAGTAGCAACTATTGCAATTTCGTAGCACGCATCCTATACCCCGGTGCATGGGATTTGATCTCAAGTGCTGGCTACTTATTTCGCCGTTTATATCGATAGTTGTCACAGTGGGTGCAGCTAGTCAGGTGAATGACGGAAGCGGTGTCACTGCGACAGATATGGCATTCTTAGATGAATATGAGATAGAAGTAGGTACCTTATACGAGACTGTCGTAACAGCTCAACGCCCTGCCCTATCTGCCGGTGCCGAATCCTATAAAAGCGAGGAGATAGCCAGTGCCCATCCGTCTTGTGCAGATGATGTACTTCGGCTTGTTCCAGGGATGATTGTGGTGCAACACGGGGCCGAGGGTAAGGGACATCAGCTCTTTATTCGAGGCTTTGACGCGGCCCATGGCAGCGATGTGGAGGTTTTGCTCAACGGTATTGGACTCAATGAGCCTTCCCAGGTGCATGGCAATGGATACTTGGACCTTTACGGTATCATTCCCGAACTCATCACCGAAATGAAAGTGGACAAGGGGCCCTTTCTGCCGTGGCAGGCAAGCTTTGCTACTGCAGGATCTGTTCGCTTTGAGTTGGGGGTGCCAGCCGAGTTGGGCTCGGGATTGGTGCGCAACCATGTCAGCCATCGCGGACACCTCAGGGCTGTTGCAGTGGTGGCACCTCAAACGGCCAATGAGCACACATTTACTGGGATCGAGGCAGTCCATGACGATGGCTTTGGTCCAGATAGGCGGGCGCGGCGCGCCGCTTTAATCTCTGGATATGGCCTCCAATTGGGTGCGAATGACGAGATTAAAGCATTGGTAATGGGCCAGACAGCGCAATTTGAATCTCCAGGCGCATTAAAGCTCTCTGATGTTGAGGCAGGGATAATGGCCTTCCACAGCGCCTATGGACCCGCCGGCGCTGGACGATCAGATAGGGGGCTGCTCAACATCAGCTGGGATCATGAGGGCGAGACCACAAAAACTGCCCTGAACGCATACGCAATGGTACGACGGTTTTCACTGACAGAAAACTATACGGGGTGGCTGTTTTACGACGATGTAGGGGATCGCAAGCAACAGGCCCAGTCTACGCAAACAGTAGGCGTTCGTTTTCAGATGGAGCAGAGATTTATGACACCACTGCCATCCACAATGCTCGCTGGTCTGGGATGGCGACTGGATGTCGTTGACCAGGTCGAGCAACAAGTGGATGCTCAGGGAAAGCCGTGGCAAACAAATCGGGATCTCGCCCTATCTATTCAACACGTGCACGTATACGCCGGATGGCGCCTGAGTCCATGGCGCTGGATCGCGCTGCTACCTTCAATACGATTTGACCTGCTTTACAACGACGTACAGGACAAGCTCCTGGGTCAACACGGCAGGGACCATCAATTGGCTGTGTCGCCAAGACTGGCACTTTCGCTTCCATTGCACAACCGTCTAACCCTGTTCGGCAATTACGGTCGGGGATTCAGACCGCCTGAGGCGCGGGCTGTTGTGGCCGGCACCCAACCCCCAGAAGACGAGACCCTCTCGCAATACACGGGCGGCGACCCGAAGATATCAGTGTGCGACAGTGCGGCAGTCGGGGTTCAGTGGCGCCCTTTGGATGAAGTGCAGGTCAAGCTCGCTGGCTTCGCTACTTGGATCGCACGGGAGATGGTGTTCGATCATGTGGCCAACCTCAATCTGGAGCGAAATCGTACGCGCCGAATAGGCGTTGAGCTGTCCGCATTCTCGAAGCCGACCTCTTGGACGACTGCTAGCGCAGCACTGACCTGGGTCTCGGCCCGGTTCTCTGCATCGGGTCATCCCATCCCAGGTGTGCCGACTTGGATGGCCAGCGGCAGGATTCAGCTGGGCCGCAGTCGCGGACCGAGAGGCAGCGTCCAGGTCATTTGGATCGGGACGCGGCATCTCGCCCACGGGGCAACGGTCAATGGCTACGCCCGCCTGGACGCCGATGCGGGTTGGCGTTTTGAAGCGTTCGAGATCACCGCACTTATCGAGAATCTCTCAGATCAAAACATCATGGAAGGCGCCTATCACTACGCATCCCATTTCAATACTGTAGAGACACCCAGCGCCATTCCCAAAATTCACTACACAGCTGCCGCACCAATCACCGGGCGGCTCATCTTGACGATCTTTCTCTGAGGAGGCCACATGGTTGCACGCATCTTTTATTTTCTCATCTTCGTTATCAGTGCCGCGATCTTCCCGACTGTCTGCACGCCAACCGGAGATGAGCCAGCGCTGGTAATGCTACCGCTTACTTCGAGGGGAACCGGACTTGAACCCTGTATCACCGATCTTGGTTGGCGCGTCCAGGTGTCCACATTTCGACTGGCTGTTCGAGATTTTGAGTTCACCATTGAAGGTGAGACCCACGCAAAACGCTGGTTGCCAATCAAACGCCTACTGGTTCCAGAAGCCATGGCCCACCCAGGACACGATGGCGGAGGTGACGTCACTGGCGAGCTACTCGGTGATTTCTTACTGGATCTTGTGGGCAGCAATGGACAGTCCCTGGGCAATGCCGCGCTCTTGGAAGGGGATTATCACGGGGCTAATCTAGCATTTAGATCCGCTGGCCTCATGGACGGGCTCAATAGCGATGATCCCATCTTCGGCCATACCGCCTACTTGGCAGGAACCGCTCAAAAGAACGATCTCCTCCTGGCGTTCACTGCTGTCATTGACGTAAGCCCAGATACCCAAATGGTAGGGGGCCTGTTCAATCTCAAGGTCCGGGAAGATACGGTCGCGACACTTGTGTTTGAAGTGCTGACCACGGATCCAGCTGAGGGAGATACCCTATTTGACGGTATTGATTTTAGTGCGCTCGATGCTGATGGAGATGGCGCGGCTAGCATTGTTCCGGGCCAGGCCGCCCACAACATGCTCATGAAGACATTGATCAGGCACGACCACTATCAAATCGCAGTTCAGTAAAACGAACTTTGAAAAAGGAGCGCGATAATGAAAAAAAGTATTGCTGTTGCTTCAGTCCTTATCGGATGCCTCATTGGCTGCAGTGAAGATGAAGTCGGTGAAGGCACACTGCATCTGGAGCTGTGGGGAGAACCATTTATCGAAGACGGCATCCCGGCTGCTGCGTTTGCCGATGGATATGCCGTGACATTCGACAAATTCCTGATCAACCTTTCGGCCATTTCCGTGGCCAAGACAAAGGATACTGTCACGCCCGCGCTGAAAGTGCCAAATATAAAAATTTGGGATCTGACCCAGGCCGGTCCATTTTTACTCACTTCAGCAATGGTGCCAGCTGGTGCATACCACCACACGGCATATGGCATTTCAAAGGCCGGATTTGAGAGCGTTTCCGGCAATGCCACCGAAGCGGATGTAACCCTGATGATTGACGGTGGGTTCTCGGTCTACGCATCTGGCAGCGCCACCAATGGCGATATCACCAAGACGTTTGCGTGGGGATTTGACGCGGAAAAACACTACGACCCCTGCCACTCAGAAGCCGTGCTGACAGACGGTGGTCAGGCCACAGTGCAGATCACCATCCACGGGGATCACCTCTTTTACGACTGCGCAGTAAGCAGCGAGCCAGATCTTCGCTTTAGCGACATTGCCCTTGCTGATGCCAATAATAACGGCGAGGTCACGCCTGAAGAGCTTGCAGCGTACCCCATCACCCCCCTGCCCAACTACAACGTGGGCAATCTGGACATCGACACCCTTTGGGAATTTATCTCCCACATGACCACTACCCTGGGCCACATCGACGGCGAAGGCCACTGCGAGTGACATGGCCCTTGCCTGATCCCCCACCCGTCCCATAATCCCCTTACCGATCATCGCACAACGGTGCTGTCCCGCGATAATTGACAAACAAGACCCCAGTCTGTACATTTAAAATGTACAGATGGAGGTGTCATGACAAGCGTAAACGTCACTGAATTCAGGAAGCATCTTCAGATATACCTGGCCATGGCGAGCAGCGGTGAGGAGGTAGAGGTCACCCGCAGGGGTGTTTTAGTGGCGCGGCTCACACCTCCGTCGGACTCGCGCGACAGGGCAAAGCGCTCCCTTCGTGAATTGCGTAAAAAGATGAAGCTAGGTGACGTAGAATCTCCAATCGAGGTGTCTTGGGAGGCTGATAGTGCTTCTTCTTGACACTTGCGTTCTGATCTATGACGCGCTCACACCCGA
Source organism: Myxococcota bacterium (assembly GCA_030065855.1). Classification (GTDB taxonomy): domain Bacteria; phylum Myxococcota_A; class Polyangia; order JAAYKL01; family JAAYKL01; genus JASJCT01. The sequence goes on from JASJCT010000010.1 coordinate 65,907, forward strand.
CCGACTCTCGCATCGCGCGCTGGACGCCGTTGAGGAAGGCGAGCGCTCTGGGAGCCTCTTCATCAGCGATATATCCCTGTGGGAAACGGCAATGCTCATCGAAAAAAAGCGGCTCGATCCGGGCACGGATGCCCTCGAGTTTATAAACCTGATCATTGCCGCGCGCTCAATATCTGTGTTGCCCATTACGCCTGAAATTGCGGTCCGCTCAGCGTCATTGACACTACACGGCGATCCCGCGGACAGGTTGATAGCTGCAACAGCCATTGAGCATGTCGCCACCTTGGTCACTCCTGACAAAGCTCTGCGGCGATGCGCCGAAGTGTCTACGCTGTGGTAACCCAGGGATTGGCCGGACTGGCACTCGAAAACCGGTCGTGATATAGTCGCGTTATGGGGATTCCCAAGGACATACAATGGATCTTCTGGGATGTGGATGTGGCGCAGCTGGACCCAGAACAGGACAAAATCTACATCCTGGCCCGCATCCTGGAACACGGCCGACTCAGCGACGTCAAATGGGCCATCCAAAGGTATGGCACAGACCAAATTCACGACTTTTTCAAGAATATAGGGCACCCAGACATCTCGGAACGAACAATTGCTTTCTGGAGAGCCTTTTTCAAAACGCCTGGAGAGAGATGGCAGACACCGGCCCCATTTCGGAAGCGCAGCTCCGCGCCCTGGATAAACTGAGCAAGATCGAGAGCCTCCAGGATTTCTACCTGGGCGGCGGCACTGCAGTTGCCTATCACTTGGGACACAGAACCTCTCGAGATCTGGACCTCTTCTCAAACCACAGGACTGCGGACCTGGAGCTCATTCATACACACAGACACTAGAAGCCTACGCCAAGCGATTTGGGAAACAGGAATCGAATCTGTACTACGTGATTCGTTCACTCACTTACTTTGCAGATGCAGAAAAGGAAGCGGTTTATCCAAAGGGAATGACCGATACCCTGTGGGATAAGATAAAGATGTTTTTCTCGTCGCACGCACCAGATCAACTCAAAGTAAAAACGAAATCGTCACTTGGCTCCCAGGGCAAAATATAAAATAAAGGCAACCGCTATCACATAGACCGCTGGGGTGACGTTGCGAAAGCGGCGGGCGACCAGGTGAGTTGCAGCAAAGATCACAAATCCCAAGCCAAGGCCGTTGGAGATGCTGAACGTCGCAGGCATAGCAAGTATGGTTATAAATGCCGGCAGGGCTATGGCTGGATCCTTCCAGTTAATGCCAGCGGCACTGGCAAACATGATTGCACCCACACTGATCAGTGCTGGTGCCGTAGCGATTGCTGGGACAGCTGCGACAAGTGGAAAAAAGGGTAGTGTGAGCAGGAACAGGGCAGCGACCACCAGTGCTGTCTGCCCGGTCCTGCCGCCAGCGACCACACCAGCCCCACTCTCGATATAAGTCGTTACTGTGCTGGTACCCAACAGGGAGCCCACAAGCGTTCCGATCGCATCGGCTGCAAACGCCTGTTTGGCTCTGGGGAGCTTGCCAGATGCATCGATCTTTCCAGCGGTGTATCCCAAGGCCAAAAGAGTGCCCATCGTATCAAAGAAATCCAAAAAGAGCATGGTGAAGACGACGATGATCATTTCTGGCCGAAGGAGGTCGGGGAGAGCTGGTATGGCAGCGCCCAAAGTCTCCCGAGGCAGTGACGGCATACTGATGATGCCCTCGGGTACGGGAGAGACACCTGTTATCACGGCCATAGTAGCCGTAGCTGCAATGCCTATCAGTACAGCACCTCTTACCTGAACGCTGATCAGCACAGCAGTAACCCCAAGGCCCACAAGGGCTACGAAGGTCGGCCGTGCTGTCAGGTCTCCTATGGTAACGAGGGTTTGGGGATGATCCACCACAATCCCTGCGTGTTGCAGCCCGATAAAGGCGATAAAAAGCCCAATGCCCGCGGCAATGGCTCGAACCAAATCAGTGGGCACACCAGCGATGATCCGCTCGCGCAATCCCAGCAGTGAAAGCGCTAAAAAGACCAGACCTGAAATAAAAACCGCAGCAAGCGCAGTAGGCCAAGGCACGCCCATTTGGCCGCACACGGTAAAGGCAAAAAATGCGTTCAGGCCCATGCCCGGCGCCAGGCAGAATGGGTAGCGCGCCCACAACCCCATTACACCTGTTGCAATGGCCGAGGAGACACAGGTAGCGAAGAAAATATTGGATTTGGGCATGCCCGATGCCGACAGGATCGCCGGGTTGACCACAGCGATATAGGCCATTGTTAAAAATGAGGTCACACCGGCTGTTATTTCCGTAGGCTTTCCCATGCGGTCATGTTGTCACCCAATCTGCTAGCTGACAAGACCTGCGCGAATCGATGTCATCTCATGCCCCGACCTCGTCACTCCCTCGCAGCAGGAAAAGGTGCTTAACAGTTTTTTGGGCCCCCTCCCCAACCCTCCCCCGGTGGACGTTCGGACGCTGGGGGAGGGCGTGCTGAGCTGTTCCGATCCCTCCCCCCAATGACCATGGGTCCACCGGGGGGAGGCCAGGAGGGGGGCTTGGGGAGACTGCCCCAAAAATGGTTAAGCACCCAGCAGCGGAATTCACGGTCTGACAAGGAGGATTGTTTTATTTTGAAACATGAAACAGTTTCATGCATGTAACATCGAAGGGATGGTCTTTTGCTTTAATGCCTTCTGAAACATAGCGTTCAATGATTTAAGTCATAAAAAAGCACCATTATTCCTCCAAAAACACTCGTATTTTGCAAACATGTACTTTGGTCTGGAATTTGCTTGGCACAGGAAGGTGAGTGCGAGGTGAAGTGGAATGAAAATAGCTGTTCCGCAATTTGGAGAAGAGGTTGCCCCCTGCTTTGATTATTCAGTTACAATAGTTATTTTTGATATCAAGAACAATCAAATTGTAGGTGAAAAAGAATTTACATTGTCCAGCCAATGGGCTGTGGATCGCATTCGGCTACTCCGGGATCAACAGGTGGATGTGCTCATCTGCGGCGGTATCCAGGATCGCTTTGAGGATATCGTCCGCGCAAACGGCATCGAGGTCATCTCCTGGGTATCGGGAAACGCAAAAGACCTCATTCAAAAATACCTAAATCGAACGTTAACATCAGACACACAGAAACAGGCACATCCATGAAGTTACGAACACGAGAGAGATATTCCCTGCGCATGATGATGAGCATCGCTACCCTGTCTTCCGGTGAAAAGCCAGTTGGCCTCAGGCAGGTATCCAAGCATTCGGGCATTTCCCGACGGTACCTGGAACAGCTTGTGTCACCGTTGAAACGGGCCGCGCTTTTACAGGCAACCGCAGGAAGAGACGGTGGATACGTACTTGCCAAAGAGCCCGAAGAAATCAAGCTCAGCGACATATTCACCGCAGCGATAGGCCAAATTGCAGTCACTGACTGCGCTGTTGGCGAAGAAACCTGCAATAACGGTGAATTCTGCAACTGCAAGGCCCTGTGGGCGCTTCTCAATCACAAGATAACAAAAACCCTTGACGAGCACTCCTTGGCGGATCTGCTGCGGGAAGACTGGCGCAGCGTCGTGGAAGGAAAGATGGAACAAAGTCGTGCGGTGTTGAATGCAACAGCACCGATAAATAGGGCGTCGCTTTAGATGCTTCGCCCAACACAGAGGGACGAATGAGCATGCTAGAAAATGAAAAAGACCCACGCGTTCGATTGGACATTTTGGACAAGCTGACAGACGAGGATGCCCTTGTTGAGGTGGTCTGTACGGATGATTCACCACGGGTGCGGCTGGCAGCGGTTGCTCGTATCAACGACGACGAAAAACTGTTTAAGGTCGCGAGCGAAGCCAATGAACTCGATGTCAGACTCCTCGCGGTAGAGCGGATCTCTTCCCAAAGTAGAATCGCTGAGCTACTTCGGGACAGGAGGAACCTCGAATTGATCGGTATGTGCTTTTCCAGGATCACTGATCGGGATATCATTGAATCCATTGCCGAAGACACAGATTGTAATCCAGTTGCCCGGCGCCTGGCCGTAGAACACTTTGCAAGCGAAGCCTATCTCGCCGAGGTGTATGAAGAGAAGACAGGTCGGAAGAGCCCCAAGGCAGTAGAGGCCTTTCTCGCTTACTACGGCGGAGGCCTGAGTGGCGTGCGGGCCATCGGTAGGTTCAAGCGCAGTCCCAAGGCCCTCAAAGCCCTGGGTACCATCGCTAAGAAAGGTGGCGAAGAAGGGGAGCTCGCTGTTGAATACCTGTGCAATGCCTTGGGAAGCGCAAATCCCGAGCTGGTAAAAATTGCAACAGATGAGCTCGCTGCGGTCGAGGATCCTGAGCTGGTGGCCGCACTTGTGCGCGCGCTGGAGGATCCCAAGTTGGGCGATCCAATTCGGGACGTGCTGAGGAGAATTGATACCAAGGAATCCCGCATTGCCCTGGAGTTAGGTAACCGTTAGTATCTCAAGCAATCTAGGAGAAACCGTCATGGCAAAGAAGATTCTGATCATCGACGACGAAAAGGACATGCGCGTCTATCTCAGCACCCTATTTAAAAAAGCAGGGTACGAAGTGGCCGACGCCGAGAACGGGGAAATCGGCCTCGATGTGGCCAAGCGCAACCTTCCTGATCTCATCACCCTTGACGTGCTGATGCCGAAGAAGTCCGGTGTTCGGGCGTTTCGGGAGCTGAGAACCAGCACTGAAACCCAAGACACACCTATCATTATCCTTACGGGATTGACCCGCCAAGAAGATTTTTTCGGGGACGACCTCGGTGCGCTGCGCAAGCCAGACGCCGTTGTGGAAAAGCCCATTGATCGGGATGCTTTCTTGGCAACAGCAAAGGATATTCTGGGCGACTAACGTGACTATCAAGGGCCGATCACCCATTTCCCTGTCAACCGTTCCCCGCGGACGAACCATTTTTGTCTACGCAGTCGGCACGGTGATCATCGTGGGCATTATCTCGGTGGGGATTGGCCTCCTCTCTGGTCACTTATCCGCAGTGCTCCTCTCAGTTGTGATCGCTGTCTGCCTGTTACTCATTGGCATTCTCACGCTAAAGCGGGAGCTGGACAGATCCCGCAGGGACTACAAGCGATTGTTCGAAGCCGTACCCTGCTATATCTGCGTGCTCAACCGCGACCTGGAGATCCTAGAGTCCAACGCCCTGTACCGCAGTGACTTCAATGTCTCAGAAGGGGCCCACTGTTTTGATGTGTGCAAACAGCGCAGCACTTCGTGCCCGAACTGCCTGGTTCAACAGACGTTTAAAGATGGCAAAATCCACTCCAGTGAGGAAACCCTGACCACGCGGGACGGCAAGGCTCTCAGCCTTATTGTCTACTCCATGCCCCTGCGCGATGCATCCGGAAAGATCGCCACTGTGATGGAGGTTTTTACCGACATCACAGAAGTAAAACACTTGGAGCGGCAGCTCACCCTGATGGGCCGGGCCGTGGCCGGCATGGCCCACCGCATCAAAAATATCCTGATGGGCTTGGAAGGCAGCATCTTCGTGGTCAATACCGGCAAGGAGATGAACGACGAGCAAATGGTGGCCGATGGGTGGGAGATGGTGGAGCGCAACGTGGGAAGGGTCTCCCGCCTCGTGGTCGACTTGCTATATTGCTCAAAGAAACGGACGCCGAGATTCAAACCCGGCACCGATCCAGTGGGGATCGCGCGAGATGTGGGGGCTTTGTACCGAGAGCGCATGGCAGACGAAGGCATCGTGCTCAATCTATCCCTTCCCAGTACATCCCTTGAGGGCACATACGATCCAGATAGCCTGCACAACATGCTCTGTAACTTGATGGCCAACGCCATCGACGCCTGCCGCTTTGACCTGGATGATGAGAAAACAGAACACGCGATCGCACTTAGGTGTTTTACGACCCCCCAGGGAGAGACCGTGTTCGAGGTAGAGGACGATGGGGCAGGCATTCCCAACGATGTAAAGGACAAGGTATTTGAGGACTTCTTTTCGACCAAGGGCACCGAGGGGACTGGCATGGGACTCCTCGTGGTCCAGCAAGTCGCAGAAGAGCACGGCGGCAGTGTTTCCTTTGAAACGACCCCTGGTCAGGGCACCTGTTTTCGGGTAACCCTGCCGGTAAAAAGCAATGGCGGGCAACTACCTGCCGCAGGATCAGGAGATAGTAATGAGTAAGCAAATACTCGTTGTGGACGACGAAGCAGACGTGCGCACGTTCCTCGAGGCTGTACTAAAAAAGGGCGGCTACGATACGGTGACCGCAACTGATGGCGCCGAGGCCCTCAAGGCGGTCCGGGATAACAAGCCGGATCTCGTCATACTGGACTTGCAGATGCCCACGAAAACCGGCACAGATTTCTATCGCCAATTGTCCAAAGACAAAGCTATGTCAGATATCCCCATTATTGTGGTCAGCGGGCTCTCTGGCAGGCATCTGGCGATCCGAAAACCCGTAGCTGTATTTGATAAACCCATTAACCCGGACGAGTTTCTTGAAGCAGTGGCCAAAGTTTTTAGCGACCAATAGTCGCGTCGTTCTTTTCTTACTTCACAAATACCCCCTAATAACTTCAACAAAATTTCCGAGTCAGCCAGTCGGAGATACTGGACGGCGGCAAAGGGCTCGCGCAAAAATTACTTACCAGTTCCTCGGGTTCAGATATGCACGGGAAGTTATTTTTGCGCGAGCCCTAAGGAGCATGCTTCTATGATTGAAAATCGCAGTTGGGATTGGAACACCGGCAAACGAGTCATCGCCGATGTCAAAGAGATCTACTCCGCTTTCGAAGAGGTGCACGAATTCGCAGCCAGCCCTGATGGGGAGCGGATCGCTGTTCCTGTGGTGAAAGGTGAAGACACCGTGTCCATTTGGGACAGCGGCAACCTGCTGGATAGTGAATATGAACGCGCCTGGCACCTCACTTTCACGCCAGACGGTCGACTGGTGGCGTTTGTCCGCATCGACGATGAGTGGACCGTGGCCATAAACGGGACCCCCTGGGAAGAAACCTTTGACTTTGTCTGGAATCTGCAGATCAGCCCGGACGGGGGTGCCATCGCAGTGCAGGTGAAGCAGGAGCCAAAGTACACCCTGGCCATTAACGGCATACCCTGGGAAGAGGCGTTTATTTCTATGCGCGATTACACCCTTAACCGAGATGGAAAGCGGGCTGCAGCGCTGGTCCAGGTAGAACCCCTGGCAGAGGCTGACATCTTCAAGTTCATGGAGGGGACCTGGAGTGTGGCCGTGGACGGGACACCATGGGACAACAAGTACATTAATGTGTACGCCCCCAGGTTCAGTCCAGATGGGAACCGCGTGGTCGCGGAAATTCGCACTGACATCGCCGAATATACCCTGGCTGAAAACGCAGTGCCATGGGATGCCACATTCGGGTGTATCTGGGAGCCGTGTTACCGCCCCAGTGGTAGCGTCATTGTTCCGGTAAAGGTGCCAGGGGGATGGTCCCTGGCAGAGGATGGCAAGGTCATCTGGCAGGGCCGGTACGTGCAACTCTGGCACCAGCAAGTGAGCCCAGACGGTCAGCGCATCGCAGCAGTGGCAGCCACGGGCTATGGCAAGTGGACCGTTGTGGTGGATGACGCCCCTTGGAAAACAATCTTTGGTGACATGGTGCTACCTCCAAAATTTTCACCAGATGGGAAACGGATAGCCGCGGTCGTCAAGGATAACAACCGCTGGGGCATTGCAGTTGATGGCACGCCCTGGCCTCAAATGTTTGACATGGCCTGGGATCCGGTGTTTAGCCCCGGCGGCGATGCCGTGGCCGCCAAGGTAGAGCAGGACGGCACATACGCACTCGGCGTGAATGGCAAGCTCTTGCAACCCCGCTTCGATGCCTTGTGGGATCCCTGCTTTAGCCCGGACGGGCAGTCCGTGCTGGTGCGCGCTATAGCGGATGGTAAGGTCATCCGCCACGTGGTTCCCCTGTCCGAAGTGCTTTGAGTTTGGATGGATTTAAAGGAAGGATAACATGTACGAATTTGTACGCGGCCCCCTGGTTTGGATAGCTTTCATCGCGTTCATCGGTGGGAGCATTATCAAGCTCTTTGCCATGTATCGGCTCGCAGACAAGGAAAAGAGCGTCCTACCCACCATGAGCGCTAAGTTTGGACTTCGATCGGTCATCCGCTGGGCGATTCCTTTCGCCTCTCGCAACGAGCGACTCCACCCCTATATGACGATCGTTTCCTTTGCCTTTCACGTCTGCCTGCTCGTAACCCCTCTGTTTGTGATGGGACATGCCGTGCTGTGGCAAGAATCCTGGGGCATTAGTTGGCCGAGTCTACCCCCTGCCCTAGCCGATGGCATGACATTAACGGTTATCATCTGCTTCTTCTTCCTGTTCTTGCGACGTCTTACCGCGCCAGAGGTGCGCAATGTGAACAAACCCAGGGACTATCTGCTCAGCCTGCTGGTGGTGGCGCCTTTTGTAACTGGGTTTATCGCCCACAAGCAGTGGCTTGCCCCTGAACCCATATTGATCCTGCACATCGTGACCGGCGCCCTGTGGCTCATCGCGATTCCCTTTACTTGGCTCGCACACATGATCTGGTTCTTGTTCACTCGGTCCTACATGGGCAGCGAGTTCGGTGCGGTTAGAAACGCGAGGGATTGGTAATGGGAGGGAGTACAGATTCTCGAAAAATAAGGATGTTGAATAATGGCTGATTTACAAGACGCAGCAGTGACAGATCCCGGTATCGACGATCAAATTAAAAAGCTGACGCCAGACCGCATCGAACAGGTCATAAACCGAGTACTGAAAAAAGAGAGCGCCGCCAGGTTCAAAGTTTATCTCGAAACCTGCGTGCGGTGCGGGCTGTGCGCAGATGCCTGCCATACGTACCTCTCTCGGGACAAGGACCCGGACTTTGCGCCGGTCGCAAAGGTCAAGGACACGATCTGGGAGATGGTGAAGAAAAAAGGCAAGGTGGACAAGGCATTTATCAAAAAGGCCGCGCGGATCGCCTTTACCGAATGCGGTACGTGCCGGCGGTGCAGCATGTACTGTCCCTTTGGCATCGACATCGCCTACCTGATCATGTTGGTCCGTCGCATCTGCAACCTGCTCGGCGTAGTGCCGCAGTACTTGCAGGATACCACCAACAGTCACTCGGTCACCATGAACCAGATGTGGGTCCAGCAGGACGACTGGATAGACACCCTGATCTGGCAGGAAGAAGATGCGCGGGACGAGCTCAAGGGCGTGCGCATTCCCCTGGATAAGGAAGGTGCGGACGTCATGTATTCGGTCATTGGCCCGGAACCGAAAATCCTGGCCCAGCTGATCGCCAATATGGCAATCATCTTCAAGGTCGCCGGTGTGGACTGGACCATGCCCAGCCGGGATGGATGGGATAACAGCAACATGGCCATGTACACGGGTGACTTCGAAACCATGGGCCGGGTGGAGCGCCTTCACTGGGAGGCGGCCACGCGGCTCAAGGTCAAGAAAGTCGTCATGGGGGAGTGTGGTCATGCCTATCGCGGCGCGGTCTACGACGGTCCAAAATGGCTCGGCTGGCAGGGGCCGCCAATCCCGATGGTTCATGCGGTGGAGTTTTATTACGACCTCATCGCGTCCGGCCGTATCAAAATCGCTCGGAAGGTTAAGGGGCCCTTCACGGTTCAGGATCCGTGCAACGTGGTGCGGGGCCGGGGACTGCACCACAAGTTGCGCTACATCATGAACGCCCTGTGCGAGGATTTTCGCGATACGGATCCGCGCTTTGAGCACAATTACTGCTGCGCCGCAGGTGGTGGTATCATCAACTGCGGCCCGCCTTGGAAGCTCTCCCGCATGAAGAGCATCCGGGTCAAGGCCGATCAATTCCGCGCCACTGGCGCGCACACCATTGTTACCCCTTGTCACAACTGTCACAGCGGCATTGAGGATATCATCGGATACTACAAGCTCGATATGCACGTCACGTTCATCAACGAACTCTTGATGAAGACAATGGAAATGCCGGAGGTATAGGATAATGCTTTCTCAGAATATTTTTGCCACAAAGATGCAAAGGTCGCTGATTGCTAAGTTCGGTGTCCTGGGTCTTGGAATGACCGGACTGCTCGTGCTGGCGATCTTGGGCTGCGAGCCCCCACACGAGGTGGGTGTGCGGGAAGTCTCCCCTGCTACCATTGTCATTTCTCTACCAACTGTGTTTGGCGATCTCCGGCGGCCGCCCGTGGCATTTGACCATGGGGCACACACAGCCGCACTTGAGGACGAGGGCTGCACAGCCTGCCATCTCCAGGAGGACGATGCCCTTGTCTTTAAGTTTGCTCGCAAGGATGACGGTGACGATGGAGATGCATTAAAAGACCTGTACCACGACAAGTGCATTGGGTGTCACAAGGCGCGGACCGCAGCTGGGCAGACGAGCGGCCCAGAAGCGTGTGCCACATGCCATAAAAAACAATCAGCCGGCGCTTCACTCACATTGAGAAAAGAGATGGCGTTCGACTATTCCCTTCACTACCGACACGTTCAGGCCACTGGCCAAGAAAAATGCGATGCCTGTCACCATCAATACGATGAAGCCGCCCAAAAGCTCGTGTACAAAAAAGGCGCTGAGGATGCCTGTCGCGACTGCCACGGCAAAGTGGATGAGGGCCGGAATCTCTCGCTAAAGAACGCCTCGCACGTGAATTGCATCACCTGTCACCTCAGGGAACAGGCCAGGGGTTCAAAACACGGTCCTGTTCTCTGCGAAGGTTGCCATGACGCCGAATATCAAGCCGGATACGATACAATAGACATCGAAAACATGCCAAGGCTGGAGCGGGGCCAAAAAGACAAGACCCGGATAAGCGCTGAGGGCGCTGAATCCCTTGCGGTGGTTTTTAACCACAAGGCCCACGAGACACGGGCCCGGTTCTGCACTACCTGTCACCACAAGACCCCAAAGCCTTGCGGGGACTGCCATACGATCACCGGTGCAAAAGAAGGAGATGGCATCACGACTGAGCAGGCCTTCCACGAGAAAAGCTCAGAGCGGAGTTGCGTAGGGTGCCACATGGCCAAGGCAGCTGTTCCCGACTGTGCCGGGTGTCATCATCTGCCAGTGAGCCAGGATCTGCCTGGCAAACGCACGTGTCCCACTTGTCATACGGGCGACCCATTACCAAGTGACGCGCCCGATCTCCTCCTGGCAGATGGGGCCCCCACAGAACAGCCAGTGGACGCAGGGCTATCTGACAGCTATTCCAAAACTGGCCCGCTTACCAACGGATTGGCGCACCTCCCGGAGGCCTCGGACGATTTTCCGAAGACAGTGATCATCGACACACTGGCCAATGCCTACAAACCGTCGACAATGCCCCACCAGCGCATTGCAGCGCGCCTGGACGAAATCGTCCGGGCCAGCGAGCTGGCAACGGTATTTCACGCTCAAACCGAAGTAGTGTGCGCGGGATGTCACCACCACAGCCCCTTGGAAGCCCGGCCTAGACCCTGTAAAGCCTGCCACGGCAGCACAGCTGAACCTGCCAAGGACAAGCCAGGGTTAAAGGCCGCATACCACCGCCAATGCATGGGCTGCCATGTGGAAATGAATATTCAACAGGCAATGGGGTGCACTGATTGTCATGAAAAGGCCGCGGGCAAGGAGGTGGCCAAATGAGCATATCCAGACGAAATTTTATTAAGGGTGCAGCCGTTGGGTCCCTGTTCGCAGGCACGGCCGTAAACAATACCCGAGCTGGCGGGGGGGGGGTTAAACACTTTGCCGGCTATCCAGATAGCTTTGGCCTACTGCACGACACCACCTTGTGCGTGGGCTGTCGCTCCTGCGAAACGGGCTGTGCTGACGTCAACGACCTTCCCGAGCCCACCCCAGGGCTCGATGACAAATCTGTCTTTGATAGGCAACGGAGCGTATCTGACACGGCCTTCACCGTGGTCAACCAATACCGAGCCGAGGCCGAAGATGAACCGGCCGTGTTCCGCAAGCACCAATGCATGCACTGCCAGGAACCCAGCTGTGCAGCCGTGTGTTTTGTCAAAGCATTCAAAAAATCTAAAGAAGGCGCGGTGGTCTACGATCCAGACGTGTGCGTGGGGTGCCGATATTGCATGATGGCATGCCCCTACTACGCCACAGGGTATGAATACGACGATGCACTGACGCCCAGGGTTCGGCGGTGTACCATGTGCTATCCCCGCATTAAGGAGGGCAAGACACCTGGGTGCGCAGACGCCTGCCCAAATGGCGCCATTCTATTTGGCAAGCGCAAGGATCTCATCGATGTTGCCCGGGAGCGCTTTCGCAAACTGCCCGAGGGCTATATCGACCATATCTTTGGAGAACACGAATTCGGCGGCACTAGTTGGCTTACACTGGCTGGTCCCAGTATGACCTTTGGCGCGCTTGGATTACCAGAGGGTGGCGGCCCTACCCCCCTGCCCGAGCTATCATCAAATTTCCTCTCGATCGTGCCCCTGATCGTCGCCATCTACCCGGGACTCCTGGCTGGCTTTTACGCCTTTTCCAAGCGCAAGGACAAGCTGACACAGGACAGGGTCATGGCCGCAGTGGCCGAGACCGTTGCCAAAGCAGATGAAGAGACAAAACGCAAATTAGAGGAGGCGGCTAAAAAAGCAGACAAAGCCAAGGACCAAGCCGTGAACACCGCCGTGAAAAAGGCCATTGCCGAAGTTGAGAAAAAGGCCGCCGAAAAGGAGGCGTCCAAATGAATCAAACAGCTCAAGTGTCTGAGAAGAACCTTTATACACCGTTCAATATCATTGCGGCCGTTATCCTACTCGTCGGCGCGGCGCTCACTTTCATGAGATTCACACAGGGGCTAGGCGCCACCACCAATCTCACCCACCTCAATCCCTGGGGTATCTGGATCGGCTTTGACGTCATGACCGGCGTGGCCTTGGCTGCCGGTGGCTTTGTTATTTCCTCGGCTGTGTACCTGTTCGGTATGGACGAGTACAAACCCCTGGTACGGCCCGCCATCCTCACTGGTTTCCTCGGGTACTTTTTGGTAGTGGTGGGGCTCCTTTACGATTTGGGGCGGTACTACCGACTTCCCTACCCGTTCTTGGTGCAGCCCGGCCCCACCTCTCCCCTGTTCGAAATTGCCTTGTGTGTGGCCCTTTACCTCACTGTTCTGTTTGTAGAGTTCACCCCCGCGGCCTTTGAATGGCTCGGGTGGAAACGATGGCGCAAAGTCATCGTTTCCCTCACCATCGCCCTCACTATCTTTGGGTTGCTCCTCTCCACGCTGCATCAGTCCACCCTGGGCGCCATGTTCCTCATCACGCCCACAAAACTTCATCCCTTGTGGTATTCCCCCTACATCCCAGTGCACTTTTTTGTGTCAGCTGTGGCCGCGGGTATTTCCATGGTCATCTTCGAGAGCATGCTCTCCCACCGGGTGTTCAGCGACAAGGTAGAGATCAGCCACGAGCGCTTTGATGCGCTTACCATCGGACTAGCCAAGGCCGGTGCGGTGGTGTTGTTTATCTATTTTGCCATCAAGGTCATGGGATTGGCCACTGGCAATAACTGGCATTACCTGGCCACGCCCATGGGCCATTGGTTCCTGGTAGAGTTGATCGGATTTGTGCTGCTGCCCTGCTTTTTGTACGCTGTGGGCTATCGGGAGAAGCGCACCAAACTCATCCGATTCTCAGCCCTCCTCACGGTGATCGGCATTGTGCTCAACCGTATCAATGTATCGACCATTGCGTTCAACTGGCAATTGCCTGCAGAGGAGCGCTACGTGCCCCATTGGATGGAGATCTGGATCTCCATCACCATCGTCACCGCAGGCCTGGTCGCGTTTAAATGGATCGTCAACCGGATGCCCATTCTGAACGAGCATCCAGACTACAGAGGCATGCACTAATACACCCCCCCTGGAGGAACCCATGGATTTCTATACGCTTCAAGATTTTCTAACCTTCACCAAAGGCATGGGCTATGGAATGATGTTCATCGCCCTGATGACGTTCATTCCATTTTGGTTATTTTTAACTGATAGAGAGAAGAGGGGATAAGGGCAAAAAGCAGGGACGCCAGAGGTTCAGCTAACCCTTTCATCCTTTGACCAGTCTTCGACGTTGAGATCTTGAATTCGGTCCATGTGGGAGGTATCGGCGGTGACCAACACGGCATCGCTGGCCATGGCGTGGGCTGCGATGGCGATGTCGAAGTCCTCGATGGGTTCCCCTCGGCGTTCGAGGGACGCTTTGATTTTGCCGAAGCAGTGACTCACTTTGTCGGTCCACGGCATTCGCTTGAGTTCTGCCTTGAACAATTTGAAACGGTCCATCAGCATCTGTTTTCGTTTTGATGTTGCGAGCCTGGCGATGCCGTATTCGATTTCAGAAATCACCGGCTGTGGGACGCATACATCCTTTCTGGGCGTCTTTGTTAGCCTGCCAGCAACGCTCACATCCCCCTTCATGAGGAAGGATAGGGCGTTCGTATCTAGTACGTATTTCATAGGGAGAAGGTCTTTATTCTGCTCGCACGGCGTGAATGAATGGCGTCCAACATTTCATCGACCTCTTTCGCGATGGATGGGTTTGGATCGCCGAGGGCATCGAGAAAATCGGTGGACCACGCGTCTTCTTCTTCCAGCGCCTTTTGAATGGCGTGTATCACGAATCGGTTTCGACTGAGGTTTTTCGCCTTCGCGTGCTCATCCACACGGGAGAGAAGCTCGCCTGGAATATGGAACGTCGTTGCCATAATGAAAATATATTCAGAATATATTCGCTTGTCAAGGTCTGAGATATGCTCCCCTTGACAGCCTCCTTTGGAGGCTGGCCCAAGCAAATCTGCCAGCCCAGGGTTGAAAAAAAATCAAATATATTTTATGTTATAATTTGGCATGGATAACGGTAGAACGCTGCAAACAAAAGATAATGAAGAAAAAAGGAAGGAATTCATGATGCCCAATTCGCAAAAAGTATCAGCCATATTGTTGGCTGGTATTATCATCACATCTACTATGGCAGTCGCTGCTCCCTATAAAGGACAAGTAATACAGATGACCCAGCCAGATGGTTCTCGAGTGCCGGTTAGATTGTGGGGGGACGAGCTTTACATACGTGGCGAAACCATTGATCAGTATACCCTGATTAGAGATACTGAAAGTGGTTGGTTGTGTTACGCACGATTGAAGGAAGACGGTTCGGATTTTGAGTCCACAAAAATTCCTTATCTGGGTACCCCCCTCGATACTGACGTACGGAAAACTGCTCAACACATTCTGAGCATTTTACCTCAAGGGGCTGATTTGGAACTGCTGGTCTCCCAGCTGCTGGATATCCAGAAAACGAAAAAAATTGAGCTGATGCGCCAGTCCCTTCTGGCACAGGCTCGTAAGAACCTGGGTCTCATATACAAGGATGCGCCAAAAGAAGTCCGGGATGAACACACTTCAGTGTGGGGCATTGGAAATCCGCCTCCTATCAGAAGAAATACAACAGGTGTCAAAGAATACATGAAAGGCCTTGCCATTGTGGTTGATTTTAGTGACGCGCCTTCCAGCCTGGACAAGGAAGATCATGACAAGCTATTTAACGATATGGATTGCCCTGAATTCAACGGCGTTTGCTCTTTGAAACAGTTCTTCCTAGATATCTCAGATGGCCTGATGGAGATAGAATTCGACATTCAAGGTATCTACAGAGCGCCCAAGACATTTGCTCAGTACGACGCCATGAGCTACGCTGCTGGAGCAAAAGAACTCATTAAGCGATATTTAGACCAACTGGAATCAGAGGGGTACGATTTTTCACAATTAACCATAGAAGACGGGAAAATCAGAGCCATCTTTATCATTTATACAGGCAGCCCTGCGGCATGGGCCCAGGGAATGTGGTACCACAAGGGATGGGTTAGCCACAATGTGGGTGGGTTCTCCACTCAGGATTACGCCACTGCGCCGGGCAATGCTCCCCTCGGCCTTGGTACTGCAAATCACGAAACAGGTCATATGGGTCCACGCTGGCCAGATCTTTACTTTACCGATAATGGCATTGGCAGGTTTTGCCTCATGGATTCTTCTGGGAGCGGCACACCGGCAAATCCCCACTTTGTTAACGAGTCGGGATGGAATGAGTTGCAGGACATTACGGGGATAGACGGGTGCTGGTATGCATCCAGCAATGACAAGAAAATTTACAAATGGGTAGATGAGAGCAACCCCAGAGAATACACACTCATTGAGGCCAGACAGATTACCTCCGAAGGCGTTAACTCCTATATTCCAGATGAGGGGCTTGCCATTTGGCAGGTGAACTTGGACGGGAACAACCACGAAGAAAATCTCCCGCAAGAAATTGACCTGATGCACGCAAACAATCAGCCATCAAATTTTAACGGCGCCTGTTTTCACAGTGGAGATGTAGATGCCTACACAGACAACAGTATTGGGCTTGAGATTCACAGTATCACCGCAGTGGGTTACAGCATGGAATTTTGTACAGGCTCAGGGGTACCAGACGCAGATACGGATACTGATACCGACACTGATACTGATACCGACACTGACACTGATACCGATACTGACACTGATACCGATACTGACACTGATACCGATACTGACACTGATTCTGATACCGATACTGATACTGACTCCGATACTGATACTGACTCCGATAGTGATACCGATACCGACTCCGACAGTGACTCTGATACCGACAGTGATTCCGACACTGACTCCGACAGTGACTCTGATGCCGACAGTGACACAGACGCTGACAGTGATTCCGATTCAGACAGTGACTCTGATGCCGACGCGGCTGGGGACAGAGAGTCATGTGGATGTACTAACGTCGGTTTAACATACAGAGCTGACAACCTTCTAATCAGCATTATTAAGCTATTCTGCTAGGAATAGAGCAGCATACCCGCCAATACAGGCCTCGAAACAGAACCGTTTTAAGGGTATTTCTTATGAGTGGGAAGCTCGGAGGAATCTCGGATGAGTCTCTCTAGTGCCAACCGCCCCCTAAATCTAAAATCTCCTCGATAATTGTGACCGGCGCCCTTCATGTCTACGAAAACAGCCCTAAGATCCCATTTAAGCAGCTTGGGCAGGAGGCGTTTTGCCGCGTTTCGGTACCCATTGGTGCTCATGGCCATGCCTACACCCTTCACGCCCGCGCGTTTCAACGCTTTGATCTTTCTCTTGTCCAGCTTTTTCATCCCGCCTTCTACTAGAAATAGGTAGGGGTACTTGCCCGGACTGTCGATCGCCAAAAAAGGCGCATAAATCGCCCCCAATGAAAATCCCACTAGTACCGTCTTTGCTGTGGATACGCGTCCTTTGTAAGTGCTTTCAAGCGCAGTCAGCCCAGCGTTGATCTCCCTTGCCACAGCCGCTTTGTTTTTGTATGTCCAGCGATCCTCGGCCAGGGTGGCATATGGAGTCCGCACGCCCCTTGGACAGAGCACCCATCCCCGGAACGCAGCCACGTCCTGCCAGGTATCGCACTGCCATTCAGGTCTGTCGTAGTTACCGTGCAACACAACCGTAACGGGCTGAGGCCAGTCCGAAGTATTGTCTGGTCCAACGTGGGATGCAGGGTAGAATTCCGGAACCGACAGGGGCTGCGGGGTAGAAGGTAGTACTGGCGCCCCAGGCGCCCCAGGCGTGCCTTGATCCTGTGCTTGGCGACTTGAAGCAACCAAAAATGCGGCAAGGGCCGCCAATCCAAGCACACTTATTCGAAAGGGCATCATCTTTTAACAATGGCTGCAATGGGCGCCCATTGCAAGTGATCTCGGTATTGCCAGAGCGACCTACTGTCTGCCGCGAAACCCTCTCCCCCTAGCACCTGCTCCAATGCGAGGAAGGAGCAGCGAAACTAAATAATCCAATGGTTTTAAATTTTTCTGCAACTTTTTCAAATAACTCCGGCGCAAGACAGTTAGCGCTGGCCATTGTTGCCAGGCCACTGTTAGCCCGTACATGCAAACGGTGAGTACCGCGCATGCTGCGATGTGTTGGGCCGGCCACATTGCGCGCGTTAGATGGGATCCGCCGATATGGTAAACAATCATCAGGTGGGCGCAATATGCAAAAAGGGAGGCCTGTCCAAATCGACGCAGCGGGTTCATTACTTGGGAGGTAACATTCAGATTTAAAAAGCGAAACCCCACAAAAAGAACGAGCACAAGGGCTGCCTTTTGCAGGAACACATGGGGTAAGCCCCGGGTCGGGATGTCACTGCCGCCCACCAGGTGTAGGTCGTGATGGTAGTATACCCATTCCATGCCCATACCCACACCATACGTAACGACCGCAGAGAGCGCACAAAACCGCCAAAATTTCGGTTCAAAGGATGGGACACGATTGGCCGCGACCCAGATTGGGCCGACAAAGAGGCCCATGGCCATCCAGGTGGCGTAGGGAATAAACGGAAAGAGTGCGAGCTTGGAATTTGTGGTCAAATAGGCGGCCAGTCCCGAGGGCATCCATTGGACGATAGGCAAGCGAAAAAAGACCTGGCCAATCAATGGGATTGCAAAAAACGCGGCAAGCGCGGGCCAGTTCAATATGCGGCGCGGCCACGCAAGTGCCGGCAAGATCGCGAATGAGAGCCCGATACAGTGGAGGATATCGACTTTGAAAACCCGCGGCCATGTGCTGTCCATGCCACGAAAAATCCAGAACACAGCGTGCATGGCATACCCCAAGGCAATGAGCTTGACACCCCGGATGGCCAGTTTACGCCGCGTATCTCGTATATTTTCTTTTGAAGTCCCGCTGTTGCAAGCCACAATAGAAACCGAGATACCAGCCAAGAACATAAAAACCGGGGCCACCAGGCCTGAAATCCGCATGGCCCAGTGCCAATACACGCCATTATGGACTGAGGGATGGAGCCACGCGCCTGCAGCGTGAACAAAAAACATGGCGATCACAGCCAGGCCGCGCAAATGGTCGATATAATCAATGCGATTCGCCGTCCTCATCGGCCCTGACCATAAACCGCCTGTCCCCCTAATGGCAAGTCAGTGTTCTCGATACAGACCTCTCGCTAAGTGAGGCATATTTTGGTAATGAACTGCAGATGATTCGATACGATGAACCGGTTATCAGACCGCCTTCAGAGGCGGATTCGCTCATCCTTCAGGCCACCATTGGCTGCTCCCACAATCGGTGTGCATTCTGTGTCACTTACCAGGACAAGCGCTTTCGCGCCCGGCCGACTGAGGCGCTCTACCAAGAAATCGACTGGGCCGGCCGCGCCCTACCAGATGTGCGCAAGGTATTTCTCGGAGATGGGGACGCCCTCGCCCTGTCTACTCGGCGATTGCTGGATATTTTAGTGCGGCTAAAAAGCCGGTTACCTGGGCTCAGGCGGGTGGCTGCCTATGCGTCGCCTGGCAATTTTAAAAACAAATCCCAGGAAGAACTAAAAGCCCTTAAAAGAGCCGGGTTGACCCTGCTCTACGTGGGATTGGAATCCGGAGATGACGACATCCTCGCGCGCATCGATAAGGGCGCGACTGCCGATGAAATGGCTGTGCTGTGCGCCCGCCCCCAACAGGCTGGCATCAAGCTGTTCGTCACCGTGGTCCTTGGGCTAGGCGGCCCCCGACTCTCAGATCAACACGCCATAAACACGGCTAACCTGTTGAATCGCATTCGGCCGCGATTTGCCTCGGCCCTGACCCTGATGCTCATGCCAAGGGATCCTTCGTATGCAGCGGCCTTTGGGGATCCCGCCTGGCGCTTGCTCACGCCAACTGAATGTTTAACAGAATGCAAACTGCTGATTTCAAATATAACGGCAAATGGGGTAATTTTTTACGCGAACCACGCCTCTAACTATGTACCCATTCGCGGTACCCTTCAAAAAGATAAATCGAAAATGCTGTCCACCATCGAGGCGGCGATTCAGGATCCAAACCGGAGAATGCCAGAGTATTTTCGATCGCTATGAGCGCACCCTAAGCAGCCACGTTTTTATTGAATGGTTTTTCCAAGCCAAATCCGCGCTTTTGGTTGGATTTCTTAAGCCGGAGTGCACAAGCGATGGAGACGACCCCAAGTACGAGGAACGGCGACACAGCCAAGGTGTAATTGTCATTTGTCCCAACGAGAATCTGTCCGGGCAGCCAATAGAACAAAGCCAGTCCTAAATTTTGAATGGTGAACATGGTCGCGTAGGCAGTACCTAGGCGGCTTTCCTTTACGATTTTGGCTACGGACGGCCACATGGCTGCCGGAACTAAAGAAAAGGCAATGCCCAAGCTGAACAACGCCAGATAGGCCAGAGCGCGTACTTCCAAAAACGCCATGGTGACATGGGCAAAAATAAGGAGCACAGAACCAAACAGCATCATAGAAGCGGCCCTGCCTCGGCGGTCAATGAGCGTGCCAAAGATCGGTGTAAAGATGATTGATCCCAGCGGAATAAAACCAATTAACTTAGGCCCGTTTGTCAGGAAGGCACCTAGCTTCTCAATCAAGGGCAGGCTCAAGAAATCAGGCGGTAATTCCAAGGTAAATCCAAATTTATTGTGCAAAATACCCGTCCCATAGGCGCCGATAAAAGGAAACACCGCTGAATAATAGACAACACATAGTGAGGCAATCCACAAAAAAGTGGAATTCTTTAAAAGCTTGAAAAAATCGCTGAAATCGAATTTCTCCTCATCTACGTCCCCTGCCTGCTGGATCTGAGCGTCTAGCTTTTTATCGAAAATAAGATAGACGAGTAAAAGAATAAATGCAGCGCCGATAAGGGAAGCAGCAAACCCAAGGGCGGTTGTCACATTATTATCGGCAATATCCAATGAGAATGACACAGCAAAATAAGACCCCAATCGGCCGAATCCAACATTAATGGCCATGGCCAAGGCCAATTCGTACACCTTAAACCATTTCACGACCACCCGGGTTACGATTACGCAGGTGATTTCGAGACCTATGCCGAACACCATGCGACCGATGGCCATGAGCATTATTTTTTCATCTGGATCCGAGGTAAAAACATCGCTTGCCCCGAGGGCAGTCAGGGCGCCGCCGGCTGTTACGAGAAACCCAAACAACAAAGCGGACAGCCGGATCCCCCACTTATCCAAGATAAACCCACCGACCAAAATCATGCCCAGGCAGTTGGCCCAGGTAGTGGCGCTTATCACAGTGCCAAACGAGCCGGCATCGATGCCCAACTCGGTCTCCATCAGCTTCTGTAAAGGGGAGAAAACGTCTTGAAAATAGTACGTAGCGAAAAACAAAAAGCTGATGAGCACCAAGATGGCCCAGCGCATCAGCTTTGAGTCTGCCATTGTTTTATGAATGCGATCCGTCATATCCTACTCCGAAAAAAATGTAGCCACAGTGAATCAAGGCACCCTATCAGAGAAAGATTCGTTTTATCAAGGACACATCCAGCCGAGGGTGTTAACAGCCTTTGGGGCCCCAAAAATGGTTAAACACACTCCAGCCGATCATACTTTCCTCGTTGGGAGGTGGATGTTGTAAACGGGGCAATGCCTATCACGCCTGCAATCCCAGGAGCCCAGAAGCAAACGAAGTTACACGGGCAGTGGATTGTACAGCATTGGATCCAACGGGATAGAGATGAAGTAGGTTGTCTTTGAAAACGCTTATTGTCTTTGGAAAGATTAAAAAGTCTAGAAATCTAACCAAAACCAGAGATAATATCAACAGAATTACTTGCACCACCAATAAGGAGAGTCCCCATGGATGCTGTATCGAAACTAGGATTTCTCATTTTTTCCCTATACGCGCTTGGGTGTGTGCAACCCGAAAGTAGCATGTCTCCTCCTGACCCGACATCGGATACTGGGGGAGATTCGGATGCTGATTCTGACTCGGACTCGGATTCAGACTCAGACTCGGATTCTGATTCTGACTCGGATTCTGATTCTGACTCGGATTCTGATTCTGACTCGGATTCTGATACAGATACGGACACGGATACAGACACGGATACGGACACAGATACGGACACGGATACGGACACGGATACAGACACGGATACGGACACAGATACGGACACGGATACAGACACGGATACGGACACGGATACAGGCATAGATACAGACACGGAAATGGACACGGAGTTGTTTGACAAAAACCTTCTTGTCAATTCAGGTGCCGAGTCCGGCAATATGAATGGTTGGAATGCCGGCAGTTCTTGCGAGGTAGAGCAATCAACCGATTCGCACAGTGGTGATTGGCAAGTCATCACATCATATACTAAATGCACCCGATCTCAAGAACTCGACTTGGTCGACATAGGCTTTGCGCCGGCAGTGCTCGATGGGCAACCCACCGTGTATGTGGAAGACTGGTTTAAAGAGCATTACGAAAAAGATGACTACAGCATTAAAGTCGAACTTAGAAACGCGTCCCACGCAACAATCGATTCTTGGTCCCTCAATGAGACATCCTCCGGGTCTGGTTCCACCTATGATGACGATGTTTGGTTCAAGGTAAGCCACACGTTTACCAACTATGGCACCGGCCTTAGGTTCATCTACTTCGAAGATGGCGGGGAAGACACCGAGACTTGGAACGGAAATTACGGCATTCGAATCGATGACGCCTGGGTAAGCATTCAAAACTAACATTCATCAGCACAACAACCCCGAAAAAGACTGCGCACGTTCTTTTTGACTTCCTCTAGAGGCTAATGTAGTCTAATGTAGTTATAAGTAATACTATGTAGGGGTTAGTACGATGGCAAAGGCAAAGGAAACCGCGATACCTTCGACAGCCGATAATATTGAGATGCCCAAAGGTGTCGTGGATGGGGTAGATGAAGCAGAAGCCCCGGCCCGTCGGTTCGAGGTGATGGGCGTGGTTCTCTTTTTGGTCGCGGTGTTCCTATTGTTGAGTCTCGCTTCATACTCGGGCATGGCCCAGGAAAGCCAATCCAACGCAGCCCAAAACAACCTCATGGGCATCGCAGGGGAGTGGACTGCATACGTTGCATTTACCATGATCGGTCTCACCGCCTACCTACTCGACGCGATGCTATGGATCAGCGCGGTTTGCCTGTTTAGATCGCGCGTTGAAGGCATTCGGCCCCGTAACATCCTGGGCATCTTCTTTATTGTAGTTTTCACTTGTGTTGCATTGCACACTGCCCTGCAGGGCGATGCTGTCTTGGGGGGGCACGCGCCTGGGGGCTTCCTTGGAGCGCTCTTTGGAGAATTTCTTTTATCGATCGTATCAGTGGCCGGTACCTATCTCATTGCTTTTGGCGGTATCGTCATTGTCCTGCTCCTTATCACGGATATTTCACTTGCCTTGCTCTTTCGATGGATCGCTCTCGCCACTGTTGCCGCAGGCCGGGGCATGGCCGGGATTGGGGTGAGATTCTTCCGCGCCTGGCAGCAGAGAGAGGATGATCCAAGCGACCTCTGCGAGACTCCTATGACTGCTAAAACCGACATCGATCTCATCTCTGCTGAGCCGAATCCCAAGGACTCGGCGACAGACATTAAAATCGTTAAATCAAAGCCCAGTGCAAAGAAAAAGAAGAAAAAGACCGAGCGGCCAGATGCCCTGGACATTGATCGCTCCCCGCTTGAGGGCAAATTCCAGCTGCCTGCTCTAGAGTTCCTAAAAAGCCCGCCAGATGATAGCGAAAATGCCGACATCGACGAGCAACATCTGCGGACCACGGCCGATCACCTGGTAAAAATCCTATCCGACTTCGGCGTACTGGGTGAAGTGCACGAGATCCACCCTGGCCCGGTCGTCACCATGTTTGAGTTCCAACCAAAATCCGGAACCAAATTGTCGAAAATAGAGGGGCTTTCCAATGAAATCGCCATGGCCCTGGAAGTGTTGCGCGTGCGTGTGGTAGCCCCCATTCCAGGCAAGAACGCCGTGGGGTTTGAATTGCCCAACAGGGAACGGGAAACCGTCTATCTCAGGGAAATGATTTCAGATGACGGCTTTACCAACCGCAAGCAAAAATTGCCCCTCTCCCTCGGAAAAGATATCAGCGGCAGACCCTGTTTCGTGGATTTGTCCAAGATGCCCCACCTGCTCATTGCCGGCACCACAGGATCTGGCAAGTCAGTATCCCTCAACGCCATGTTGCTCAGCCTGCTTTACAAGTACACGCCCGATGATCTGCGTCTTTTGCTGGTGGATCCAAAAATGATCGAACTGGGGGTTTATGACGGCATTCCCCACCTATTGCTGCCTGTGGTGACAGACATGAGCAAGGCATGCCTGGCACTCAAGTGGGCAGTGGATGAAATGGAGCGCCGCTACCAGTTATTTGCAGATCTGGGCGTGAGAAACCTGGCTTCTTACAACGCCAAAATCGAAAAACTTAAAGCAAACGCTAAAGAAAATTCAGGGACCCAGGAACCCGTGCAATCCAGCTATTCAGTTGAGGATGATGAAGTCGTTGTCGTATCTGAGGCCTCGGACAGTCCAGAAAAATTAGAAAAACTCCCGTTTATCGTTACCGTGGTCGACGAGCTCGCCGATCTGATGATGGTGGCTGCCAAGGACGTAGAGATCTCAATCGCCAGGCTGGCCCAAAAGGCCCGCGCAGCAGGGCTGCACCTTATCATCGCTACCCAGCGGCCCTCAGTGGACGTCATCACAGGGCTGATCAAGGCCAACTTTCCGAGCCGTATCAGTTTCCGCGTATCCTCAGGTCATGACTCCAGAACCATCCTCGGTACCCAGGGTGCGGAAAACCTACTCGGCATGGGCGACATGCTAATAATTCCACCCGGCACGTCGGATTT
>JASJCT010000213.1 GCA_030065855.1 Myxococcota bacterium
CACCTTCGTTTTATCCGCCACCGCACGATGTGTCATATCTGCCGTCAGCTTGAATACGACGGGTCGCGGAGTCATGATATCGCGGGCCTTCACATTATCGAGTCGCAACACGTTACGCACGAGGTCCGCTTCGTATGGCATGATGCTGCCTTCCTCGGCGCTGACCATCGCCATCTGCTGTACCTCTTCCTCTGGAGCTGCGAGCACTGGATCGCTTGGTTTAAACACCTGTGCGACGTGCTGAACTGCCCAAATAATCGGATGGAGCATCTTGATTACGCCAGCCCACGGCAGAGCCATCCATGTCGCGATTGTGCGGTTGTGAACTACGCCTACCACTTTTGGTACTATCTCCGAGAAGAATAAAACGGCAAGAGTGAACAACAGCGAGAACCAGATGATCGCAGATTCGCCGAAGATTATCCTTGCTTGCGATCCTGCCACTGCTGCACCTGCGGTGTTCGCGGCGGTATTGATAATCAGAATGGCCGAGATTGGGCGCTCCATATTTTCCTTAAATCCCGCGAGTACCCTTCCCGCCCGACTACCTTCCTCAGTGATCTGACGAATGAAAGGAACTCGCACTGCGTAGAAAGACGCTTCGGTTAGCGAACAGATCGCTGATACTATCAGCACAGTCGCAACCGAAAAGACAAAGACCGTCATATGATGCTCCGATAGGCGTGAGGTCCTGGGGATGGTGCGGCCAGCCGTTTGATAATTTTATCGAATCACTGCCAAGGCCAATTGGCGGGGCGCGTCTGCTCCTCCAAGAGAGTCGACTTCTGATCCCGTTCATCCACAAATCAGTTCGTTTATTGACCATTGTCAAGCTGATTCAAATAGATTCAGGATGTGTGTTAGCTGTAGAGCGGCTGACAATCCCAGAGTCTGATACCCGACTGCATGCGGTAGACATGAAAGTGGAGCTGAGATCTGAAGAACGGGGATAGTATCTAACTCATAAGCAACTACTATTCCTACTGAAACAGCTGCGATGCGAAAACATACGAAGGTGGGCCGATGGTTGAGGATAAGGTGATATGTGTGCGTGGATGTATGTGGTGTTGGGCGATCAGGCCTTCCGTATTGATGATGCCGGAATCTTCACACAGCATATGGTTGGTGACCTTGAGAAAAAGCATAGTTGATGAATAAACGCCACTGCATAATCACACTTCATGCGAATCGCCGGGCACGCTTATTTTTGATTAGCAGAGATCAACTCTCCGCACTCGTCCAGCGGAGATCATGGTTTGGGATGGAGTAGTGAAAGGTGGATCGCGAAAAGTTTATAAAACGCTGTCAATCGTCTATGTGATAACCTGCGGTCGGCTCAAATTTATCGATTCGAGCCCTTCGATCTCTTCTGATATACCACCTCCGATTCGAAGGGGTGCAGGTAGGAGTTGATTGTGCGTAAAAGAACTATTCACCGCTGGACAACGCTGACTCTACAGCTTTTGCTGGTACTCGGCTTAATCTTAGCCATGCTACAAGCCAGGTGGCTCGCCGCGCTGGTTACTATGGCGATCATGCTAGTTACTATGCTTCCGGTCGCTCTCGGTAAACGCTTTCAAGTCTACATTCCTCCCGAATTCGAAGCCCTGGCTGTGGTTTTCATATTCGCCTCTCTATTCCTAGGGGAGGTGGGAGGATTTTATACTAGGTTTTGGTGGTGGGATGTGGTGCTTCACACTTCATCCGGTTTCCTGCTGGGAATTTTGGGTTTTCTCCTAGTCCACGTTCTCAACGAAAAGGAGGACATCGACCTCCATATGAAACCCCGCTTCGTGGCACTCTTTGCCTTCATGTTCGCTATGGGGCTCGGTGCCGTGTGGGAGATATTTGAGTTCGCGATGGATAGCATCTTTGGTATGAACATGCAGAAGAGTGGCCTCACCGACACTATGTGGGACCTGATTGTCGATGCCATCGGGGCATTGGCGATATCAGTCTTGGGGCTGTTTTACATATCCAACCGAGGAAACGAATCGTTCCTCGAGTCATGGATCAAGCAATTTTTCGAACACAATCCACGATTGTTCAGAGCGTCCGACTAAAATTCGAGCCCTAGGCCCACAATAGGCACAGCTGCGCCAACTCTATCACAACAGATTTTCACGAATCCGACTGGCTGAGTCTTTACACCTGTCAGCCTTATTGAGGTCTCCCATCGCTTCATAAACGTTCGCCATTCCATCCCATGCTTGGGCG
Source organism: Myxococcota bacterium (assembly GCA_030065855.1). Lineage (GTDB taxonomy): Bacteria > Myxococcota_A > Polyangia > JAAYKL01 > JAAYKL01 > JASJCT01. The sequence goes on from JASJCT010000213.1 coordinate 2,218, forward strand.
CATGTCGGTTCGTCCATGAGGCATTGCTCGTATTCCGCGAGAGAAGCCATTGTTTTACCATCGTTGAGGAGTGATGCGCCGGTATCCATATAGTTGCTAATCCTGAAGAGTGCGTTGTTTAAGCGCGATGTGAGGACGTCTTCATCACACACGACCAACATTGAGCACGGCATTGCTCTCGTGACTCTCTGAGTGACGCTGCCTACAAGAGAGCGTGAATAGTCACTCGTGCCTTCAGCTCCCATGACTATGAGGTCGTTACTTTTCTCCGATGCTTCGGCCAAAATCTCTGTATGCGCAGAACCTTCTCTAGTTTTGATGTCGAGCATTATGCCGGTCACGTCGTATTCGCACACCAAACCTTTTAGTAACGACTCGAACCTCCGGGAATCGGCATCGGTCCACGGTCTAGCGGTTCCGAACTTACTCGCGTACACATCTGGTAAGTCCTCACGAACCTTGAGTACGGTGAGTTGTGCCTGGAAGCTTTTTGCGAGCGAAACCGCCTTGGCTAACGCTCTGCGTGATGTTGGAGAGCCGTCAACCGGACAGAGTATAGACTCAGGTGGTGAAGAACTGCTATCTGCGGCAATCCACATCGGCTTCAACGAGTTGCGTAACACTCGGCTCGCGGTTGTGCCTAGTTGCACGTATGTATTTCGTTTTCTACTAGCTCCCATAACGACTATATCTGCGCTTTTCTCCTCCGCGTGCTGGCATATCCGGTATGATGGTTTACCACGTAGAATAGTTACGTCTTCCACGGCTACGTTGGCTGACTCTGCTCTCCCTTTTAGCTCGTCGAGGATTGCCTTGAGCAAATCTGGGTGAACCTCGCCAGTCCAACCGTCTCCAAGGATTTCGGGAACGACATGTAGTAACAAAATCTCAACACCCAACTCCTCAGCCAACATCACACCTGCAACGAAACTCGGATCGTTGTCATCCTCCAAATCAACAGCCACCAGCACCTTCTTGACCCCGTGCATCCTGCCTCCTCGTTAAATCGATCTTTGGATCAATTCTCCTGCACGTCCTAAATAAGTTGTTTACAGACTACCGGTCGCGTTCGACTCTGTAGTTGATGTCAGTACTGGTTCTCTCTCCTGTTTCGGCTTGTAGCGTCCAGCGAGGGGACAACAAGTAACGAACGCGGAACAGGCTCGAGGATTCAAACAAGCCGATACCGTAAGAGACGTAAAGCCGCGGCGAAAGGTATTTGCCCGCAAAAAACGAGGCTTCCCGCCATGCCCCATCCGTCTCGATTCTCGCCTCATCGATGCCGAACCTTTGACCGATTCGCTGTGCGAGCATATTGCCGCCCCTGAGCCCTAGCGATGCTGCAGCATTGGTTAGCTGACCGCCTTCCCTTTGGGAAAGTTCAGATACCGGCCGGCCTAGGATTAGATATGAAAGCGCATCGCTCTGCAACATGGGCGGATCGGAAAACACAGTTAACTCCGGAGCCTTTAGCGTTCCTGCAACAAGCAATCCGGCGGTTACACTGTCAGGCAGTTGTCGAATTGCCCTGATATCCAAGCCAGGATTGTCGATCGGCCCGCCAGCAAAAATGAGGCGGCCCGTTTCGATCGTGAGATCCTGACCGTACGCCCGGTATTTCCCGGATTGGACGAACAGTTGCCCGGTAGCGGTTGTTACCTGCCCGGGTTCGTCGACCGCCAACAAATTACCGCTTGGCGACGCGGTGAGACCGAACCCGCGGAAATTTACAGAGTCTCCCAGCAGCAAGCGCACGTTACTGCTAATGTCCATTGCACGTCTTACAGATTGAGTAGTATCCCCAATCAGAACGACATCCCGAGAGACCGGAACAGCGATGGCCGGTATTTGTCTTAGCTCTATTTCGGCTCTGGGGACTTCGATATCTCCGGAGATGGAGAGCAGACCTCCTGAAGCAGTAATCCCTATATCCGGGGATATCCAGATCTGCGCTTCGGCCGTGTTTGCAGCTTGAATCCGAGTCCCACTCAATCGCAACTCCACAACCGTATCCACTTCCGATCCTGCGTATACACGACCCGTTATCTCTAGTGGATTAGAATCAGACGTGATTGAGCCTGCCAGGCCGATTCCCTGTGCGCCATCACCGACAGCAGTGATTGACACATCCCTTAGCTCGAGGCCAAGCTGTGGTACATTGGCGGTACCGGCCAACCGAGCCTCGCCTGTGAACACCGGCTCCGACACGGTACCAGACACAAAGAAACTCGATTCAAGACTCCCAGTAACTGCGGCAAGATATGGTGAAATTACCTCTATCCATGAGAGGTCTGAGAGACTCACATCCAGTAGACCCTCGACCGATTGTTCGGGTAGTGAGTCAACCAACAGGCGATATCCCGGAATAGTGAGACGAGCATTCAGGTCGGCGTAGGTAGAATCTACAGTTCCATCTTGCCGTGCCACCAAACCTGCAGCCGCACGTATTCCTTCTTCGTCTATAGTTAGAACGAGCGAACCTCTTTCGTACGAAAGAACCTGCTCTTCTGCTCGGAGCCCGAGCGATACAACACCGGAATCGGAATCGACGCTCAATGATCCCACCAAAGTCTCGTTGTTGTTAGCTCGAAGATCCACATCGACATCTACAGTACCATCGGCAGTAACCGTAGGAGGTAGCCATCGTCGGAATCTTGCCAACGGAACCGCTCGTGCCTCGGCAGCTATGGACCAAACACCTGAATCGATCCAGGAGCCGGAAACACAGGTGAAAGCGCTTTCCGAAACTATACAGGCTGGATCTGTGAATACCACACTATCCCGCGCAACAACAACCGGAACAGGTGTCTCCATTTGCCATTGACCCGCAACGGAGTCGAAAAGCGATATCGAGTCAAGGTTGCCGGTCCAGGTCCATTCCGTAATCCCACCGTTTGCGAGCAGGTTGGCAGAGTTGGGCCCTTGGTTTGCGCCGAGCGTAATTCTATGATCCTCACTGACGCCGGCTACACCCAGCGTTAGAGTGTCTAAACTCTGCCCAAGTGCAGTGAGTCCCAATCCTGTAACTGAGAAATCGAACCGTCCTAAAGAAGAGAAATCCAATTCTCCCTGGCCACTAGCCGCTTGGACGCCGTAACCTCCGAGGGTCATTTCTGATCCGCTCATACTTAGGAGTATTTCAGGTTCGGAGCGGGTACCACTGACGTCGACCTCACCCCTTATCGATCCCTCAGCTCCAGGAACAGCAAGGCTCATATCAGGCACGTCTATTTCTATGCGGCCCCATAGCTGTTCACTCAACTCACCGAACGCTAGAAGATTTGCTTCTCCCCATAACACAGATGATGAATCAAGTCGGTAGGAAGTGCCTTCGATATGAACTGCTGTGCGAGCTGCGATTGGTTTTTCGCGAAGTACTCCATGAAGTGTGTCGACGATCAGGTGTGTCTCGATTCCTTCAGCCGTGTTGACTCCCGAAATTCGAACTTTGGTGGCAAGCCTGCCACGCCACGTATCGGGCTCCTGCACTAGGAAATCTGGATCGAATTCGTCGGCCTCCAAGTTAGCTCGCCATCCAACGCCAGCTTCCCAATACACCTCACCGCTTGCTCTCACCGTTCCGCCAGCGAGATGCGCACTTATGGAATCGACCTGAAACCTTTTACCTTCAAGGCGCCCTGATCCGGCCAGTGTAAAAGGCGTACCCCGAACCGTTCCTGCTATTCGCTCGACAGATAGTGTTCCCGAGAGGATAGAATCGCGGCGTGATCCCCGCGAACTAGCGAGAATATCCATCTTGTCCAACCAACCATCTGTTGTTGGTAACAGGTCTATGACGTTCAGTCCTTTACCCTCAAGCTCCATTTCCCAGTTGGACGAACTGAATTCAACATCTGCACCAACAGCCAACTCTCCGCCAAGAACATCACCTGTGCCGGTAACGGATAAGCCGTCCTTGTTACCTTCAGAAAAAAGACGCATGGTACCTTCTGAAGGCCCTTGTCCCAGCAATTCAACCGTGCTGTTTGCCGTATATGAATCGACGGTTCCCGAAACATAC
>JASJCT010000214.1 GCA_030065855.1 Myxococcota bacterium
TGTGATTAGGATGACTGACATACCGAGTCGCTGTTTCAGATCGGCTAAGAGTTCGAGTATCTGAGCTTGGATAGTCACATCCAACGCAGTAGTTGGTTCATCAGCAATCAGGATTTTGGGATCGCACGACAATGCAATCGCTATCATAACTCGCTGTTGCATTCCCCCGCTTAGTTGATGCGGGTATTCATCGATCCGACTGAGCGGATCGGGTATACCAACCAAATCCAGCAGCTCTACTGCGCGAGTTCGCGCATCTTTCTTCGAAACGTGTTGGTGGGCTCGGATAGTTTCGACGATCTGTGTTCCAATTGACAGAACAGGGTTCAGGCAGGCCGACGGTTCTTGAAAGACCATCGCGATCTCGGCGCCTCTTATTTGCCTGAGTTCGTTGGGTCTGAGACTCGTGAGGTTTTTCCCCTGGAATTCGACAACGCTGTCCTCTGAGATTTTTCCTGGCTCAGAGATGAGTTTCAAAATCGATAGCGCCGTAACAGTCTTTCCGCACCCGGATTCGCCGACCAGTCCGAGAGTCTCGCCCTGGAGAAGATCAAAGGACACCCCTTCAACAGCTCGTGCTTTGCCCTGAGCGGTCTTAAAGCTTGTGGATAGGTGTTGGACTTTGAGCAGGGCGTTCATTGTGTACGAGTATCCACAGCGTCTCGCAGGCCGTCTCCTATGAGACTGAAGCCTACGACTATGAACAAAATCGCTAGTCCCGGGAAGGTGGAAATCCACCATGCATCATCCAGGCGATAAACGCCGTCGCTGATTATTCCTCCTAACGATGCTGTTGGAGGTTGTACACCTGCGCCAAGAAATGATAGACCTGCTTCAATCAAAATTATGTGCCCCATCCCCAGCGTTGCGGTTACAATCACGGGCGCAATTACGTTCGGTAGCAGATGCTTCAGAACGGTCTGGAATCGGCTCAATCCAAGGGCGCTGGCAGCAACGACGAATTCCCTTTGTTTTATACTGAGCACCTCTGCGCGCACTACCCTGCTGGTACCAAACCAACTTGTTAGTCCCAGCACTGCCACGAGAGAGAGTACCGTTGGTGGTAGTATGATCAGCACCACCAAAAGGAGCAACACTCTTGGCACTGCGAGTGCTGCGTCAACAGTACGCATCAAACAGATGTCTACAACACCTCCCAAATATCCAGCCGTCAACCCAACCCCTGTGCCAACCGTTACCGATATGAACACGGATAACAATGCTATGGTGAGCGACAACCTCATGCCTGATAAGACTCGGCTCAGTAGGTCGCGGCTGACTAGATCTGTGCCAAGGGGGTGAGCTGCTGACGGAGGCTGACTCTGAAGAGCCAATCCAAGCTGCTCGGTTGGGCTGTATTCGACGATTAAAGGAGAGAGTACAGCAGCAAAAACGAGACAAGCGATGAGTGCCAATCCAAAGCGTGAACGCCTGCCCATCAGAAGCCTAATGAGAATCGCCTTCATGCGTCCACTCTGATTCGCGGATCTACAACGCGATATAGGAGGTCGGCGATGAGGTTTCCCACCACAACCATGGCCGACACGACTATTGCCATACCGGTTACGAGTGGATAGTCGCGATTGCTGAACGCATCTACCGCTAGAGCCCCTAAGCCCGGCCACGAGAATACTTGCTCGACAAGCACGGCTCCAGACAGGAGAACCGGAAAGGAAATCCCGAAAAGAGTGATGGCTGGGAGGAGTGCGTTTCTGAGAGCATGGCGAAACATTATCGTTCGCTCCGAAAGGCCCTTCGCTCTTGCTGCCTTGACGTAATCGTGAGATACGGCATCGATCATTGCAGCTCGTTGAAAGCGAGCTGTTGAAGCCGCGCCTACCAGGCCTAGAGTCAACGCCGGTAGAAAGAGGTGCCAGGCTATATCCCAGGAGGTGGCAAAGAATCCCATCTGTTCGTATGCCCAGGACGTTCTCATGCCACCCTGCGGGAACCAACCAAGCCCGAGCGAGAAGACCAACAGGGCCATCAGTCCGAGCCAAAACACAGGTACAGAAAATAGAGCGATCGATAAAATCGAAAGGGTGTCATCCGTTCGAGAACCTCGGCGGGCTCCCTGGATAGCCCCAACTAAGATTCCGATAGCGAAATCGATGATCAACGCAGCGAGCGCAAGCAAAACCGTCGCTGGTATTCTCTGCTTGATGGCAGTTAATACGGGTAGCGGCCAGGTATAAGAATATCCCAAATCACCCCGAACTACGTTCGAGATGTAGCGCATGTACCGAATTCCGATGGGCCGATCGAGGCCAAAATTGATGCGCTGCTGTTCGGCCACCTCTGGACTGAGAGATGCCGATGCACCTAGAGCGTCGACTGGATCCCCCGGTGCAAACTGCAAAAGGAGAAATGTGAAGGTAGTCACCGCAAAAACGATGATCGCACCCTGCAACAACCGTCCGGTAATATACCGGAGCGTGTTACTGTGAGCCGAAGAGGTCACGCTCTATGAAGTTGCCCGGAGGAATGCGCCATTGGGGCACAGTCATCCAAGGATTGCCGGGTCGAACCGACACGTTTTCGATACGCGTGTGAACGGCGGCGTTTAGCCTTGGGACATACAGCCAGATGGCCGGCGCATCCTCGTTAATAACACGCAGTGCTTCGTGCCATTTTGCGAGGGCCGCAGCCCTATCGGTGGTCCCTTTTGCTTCAGCCGTTAGACGCTCAAATTCGGGGTTCGAGTACCTGCCATAGTTGAATCCCCCAAAACCTTTTTGGCTCCAATTATCTGCCATTCCCGAAGGACTTGGATCTTGGCCGATTCCATTGTAGTGAGCGTCGAATTGTCCGTTGCTCAGCCGATCGATGAACGATGCAAACTCCACCTCTTCGATATCGATCCGAATACCTGCGCCCTGGAGTTGGTTCTGCAGAATAACGGCCGCTCTCGTGCGAACTGATATCTCAGGCACAAGGAGGGTGAAAGCCAAATCTTGACCGGCTCGGTCAAGTGTTCCATCGTCATTCGAGTCACGCCATCCCAACGATTCTAGTGTGGCTAAAGCTCGTTCTGCGTCGTAGGGGAGGGCATCGACTAGGTTCTCATCGAATATCCACAACGCCGGAGTCACCGGTCCAACCGAAGGCAATCCATTAGCTCCCACAATCGCTTCCCTGAGCGATACTCTATCAATCGCCATCGTTATGGCGCGGCGTAGTTCACGATTACTGAAAAGTGCGTGTGGCGATTCTTGGTCGTCTGGGTTGCGTAAGTTGAATCCGATGTAGTTGTACACATTGGATGGATAGTCGATGAGTCTGAGATGATCGGTGTCCTCAACTCTGGGAATATCCGACGCCTCTGCTACGTTGTGGTGAAAATCTGCTGTATTACCAATCAAAGGATTGATTGCAGGAGTAGGTCCGGCAGCGGCTTGCCAGATTACTCTCCGGATTGATGGTTTACCGAGATGATGCGTTGAATCAGCTGCTAGCTCTACCAATTCACCGGGTTCCCATCTCACCATCCTGTATGGGCCACTCCCAATCGGATTCAGGCCAAAGGAGTGAGTTCGCAATTCACCAGGAGGTACAGACTCCAGGATATGACGTGGAAGAATGTGCATGTGGTACACGGCGTCAAAGAACTGCTCAGCGTATTGCTCGCTGAAATGGAAGAGTACTGTGAGTGAGTCTCGAACCGTTACCGAGGAGATCGCATCGAGACGTGACCTGAACAACGAATTCACATTCTGGTCTCGATAGATGCTGAATGTGAATTCCACGTCTGAGGCGGTGACCGGCGTACCATCGTGCCAATGCGCATTTGAAGCGAGTGTGAACGCAAGTGTCAGGGGATCCTCAAATCTCCATGATTCTGCGAGGTTTGGGGTGAACCCCGCGTCCCCAACTGTGTTCAACTCCGCTCCCACATCCGCCAACTTTGAGTAGATGTGGTTGGAGATGGCTATGTCGACATCATAGGCAGCAAGTGGTGGAACCAGGTTCCGTACGCGCCCACTGGTAATGACTACTGTTCCGCACCAGTTGTCCTCGCAGGTAAGATCAGGGGAACACCCAGAATTGAAGAGGAGGACAACCAACGCCGCTATCGAAACAGACCAAGGTTTTTTTATCATTTTTTTTGGAATGCTTCCGGCAAGGAGGAACTAGCGTCGCCACGTCCACGCCGGGTCTGCGAACTTGGCGTATTCGAGCATTGTGCTCGACGGCTCTTCAGTCTTCCATTCGCCCGGCCACGACGCCCGTGTCTCTTCTACGAGCGCTTGGGCGACTTCGCCGAAAAGCACCTCACGTCCGAGCAGCGTAGAAAGAGAGGTCGCGACCGGTGCTATACGATCACGAGCCGTTATCTCGAGAACCAGGTTTTGCCCATCCTCGAGTAGCACCGATCCATGTTGGAGGAAAACGTCTTCCTCCCTTACCTGAGCACTACCAACCAGCTTGCGGCCCGCTGCAACAACCTCTCCACCGGCAGGTGATGCGAAGCACGATCCACCTGCGAGGTTTCCTGAGCCCGTTTGCGGTCTTTCCGCTAGCCCGGTCTCGGCTCCGAGTCGGCGCAGTGCGTCTCCAATCGTAGCGTGGATAATATTGTACGTTTCGCGCAGGGTTCCAAACGTGGATTCTGGCGCAGCGACAGAATACGTCAATTCTTTATCGTGCCAAACTGCCCGCCCCCCGGTCGGTCGGCGAACGGTATCGAGTCCCATTTCTTGGATTTTTTCCGTATTGTATCGCCGAGTGGCTGGCTCATTCCTACCAAATGACAGGCAAGGTGGATCCCAGCGATAGATACGTAGAAACGCGACTCCCTCCCGCGCGCGGCGCAGGAGGGAGTAGTCCACGCTCATATTCTCGCTTCCTGGGCGCCCCGTCGGATCAACGATCAGGGTCCAGATCACTTGAGGCTAGTCCTCCTTGGGTCCCGCGTGGTAGCATGAAGGATCCCACGCTTGGCAGACGCAGATCAGGTTGCGATCTCCGTATGCACCTTCAACACGACCGACCGTAGGCCAGCTCTTGTGTTGCCGTGTCTGAGGAGTCGGAAATGCTGCCTGCTCTCTAGGATACGGATGATCCCAAGAATCAGCGATCACGGTTTCCATGGTATGGGGAGCGTTTTTGAGAAGATTATCCTCTTTATCAGCTTTTCCATCTTCTATTTCACGGATCTCTTCTCTTATTGCGAGCAATGCCTCGCAGAATCGATCGAGTTCCTCTTTTGACTCACTCTCAGTTGGCTCCACCATGAGAGTACCTGGAACCGGGAAAGAGACCGTAGGAGCATGGAATCCGTAGTCCATGAGCCTCTTGGCTATGTCTTCGACATCCACACCTGAAGCACTTTTGAACGGTCGCACGTCCAGGATACATTCGTGCCCGATCAAACCGTTCTGGCCAGCGTATAGGAGTGGGTACACTCCCTCGAGGCGTTTAGCGATATAGTTCGCATTCAGGATAGCTACTCTAGTGGCCGCGACCTGACCTTCAGCACCGGTTAGAGCCAAATACGACCATGCGATGGGTAGTATTGCCGGACTACCCCAAGGGGCAGCGGAAATCGTCCCACACGTTTGATCGTGGCCGAGCGGTACAACCGGATGATCTGGCAGGAACGGAGCTAAGTGCTCCGCCGCGCATATCGGGCCCATACCAGGGCCTCCGCCACCATGAGGGCTGGCGTAAGTCTTGTGCAAATTCAGATGACAAACATCGGCGCCGTAGTCGCCCGGGCGACATAAACCAACCTGAGCGTTCATGTTGGCACCATCGAGGTAGACCTGTCCCCCGTGTTCGTGGACGATGTCGCAGATCTCTCGAACGTCAGGCTCGAAAACACCGTGCGTTGAGGGATAAGTGATCATCAATGCTGCCAGAGTGTCGGCGTGTGTTTTCGCCTTTTCGCGCAGATCGTTGACATCTACATTGCCGGCGTCATCTGTTTTAACAGGTACAACCTTCATTCCGGCCATTACTGCGCTTGCTGGATTGGTCCCGTGCGCCGACATCGGTATGAGGCATGTGGTCCGATCGAAATCGCCTCGAGCCCGATGATAGGCTCGGAGAACCAGCAAGCCTGCAAACTCACCCTGTGCCCCTGCGTTCGGCTGAAGCGACACATGCGGTAGGCCTGTGCTCTCAGCAAGCTGTTCTTCGAGTTGCTGGAATAATAGGCGATATCCTTCGGCCTGCTCGCGAGGAGCAAACGGGTGGATCTCGGTAAACTCGGGCCATGTGATAGGCATCATCTCGGTAGTGGCACTGAGTTTCATCGTGCAGGAACCCAGCGGAATCATTGCCGAGGTGAGTGAGAG
>JASJCT010000015.1 GCA_030065855.1 Myxococcota bacterium
AGCAATTGTTTTCAAAGGTAAAATTCGATTGGACGTGTCAAAATCCCCCTAACCCCCTTTTTCAAGGGGGAGATCCTTTACCCGGCATAAAAATAGCAAAAATCGCGACATTTGCCCTTAACCGAATGCCATTGTCCCTGGGAGGGAAGGGGGAGGCGAAACCATCCTGAATCATTGGATTATTTGATTCCGGTGCCCCCTTTCCGCATCGGAGAGGGGGCTAGGGGGAGAGGTTTCCGGGACGGGCACTAACCTAACTTAATTAGATATATCGACGAAGTAGGCGTCGATCAGTCGCAAATGCCAGAAGGTTTCTTGCATTCACCGGGCTTGCACTGCCCGCGGAAGAGGCGCCATGCCTCGCAGCGGGACCCATCCCTAAACATGCAAAGGCCGGTCTGGCCCCTGTCGCTGTCAACGATTTTGTATGCGCCGCCCTTTTCGATGCATCCTTTGGCTGCTGGATTGGGCATCGAGGCCGCCCCGGGCTTCATGCCCGGCTTGATCGCGGGATCTTTTGGCTCATCCCCCACCTTGGTCTTGGCGACGGGTTGTATCTTGGCAGTGCTATCTGCTGAGACAGCGGTGTTGGGCTTGGATGTCGACGTCTTGTCGGATTGGGCACCCACTGCTTTTGCCGCAGGATCTCCCACAGGTGCAGCTCCGGGTTGGACAGATTCCGCTGTTGCTGGCGCGGCCGCTGCTGGGGCTTGGCCTGCCGCGGCTGCCCCTGGCGCGGCGGGTGCCGGCTGGGCTTGGGCTTCTGGGGTTGCTTGCGGCGCCTCTGCTGCTGGCTCAGCTTCGCCCTTTGCCGAGAACGCTTTGATATCCCCGCTCTGCTCAGCAGGAGCGGCCCCTGGATTCACACTCGGGTCTCCATGCTGATGCGCGTTCTCAGCGCATCCGGCTGCGATCACCGTGAACCATCCCAATGCTGCCAACGGGATAATGATTCGAAGGACAGATGTTCTCATGATAACCACCTTTTGTTGCTAAACCCATGGTTTCGAATTTTTCTTACTATACAGTACGGACGGATTTGATCCACCAAAAACCTCACCCGACCCTAGACCAACCCCATTCCCTATTTGGGACGGTAATTGGGGGAGATGGATTCAAAAAATAGGGCCCAGCAAGTTGGGGATAAGTACCCAAAAGTGGTAAGTTCGACCCCATGGATGCCTTTTTTCTGGAAGTCGTACCGACCTGGCAACCCGTGCTCTTGGCAGCTGTCTTTGGCGCGATGTGGGGGTCGTTTGCTAATGTCGTGATTGTTCGGTGGCCCCTTGGCCTTTCAGTGGTGCGCCCTGGTTCCCACTGCACTGCCTGCAAGCAACCCATTCGATTTTACGACAACGTGCCGATCATCTCCTATTTCCTGCTCAAAGGAAAGTGCCGCCACTGCGGGACCCGCTTTTCTTTTAGATATGTGCTCGTAGAAATTAGCATGGCCCTGCTCTCAGTGGCCGTGCTCCAGATGACATTGCTGTCCAATCCTCCTGGATTCCTGTTTGGTCTGACCGAATACTTTATTTGGTTCGCATTCATTTGGGCGCTCTTTACCGCTGGTGCCATTGATCTAGAGACATTTCTTTTACCCGATGCCATTACCTTGCCCGGCATTGGGGTGGGGTTACTCGTCAATATATTTGTCCTAAAAAACGGATGGATAGATCCGCTTACAGGTGCAGCAGGCAGCTACGCGGTCTTATCCCTGTTGTTCGTACATGGCTACAAACTGCTCACAGGCAAAAACGGCATGGGCGAAGGGGATCCCAAATTTTTGGCCATGATCGGCGCCTTTTTGGGCGTGCGCGGTGCTGGTTTCTCCTTGTTTGCCGGCGCCTTTCAAGGGCTCCTCATTGGCTCCCTACTCGTCCTTTACCGCCGAAAAAATCCTGGCCAACCCGATCTGGAGATATCTGATGGGGACGATGCCACAGAGGTTGACAGCCGCTTCCGCAAAGCGCGCGTCCCGTTCGGCCCCTTTCTCGCCCTTGGGGCCATTGAGTATTTCTTTTTTGGAGATTATCTGATCCAGCAGTACACAGCTGCCGTGGCCTACCTTATCGGTGCGGTCTAGGTCTTATGCCTATTGGGGAGGGTACCCTTCGTCTTTGATTTCCCACACCTTTCCGTTTCGAAACAGAACAGACCGAATCAGTCGACCCGGTCCCCGGTCATAGATCCATTCATCAACAACGACCTCGCGAATTTCTATCTCCCCGTTTTTCAGGCGTAACACCTCTTCCACCACGCGCTGATCCTGAAAACTCGGCCGACCAAATTTCACCAGCACGTCGTATTTTGATTCTCCACTGAGAATGAGCCGATTATCCAGGGATATGGGTTCCCTGGTAAGTGCATCGCCAACCCCATAACTACCGTGTTCGATTTGGACCAGCACACTGTTTCGGAACGTCAATTTCTCAATCAGGCGATCCGTGCCAAAATCGTACACCCATTCCTCGATCACAACGCGCTCCTTCACCACTTCGTAATCACTGACCCGTCGGATCCGCTCCTCTTGTCGTTGGTCGATAAAGGTGGGCTGCCCGCATCTCATCAGTACGTGAACCTTGGTCGCACCTTCGGCCACAGTGCCGCCATCACAGGTCATGGCATGGGACACATGAGAAGCAAGGGCTGCGATAAAAAATGCCGGCAACGCCTGGAACAGCATGGCTTTCATTTCACTTAATCCTCAAAGGTATAGTGTTTTCGAACCGGGCTTAGAACTTTCCAGGTGCAGGACATGCCCCTGGGAAAGGTAACCAGGTCGCCTTTTTTAACAGTGACGGGTTCGCCGCCCTCTGGGGTCACTTCGACCTCGCCCTCCAAAAAATAGCAGGTTTCACCGGCGTCATAGGTCCAGGGAAACTCTGATACTTCCTTGGTCCAAATCGGCCAACGCGTGACCGATAGGGACTGAAGCTCCTCGGTGCTCGGATTTCGATTGACTTTAACGTCGCTCATCTCGCCCCACCTTTCTCGAGTGCCAATATCTTCTCGTAGGGCAGGGTTCTATGCCCGGCTGACGGCACGGGATAAACCCGTGCCCTACAACCCAATTTTATAGGTATGTCAGAGGTCTAGTCAATGATTGGACAGTGGGCGAGTTCGCCACAGTGGATCTCTTCCAGGGGGTCGGTGCCGTTGGTGAAAGTGATCGCAACGCGGTCATAGGTTTCGTAATACAAACCGGTCGTGTCAGCCCAGCACTCGGTCAAGGTGTAGTCTGCTATATGCAGGGTGCTCGCCGATCCGCCGCTTACCTGGGCAATGCCGATCCCTTCACCCATCTCAGTCCAGTTGGATGCCACAGTGATCACTTCCTCGATCTCATCTGGCGCATCATCTGGACCGGTTATGTCAGCAGAAGCTGTAAACTGGAACTTCCCGGCCAGGTTTTCATAGCGCTCGTAGAAGTAATTGGCTTCAAACGGCACTGGCGTCTCGCCGTCCAGATCTTCACTGTCCCAAAAATCGTAAAAATGAACCGCCACGGTGTTGGGCGCCGCTTTCGTGGGATTGATCTGCCGTACGTCGAAGTCATAGACAATGCGCCCGTGCTGCTGGACCGGGTGGGCTGAATCCAGCTCGTGTAAAACATCGAAATTCACCTCCATCGTACCCATGCCCTTGTGGGGCACGTCTGAAGGCTCGACCCTGCCGGTCACGAACGCAATCCATTCGCCAGCATCGTCGTTGATTTCCTTGGTCTCTAGCCAATAGTCAAAGGCGTCCTCGCCGCTTTCTATCATGACAAAGCGGTACTGCAGGCGTGTGAGTGGATCCACGTCGGTGTCATCCCAAGGCCCCCAGATATAGCCGTCTTCGATGGTCTCAGAATAGGGGCTGGATACGATGAGCCCGAGCCACAGGTAGATGGTGACCAAGCTGCCATTCACGTGCCAGATGGCTGAGCGGGTCATTTTGTAAATATCGCTGTCAACGTAACTGCCATCAACTTCATCAATACAGCACTCAGGACAGTCGTCGACCCGCGCTGTCAGTGCGGTACTGGTGTTGATGTCGTTTTTCCCCATGATCACCCTGAGATCCTGGTGATCTGGCAAGGCGTCTTTGAACTCTTGTTCAGCTGTTCTCTGGCAGCTGATAAGAGCAACCACTGCAACGCCGACACATACTACTTTCTTCAATGATTTCATGGTATCTCCTCCTGGTTCTTCCCAAGTGACCTAAAAATCCAACACCCGCCTCGCCCGCTGCTGTTACTTTTTTTGTGATTACCCATTGTGTCATTCTGTCAATATGTCATAATGATAGACAGGAGGCATCGATGATCATTGAGACTGGTGTTGCAGAGATCAAGCGGCGATTTTCAGAGCTCTTGAATCGCGTTGCGCTAAATAAAGAGCATGTGGTGATTCAACGCCGCGGGAAGCGCATTGCCGCAATTGTGCCCATCGACCATGCGCTGATCGATCAGCCGGAGCGACATTCACGAAGGGGGCTCGTGGCTGCTGTGGGCGCTTGGGATGACGACGCATATGTGGATGACTTTCTGAATCAATTGGCGCACTTGCGCGACCAGGCATCAGACAGGGATGTCGAACCACTGCCATGATTGTTTTTGATACTGATGTCATATCATTTGTCTTACGTCCCAGGCCGCCGACCGGGTTGATCGGTCGGATCGGTCGGCTAGATCCCAGCGCACAGGCGACCACGAGTATCAATGTCGGCGAATTGGTATACGGTGCATGGCGTAGCAGTCAAAAAGAGCGCTATCTCAAGGCGATAAACGAACACGTATTGCCCAATATTGTGGTACTGCCGTTCGATTTTAGGGCCGCCATAATATTTGGCGAAACCCGCGCTGTTCTGGAAAAAGAGGGCATTTCTGTCTCTGAGCCGGATCTGCGCATTGCGGCGATCTGCCTGTCTAAAAAAGCAGTGTTGGCAACTGGAAATCTTAGGCATTTCTCGAAAATCCCAGGTCTCGATGTGGAAGATTGGCTCGCGCCATTTCGATAATCCACTCTTTGCATCTTTTATTCCGAAAAGCTGGACCGCACGTGAGGGATTAAGGATGCCAAGGTTCAACTTCGAGGTATGCTTGATCGTAGGGGGGTTGGTACGTACCAACCGATTGCCCCGAATGCGGAGGCAACGCAGAAATGACCCAAAGGATCGAGCTCAGCGACGGCACGACCCAGGCGATTATCGATGATCTCTTTGCCCATCCGCCGGTCAACGAAGCCGAGCTAAAACAGCGCATGGCCCTGGTCGACACCCAAAAGGCCCGTCGACTCGTCGTCGATAGACTGGATCGGGGCACCCTGCCAGAACGGGGCGGCCCGCTCTTCCTATCGATGATGAATCAACTCGGCACAGGACGCCAAAAACAACGCCTGATGGGCATTGCCCTGGACTCGGATCGGGATGAAAAAGACCGGCTCTGGGCCGCCATGACCATCACCAGCGAAGATCCAAAAGCAATGGATATCCTGGTCTCAAAGCTCGGTCCCGAAGGCATGGGGATTTTGGTCGAGTTATCCCTACTCGAGCTGCTCACCATGCAAGACATCGATGAGATAGGCACATCCATTGCGACCGCGCTCGAAAACTTGCTGCAGGATCGACCGCTAGATGAGCTTCTGGGTCGAATAGAAGACTGTCGCGTGGGTATCGGTATCTCCTGCACCGCAGCTTATGAAAAGACACTGCTCACTGAAAACTTGGCTCACATCCGAGGGAAAATTCTAGATCTCATCGTGCGCGAAGCGAGCGAAACCGGTATTGCCATGCTTTCCAGACTTCGCGACAGCGCAAAAGACGATACAGCTCGACGAGAGTTCCAATCAGCCCTGTTGAAACTCGGCAGTCGTCGCATCGATCCAGAGTGCGCACAATCCGTTCAACAGGGCCACGCTTTGGTGAGCAACTGCGATGGCCAAGGGGATTTTGTCCTGCTCGGTGTCTTTGAAAACCCGGACGACACGTCCACGGTCGCTGATATCTGTATTCGCGCCCATGGGGGTCTACGCGATGGTGTTGTCTATCCCAGGCGATCTTCGCGAGAAGTGGCCGCGCTGGCAGAAGAGATACAGCAACAACTCGGGTGTTTCTTTGTGAACATTAGCCTAAGAGAAGCAGCCCAGTTGGTATCGCGGGTCACGGCGAGCACTGCTGAAACTGAAGAGGCAGTGACGCGGGACGCACAGCACGCCAAGCGGCTGTTCGAGCGGATCCCGTTGCCGACAGACGACACAGCAGATACCCCTCGGTCCAACACCTCAGATCTACCTAACCTGGATCTGCAGGTGGTCTGCGACTTACTGGATCGACCGGAATACAACGACACATGGTATTTTGATCTGGGTGATCTCAGCGGCATCCAGATGGCATCGCCTGCGGATGAAACCGGTCTGGCAGAGTGGATTCAACAGGCCGCCCAGCGGCTCGATACCCCTCCGGTAAAAACCCGACTCATCGCCATGGTCAAACATATGGCCCAATGGCACAGGTGGAACGATGAACCCGAAGTGGCATCACTGTGCACTGCCATCGCTGCGGATGTACAAGAGGACCTGAAGAAAAGCGCGCTCATCACCGTGATGCTGGATCGATCGGCAAAGACCGTCAAAGAAACGGTCACTGAGCTCTCTTGTCAATTCGGCGATCCCTCATCGAGGCAACGGCTGAAAATGACTTTTTTTTACAGCGTGACCAACCCCAAAGGGACTGATCTCGCACGGTTAGATTTGGTCGAGGCTGCGGCTTCAGCACTAAATGCTGCGTTTGATTTCCTACCTGGAGAACAACGGCCGCGGAGCGAATCCAGAGATACGGCTGCCTTTGAAATCGGAACCCTGTTCGCCGACCACGTCATCGCCGGGAAATCCCCGCTCCCTAAAGCCGCGCTCAAGACCATGGCCCAAGCCCTCAAAACCCACTGCCAACTCTCCGAATCAGAATGTCGTCAAATGCTCGCAACAGTAGTACCGTCTCTTTACAGTTTTGTTGAAAAGATATGCGCACTATGCCCCATCAACTGCTTTAGCCGGCCAGATGGGGATGTTTCAGATGTATTCTTTAGCCCGCAACATCCACTGTCGCCCGATCGGATCGGGTTCGACGCCACTCAAGACCAAAGACCACAAAAGAAGCGAACGTAAGACTTGCGAGCACGCGCAACGTCGTCAGATGGGTCCAGGCAACAAACGCAATGACCCCGCCCAAGAGCATGGTATGCCGGATCGCTCCGTGCAGCGCGATGTGATGGGTCCTCAGCCACCCACTTGCGGCAGCCAAGGCGAACATGGCCACGGCCAAGGCAATGATCCAGCAGGCAACCTGGATCGGCGACATGGATGCAGGTGCAAACACCCTCAGGAACCCCAAGGTGTCAGTACAGTAAATCAGCAGGAGATGAACAAAGTAAATCAGCAGGGCATCTTTGCTGAGGATTTGGCAAACCCTGGGGAACAATATCTTTAATTTGCCCAAAAAGAAGAAACCGCCAATGAGGAGGACGGCACATCCAGCCCTAGCAAAAGTATTGCCCGGCATATTCTTTAAGGGAGCGGCATAGGGAAAGCCCCCACCGGGAAGGGCATTGCGAATCGCAATCTCAAAACCGATTGCGCCAAGTGCCAGGACAAGCGCTATGACAAACACCTTGTGCACATCTCCCATTGCACGTCGGCGCCAAAAAAAGGTGCCAAATACAGCGCCGATGAGGATGTATCCCGTATACGGAACCACGGGAAATCGGGAGCGGTGGTACATATTGACCATGGCCTGAAGCGGTGCTGGCAGGAGCGCGTCGATTTCCGGTCGGTAAGTAACACAGGCGAGTCCGAACACTGCAACCGCACTGGCAAGCGCGATCCACAAGAAGCGATTGGGACGACCCGCCCGCCACGCGATAATGTGCAACAGGGCCAGGCCAAACGCGATATTTTGCAGCACATCAAACTTCAACAGCCGTTCCAACCGGATGGCGTCAAAGCTCGCCACTGTTTGGGTCAGGGTCGAAGCCCACAGATTGAGCACATATCCCAGGAGGAGGATAAGCCCGATGCGGCGGATGCGTGCCTGCAATCTCGGTGTCCAATGGAGGTAATCGTCAAAGTGGCCAAAGGAGGCGACAACAAAAGAAAACCCCGATATCATTAAAAAAAGTGTCGAACTAAAGCCGCGCACAAATTGGTAGTTTTGATATGCAGCGCCAGATCGCCAGGGGTCAGCCAAAAAATGATCGAGAGAATGCCCAACGATCATCAGCCCAATGGCCAGGGCGCGGGATTGATCGATAAAAACAAACCGCCTGCTGCCGGCCAATGCGCTCATCTTAGGACAGCACCTTAACAACTGATGTGATTAATGCAGCGTCAATGGTTTCGACCAACGTGTCCGCACCTGCTTTGCTGAGAACTTCCGCTGTGTTTCGCCCGTACGGGATACCAATGCATGGGGCGCCAATAGCGTGGGCTGCTGCAATGTCGTGGGGCGTATCGCCGACGATGACCACGGGCCGACGTCCCGTGGGATCGCAGCTAATCGCACCCTGCTGCAGCAATTCGGCGCGCGTCGACCCATCCTCCCCAAAGCCGCCCTGGCTCATGTCAAAAAGATGGTGGATACCGGCACTTTTAAGCTTGATCTTTCCGCCGGCCCGAACGTTTCCCGTTCCCAGGGCAACGGTTGCACCTGCTCGCCGTAGAACCGCGATCGCCTCACTCGGAGATCCGATCACCGTATAAGGGGTGGTCTGAATGGTTTCTGGAAGAAAGGACACATAGAGGTCGACTACGTTATTAACTGCCCCATCACTCGGTGCTTTGTCTCCAGCGGCAATGAGCAATGCCCGGGCTATCTGCACATCGGTGCGGCCGGCAAAATCCACCGCATCGTAGAGGCCTGCTCTGCCACTCACCTTTTCGATGGCTAGATTCATCGCCTGCTTGCCGGCGCTCGGCCCGTCGCCAGGTCCGGCAAGCAATGTGCCGTCGATGTCAAATAAGACCACACAATCTGCTTTACCGGTCTGCATCTGCTTCCTCATACGGCCCCCTGATTGGAGAAGCATACGCCGATTTAGGGCGCAAACAAAGTGAACTTTTTTTTAACTTTCTAAATGCTTTTTGGAATAAAATCGCGCTTCATCTTTTTTAATGTATGAACGTTTTCGAATCTATGGTCCTCTGGTATAAACGGGCGTTAGATTCGCCTCAAAGCAACCGCACAATTGTGTGCACAACTGGTGACAGGAGGGCGACAAAACCCAAATGGCATGGGATCTGGCGGATCTGCATCAGGTCGTTCTATGTTGTCACAGAAAATGGAGACCAAAGTGAACACCAGCAAAAACAATGGGTTGCATCGCCTGCTTGGCGTGCGACAGGCGATGCTTCTTTGCCTTCTTGTGGCCATCGTTGCGTGCAATAAAGCAGAGCAGGGAAGCCAGAAACAAGCGGCCCCCGGCGTCGAGGCCAAGGCGGATAAGGGCGGGGAAAAAGATGCCGAAGAGACACCCCAAGGCCCCTGTGGCGAGTATGCTCAGAAATTATGCGACATCGTAGATCCCAAGTCGCCCACGTGCCAGTCCGTCAAGACAGTGACCGACATCATGCCAGAGGCCGCGTGCAAGACCGGCATGGCCGACATTGCGTATTCTAAGAAAAAACACGGTGATAAGCGCGCGATCTGCACCGAGTTGGTGGACAAGCTATGCGCCGAGATCGGCAATGAGACAAAAACCTGCGAGATGGTCCGGGGCCAGACACCGCGATTTCCACCAGAGCGCTGCGAAATGATGATGAAGCAGTACGACAAGGTGGTCGCAGACCTCAAGCGACGCGAAGAAGCCAATAAGCCGTTGGACGCTGAAAAACAGAAGCTGATCTCCCAAGGGGAGGCATCTGCTTTTGGTCCTGAGGACGCCAAAGTTACCATCGTCGAGTTCTCTGACTTTCAATGCCCCTATTGCTCCAAGGCTGCAACCGCAGCAGGGGAGATCAAGAAGAAATACTCGGATAAGGTGCGCTTTATCTTCAGACACTTCCCCCTCTCGTTTCACAAGCAGGCCCACCTCGCCTCCCAGGCGGCCTTGGCAGCGAACGCCCAGGGCAAATTCTGGGAATACCACGACAAATTGTTTGAAAATCAGCGCAACTTGGAAAGAGCGGATTTGGAAAAATACGCCAAGGAGCTGGGCCTGAATATGAAACAGTTCAAAAAGGCACTTGACGACGAGACCTACAAGAAAGCCGTTGACGATGACCTGGAAATAGGCAAGCAAGTCGGTGTCCAGGGAACCCCTACCTTGTTCCTGAACGGCGACCGGGTCCAGAACCCAACAGATGCCGAAGCCATCTCCAAAGAAATTGACAAGGCATTAGAGAGTTAAATTTCTTTATTCTTTACCGGTTCAGCTCGAGGAGGCGTTTGCGCTGCGAGCTTCATCGAGGAGCGCGAGATAGTGGCCTGCGATTTGGGGCCACGTGGCGACAAACCCGGGTAGTCTCGCAAGCACGCGTTCAAAGGCTTTTTTACGGCTAAAGGCGGTCCTGAGCCGGGAAAATGCAGCTGATAAGCCCTGCTCCGAAAACGGGTCGAGGATAATGCCTGACCCGCTCTCACATGCTGGATCGAGATCGACGAGCTCCGCGCCTGCGAATGTATCGGCTATCGGCAGCGTGCCACAAGCCAGTGCGAGGCGACACAATTCGCCGTCATCTCCCACCACGCAGGCGTCGGCAGCCCGGAGCGATCCGTTCCGGATTTCGCTCGCTTGCACCAACAGCAATCGATCTCCATAGCGTTCGGCCAGGGCTTCTATATCAGTCCCGCCTTGGGGGGCAATCACCTGCACATCCTTTCTCAACACCCCCTGGAGTGCTGCGTCAAGGGGCGGACCGTCGCACTTTGGAAAAACAATAAGCGGCACATCAGAACGAACCGGCAGGCCGCGGCTCATTTGATAAGCGATCTTGGCAGAGGCCTTGTCTGTATTCTCGACCGTCAAGGGGTGGTGAAGCGGCATTTTTAGAGCAATCGCGTTGCCACTTGCAATCATATCGTAGAGGGGTGCTTTTTTGTCTGCGGCTGCGCGCACAGCTACTGCGGGATCGGCGATTGCAATGCGATGGGTCGCCTCCTGAATTGCGGATATCCAGCTAAAATCTTCACTGCACGCATAAAGCACGGGGATATGGGCTGTCTTTTTAAAGGTGTCTGTTTCCAGGCCTAGCAGCGGCATGTGCGCTGCTGACGCATCTATCGACAGGCAGGCATCTGGGATCTCGCTGAGATCTCCCAAGAGATGAACAGCAGCACGACAAAAGACCTCAACCTCATACGGCGTCCACGGCCTATCGTCTGCTGAGAACAGATGGCCGTCTATTTCCAATAGATGAACAGCCACACCTGTCGGCGTTCGTCCGTCATGCCGAATGACGTTTACGCGATCATCGGCAATGTTCACGGCAATGGGACTTAGGCGCCTTGCAAAGGAATAGGCACTGAGGTCAGCGTTGGACGGAAACGGAATAACAGTACTCACCGCGTGACCCAAAGAGACAAACGCGTCGGCAAGGGAGGCCACATAATGACCGCCTGATGCAGTGTCGATAAATGGTGAGAGCTCTCCTGTAACAATGGCTATATGCACGATATACCTCATCTTTTTTGAGTACACGGCCTATCAATCGGCAGCACTCTACCATACCCGCCTGACCCACACCAGTCAGCTGCAGGGTCATGGTATTTAACACCCATTGTGGCGCATGACTTGCTTTCGCCGGGCCCACGCCGTAGATTCGGGACATGGACTTCCGCACCACTGGGATCACAGAGATCCTGCAACCAGAACCGGAGTACGCGCTCCTGCGCTTTAAAGGAGATGCCCCCATCCCAGGGAGCCCGGGTCAGTTTGTCATGGTTCGCGGCGATTGGGGCACAGATCCGATCCTACCCCGGGCCTTCTCTCTCGTCGAAGTCGGCGAAATCAGTGCTATCCTCGTGCGGGTCGTGGGAAAAGCAACGATGAAGCTCGCCCACATGCGCGTTGGCGATAAGCTTTCTGTGCTCGGTCCCATGGGTCGCGGATTCTCCCTTCCCAAGGCCGACCGCCAGCCGGTGCTGATCGGTGGCGGTGTTGGCATTGCACCGCTCATCTTCCTGGCTGAACAACTTTGGGACCAGGGCATGCGCCCGATATGTCTCTACGGGGCCCGCACCCAAAAAGATCTTGTCCTGTTAGACCGACTGTCTGCGGCGAGCCAGGTGATCGCCGTCACCGAAGACGGCTCACGTGGAAAGACCGGCATGGTGACGGACTATCTCGATCCCATCCTTACCAAAAATAGCCCCGTGCATTTGTATTCGTGCGGTCCATATCCCATGTTGCGCGCTGTGGCAGAGATGGCCGCTACCGTAGGCGCCCCCTGCGACGTGGCACTCGAATCACCCATGGCCTGCGGCATGGGAACATGCAAGGGCTGTGCCGTACCCAGACCAGACGGTGGTTACCTCTACGTGTGCACAGACGGCCCGGTATTTGATGCAAAAGAGATTTTCGGAGGTGCTCGTTGAGCGGTCTGAATGATGTACTTTCTGTTACCCTGGGTCCTTTAACGCTCAACAACCCCATCATTGCAGCCTCGGGCACATTCGGATACGGCATTGAATACCAAGAGGTGTTGGACATCTCAGCGCTCGGGGCCATCAGCGTAAAGGGTATTTCCCTGACCCCTCGATTGGGAAATCCCCCGCCGCGGATCTGCGAAACACCGTCGGGCATGTTGAACGCCATTGGCCTTGCAAATGTGGGGTACGACGCCTTTGTCACCGACATTCTCCCCAGGCTTCGCGCTGCCAACGCTACGGTGATCGCGAATACTTATGGCACGTCTCAGGAGGAATTTGGCGAGCTGGCGCGAAAGCTGGATTGCGCCAGGGGCATCGCAGCCATTGAGGTTAATATTTCGTGTCCAAATGTCAAAGAAGGGGGTATCCACTTTGGATTTCAACCGACATCAGCCGCCCAGATAACAAAGGCGGTGCGAGATGCCACCGCCCTCCCGGTAATCGTTAAGCTATCGCCAGAGTCGTCGAATTTGATCGGCGTGGCTCAAGCAGTGGAAGCAGCCGGTGCAGATGCGATCTCCCTCATCAACACCATCCGCGGTATGAGCATCGACGTCGCGACCCGAAAACCCCGGCTCGGATCAATCACCGGTGGCCTATCCGGACCGGCCATTCGACCCATTGCCGTCCGCATGGTGTACGAGGTCAGCCGCGCAGTGACCGTACCGATAATCGGCATCGGCGGCATCACTTGCCTCAGGGATGTGCTGGAGTTTTTTCTGGCCGGGGCCAGTGCGGTTCAAGTGGGTACGGCAAATCTCACCAATCCCCAGGCCGCGGTTTCCATTATTCAAGACCTCCATCAATATTGCCGGGAACACAGCATTCAGCCGGCCCAGCTCGTTGGAAAACTAGACGTAACCCCCTAAAAAATATCGACTTCTAACCACGTGAAACCGCCCCCAAAAACTGTATACTTCGCATGACGATATATCATTGACACGAAAATTTTGCACAATATAATGTCGCACGTTTAATTGGTTGGAGGCACAAGAGGTGGTGCAATGAGAAAGTTAGAAGAAACCCTGGATATCCGAGAGATCACACTACATCGACGGGATGACTGCAAGTTCTACGACCGGTGTTTGAACGAGGCATCGACAAAGCGGTGGCGATCATTTTCCTGTCTGGATTGCAAGCGCTTTGAGCGGGAAATTCAACTCGTCCCAAGACTGCGCCGGGCCAGCTCACTCGCTTGGTAACGCTGCCCTGTCCCAATAAGGCCACCATGACACCTGATAGATTCATATTCGTCGGATTTGAATTAACCGATGACATCAAAAATCAAATCGCAACCTGCCCGGATCGCGACAAGGTCTACCTGGAAGATGCGACCTATCTGGAAACAGTCGTGGTCGATGGCACCCAGTATATCGGCAAACGCGCCGAGGACGGTATTGCCATTGACAGACTTGAGGATATCGCACGCAGCGTGGTCAGCCTGCTTGCCCGGGTATGCACTGAGTGGACAGCAGGCCCTGACAAAACCCTGATCCTCGCTGCAGAGACCGAAGACCAGGGAGTGATCGACACCCCATCACCTGAAGAGGCAGACCGCTACAATTATTCAGACCTCATCGGGTGACACCCCTCCTTTCAGCGGCAAAGCATTTGCCGACGCCCTTTTCCATCTACGTCCATTTGCCCTTTTGTCAGTCCCGTTGCCCGTATTGCGATTTTTTTTCTGTCCCGCCACCCCACGTCTCATTTAGCACTTACCGCACAGCCGTGCACGCGGAGTGGCAATACCGACGCCCATTTGCTGCCGATGCGATCTTTGATTCGCTCTACATCGGAGGCGGCACGCCGTCCCTGTGGCCTTTAGAAGATATCAAGCGCCTGATATCGCTGTTTTCCCTCTCTCAAAATGCCGAGATATCAATCGAAGTAAACCCCGCAGACGCCAGCGAACGCTTATTGGGCGGATTGTCAAACGCCGGGGTCACTCGGTTGTCCATCGGGGTCCAGGCACTTGATGATACGCGCCTTGACTGGCTGGGCCGGCGACACGACCGCCGAACTGCCGAAACCGCTGTCCGTATTGCAACGCAGTCTGGGCTGGATTCGGTGGGCGCAGATATCATCTATGGGACACCAGGACAAACAAGTGCATCCCTGACAGATGAGCTTCGCGCCCTTATCGACCTTGGCATTGACCATGTCTCGGCGTATGAACTCACCATATCTCCGCGCACCATCCTGGGCCGCCGGGTTGCAGCAACTGATATAACCCTCCCAACCGATGATGACATGGCCACATTGTGGTACACAGCCGGCGAGACACTGGCAACGCTGGGATTCGAGCGCTACGAAGTGTCCAATTACGCGAGGCCAGGGCACCGCTCACGGCATAATGCGCACTATTGGCAGGGAGGGGCGTACGTAGGTCTTGGGGCTGGCGCCCATGGTTTTTTCGCAGACAACTGCGGTACGCTGTGGCGATATGCTAATGGGAGGTCCGTTCCAGACTACGTGCAACTCGCCGGCAGCGAAACCCACCCCTCTGGGCACGGCGGCATTGGCAAAAACCCCGTTTCTGAGCGGGTCGATCCAGTAACTTACGCCCGCGAACGCATGATGCTCGGACTGCGCACGTCAGACGGCATTCCCTTAGGGGATGTCTTTCCCCTGCTGCCGCCTGAAATAAAACATGACTGGCAGGACATTTTGGCAGCTGCCGCAGCTGAAGATCTGGTCCATATCGAGGCCAAGGTAGTGGCCCCAACAGAAAAGGGCATGCTGCTCGCCGATACCCTGGCACTGCGTTTTTTTTAAAACTCATAATTAGGAGATGGAATAATTGCCACTTCAGCTCTGGTCAGTGGGAGCTTCTACTCGCCGGAAGCGATGTTTGGGAGTACGCCGCCGGGCCGACCGTAGTGGGGCTCATAGGATTCCCCCTCGGTGGGTTCTATGAATGTGCGTCTCTTCGGAGCGTAATAGAGACACCCGATTTCATCTGGCGGCCGACTCCGCACAAATCTATCGGCAGCTTCGAGCGCTTCGAGCCACTGGGTCTTTAACTGTCGAACATCCACAGTCTCGGTGAGGTGGAGCCTCGAGAAATCCTCGGGCCGGTACTTCCCACGCCTTTTTAGCAGTGCCAGCAACGACAGGGGGGTGAATCCCGGATCTTTACCCGCAGCCGCCCATACCAGTGCACCTAGTGGAAGGATGTTCTCATGGGCATACAGAATGTCGATAAAATCCCGGGGCTCATCTCGACCAACGAGGGCGAGCAGCTTGTTGAGGGCAAGATCGATGGGGTGCAGCTTATAGCCGCAGAGGTCTGAGTGCTCGGTCGGGAGAAAACGCCATGCAGCGTCGTGAGACCATTCCACTTTTGTCACGTCAGTGCCTTTGCTGACGCGAGCCCGGATGTAACCCGGCTGTTGCATATCAAGGAAGACCTCGTACCCTTCGGTCTTCAGGAGCTCTGAATCGGCAGTGTACGATTCGGCCACACGCTCCACAGAGTCGTGAAAATAGTCCAGGTCATTGCTGTAGCGCTTGGCATTCGGCTCGATATGGAGGGCTGCCCCACCAGCCAGGTGGTTGTCCTCGCTCTTGTTTGTCGCTAGCAATCGAGCCACTTCAGACTGGAACGCTGTTAGCGGCATAGCTTTGCTCCCACTTCCCAAGCTTCGCGGCCACCGTTTTTCATAAGCTGTTCCGCGACCCATGGAACATCATCAGCTGATATTGAATACCTAGGATCATACGACCAAAAGCACATGGCATGGAACCGCTTGAAGGCCCTTTTTGCTTCCCGGACACGCACCATAGCGCGCGCAGTGTCTGAGTCGAGGGATCTACGGCTTCTCCGACCGCCGCGGCGGCCGATCTCACTGAGATACGCCTTTACCGCCGTTTTCATATATTAAACCTAAGCTGGTTATGTTAATATGTCAATAATATAAAATACTTGATAATTATTATCATTATTTTCAACCCCCAATGGAAAAGGGCATGCTGCTCGCCGATACCCTGGCCCTGTGGTTTTTTTAAGATTCATTGAAGATTCGCAAGTAAATACCGTATAATGAGCCCGCTTTTTGGTAAGTTAACGGAGTCTTTATGGAGCGATTGTTCGCCACCGATGGTGCCCGCTTGGTCAGCCGAATGATCGGTAGAGTGGCTCGGATCCCACTGCCTCAAAAAATCCTAACCCCTATCATCGGCGCCTACGCCCTTGGCATGGGGGTCGATGTCGAAGAAGCCGAGGCGCCTATTGGCGGATTTCGATGTTTTGGGGAGTTTTTCGGCCGGCAGCTCCGTCCTGGTGCACGGCCCATCTCAACGGACGCGGATGCAATGATTAGCCCCTGCGACGGTGCGATCGTAGGCTTTGGGGAGACAGGCCCTGGCAAAAAAACCGCATTTCACATCAAGGACAGCACCTATACGCCGGATGAACTCCTGGGCGCTCAAAAAGCCGGGAATACCTACGAAGGCGGGGGTCACCTGGTCATTTATCTACATCCCCGGGATTATCACCGGGTCCACGCGCCTGCAGCGGGCACCCTAACCCGGCTGCGCCACATACCCGGTGCCCGATACCCGGTCAATGACTGGTTCCAAAATCGGGTGACCGGCATTCTCGGCAAGAACGAACGGATGGTCTTTCAGATCGATCTTCCAGCAGGTGGTGGGCTGTCTCTCATCATGGTGGCTGCCTTTGGCGTGGGCAATATCGAGACACAATACCCCCTTGGTTCGACATTCGGCCCTGCAGTACCCCGGGAGCGCGACTTTGATCCGGCAATTGCGATGCAGCGGGGAGATGAGCTGGGTGCATTCCTTTTGGGATCTACAGTGGTCCTGCTGTGGTCCAAAGGTGCTGTTACCCTAGATCAAGAGATCACAAAAGGCCGCATTGCTATGGGGCGGCGGCTTGGTAGAATAAACTGATGGCCCAAAGATGTTCGGGCGTTAGGAGCGAATATGGTCGACGATCGCGACGATGATGATATTTTGGAGTTGACCGCGGAAATGGCATCCGTCCCCCCTCCACCAGCGGCTTCCGACACTGCGGAGGGTTCGGACGAGGGTGCAGATACCGCATCTGAAACTGGCAATGCAGATGCCATCACCCCCCCTCCCCGTCCGAGCAATCCATTTATTCAAGTAGCCGAACCTCGGCCATCGCGGCCACCGTCTGTAATCCCGGATCCCGATCCAGAAGAAATGCAACAGCAGCGACCGTCTTATATTCCCAAAGAGTCTGCCGTACCGGTGGTGGCGATCCCGATACGCAAGCTCCATAAGGATGGGAAACCCCGAAAGAGGAAAAAATTAGGCAAAAAATCCAAGCCTCCTGCCCCTGCACCAAAAGCAGCATCCAAGGATAAAAAAGACCAGTCCTCGAAAACTACAGCAACGGTCGAAACTAAGACGAAGCCTAAAGAAAAGGAAACTAAGGATTCAGGCACGCCAGAAGCGGTATTCGATGCAGTTTCCGAGCCTACGCCAACAGCCCCTGCCATAGATGCAAAGCCCAGTCATAAATCCACTAACGGCGATGACGAAGAGGAACTGGACCTTACCGACGCAGAGGAGGTGAAGGTAAAGCCGAAAAAAACCAAAGCCGTAGGCGATCCCAAGCCACCCAAGAAAAAACGACGGACCAAGATGCGCCGCAAACGCAGGCGCCCCAAAGAGTGGTGGGAAGATATCTTTGACGACGATTATCTGTCCCTCCTGCCAAGGAGTACACCGCGGGATCTGAGGCGGGAAGTCGACGTCATCGAAAATGCCCTCAATATCCCCAAAGGAGGGCTAGTACTGGATCTGGCATGTGGTGACGGCCGTCATGCCGTGGGATTGG
Organism: Myxococcota bacterium; assembly: GCA_030065855.1. GTDB lineage: Bacteria > Myxococcota_A > Polyangia > JAAYKL01 > JAAYKL01 > JASJCT01. The sequence continues at coordinate 18,449 of JASJCT010000015.1, forward strand.
CCCGTCGCGGTTATCGCATCGTGGGCGTGGATCTGTCCCTGCCCATGCTCGCCAGAGCTGGCGACGCTGCTCAGGAAGCTGGCCAAACCATTAATTTTATTCATGGAGACATGCGGGATTTGGGGTTTGATAGGACCTTTGACGCCATTTATTGCGTAGGGACTAGCTTTGGGTATTTTGACGAGCAGACCAACTACAAGGTCTTATCGGGCATTGCCAAATCCCTTAAGCCTGGAGCACCGTTTCTCCTAGAGGTGGTCAACCGAGACCATGCGATCCAAGGCCAGCCCAACCTCACCTGGTTCGAGGGCAATGGCAGCGTATGCATGGAAGAGACCAACTTTAATTTCCTTAACAGCCGGCTCACCGTGGTACGCCAACTGATACTGGGAGAAAACGCCCGGCAAATCAGACACGAGCTCTCCGTGCGACTTTACAGCCTGCACGAGGTTGGCTCTATGCTGTATTCAACCGGCCTGTCAGTGTCCCAGATATCTGGCCATCCAGCCACACCCGGTGCTTTTTTTGGCGAGGACTCGGCACAGATCATCATCGTTGCCAACCGTCGCGGATAAAAGAGGCGTTATGGGAAAGCTGATATCTGCAATACTTCTCCTATCTGTGATGAGCTGTTCCACGGATCGCGCATTACAGCGCAATGAGTCCGAGGCCAGCCTCGTATTCAAGGATAATTTTGATCGGAAAGAATTGGGTAGCAACTGGCTAGATACGGGCGGCGGGTACAAAATCGCAAACGGTGAACTCCGGGTGCAAGGCGCGCGCAACAAGCCGTTGTGGCTCAAAAAAAAGCTCCCCAGGGAGGCAAAAATCACCTTTACCGCCAGATCCATGAGCCCGACCGTGGATATCAAGGCTGAGTTGTGGGGAGACGGACGGTCAAGAGCCACGGAATTATCATACACTGCCACGAGCTACGTGATTATTCTCGGCGGATGGAACAATACCAGATCTATCATCGCCCGGATGAACGAACACGGCGCCGATCGCAAGGTGAGAAAAACCCCCAAGGCGCAAATGGGCAAGCCGTACCGATTTATGGTGAAACGATCCAAACATCGTCTCGTGTGGCATCTCGACGGTGCTCAGTTTCTCGAGATGAACGATCCCGAGCCTCTTGAGGGGCCTGGACACGAATTTTTTGCGTTTAACAACTGGAAGAGCGAGGTATTTTTCGACGACATTGCGATCTATGCGCTATGATATCAGTGTGCCATGACACCTAAAGAAATCGACGAGGCGATTTCCGATATCGAGACCGGCATCGAGCGGTTGCAGGCGCTCTACAACCAGTATTTTATGGGTATCGAACGGATTGAGCCCACCATCCATCGCAAGAACGTGGACCGCAAGATCCAGGCCTTACGGCGAGAGCGAATTGGGAATACGGCCCAGCGATTTCGATTCCAGACCCAACTACAGAAGTACAATACCCATTCGACCCATTGGAGTCGGATCTGTCGACAAATAGAGGAAGGCACCTACAGTCGACACGTATCCCTTGCAAAGCGAAGACAAGCGAAGCGGATAAAGAAAGAAGAAAACCCGCCGTTCGACCCCGCCACCTTGGATGTCGATCCGGGTTTCCAGCTGGGTGACACTGGGGATGGGTCCCCACCGGTTTACGAGATAGACCCGGCCGCGATAGATGGGTTCTCATTGGACGAACCATTTGACCGAAGTGAGTCTTTAAGGACCGGTAACCCGGTCATCGATCCCATGGATGCACTGGACATCGACGATCCTTTTAGTGACGCCCCACCATTGCCAACACCGGCTGTGCCTGAAAAACCAGCACCCAAAAAGCGGATGGCAAATCGCCCTCCCCCATCTCCTCGCGCATCAGAACCCCGCAGCGGCCCGTCTCAGACAGAACGTGGATTTGATAAACAGCGCGCCGAATCAGTGTATCGCACCTTTGTGGCCGCGCGAAAGAAGTGCAACCAGCCCACTCAGGGCCTTTCTCTTGAAAAGGTCGTCCGGTCCTTGAAAAAACAATACGACAAAAAAGGGGGCGCCGTTGATTTCAAGGTGGTCATCCGAGACGGCAAGGCGGGCATCAAAGCAGTGCGTAAGTCAGACAAGTCGGATTGATCGCACGCAGGTCGGCCACTAATTATAACCAAGGCGGGGCGAACAGGTTGCCTGTAGATTGGTGGGAGCGGCGAGGGCATTGTCTAGCACTGCCAGGTGGGCAATGGTTCCCACTGACCCTTTGAGGTAATAGGTTAGATACGTCAAGTTGATCCTGGATAGTGTGTCCTTTGACGTGTGGTAGTTTGGATTTTTGTCATCATCCCCATCTTCGTTAGCTTGGATCGCTGGAAATCCTCTGTTCCAAAACGACGCCTGGTCGCTATTGGACTTGCCATCTTCGTCGATGATCGGGGTTAGGTAATCTTCAAACTCGTAGGTTTCAACCACTTCCACAAACGTTTCGGCAATGACCAGGTCCTCGGGATTCCCAGAGCTACTCGGTGTACGGGTATGCAATCGCAATACAGGATCACCATCTCCCTCGTATGCGATCATATCGATATTAAAGACGCCGATGATCATGTCATCGTCATTTGATGCCTGCTTTGCATAGGCCTTGCTGCCGATCAACCCCTGTTCTTCGCCCGTAAAGAAGACGTAGCGAATCGTGCGCTCGAACGCCTGTTGACTCAACATTTCAGCTGCCAGCATCACCCCCACGCTGCCGCTGGCGTTGTCGTCCGCACCAGGTGCCCGACCGCTCGACGGTACATCGTCCAAGTGGGCAGAAATGATGACGATCTCCTCCGGAAGGGTCGTGCCGGGTTGCTCGCCGATAATGTTACGTCCTGACGAGGATCCGCTGGACCAGTCCTGGTAGCTCACCTCCAAACCATGGGCTGCCATGAACTCGTAGACATACTCGACAGCTTTCTCGATGGGCTCGCCTGATTTGGTATACCGCGTTGTTATTGTGTACTCCGAGCCACCGACAGTCACCGGCCATTCACCGCTCAAATCGCCGACATATGTCTCTACTTTGTTCTCGGTTACCTGCTCCATCATCCCGTCGATGATGGGATCGTACTCAATCGAAGAAAATTGATAGGCAAATGCATGGGATCGGCTCAATATCATTGGCTCGTCATCCAATCGACGCATATCAAAGCCCATATTAGCGAATTCAATTGCCCGCTCCTCTCCAGCGCGAACCACCAGGTGTTGCCCATCGTCGAACACCACATCGACCTGATCAGCGACCTGTTGCCGGAGGCCCGGACGCCCTGCTTCTGCGATTGCATAGGCAGAACCGACCGCATTCACATCCAGGATGGCATATGGCCACCCAGAACGGGCCAATTGCACGGGCGAAGCGATCACCAATGCATAGTCGTTTTCTTGGGGATCTTGTAAGTGAGCGAACACCGGCAATGCCAGATCATCCAGCATTCCAGTCACTGGCACGCGAGCCAATACGAGGTCATTTCTCGTCTCCACTACAGAAACCGGTTCGGCGAAGAACATCTCGGGATACCCGTGTGGCTTTGACTGAACAGTGTCACCCCCAATATCCCCATTGGCTGCCTCGAAATCCAACCCCCAGGGCGCAGACATGGTAGCTGAATCCTCGTTGGACCAGCCAGAGCTCTCACTCTCCTTGAGTGCTCTTACCCGATAGGTGTACGTCGTCTGTGGCTCAACAGCTGTATCGTCGTATCCTGTTATATCTCCATCAACAGTTGCGATAGTGGAAAAGTCGTCTACACCGACTTTGCGCTGTATCTCAAATGCATCTTCCCCATCTGAGTTATCCTCCCATGTAAGGACAATTTTTTCAGTGAATACTGTTTCTGAATCGCTGTCACTATCAGTGCTACTATCGCTGTCTTCTTCAGTGTCTGTATCGCTGTCGCTGTCCCCATCGCTATCACTATCCCCATCGCTATCACTATCCCCATCGCTATCGCTGTCCCCATCACTATCACTATCGCTGTCTCCATCTGAATCACCGCCTGCGTTGTCATCAGCGTCTTCTTCTGATGCACAACAGGGAAGCATCCAAGCAAACAGGTAAACGAGAACCACGAGAGCACCGGTTTTTATATAAGCGGTCATTGCAACCACCTCCTTTTTTCTGACTGCCGTATTTATAAAAAAATACAAAAATACCAATTGTATTTTTTTACTCTTAAGTATGGATGCCTTCTGCCACACCCTATTTACCCATTGACCACTATAAAGGATTGTGCTCAAAGATACTATTATAGTATCCTAAAATTACATATTTTTCTCAATCAGAAAGACACAAAAAAGTGTAAAAATATTGCCACTTCTCAGTAATCAAAACCCAATTCACGGGAGGAAAACAATGTGTTCTATTTTTAACAAAAAGCGAAAATATACGATTTTCTGTCTTACCTGTCTAATTGGGATTTCAGGAGCTATCGCATGTGGAAAAGAAAGCGCCGATTTTCCATCTGGCGACTCAGATGCGGACAGCGACACGGACACCGACACGGATAGCGACTCGGATGCTGACGCTGATACGGACGTAGACACCGACGCAGATAGCGACTCGGATGCTGATGCTGATACGGACGCGGACACCGACGCGGATAGCGACTCCGACACGGATACAGATACAGACAGCGATACAGATACCAGCACTGATACCAGTACTAACTCTGACACGACCACAGAAACTGAAACCAGCAGCGATACAGAGGTTGACATCAATTGTCTAGATTTGGAGCGATTTAAACGTACAATTAAAACCCTATCGGATTTCGGGGATCGCTGGAATGGCTCGGCGAGCTACGATGCAGCTGACGCGTGGCTATCGAATGAGTTGGAGGACATCGGCTACGAAGTGGAACGGGTCTCTTACACCTACCAAGGCTCATCTCGCACCACGATGTTTGTGACCAAAGTCGGCGCTACAGAGCCCGATAAAATGTATCTCATCTCTGCCCACCTGGATGGCAGGGGAGGTGGCGGGGCTGCCGATGATGACGCCTCTGGTGTCGCTGTGGTGCTAGAACTGGCACATTGCTTTGCCGATCCGAACGTACACATTGGCAAATCCCTGCGCTTTGCATTTTGGAACAACGAGGAAACCGGATTTCAAGGGGCGAAAGCTTATAGAAATCAACGCGCGTCAATGCAGGGCATTGAGGACCCACCGGGATCAGGCCTTTATCCCGAACCCACCTGGCTGGGCATTATCCAGTTTGACATGGTCTTATACGACCACGGTATTCCACCCCAGACAGAACAGAATCCAGAGGCAGACATCGACGTGCAATACCAAGAAAGCGCCTCAGCAGCAGATGAGGGCGAGGCACTGGCCGAGCTGATGAAAGATGCCGCATCCATGTATGCAAGTGAATACCCAGTGCAGGTCGGAGACAACATGTACAACACCGACAGTGTGGTATTTGAAGATAGGATTGCAGCGGTGAGCGTGCGCGAGAATCGGCGGGACACTGAAATTGTAGATGCCAATCCGTACTACCATAACTCAGGCGATGTTTACGAAAACTACATCGAGGATGATTTTCGTATGGGCATCAATGCAGCAAAAGTAACGCTAGGAACTATCATAGAGCTAAACAAGTAAGCTCAATAAACAAACTCCCGTGCGTCTGTCTATCCCACAATCACCCGGGGGGCGTGTGGGGCAGCGCGCGTGACGATTTCGTAATTAATCGTGCCGGCAAGTCGGGCCAGGTCTTCTGCTGTGACAGCTTCTTCCCCCTGCTGACCCAACAGAACGACGGGATCGTTGACCGCTGCTTCGGGAATATCCGTGATATCTACCATCGTTAGGTTCATGCAAATACGGCCGCGAACCGGCGCCCGCTTGCCATTGATGAGCACATGGGACAGGTTGGAGAGGCGCCGATCATAGCCGTCTGCATATCCCACGGGCAATACTGCCAAGCAGCTGGGTCGGGTCACGCGAAATGTCCGGCCATAGCCGACAAATTCACCGGCATCCACGGCCTTGATCTGGGCGATGCGGGTTTTCCACGTCATCACTGGCTTGAGCGCAATAGCATTGCGACCGAGGCTTTTGGCTGAGACATATGTTTCCTTTGAGGGCCACAAACCGTAAAGGGCAATGCCGACCCTAACGAGGTTGAAGTGGGTGGACGGAAAAAGGAGGGTCGCGGCTGAGCAGGCCGTGTGGGGAACGGAAACAGTCCATCCATCCTCGGCAAAGCGCGCCAGTATGTCGCGGAAGCGGGCCAGCTGTGCCAAGGCGAAACTGTGATCGGTCGTGTCTTCGATGTCGGCAAAGTGGGTATAGATGCCTTCTACGCGGACGCCGGACTCGGCAAGCAAGCGGGTAGCCGGAGTGATTTCTTCTGGCGTCAGTCCCTGGCGATTTGTCCCGGTTTCTACTTTGAGATGGATCGCCGCAGCCCCGGTCAGGGCAGCGGCACTGGCAACGGCCTTTGCAGCTTGCATGGAGGCCACTGTCACCCGCAAATCAGCCCGAAGCACATCCCTGAGTTGAACCGCAGGTGTTGGCCCAAAGACGAGTATCGGTGTATCCATGCCCGCTTGCCGCAGCGCTAGCCCTTCGCCTGGGGAAAAGACGCCCAACCAGTCCGCACCTGCACGAAGCGCAATGGCAGCAACCTCAGCCATGCCGTGGCCATAGGCGTTTGCTTTCACCACTGCCATGAATCGGCTTGGGGGATCGAGCATTGCCTTTAACTGCTGTACATTCGAGATCAAGGCGGCCCTATCGATCTCGATCCAGCAGTTGGCGCAGTCGATGCCGGTGTCTGTCCCGCTCATGGGCCAAGAGACTACCAGCAGGACCAAAGATGCTCAATCCGTCTTACACGCGAAAAAAAATTCCCCCAATATCCCTCATTTTCGTCTTGTCTTTCTTTGCATCGCGTTGGAACATACTATTTGAAAGGATGTGCCAAATGAAACCAACCCGCTTTTTTTTGCTGCTGACCTTAATGTTTTGCAGTGCCACCCCATTGGTCAGCATCCAGACATTGGCAGAGGAAACGGCCGGGCCTCAGACATCAGAACAAGATACAGCACCAAAAGATGATACAGCTTCCCCTAAGCATCAAGATGAGACTAACCCTCAAATATCAGCAGAAAGTGCAGCATCACCTGAGTCTCAGGAAGGCACTGCCCCATCTGAAATTGACACCGACCCTCCTGCGCAGGAGCAGGACAAAGCGGCCACAGCCGCATCAGAAAGCACACCCCCATCCACCACCCCCGAGGCAACCACGTCGCCAAAGCCGAGCGAAAAGCCGGCCGACGTGCCAGTAGCCACGGCAACCGTACAGCCGATTCAGACCCTCAAGCGTCAGACCATTCTGCCACCCGGGTATCTGAAAAATAAGCGCCAGCAGACGTGGGGACATGTTTTACTGGGCTCTGGCGCTGGGATCATCATCGCCGGTGCCATCCTCACCGAAGTGGACGCATGGGGAGCCGTGGGCAAGACTGGCTTTGCTGCAGTGGGCGGGGGTATCGGCGTCCTCGTGACAGGCATGTTTCTCCTGGGTTTTTCCCAACCTGTCCACGCGCTAAAGCCAAAGCGACAGCGCCTCTCAGCCGCACCCAATGGCACCGGCGGCGGAGCAATCACCTACGAAATCATCTTTTAACAGCTGCTTTTAACAGCTACTTTGACCAACGAATCGTGTCCGCACCGCCCTTGACCGTGAGGTTCTGGTTGAGCCCCTCTGGATTTGAAATGTGGATACCCCCGCGAGAGGACCAGAACGCGACGGCCCGGCAGTCCGGGGCAAACGCGGGATCCATGTTCCGCCCCTGGCGCTGGGTAAGGCGCCTAATCTGACCTGATCCAGCATCGACCGTAAAGACATCGTAGGTGCCGCCATCGCGACCGGTAAACGCGATGAGATTCGATCCAGGGCGCTGACACCAGTTGGGCGTCTGGTTATAAGCCCCCTTGAAGGTGACACGCTTGGCACCACCTCCGCCAGCGCCCATTACAAAAATCTGGGGCGACCCGTGGCGATCAGAGACAAACGCAATCTTTGACCCATCTGGGCTCCAGGTCGGTGACACGTCTATGGCGCCCGAGCTCGTTACGCGCCGAAGTCCTGACCCACTCGCGCTGCCGACATAAATCTCTGGATTGCCGTCCTTGGACAGCACCACAGCCATCTTGCCGCCGTGAAATGCCGCGCCCATGTTGAGCCCCCGTTCGGCAAGCACGGGCTTGCGCTGCCCAGTGCGATAGAGATAGGGAAACCCTTCGACAAACGATGTATAGAAAATAGCACCGCCTGGCCCCCACGCTGGCAGCAGATTGATGGAATTGTTTTTGGTGACCCGACCCACACCTCCACCGGTCCAGTCAGCCGTGTAGATATGCTTGGACCCCGGGCCGATCCTTCTGGAAAACAATAGGCGCGTGCCAAAGACACCGTCCTCCCCAGTGAAATAGCCGATGACTTTGTTTATCCACTTGTGAACCATCAACTTGAGGTCGTCCCGGCTGCCGTTGAACTTTTTCTGGAGCACTGGCTTTTCACCCCGAGCCACCTCGAATAGCTTGAACTCGAGGGTCAATCGACCGCCAGATGCCGTCACTTTGCACTTGCTAACCCCTTGGGCGCCGACTTGGATCCAGGGGTCTTTTTGGATCGACATGCCCTCAGCTGCCAGATCTGCCAAGTATGATTTGGGATCAACAACTTTAAAAAGACTAGAAAGTTTCAAGTCTGTGGATTCTACTTTCTGGATTTCTCGGGCCGCGCTTGGCGAGCCAAGGGGCAGGGGAATGGCGATCTTGTACAAATCCCGAATGCCGCCCCAGAGTTCCAGTTCCAGTGGTGCGTTCTCAGAGATGCGGGGCAGGCTTTCCTCGGCCTGAGACTTATCTGTCTTTGCCTTTTGAGACTGGGCTTGGAATGGCGCAAAAATACATAAGAGCAGCACCGCAACCAGGGTTCCTAATGTAATCGCCGTCGCTTTCATTCTTCACCTCGTATTTAAGATACTTTTCACTTTGCCTAAAATATTTAGACACCACAGGCGGAGATACTATTTACGATGTACCCAAGACAATGCCTCGGCCTACTCATACGGGCTGTCCTGACCGCGCAGATTGATGACAATGCCTCCCCCAAACACGCGGGGGGCAATTGCTTCCGGCGGTGCCGGGAGGTTGCGCACCTCAATCCTAACTTTGTCAACCGCGTTTTGGATGGCGTCATCGTACAAGGCATTACCGGACTTTTTTATAAACTTAAAAGAAACGATTGTCATATCGATATCAAATTTTAGGTGAATCTTTGCTTTCAGCTTGTTTTTTTGAGCTTCGGAAATCAACGTAGGCACCATGAGGCGCTCTTGGATGAGGCGCGTGATCCTTCTGCCATAGGTGGCGCCCATGGATGCCAGGGCCGGATCTGTAACGTCTCCATCTGGCACGCCATCTGGATGCCCCTCGGGCACGAAGTCGTCTTGTATCTCGGCAAATGCCCGGGCTTTGTCGAACACTTGTCGCAGTTTCTCGTCGGTCACCGCTCCTCTTTGGCGCGCGGGCTTTTTGGGTTTGGCTGGTGGTTCTGCTTTGTTTTCATTTCGGTCAAGGGGGAGGGTCTCTTCCGGGGCTGTGGGCAAGGCCGGGACAATGCGGTCTGGCAGGGCCTCCTTGTCTTTGATTTCACCCCATTTCAATAGGCGCGCCTCTACGTACTCAAAGGGTTCGCCACGCCCACCGGAATCGTCGCCAAACGATCCAGCTGCTGCGGCCAGCTTTGGCAGTGCAACCAGAAACATCCCGAGGAGTACAACGCTGACCACAGCGCCGACAAAGGCCACTGGATCTGCAGGCCGCGTCATGTTGAATACTTCAACCGGTTTTTCGCCCAACTGCATAAACCCATTCTCACGCAGCTCCTCACTTAAAATCAAGTAGCTTGCACCCATTACTTGGCAGAATTTGTTGATAGCCCCTTCATATCGACAAAAAAGCTTGCTAGAGTTCACTTGGGTTTGGAGGCTCATTGTGGCAGGATCGATTCAAAGGACAGGCTTACACGCCATAGCAATCGTCGCAGCATCAGCGGCCATCGCCATCGTGACGAATTTACTTCGAGCAGACGGCATTCCCCTGGTAACGGATATTCCATATGAAATCTTTGCACCGTGCAAGGATTCCGAGGTCGAATCCGAACAGGTACGACCGGACGAGCTTTCGAAAACCGGGGAGCAAACCATTCTGTACGTGGATGCCAGGCCACCGGAAATATACGAGAAGGAACACGTTCAAGGCGCCATCAACGTGCCCTACTCTGCCCTGTTCGGCGCTGACCAGAAGGACATCGACAGGGTTATCGAGGCCGTAAAACAAAAAAAACCGACGTCGGTTATTGTTTATGGCGCGTACGCTGATCCATCATCTCCTGAAACAAAAGTGGACTTTGGCAAACCCCTGGCCCAACAGTTGGTCGAGGCAACCATCTCAGGCGTACGACATGTCGAAGGGGGCCTTGACGCATTGAACAAAGCGGGCATTGCCACCGTCAAAGCAAACGGAGATAGCCAATGAACAATGCGCGCCTGGAAATACCAAAGGATGTCCTCAGCGTGGGCTGCCGTTTGCTACTCGCAATAACCTTCATTTGGGCGTGCATTTACAAAATCGCCTATCCCTACGATTTTGCGCTTCAGGTGGCCACCTATCAAATCCTGCCGCTATCCCTGGTCAACCTGCAGGCGATCATCCTACCCTGGGCCGAGCTGGTCGTAGGCGTCGTGCTCGTCGTTGGATGGTGGACGCGGGGCGCTGCCCTTGTGACCTGTGGCATGAACGTCATGTTTATCACAGCCATCGCCCTGGCACTCAGTGCGGATCTTCAACTCCAGTGCGGCTGTTTTTCATCATCTGAAGTCGGTGATCAGCTAAATGCTGGCCTGATTATTCGGGACATCGGGCTACTACTGGCCGGTCTTTTTCTAGTGGTTATCAGACCAGATAGGTTGACCCTGGATCGCTGGTTCGAAAGGAGAAGTAAACATGCATAGTAAAAATCTATTTATCGGGTTGATGGTCGCCGTTGTGATGGGTGTATCGACAGCTGTTGCTGCAGCAGATATTGCCTGGGACAAGATCATCGGCATCGATCTTAAAAAACTGACCCCTGAGCATAAAAAGCAGACCGCGCAGCATCTCAACAAATTCGCCAACACGCGGGGGTGTAGCGGCAGTATCGCCCAATGCATGGCCCAAGGAGATATGACAGCCCGGCGGCACGCTGGCTATGTTGCACGCATGGTTCGCAAGGGCAAGTCAGGAGATTTCATCAAGGCCGGTATTGACCTGCGACACAAATCCGCCTTTCCCTCGGAGACATTTAATATTGACCTCTCAGATCATCCGGTTGTGGGTGGCAAGAACCCCAAGGTCGTCGTTGTGGAATACGCTTGCTTTCAGTGCCCGTTTTGCGCCCACGTGGCACCCCAACTAAAAAACCTAAAGACTCGGTTTGGAGATAAGGTCGCGCATTATTTCAAGCTCTTTCCCGTGCGAAGCCACAATCGGGGCGTCGCGTCAGCCTTGGCAGGCGTGGCAGCATATCGCCAGGGAAAATTCTGGGAGATGGCTGAGATCATGTTTGCCAAGCGCACGAACCTGGATGACCCAGACCTGTTGAAATACGCCAAGAAAGTGGGCCTGGACATTGCCAAATTCCAAGCAGACATCAAGGACAGGGGCGCCATGCGCTACATAGAAAAGGATAAGCTCGAAGGCATGCGGTTTGGCGTAGAAGGGACGCCCACGTTTTTCGTCAATGGAAAGGCGTACTTAGGAACACAAGACTATACTGAGATCGCAGACCGAATCGCCGAAGAGTTGGATATCGTCGAGGGCAGAATCAAGTAATCCTATCCCTCCCCCATCGAGCTTGCCTTACCTCGCCAGGCGCCGACACTCCCGTACATACAATGCGGGTCCAGAGCACGCCGCACATTTCTTGTATGCTGCTCTTGATTCAGCAGCGCGTCCCTCCAGCTGGTGAATGTATCCAATGGAGAGCCAGGCCATGGCATTTTCAGGATTCGCAGTCACGGCGCGGGTTGCCAGGGAGAAGGCCTCGGATCGAGTCGATTTGTTTTCCATGAGTTTCGTGGCGAGCAGTGCAAGTGCCTGATCTCCACTGGGGTTTGCAGCAATAGCCTGGCGCAGGTATTTTCTTTGTGCTGGGCCGCCTGATTTTTTTGCCTTGGCAAGCGCGGCTTCGTATTCACTGACTGCCTTTTTGCCTTCTTCTGGGGGTGTTGTAGATGGATTTTCCACCTGGTTCTTCGGGCTGACGGAATCCCCTAAATCCCCTTTTTCAAGTGGGACTTGCGAATGCTCCCCTTTTGAAAAAGAGGGTTGGGGGGATTTTGACGGGACGTTTACAACAGCTTCCTCGGTGCCAGGGGTAGCAATGTCAGGCACCTCATCGGCTGAGGGAACAGGAGCAGGCGTTTCCTGGGCAGTATCGGGCAGCGGTTTTTTAGCGTCCTCTTCTGCGTGCTCTGTATGCTGGGATGCCGGGCGGATAGCCTCAACGTCTTGGGATTGCTGGGAAGCGGCGATATTGATGTTGGTAGCGTCTGTTGCACCGCGGTCTGGGCTGGGTGGTGCGGCAACATGCCCAACCTCAGTGGTCTGCCAAATGATGTACCCCAGGATGGCGATCAGGGTGACTGCCAGGGCCAACGAAAGGGCAATTTTTCTACTTCGCTTGGCATCTGGTGCGGTCGCGTGTTCTGGGAAATCAGACCCCAGTGCGTTGCTTTCGCCGTCGTCGGTCAGCATGGACCCCAGCCTGACAGATTTGCTAGATGGGGAAGTGGATCCCTCAGGTTTGACCTGAGGAAATGCGCCATCCTGGTCCGCAAGATCACCCGCATCCCGGTCGTTAGGGCCGGGGGGTGGGGCTTGGGCATCGAGGGCCGCGGCAATCTTGGCTGCCTCGTCCTGCTGGGTATCTAAAGGATCGGGCAGCACCGATGGTTCCCCCCCATCGCCGATTTGCCCGACTGGCGGTGGTGGCAACGTGGTTCCCGCGCGCAATAGCGGTCTTTCCGCAGGGGTAGATGGGGCAGCGGGAAGTGGCGGTGGGTTTGTTGGAAAGGGCGTATCCCGGTCCTCGCGATCTTCAAGGGTCGATACTGGCTGTTCCTGCTCGGATTTGGATTCGGAGTCGGATTCGGATTCGGATTCGGATAGATCCTCTGGGAGCACATCGGCGAGTATGGGTTGTCCTTTTATGGTTTGCCCAGATACGTCTTCGCTCGGCAGAGGCGGGGGGACACTGCTGGACGCACCAGGCGAATCTGATACCGAATTGGATACCGGTGATGCCGGGTGTTGTGTCAACGCCTCGAGGTATGCGGAGCGCCGCACAGCAATCGATAACCTGGGCGCCACGCTGTGTTCCAAGTCCGGTGGTTTCATCCGCTGGGTACTTGTAACAGGCGGGGTGAGGTCGTCTTCTGGCCCGAGGGGTATCAGGGGTACTTCGGCTTCTGATGCCGCCCCCGCCACCACGTTGGGTGCGTCCCCGTGGGGTGAGAGAAGGCTCTCTCCGACCCGGTGGATTTGAATCTCCCCTTCGCTGTCGCCGGTGCCGCCCACAATCGCGGCCGCATCGCTGACCCGTTGCCCCAGCTGGGGTGATGTTTCGGTAATGAGCCCTTCAAAATAGAGCTTGGTGATAATGGATAACGCTTCCAAGTCGCCAAACGAGCACCTATCGACGACTTCCATGAGGGTGTTGCGGCTGTTGAAATGCTTGAGAATGTCGTTTACCTCATCTGGTATCTCGCCGATTCTGTCGACGAGAACATCCCCATCGACATCAAAAATCGAGGTAAGTGGCGGTAGCTGTTCTTGCAGCCGTCCCCATTCATCCAGGCGGCGCATGCCTTCCATCAACAACCCTTGGGTTGTCAATTCGATCCTGTCCTCGCGTTCGATATTGCGAAACTCGATTTCAAACGTGCCCTCTGACCACACGAGCATGCGGTAGACCGCGTCTGCTGCCTGGCGATGGCGGGTCACCGCATCGACGACTTTTCCCTCGCTAAAGTAGATCTCCCCCTCGTCATCCTCTCGAGCCAGGTGGATAACGCCAGATTTCCTACTGAAATCAATGGTCTGGATGAGATCGACCACGCCCATGTCCATGAGATTTCCGGAAAATTTCGTTTTGGATCCCCGGCGCTCCAGGCGTTCTTTCTGGCGCCGCTGAAGGGCCAGGCTGACCCTGGCAAGAATCTCGCGAATAAAAATCGGCTTTGTCAGGTAATCATCGACACCCAATTCCAGGCCGCGAATTTTGTCTTCAATAGATTTTTGCGCTGTTAGAAAAATGAACGGGATACTCCCCCACTCATCGTTTTCCTTTAACTTCGTGCACAGCTCAAACCCGTCCATTTCGGGCATATTGGTATCTGAGATCACGAGATCTGGTGTTGAAATACGCGTCTTTTCCAGGGCATCTGCCCCGTTGACAGCTTTGGTAACGCTAAATCCCGCCTTTTTGAGGCTGACCTCCAGGACCCTTTGGCTTTTTGGGTCCGCATCGACTATCAATATATTTTGTTTTGCCAATGCCTTACCCGTGCGTAATTTTATACAAGAGAACTAAAGAAATCTTTATTGGATACATCGCTCTTGTCAAGGAACTCGCTAAAAGTCCTACAAAAGCGCTTGACTTCGATAATCGCTCTCTAGTACCGATATTAGTGGAAAGATAAAAGATCGAGATAGCGCTGCATGATGTAAGGGAGGAAAAAGCCGTGAGAAAGTTCGCAGTAACAGTTTGGATAATGCTCGTGTGCTGCGCCTATTTGGGCTGTGATGAGGAATTTGGCATCAAGGACGTATCGCCTGCGGTGGGCGTGCTGGGCGGCGGTGAGCCGGTCACGATACGGGGTTCGGGATTCAATCCCAATCTCGGTCTCACCGTATATTTTGGTAATCAAAAGGCAGATAATGTCGTTGTCAGCAGTGTGAACAAGCTCACCGTGACCACCCCGTCCTCTCCAAAACCTACGGTTGTGGATGTACGGGTGGCCACCGATGACGGTAAGGAATACCTCATCAGGCGGGGATTTCGATATATCGAAAAAGCTG
Source organism: Myxococcota bacterium (assembly GCA_030065855.1). Classification (GTDB taxonomy): domain Bacteria; phylum Myxococcota_A; class Polyangia; order JAAYKL01; family JAAYKL01; genus JASJCT01. Next base: position 33,600 of record JASJCT010000015.1, read on the forward strand.
CCATGGACATTCGGGATCTCGGCAAGCGCCGGAGTCAACGAGACAAGCCCGAATAGTGTCTACCACAGCGGTGCAGCAGGTGCTATGCCCGCACGCAGTTTCTACCTTCGGCTTTGGCCTTGTAGAGGGCTTTGTCTGATCGCTTGATAAAATTCAACGGTGTGATGGCGCAATCATCCATGCTGGCCACGCCGACGCTCACGGTGATGGGAATCTCCTCTCCCTCGAAAATGAATGTATGAGAGGCGATGCGCCGTCTCAGCTGCTCGGCGAGCTCTATGGCACCGTCTTTCGAGGTTTCAGGCAGCAAAATGACGAATTCCTCCCCACCGTATCGCGCAAACACCTCTTCGCGGCGGGATCTGGCAGATACGAGCGTGGCCAAAATCTGGAGCACGTGATCTCCAGCAAGATGACCAAAGGTATCGTTGACCGATTTGAAGCGGTCAATATCGAACAGTAAAATCGACAACTCGCGTTCGTATCGCTTTGCCCTGGACATCTCCCGTTCCAGTGCCTCCATAAAGTACCGTTTGTTGTAAATATCGGTCAGGCCGTCCTTGATGGTCATCTGGTAGATTTCTTCGTAGTATTCTGATTCCACGTCACTGCCGACGAGATACTTGAAAATCGTATCGCCTATCTTAATTTGGTCCCCATTCCTCAAGAATCTAGATAGGATCGGCTCGTTATTAACGTAAGTGCCGTTCGTGCTCTGCAGATCCGTGATCAGTCGCCTGCCAGATTCCATGGCCAGCCGCGCATGACGCCTTGACACAGGATCGCTGTTAATGACGATATGGTTTGACGGATCCCGACCGATATTGGCGACCTTGCCCTTGAGCTCGAATTTGCGTCCCATATCCGGACGGGGGGGATAAATCATGACCAGCGCATCCTCGGTGGATTTTTGCGGGATGAAGCTAAAGCCGTCTGTAACGCGTGTATTTTCGGGATCGTCTCGCCGGTCCATCCCATGCACCCCGTTGTTGACGTAACTATCAATTTCTAACTAAAAACTTATCATATATATCGGTATATGAACAACCAACGCGAGGGTCAAACAAGGAGCAAACGCGTTTTAACGTCCGATACACTTCCCGCTGAGTGGGCTTTTCTCAGCCCACTTGCATGGCAACTGGGCTTTGTCGCAATAGGTGCGGTATCGACCGGTACCGTCCCTCAAAGAAGTGCTGCCCACTACGAGGCCTATATTGCCAGTGGGTACCATGCAGACATGGCCTACCTCGCGCGACATCGAGAGCAGCGCTGCGATCTGCATCACCCAGGTATCTTGCGGGGTGCTACCGCGCTCATTGTGGCGGCATTGCCATATGCAAATGGTGCGACGTCCGCTGGATTTTGGAAATATGTGTCATCCAGTGCAAGAGGTATCGACTACCACACGACCGTGCGTGAGCGATTAACCGTTATCGCTCATAGCATTAAAGACCGGTTTCCCAAGGCCAAATGCCGGGTGTTTGTGGATACCGCGCCTGTGATGGAGCGGACCTGGGCACTCCTCAGTGGCATTGGTCACATTGGCAAGAGCGGCATGCTCATCGTACCTGAAATAGGACCCCGCGTGGTGATCGGCGAGATCATATGCGCTGGCACGCCGACGATACCGGTACAACAGGTAGCTCAGCCATATGAAGTTTGCGGCAATTGTACGGATTGTATGGATGCCTGCCCAACCCGGGCCATCTTATCCCCTGGGACCGTAGACAGTGCGCGGTGCCTTTCCTATTGGACCATCGAAAGCCGAGCGCCGCATATACCGACCCACATTGCCGAGCACATGACCGGGATGTTTGGTTGCGATCAGTGCGCAACAGTCTGTCCGTGGGACAATCCAACCACTGCATCTGCCCTTGATCCACCACCAGACCCGGCAGCTGGCAAGGTCGCATCGATTGAAGACATCGCCACAATGGACGATCACATTCTCGAACAACACATCCTCGGCACAGCACTCTACCGCACTGGGATGCCCACAATCCGGCGCAACGCAAAAGCGATGTACAAGAACCTCAAGGGATTTTTAACAGAATGAGATACACTGCCTGTCATGAGAATTGAGATTATTTACCCCAAGTGGCCCAAATTACCTGGACAACGGGTATTCAACCTCCCCCCCCACGGCCCGGTCGTATTTGCTGCGACAATTCCAGATGAACACGAGGTGAGGTTTGTGGATGAACATGTCGATGCAGTGACGTTTGATGAGGATGTGGACCTGGTCTGCATTTCAATGATGCTCACGTGTCAAACCCCCCGCGGATACGAGATCGCTGATCGCTTCAGGGCCCTTGGCATCCCGGTGATCATGGGGGGCATTGCCGCCTCCTTGCACGCGGATGAAGCGACTGCTCACGCGGATGCCGTATTTATCGGAGAAGCCGAAGGTCGATTCCACCCTGTGCTCGCTGATTTGCAGGCAGGACACCTTCAGAAAAAATACGATTATTTGGATCTGCCAGCCCCCATCGATACCGTGGGCACGGCCCGGAGGTCCATTCTAAACCGGGAAAAGTACAGCTATCGGGGTGTACAGATGGTCGATCTGGTCCACGCCTCTCGCGGCTGTCGCTTCAACTGCTACCCGTGCTGCGTGCGCTATTTGGGAGGTCGTTCGTTTCGACCGCGCCCCATAGACAAAGTTGTGGCCGAGGTGGCGTCGATTCCCAACAACCGTTTGTTTTTCGTGGACAATTCCCTGGCCCAGGACAAAAAATGGGAGCTCGACCTGTTCCGTGCCCTCGCCCCTTTAAAGCGCAACATCGTGAGCCACCCCGTGGAAGACGACGACGACGTGCTCAGAGCAGCAGCTGATGCAGGCGTCTGGTGGGTTTATCAGGCGATCTTCGACACCTCAGACTTTATTCGGCAGCGGGTCCGCCGGCTCAAAGAGCACGACATTGCCGTGGAAGGGACGATTCTGCTCGGGCTCGACGATCACACAGAGGACGCCATCAAAGCCTTGGTGGATTTTCTAATGGAAATCGAGTTGGACCTGGCAGAATTCACTGTCCTAACGCCCTTTCCCCACACAAAGGCCTATCAAGACCTGGCCGCCAGCGACCGCGTGCTCCACACGGATTGGCGGCGGTACACAGCTGGGGAGGTGGTCTTTAAGCCGGCAAACATGACCCCGAATCGACTCGAGTACCTCTACCACTACGCCTGGGAGACATTCTACAAGACCGAGCCACAGCAGTTAAAAATGGCCAACTTATTGAAAAAAGCCATAAAACGGGAGGTCTCAGCTGGCACGCGACATCGGTTCCAATCGCCGCGAAACCGCCTGGCCGCATCGAACGCGAAATAACGCTTGGCTGGATGCGGACAGATGATAAGATGAGGCGGCGAATTATAAGAAGGCAGCGTAAACCCAAAAGCCAAAGCGGAGGAATCGATGGTAAAGCGATATAGTGCAGGAGGCGCGCTACTCATAGGCGTAATGGCGGCGTTGATGATCGGGTGCGGCGGCGCGGAAAAGCCACAGAAAAAGGCGTTTGCAAGTGGTTCAGAGGCGCCTTTTGGCGGTGTTGGAGATACGTCTGAACTAAAGGGCAGCGGCGGTGGAGCTGCATCAACCGAAGACACTGGGACGTCCTACGATGCAACAGACATCCGCATTCCAGGGTCAGACCTCAGCGGCAATACAAAGAAAAAAAATAAGAAGCAAAGGGCTGCCAAGGCAAAGAAGTGTCCAAAAGGCAAAAAAGGCAAGAAGTGCCGGGCAAGGAATCGAAAATCCAAGGGCATTCCCTATTCTGAAAAAATTAAGGATCAGACGTCCGGCATTGCGTGGGGCATGCACTACAAGGCCGTCATGGCGAAATTCGAAAATATTATTAAGGACAGTTACAAAGAAGAGCTGAAGAACGCAGGCGGTGCGATCGAAGAGGATCGGGTCCGCACAAAAATGATAAGAGAAATCAACAACTTGCGTAATAGCTATGTCAAATTTGACGGGGATCGTTCCGGGTACGAAGGGGTTATGATCGAGCCCGAGTTCACCCACAATAATGGCGAGTCCATGCTCATGTGGGATGCTGGCAAATTCGTGGAATACCTGTTCTTTTTCGATGGTCGCTTTTGGAAGCGACTGCGATCCTTTAGACGAGACTCCCTGGAGGACAAGATCACGTTTGAAGGATACGTCGAGAAGCTCACCTCCATGTTTGGCAAGGGCAAGGAAATTCAAACCGAAGATGGCAAGCTCGACGAAGTAAAATGGCAAGATGACGATACCTATATGATCGCCAGGGACAGGTCCAATTTTTATGGGGTCTACTGTTTGGTACTCTCGGCCAAAGTGACGGAGAACAACCTGGCGAGCCTGCGCACAAACCAACCCAAACCCGACGGGTATGTCACTGAAAAAGTATCTGATGTGGTTGCGGACGTCACTGGCGGCAATCTTTCCGACACCCATACATCGGTTGTCGATTCTTACACTGGAGAATCTGCTGGCGGCTCGAGTGGCGGGCATGTCGGCGACACGCATCATTCAGTGACAAAGGGAAGCGGAAAAAAACAGAGCGGGAAAAAGACCAAAGAAAAAGCAGGCAAACCCATTAAGGAAGACGAAGAAGGCGTAGACGACCTCTTTTAAACACCAGCCCCCTATCCCCATCCGCGTTTACCTCCCCCTTCTACCACTTCTACCAGGCCACAACTCGGCAACGAACGTAGCTGAATAAAAAAATCACTGGTTCGCAATAGTGGTATGGCAAACGTCTTAACGAATGGGAAATTCATAAGCAATGACGGGCAACGGTCGTCATTGGACGGAGTTCTTAAATCTAGAACAAGGTGCGGGGAAGTTGAACGACGTCGTCTGTGACTGTTAAGGTACTATGGAAGGAGAGAAAAAATGCGTAATTCGCTAATAACAAAGATGAAACTCATGCTGTGTATTCTGGTTGGCCTAACAGCGACCAGATGCGACGGCAACGAGGCGCCCGGATCTAGTGTGGATACCCATACGACATATACGTGTGACGGCAATGGAAACATTATGCGCGAGGAGACCGACCGGGGAGCCGATGGGATCGTGGATCGCCGCAGTACATATACATATGACAATGATGGAAACCTATTATCCGAGGCGCACGACGAAGACGCAGACGGCATCGTGGATCATCACGCGACATATACGTATGACGAAGATAGTAACATGTTAACCGCGGAGCGGGACTCCAACGCCGTCAACGGCGAGAAAAAACGTACGATATATACTTATGACGATGAGGGAAATCTGTTGACCGAGGCGCACGACGAAGACATCGACGGCGACGTGGATAGCCGCACGACATATACGTACGACGACAATGGAAACCGGCTGACTGAGGAGAGGGACTATGACACCGACGGCGTCGCAGATAACCGCACGACATATACATATGACAACGCTGGAAATCTGTTAATCGAGGAGCAGGACGAAGGCGCAGACGGCATCGCGGATATACGCATGACATATACGTATGACGAAGATGGCAACAAGTTGACTTATGAGCACGACGGTGATGCCGACGGCGTGGTGGAAGTTCGCGTCGTATACCTATATGAAGAAGATGGCATGAAGATGACTGAGGAATGGGACGACGACGCAGACGGTATCGCGAACTTACGCATAACATATACGTATGACTTGGATGGTAACCTGTTGACTGAGGATTGGGAATTGGAAACCGATAGCGGCTCAGATGAGCGCTGGTCATATACGTATGACAACGCTGGAAATTTGTTATCCGAGGAGTACGACATACGCGTCGACGGCGTTGTGGATAAGCGCCACACCTATACCTACGATTGCTGAGAACAGCAGCGAATCATAGGTTTGGCGCCAAAGCCCCCATACCCTCTGGGAAGTCCATCCCCTCTCCTCCCTTTATTCAAACGTAATGGGATAGTGGGCTACCATATCTGGCCCGTCAAAGGCGGGATACCGGATGGATTTCACGGTACGCCGGATGCATGCGCCGGCTTCTCCACTGATGATCACTTTGGGTCCCTGGAGGTTCACCCGGGTTACTTGACCACTGGACGCGATGCGCATGCCAACGACCACCTTACCCTTAGCAGGGGCATCGCTTGGAACGAGTACAAGGCAGCGCTCAATGCCGCCAAACACACGATCAATGCCCCGATCAATCTCACCTTCGGTGAGTTGTGCCTCTCCGCCTGCCCGGCCCATTTCGAGGTCACGACTGCCCGGAGCGCCTAGGTTATCGCCCTGGAGGCCACTACCTGTTTCCCAAGACCGTTGTCCATCCGACAGGGCACGCCGGGGCCGCCTGCGACGTTTATGCCGGCCGCGTCGCTTTTTTTTCACATCCCCCTCTAACGTGGATGCCGAGTCGTCCGAGGTGAGCTGTTCTTCTGGTATGTTAACAACTTGGCTGTCAAATAAAGTAAATATGCCTGTGGACTGGGCATAGAGCGCACAGAGCCAGAAGACTGATGCGACCACAATTCCCGCTGCAAACTGTTTCATCGCTATTTTCGCCGATCCTTGTTCAACCTGTTTTGCTTATTCCGCTCTTTGAATGAGACTCTCTTCAATTCTCTTAACAAAATTGTAGATCTGTTGTTTCCCGTGGGCGGTCTTGTATTCGAGTTCAACGCCAATACCCGCTTCCGAAGAACGCGCACTTTGCCAGACCACCCGTCCATAACACTGATCTGGCGGGGCACTTTTATCGATAAAAAATCTCAAGATGAGGGTCTCCCCAACCAGTACTGGTGCGTCCGTGGCAATAAAAATGCCTTCACGGCTGATGTTGGTGGCCTTGCCCCGATACCAATTATCTGAGGTTGAGAAGTCCACATCAAAGTCCACGGGAATACGCCGGCTTTTTCCTCGGCGCGCCTCCAGCCGCCCTTCGCAATACCGGACGAGGAACTGTATCTTTTCGGGTTCAGCCTTCTCCAAACTGATGCCCACACCTGGCTGAAGGGATCCTCGCCACCTGGTGGCAGGACGACGCCATACCACGCGCCCCCGCAGTTGGATCCCCTCTGGAATTTCAGGAAAACAGAGTTTTATCGAGACCATATCTCCCAAACCATAGGCCTTGTCTGTCGGGACAAACACGCCGCCCCCTGGAAGATCGTGTAAGTACACCTGCTCGAAATCATCGCGACTCTCAAACCTCATCACTTCTGTACACATCTAAGTACCATTTTTTCCCGGGCGATCTTGTTATCCCTGGCCCCATGTTTTGCGCATCATATCAGACCTATCAATGCTCGCAATCCCAAGACAGATGGATGAAATTCGCCTAGACAACGTGCGCTTTCCTCGACTTTGACGTAGGATGGCCGCAGCATCGAGGCAAAACCTATGGAACGACTTCTCAAACCCTACCTTCGGTTGGCCATACGCCGTGCAGGAAGCGTGGTGATTGCCATGGGGTTGATCTCAGCAGGCGTTGCGTACTGGCTGATGGCACACAGCCCCCTTGGACTGGATACCAATTTTACCACCTTACTGCCAGACGAACTGCCCTGCGTTATTGAGTCTCGACGCATCTCAACGCTGATCGGCTCCACTGACTACCTGATCGTAGCCATTGACTCGCCAGTGGTCGCGGACAATGTGGCCTTTGCAGACGACATCGCCCGCGAACTCGCTTCTTTAGAGGAGCTTACTTATGTCGCGACAAAACAGGATAAGACCTTTTTCAGAGATCATCGTCTGCTCTATCTCGATCTTGAAGATTTAAAAAAGCTCGTCAATCGCGCAAAAGACCGGCTCGATTATGAGAAAAAAATTCGCAACCCGTTTTATATCGCCTTGGAAGAGGAGGCACCGCCAGACATCGATATTGAAGATGTAATGACCCCATTGAAAGAGCGGCTTAAGCGGCGGGGCGCTGCAGTGGGTCTAGCCCAGATAGACGGACAGCAAAACGACCATGGGCTCGGCACCGAAGATCGCCTCATAGCCAAAGGGGGCACGCTGATGTCGGTCATTGCCCGGCCTAAAAAACCTGCCTTGGACATGAATTTCGGCCGCGCTTTGGTGGAAAAAACCGAAGCGCTCATCGCGCGACTTAACCCGCGGCGAAATCCAGATATGCGCGTAGAAGTGGCCGGGCCATACCGGAACCGGTACCGGGAATACAATAACGTCATCGGTGATATTTTCTCGTCCCTCGCTGTTTCCATTTCCCTGATTCTGCTCATTATTACTGTTTATTTTAGAAGGGTTAGAATCGTCTTACTGATCTTTGTACCGCTCGCCGTCGGCATCCTTTGGACCGTTGGCCTCACTGCGCTGACCTTGGAACGCCTAAACATGACCACGGCCCTTATTTTCGCAGTGCTCCTCGGGCTCGGCATCGACTTTGGCGTGCACATGTCCGTGCGCTATCTGGACGAGCGCGCCCGAGGAAAATCACTCGAAGATGCACTGGCGCTGGCTGTGATTCATACGGGCAAGGCGATTCTAACAGCTGGGCTTACAACCGCAGGTGGGTTGGCCGTGTTGATCCTAGCGCGATTTAAGGGGTTCAGTGAATTCGGGCTCATCGCCACCATGGGCATAACGACTTGCTTGCTGGTCTACACCTTGTTGTTGCCTGCCCTGGCCGTGCTCATGGAGCGGATCTCGACGCCAAAACCCTGGCGCAAACGGGTTGTACAAAGACCTGATCGCAGCACGTCCGTCTCCTTATCCACGGGCTGGCTGGGCGCAGCCATTGGCGGGGTGGCATTACTCGCAGGCCTTGGCTTCACATCTGCGGGGAAAATTGATTTTGAATACGATTTCCGCAATCTCAGGGGTGAACGGGTGAGCGCCAGCATCGATTATGGAAAAACCCTGGGTCAGGGTTCGTCCCCTGTCGTAGCAGTGCTACCGACCCCAGAGGATGCCCAAGCGCTCACGCGCCATCTGGAAAGCATTATCGATAATGACGTCGACAATAAAGATTTGGTAAAGCGCGCGTTTTCCATTTTTTCGTTTATTCCAGAAGATCAAGAGCCGAAGTTGGCCCAGCTCAAACAGCTTCGATCACATGTGGACAGTGCCCTTGGCTTGAGTCGCCTAGAAAAAGATACCAGAGAGACCCTTGCTCAAATTCGGCATTGGACCACTGCCAACCCGTTCGGGATTGACAGCCTGCCACAGTGGGTAAAGGACAAATTTCAGGAAAAAGATGGCACCTTGGGCCGCATGGTCTATCTCTATCCTCGGGCAAACGAGTGGATTATCTCTGAAATCGAGCGGTTCTACGAGGCCTACGGCAGCATCGATGTGCCTGGAAAGGGTGAGGTGCGGCCTTCTGCATCTGGGTTTATCATGGTGGAAGTGGTCCGCGCAGTACAGCGGGATGGGTGGCTCATGACGGTCGCGGCCACAGCCGTGGTCCTCGTACTACTGTTGCTGGACCTAAGATCCCTAAAGTCAGCGTTGATGGTGTTTGCGCCGCTCATCGTTGGGGCTGCGTGGACAATGGGGATCATGGCGATATTCGATATTCGGATAGGCCTTTACAACATGCTCGTGCTGCCCACTATGCTCGGCATTGGGGTTGATGCGTCAGTGCACCTCTACCATGCCTATCGGGAACACGGTCCCGGATCCCTTGGGTATGTCTTAAAAACCACTGGTGCGGCCATTGCCGTGGCCGCAGCCACGACAGCTGTGGGATTTGTGGGCATGCTCGTGGTCTCCCACGCTGGCCTGCGATCGATAGGCATTCTTGCCCTCATCGGCATAGGCGCCACCCTGACGGCCGCCCTCGTCACCCTACCACTCGAACTGGCCCTTGGCGAAACCATGCGGTTTCGCAGCAGAGCAAAGGCAATAAAAAGGTAGCAGGGGACAGGTAGCAGGGGACGGAGGCTTTTGTTCAGGTAGCAGGGTAGCAGGGGACGGAGGCTTTTGTTCAGGTAGCAGAGGGTAGCAGGGGACGGAGGCTTTTGTTCAGGTAGCAGAGGGTAGCAGGGGACGGAGGCTTTTGTTCAGGTAGCAGGGTAGCAGGGGACGGAGGCTTTTGTTCAATTGAATTGGGCCGTTGGAAAAATAACACACACAGCGCATTAATAATTGAACTGAGATTATCGCGGATGTTGCAATGGATAGATATTTAGAGGATTCCTTTGGTTCATTTCTGCTCGCTTCTGCACACTTCGAGAAATGGGAACGCGCTTTGAGAACGGAAAGCGGAAATTCCTATCAATTCTGATAGATCAATACCTTCACGCTTCCTTTTGCGGTGAGAATTTTTACTTACCTGCTCTGTTTTTGTACTCTTTGAGGTTTTTCACGAACGCAGAGGTCTGCCCCGTATTCTAATGGCATATAACAGGTTCTCGAAATCTGACGCGCATAGCGGCGTGTCCACGGTTTCACCTGGACAGTCATCAATCAAGTTCTCTTGTCGTAAATACAAATCACAAAGACGCCGGTATTTCTTCCGGCGCGATGCTGCTGTCTTCCCACACGCGAGGTATGCCTGGGGGGGTGTTAGATGCACTGTATACTTATTTCTTTCACCAAATGCATAGAAGCGATAGGAGGAATGCTTGTAGTTGGCTGGATGCGAGACAATGCCGACCCTTACTGGATTGGCATCGCAATAGAACATGGTTTTGAGCACCTCAAATTCATTTTTTATTTCGGTTGTTCTCGGGCGGTCGTATGCGACTTTTCCCTGCCGATTGTGTCTTTGGTTGTAGCCCATGCCAAATCGGGAATGGGCGTTTCGCATCCAATTTCCCAGGAACCTTGTCGCCCGTTTGAACCCCCTATTCCCGTTGAAATGAGGGAGGAGGCGGCCCACTTCATGGGTGTGGTTTCCCATCAGGCAGTACCCATGGACCTGAATGTTCTCTCTGAAGCTTTTGGTATAGGTATCGAATAGTGCATTGAGATAGTTATATTTTTCAGCATCACGGGCAAAGACGTATTCTCGATTATGCGCCCGCCACATTTTGTGGAAGACACCAGTAACGGCCAAGGAAACGGCTCTTGGGATGCGCATGGGTCAAACAGATATCAATCTCTGTGCCAAACAAATAACCCAAGAAAATACGGATAGTTGGTCAAGTCGCACATTGACCGAGGATGGCGAAAAAAGATGGCGAGCAGCAGGTTCGCCGCCACCATCGCCGATGCAGATTAGGCGAATCTTCTAAAACTGTTCGCCTCCGTCCCTGGTTCCTCATCGCCGATGCAGATTAGGCGAATCTTCTAAAACTGTTCGCCTCCGTCCCTGGTTCCTTCTGGTTCCCTTTGTTGTCGTTTGCCTAAGACCGTACAAATTCCATGGATACTCTGCAGGGATCATCCTCCCCGTCTAGATCCAGGTCGTACGCCGCTGTGTTGGGTCCGCCATTGATGCGAAAGGTATTTCCGGTGAGTGTCGCTTCAAAATATTCGTAATCATCCGGTTCATCATCAAACTGGATGGCAAAGAACTCCCCGTCCTCGAAGAACATGAGACCTCCGACCGTAAAGTCATCCCGATCCGCAGGGGCGATGGTCAGGGTAAACCGCCCATTGGCTTCGATGGTCATAAAACCACTACCACCGTCTCCAACGATGTTTGCGTGATCGGGGATGGGGAGATCATCAACTTCGGAATAAGAAAAATGAATTTCTGTGGCGGTCCAATTCCCCTGCAAATCGCTCGTACTGAATTCAGGCCCGGTAGTGGATTGGGCTCCGTTGGCGTCGGAGGAACAACTTGCAAGGCTCAAGCTCATCTGGAATGCAAGCAAAATGTACGGCAATTTTTTCATTATTCTAGCCTCCAATCCTCGTTTCTTATCGATGAGCCACTCGCTGATCACTTCATCCAATTAATCCCCAAATTCTGTCAATTCGCGTGGGTTGTCCAGAGAAAAGGGGACGTATCCTTAGATCGCCGCCAGTATATCTCGGAGGATATCCATCGCCTCGTGCAGTTGCTGATCGCTGAGATAGGGTGCGGGGCCAAGGCGCAGGGCCTGATCGCGGTAATCAGTATGAACCCCAGCCGCCCGTAGCCGCTCATGGATCTCAGCTGCGCGGACGCTTCGGAGAACCAGAAAGCCGCCGTGCTGCGCCAGTCCAGCGCTTGTGTCGCGAACTATCAGACTGGGATCTGCGTCGAATCCGTCGAATCGTTCTATTAGTAGCTGCATCTGGTGTTGACTAATACTTCTTAAGAGCTCTTTGGTCAGTCCGCGCTCTCTGAAAAACGAGAACACCCGCGCAGCTCTATAGTGACTGACAGGATCATAGGTCGATCCGGCAAACCGCGCACCTCCGACACCGTAAGCTATCGTATCCCAGTGCCGCCCCTTGCTCAGCAGATCGAACTCCGCAAACCAGCCCGTAATGACCGGTCGCCACACCACACCCGGGGGAACCCGCATGAAGCAGTTCCCCTCGCCCAGCTGGCAGTATTTGTAGCCGCCGCCTACCACAAACGCATCGGTCAGATCCAGCGCCGGGATATCAAATGGAGCCACATTGACGGCGTGGTATGCATCCACCAGAAGCGGTACCCCATGACGGCGACAGGTCGCTGCGATATCCGGGATACCCTCCAGCCGAAGTCCACTGTTGAAGAACACCGCTGATATAATCACTACGGTGGTCTGTTCATTAATCTCGCCGATTAACCGTTCAGTGGTGTGCTCTGGTGGATTTGCCTCTACGCGGATCAACGCCACGCCTTCTTCCACCAGCCTGTTGAGCTGGCGGCGCGCCGTGTGAAATTCGCTGTCCGTGGTTACGATTCGCCGGCGTCGCCAATCCACAGCGGATAAAAAACGAACCAGCAGATCGTGCGTGCTGGCTGCCAGAACCAGATTCTCTGCTGGATCATTCAACAAGCAGGCATATCCCTCGCGCACCAATCGCGCCTGTTCAAACGCCCTTTCCCACTTTTCGTCCACTGCTTCGGCAGCATCGTGCCAGGCTCGTTCCATCCCCTCCCTGGCACAATCAGGCCAAGCTTGGTGGGAGTGCCCGGTCAGGAGCAGACGCTCCCCTACCCTGAAGGCCTGGTAGTACTTTTCCAGGGGATTCGGTGAACGATAAAACTGTCGCGGATCGGTCAATGGATGATCCATCCAACAGCCAATGCCATGGACCCTCCTCGTATGGACCGGCGCATGGGGAATCGGTGCCGGTGATGAACTGCATTGAATGTCAACCGAGTGAGTGTTTTTTTTACCGTGCCGATCCGACCTTGGCAAGCTTCGTTTCCTACGATGCCCATCCCTGAAGCAATAGGTCGGCGGTGAGCGGTAATCCTGGATATTCTCTTCCCAAGCATTGACCAGCCATCCTGTGTCGCAAATACTAATTACTGCAGAGGTGTTGAAATGCGATTCGAGTCTGATCACTACATCATGGAATTCGACAAAGCCAAAAACCGAGTCTTTGGGAAAATATTCGGTTTCTGGCAGCAACCAGAGGACGAGCCCGATTTCATCAACCACTGGCGTGAGATTCTGAAGCACGTCAGCCCCGGGTTTTCAATACTGATAGACGCTTCTGAGTTCATGACACCGCCGCAAAAAGTTCTCGCCCTGATATCCGAAGTCCAACGTCTATCCATTGAGGCCGGCATCCACAAGAGGGCAGAGGTTGTCCCCGGTTCGCATATCGGCTCCATGGCAATCGAATTCGCGGCAGAGCGATCCGGCATCGGGAGCATTACGCGGAAATTCGCCAGCCACGAAGAAGCGGAAAAATGGTTGGACAACCCTCTCGAACCATAGATCAACATCTTGAAGTCAAATCGGGATAGATGGTACCTGGGATGCATAAGGAGTAATGCCCGATACTGCCACAAAGCGACCGACCCACCAGGATCGCGCTATTTTTATCTTCGCACTCGCGCTCCTAAGTGGGGCGCTGCTAAAGGCCTCCCTTTATTTGCGTCCGGGCCCCTATGGGGTGCCGTTCGTCCTGAATCGGGTCAGCGAGCTCTTTATCTCCCTGTTTTACGAAGGCTTTGGCCTGGCCCTCATTTGCCTGCCTTTTTTTATTGCATCCCACCTCGCTGACAGGCGCAACCGACCTCTGCCAAGACCTTTGGGGGGAATTCAAATTTTTTTATGTTTTGCCTCTCTTATCATCGGCCATGCGGATCATGAGATCCAGCGGTTCATGGGTATCCACATCTCTATCAATTACCTTCAGACCTACGGCAGTATCGGCAAGACCCCGGCAGCTATCGGCCATGCCATTGCCGACGATGCCGGCGGCGCATACAGCGCATACCTGCTGATTGCCATACCCATTGTTTTTCTCGCGTGTGCCGTGCTGTTAACAGGCCGATTTCGGTTCCGCCTCGGGGAGAAAATCCGCCGTCCCGCGCTTCTTTGCAGTGCTCTGCTGTTCTATATCGCTCCAGCGATCTCCTGGTATGCCGCCCCTGATGAGGACCGAATTTTCAATCGGGTTCGGCCGCCTGCAATTTTGGTTTACGACGAAATCAATGGACTGTTTCCAACACCCAGAGAATTTAAGAACATCAACGACACCATCTCGAAATATCGCAACTGGTGGCACCGGAAAGCCGATTCAAACACGTGGGTTTTTACTTCAAATGCCTATCCCTTGAGAAAGCAAAACACGAGCCGCTGTCCCACACCCCAAGGGACGCCATGGCGATTTATCTTGCTGCAGCTCGAGACATTCCGCGCCAAGGATATGCAGCTGTTCAATCCACACCTGTCTGTCCAACCCACGCCGTTTATCGATGCCCTGGGCCGCGATCCTAAAAGCGCCTACTGGCCCAGGTGCTTCTGCAATGGACTGCCGACCGTGGTTGCTTTTATGGCCATGCACACGGGCCTTATGCCCCATTCTGAACAGCGCGTTGCAACGGCGTTCACCCATATGGCAATGGAAGGATTTCCAGAAATGCTGCGCAGGAACGGCTACCACACTGCGTTTTTCTCCGGGCCGGATCCGGATTGGGATAACGAGCGCTTCTGGCTAAACCAGTGGTATGACCACGTGGTGTATAACCCGGCGTATAAAGAGATAGATCGCCCCTTGTTTCAAGAAGCTGCCCAATACCTCAAAAAAATAGGAAAGACAGGCAAGCCCTTCTTTGTCAGCATCGTCTCGATTAGCAATCACATCCCCTTTAGGTCACCGGAGCCAGAGCTCAACATCACAGATGGCAAGACCATCTTCGACCGCCTGCACAACACAATGCGGTATACAGACGACGTGGTGCGGGAATTTTACGAAGCGATCCGCGAGGAACCCTGGTTCGAGCGCACAGTGCTCATCATAACCGGGGATCACGGGTATGATCTCGGCGATAGGGGATGGGTCATGGGCCACGAAAATCTGCGCCGAGAATCGACCTGGGTCCCACTCATTCTTCATGGCGCCCACCCGGCACTGCCAAGCGGAGCCCAGCCAAGCGCAGCGAGTCATGTGGATCTCGCACCCACGGTCTTGGATCTGGCGGGTATCTGCCCGGAGAACAGCTTCATGGGACACTCCCTTCTCAAGCAAAGTCCAGCCACATCATCGGCAGTGGCTGTGCGGGACGGGACTGCATTGTACGAAACAGCAGATTTTTCCGCATATTTCCCCAAAGGCGCCCCCCCAATGCTCTTTGAAGCCACAGACGTTTTCCAAGAAAGAGATATATCGACCGCACATAAAAAGGTTCTGGATGCTTATCGCGCCACAACCCACATGCTGTTGGAAATCACAGACTATGCTTACGAAAAAAACAGAATTGTACCCGTCGACCCCATGCGCAAGCAGGCAAACTAACCCCCCTACAAAAAATCCCAACTCCGCAGTATACTCCCCAATTGGTGTGTATTTAACTTTGGAGAGAAACAATGAGCTCAGATCGGAAAACAGGCATCATTTTTTTAATCGGAGTGCTTATGTTCGTCTCAGGGTGTCGCATTAACTGGGATGATGACTTGATAGACACGGGCCCTCTGAATCTTCCTGATCCTGCGCCAGGTGGTGGATGCCCAGTAGGTAGCTGGGATGGGTTTGACAACACCAATAGCCCGTACATGGGCAGCGCAAAGGAAGTAAAAGTAGAAGTCAGTGTGTCAACGGATTTCAGGTGCCCCTTTTGTCGACAGTTCGCCTTATGGGCCATGGAACTATGGGAAAAACCCAATATCCGGGACTACGCCCGTCTATACTATCACCACTATCCCATAGAGTCGCTACATGATGGAACCGAAGAGATCCACGCTGCTGCTGTTGCTACTGCAAATCAGGGGTTCGACAAATTCTGGCCGCTCCACGACGAGATATTCAACCGGGCAGAGGCAGGGACGCCGATGACCATCGCAGATGTTGTCGCCTATGCCCAGACCCAGCTCGCACTCGATATGACCCTCTTCAACGCAGACCGCACTGCAGAAGCAACCCAGACATTCATAGAGTCTGAAAAAGAGCAAGCCAGGAACCTGGGGCTCACGGGTACGCCTTCGGTCTGGATCTGCGGCATTAAGCTCGATAGTTGGGGTGACCTTGAAACGGCCCTCAATCACTTTCTCGCCAATGTCGTGCCTGATACGGACTCAAGCACGGATACGACCGACATCGACGGCGGGCCCGACGCCAACGAGTAAGGAGCCAATTAGGAATGGCGCTAGCTGATTTTTTCCTTTAGTCGCTGCTCGATGGCGTCCATGATTTCATCGAGGGTCGACGCCCGTTCAATTGGCGGATCGCTCACCGCAGCCAGGTCGCCCGTGGCCACGCCCGATTCTATGGTCTCGATCACTGCAGCTTCGAGCGCAACTGCGAACTGAACCAATGCGGGGTTGTCGTCCAACTCGCCGCGCTTTTTGAGCCCACCGGTCCAGGCAAATAGAGTAGCGGTCGGATTGGTCGATGTCTTCTCTCCTTTGAGATGCCGCAGGTAGTGGCGCGTCACTGTGCCGTGGGCCGCCTCGAACTCGTACTTGCCATCTGGCGATACGAGTACCGACGTCATAAGCCCCAAGCTGCCAAAACCGCTCGCGACCATATCGCTCATCAGGTCGCCTTCGTAATTCATGCACGCCCACAGAAATCCACCTTCGTCCCGAACCGATCGGGCCACGGCATCGTCGATGAGCAGCGACTCGTAGGCAATCCCCGCTGCCTCGAACGCCTCTTTGCGGCGCTCGACCTCTTGGCGAAAGATCTCCCGAAACCGGCCGTGATAGGTCTTGCTGATCGTATCCTTGACACCCAACCACAGGTTCGTGCCCTGCTCCAGGGAAAAGGCAATGCACACACGGGCAAAGGATCGGATCGAGGATTCGAGGTTGTGCACTGCCATCACCACACCTGGCTCGTTAAATTCGTGAACGAACAGGGTCTCGGGCTGACCACCAGCGGTGGGCGTATAGACGAGCGTTACTTTGCCGGGTTCGCTGACCACTTTCTCTACATTTGTAAAAATATCGCCGTATGCGTGACGGGCGATGGTTATTGGCTTCTTCCAGGGGCGCATCATGGGCGGGACATTGCGCACCAGAATCGGCGTTCGAAAGATGGTCCCATCGAGATAGGCCCGAATGGTGCCGTTGGGGCTGGGCCACGCTTTTTTCAGTCCCTTTTCCTTCACGCTCGCCTCGTCCGGCGTAATGGTCGCGCACTTCACGCCCACGCCGTGCTTCTTGATCGCTTTGGCCGCTGCCAGCGTGACGCCATCGTCTGTCTCATCTCGACTGGATAGACTAAGGTCGTAGTACTCGAGGTTGAGGTCGATAAATGGCTCGAGGAGCCGCTCTTTGGTCATTGCCCAGATGATCCGGGTCATTTCGTCGCCGTCGATCTCTACCAATGGGGTTTTCATCTCGATTTTCATCACTCACCCTTTCGTAATGCTGCCTTGCTTCTCACTGCACTTGCTTCGCTCGCGAGAAGTATACAGAAGCCCGAGGATGTCTCAAGTAGGTGCCCTGCTGAGCTGGGAAATCTCTTGCATCCCTTGTCTCAAGGCCCCTCACTTGCTGTTTGGCAATACCTGCGCCATGATGGGTATATGGATCTCAAAGAACTGGTCAAAACGCCGCTCTCCCTGTTTGAAGAGATCTTTCCTGGCGATACCAATGCGTATGGCACGGCGTTTGGTGGCAAAATTCTCGCCCTCATGGATCGCGCTGCTGGACTGGCAGCAGCGCGGTTCGCCCGTTGTAACGTGGTCACCGCATCCCTTGATGCCCTGGAATTTCGCGCGTCTGTTCAGCAAGGAGAGATTGCAGAGATCGTGGCCCAAGTGGTCTACACGTCCACCCATACGTGTGGCGTGGACGTACAGGTATTCGCACTCACCAAGAGCGCTTGGCAGCGTCGACCCTGCTGCCGGGGCATCCTTTTTATGGTCGCTGTCGGTCCGGATAGCAAACCTTTAGCAATTCCCAAGCTAAACGTGACATCGCCCGAGGAACAGGCAAGGTGGAACGATGCCGAACTGATTCATAAAGCCATGATAGAGCGACGCAACAAGTCCAACTCCCCTACAACCGAGGAATAAGGAGAAGCCGAATGAACCACGTTTATGCTGTCATTATGGCCGGCGGCGTTGGCTCCCGCTTCTGGCCAGCGAGTCGAGCGAAAACCCCCAAGCAACTCCTGGACTTGACCCGTAGCGGCCAAACCATGATCGCTGCCACCGTGGACAGGCTCGTCCCGGAAATACCGCCTGAGCGGGTGATTGTCGTAACAGGGGATATTACAAAAGACGCAGTGGCCAAAGCCCTGCCGGATCTGCCTCTGGAAAACATCCTGTCCGAACCAAAAGGTCGCAATACCGCTCCCTGTATCGGATGGGCCGCTGTCCATGTGAAGCGCAAGGACGAAAACGGCGTGTTGGCGGTCCTGCCGTCGGATCACCTGGTAGCGGACAGGGCCGCGTTTTTTGCATCAGCTGAGCGGGCCGTAGAAGCAGCATCCAAGGGTGCCCTGGTTACCTTTGGCATCAAGCCAGATAGGCCCGAGACCGGGTTTGGGTACATCGAAATGGGCGATCCCGTGGCCCCTGGGGTTCAAGCGGTTTTGAGATTTGTCGAAAAACCAGACCTGCCCCAAGCGATGCAGTACCTGGAAGCGGGTAATTTCACCTGGAATTCAGGGATGTTCTTCTTCACCGCGACTCGTATTTTGGGAGAGATACATCGCCAAATGCCCGACCTGCATTCGGGGCTGGCCGCGATAGACGCTGCAATGGACGCGGGATCCGAAGCCGAAACAGTGCGGCACATCTACCCCACCCTGCCGGCCCAATCCATTGATTACGGCATTATGGAGGGCGCTGAGAATATCCTGTGCGTACCAGTGGATTTCGGCTGGTCCGATCTGGGCTCGTGGACAGCGGCCCACGACTTGTCCTCCAAAGACGAAAACGGCAATGCCGTGGAGGGGGACGCCATTGTGATCGACGCCAAGGATTGCCTGATGCGCGCGCCAAAGGACAAGTTAGTCGCCCTTGTGGGGGTCAGGGATCTCGTGGTTGTGGACACCGGAGATAGCCTCCTCGTCTGCCATCGCACCAAGGCCCAAGCAGTGAAGGCCGTGGTCGATGCACTGAAAGCAAGAGGCCGCACAGATCTGCTCTAAAGGTCGCTTCAGGACTGCTCGGTCGCTGGCGGCGGCAACTTGGACGGCCGAAGGAACGTGGCGTCTGTTGTCACGACCGACAAGAGCGGCTCCCAGTCCTCCATGGCGTCGCTTTTTACAAGCACCTTGAGGGAGAACTCGCCAGCGCGAAGCCGGGCTTGGAATGTCTCTTCGTCGATCGGGCCCTGTTCTTCATTCCCGTTTTTGATCCACCATTTTCGCCTTGAAACATCCATATAATTGAGTAAAGCGCGATAATCGCGCCAGTCAAATCCCATTGCGGCAGACAAAAGGCGTTGACCAGACCCCATACCTTTGCATACCGTAAGGATATGGGGTTAGCACTCAAACGGCCGATCATTTATTTCGACGTGGAGACCACCGGCCTTGACCCTCAAAAAGATCGCATCATCGAGCTGGCCGCTGTTAAACACTGGCCCGACGGTAGAGAAGAGGAAAAATGCCGGCGGTTCAATCCGCTCATCCCCATTCCAAAAGAAGCGACCGCGATCCACGGCATCACCGATGCAGACGTAAAAAACGAGCTTCCCTTTGCCAGGTATGCGAGGGGACCAGGGGGTATTGGGGACTTTTTCAAAGGGTGCGACCTGGCCGGATTCAACATTATTTATTTCGATATCCCAATGCTCAAAGCAGAATTGGTACGCGCTGGAGAAAATCTAGACATTTCAGATATTTATGTAGTAGACGCCTATCGCATCTTCACGACCAAGGAACCCAGAGATCTCGGCGCGGCGGTTCGGTACTACTGCGGTGAATCCCACACCGACGCCCACAGCGCACTCGGCGATGTTCAGGCGACTGTCGCTGTTTTGAATGCCCAGCTGGACAAGTATGCGGATCTGCCACGCTCACCAGCTGAACTCGACACATCCCTTCGCCACCCCGAATCAGTGGACCGGGAGGGAAAGCTTAAATGGATGGACGGCGAAATCTCCATCTCCTTTGGTCGCCACAAGGGGCGGACATTAAAATATCTGGCGCGAGAGGAGCCGGATTATCTAAGGTGGATGATCGACAATGAGATCGCCCCGGATGCGGCCGCTCACCTCAGGGACGCGCTCATGGGTCATTTTGCCGCACCACCTGAGAAAAAATAGAATAATTCCACTTGCCAACCCCGCATCAGAGCAGTATGGTCCCTACGCTTACACGTGCCGCAAGACGTGCAGCCAGCGGCTTGGCTGCGTCTGTTTGGAGGAAAAGGATGAGCGAAGAAGAGGTGCTGAATACGACAGCAACTGGGCCCGAGGCATCACAGGAAACGCAACGCACAACACCTGCAGTCCAGGTTCCGGCTGAAAACCGCGAGCATGCCCCAGCGCAGCGCGGAAGCGATTTCAACTCAGATGTGGATGCAGACCGAAAAAAACGTCGAAAATCTCGTGGCTTAGGGGAACCGGTATTTTGCCGGCCGCTCGAAGTCGTTGTGCGCGACGACCGGGTCGAACAGGCAATCCGACAGCTCAAAAACCGCATGGCCCGCGAAGGCGTATTGCGCGAGCTTAAAAATCGGCGCCACTACTTCAAACCCAGCGAACTCAAGCGCATCAAAAGCCGCGAAGCAGCCAGACGCCGGCGAAAGCAGGCGCGTCAGAAATCCGGATTCTAGGGCTCATTATTCTTCTCCGTCTCTAAATAAAACGGCGACAATTCATCTACCAGGGCGGTACGCCGCGCGACACCGCCGGTGGAGGGCGTCTTATCCCTGACTCGTCTTCAGTCGCTGTGGGCTTCAGAGGGTGTCTAAAAGGGCGGTCCAAAATGTAGGGCTGGGGTTTATCCCCAGCCAATATCGAGTTGGGACGCCGATTTCGGCCTGGGATAAACCCAGGCCCTACGACTAAAGCCACTTTGAAGTGCCCTTGGGCTAATTGGAATTGCTGCCAGTGGCACGGGTCTTGATACGATCCCCTCTCCGTGAGTGTCGTTGTTATTCTTTCTCTCTCTTTTGCGTCAGGTATCGCGCTGGGCACGATGCTGCCCCTCCCAGGGTGGATTGCAGCGTTGATGCTCGGGCTCTCAGGGATCGTCGTTTTATGGAGCATCGTCTCGGGCCGATCAGTGGCGCTGTGGACAATAACAATGACATTTCTCATTGGCTGGTCGAGACCCGAGCCCATTTGCCATCGAACTCCTGAGGCATCGGTACACAGACCCTGCGTGCGCCTGGTACAAGGTAGCGTTCAGTCATGGCCCACCCTCTTCAAAGACAGGTCCAGGTTAATGATCGACCTTGAGCAACAGACCGATTGTCTGGATGGACCTCGGCTATCGCCGCTTAAACAAACATCTGGGCGCCTCTTGCTGACCATCGCCGCCCCTGGGCAGATACATATCCATCCGGGTGATCGGATTCGATTTCGCGCCAGGGTCAAAGCACTGCAATTACCCCGGAATCGCGGCCAAACATTAAAGAAAACAACAGGAGAACTGTTTGTGTCAGTGGTCGGCGATCCAAGCGATATCGCTATCGTTGAGACGGGTATGCCCGGGTTGGGACCCATGTTCAGTGCCCTGAGGCGATCTCTTTCAGCCTTTTGGATGCAGGCCCTTGCCCCAGACACGGCGTCATTGGCTCGGGCGCTCATTCTCGGCGAATCCCACGTGCTCAGCTATGCCCAAAAAGAGCGGTTTCGACGCACCGGCACTGCCCACCTGCTTTCGGTTTCCGGGCTTCATTTGGGACTTTCGGTGCTGTTTGCATTTATTTTGCTAATGTTCGCGCTGAAGCGGATCCCCTACCTTACCAGGCGTTTGGATGTGGGCCGCATTGCAGCTGCCCTCTCCATTCCAGCAGCCATTGGATTCACATACCTGAGTGGGGCCCGGGTGCCGGTTGTCCGGGCCTGTGTCATGGTAATAAGCGCCCTGTTCGCGCGCGTTTTCGGTCGGGGAAAAGGCGCGATGGAAGCACTGACCCTGGCCGGTGTATTCCTTTTGCTCATCGAGCCCAGAGCGCTTTCCACGCCTGGATTTCAGCTGTCTTTTGCAGCAGTCCTAGGGTTTTTCGCTGTTTCCTCTCGTCACCGAACCAAATGGAAACCGGATCCACTGGACGCAATAGCGCCCCAATCCTTTGGGCAAAAATGGGCACGGCAAGGGTTCGCTGCTGTGTTGCATCTCCTCAGCGCCACAACAGCTGCAACGGCCGCGACCACCCCCCTGTTGCTCTATCACTTCGGCTATGTATCAGTCGTGGCAGTACCGGTGAATCTCCTCGCAGTGCCCCTCACAGGTTTTGTGATCCTCCCGGGATTGCTCATGTCGAGTTTTATGTCCGTGATCTGTCCTGCAATTGCCACACCTATCGCGGAGATCACAGGCATTCTTCTCAATTCACTCGATAGGGCCCTCGGTTATATCTCGACATTGCCGTGCACAATCGACAACCCAGGACCGATACTCTCCCTAGGGCTCCTAGCAGTGTGCCTGGCTGCCCTGATCTACCTCGGTGGGAAAAAACAAATGGCCGCAGCGGCGATGGCTGTTGGCCTGATGCTCGCTGTTTTGAGCCTGTGGTTAGACAGCGCCCGGTTTCAAAAGGGCCGCTTAACCATTGATTTTCTCGATGTGGGACAGGGGGACGCTACCCTTATTACCTATCCCAACGGGCAGCACTGGCTCGTGGATGCGGGTGGGGCATGGCGCGGCCAGTTCGATGCAGGGGAACGCATTGTGGCGCCAGTACTTCGAGGGCTAGATGTGCGCCAGCTCGACGTGGCTGTGGTGAGCCATCCAGATGTGGATCACGTGGGCGGCATGCCAGCTGTGATCGATGCGTTCCCGGTCACTGAAATTTGGGATAATGGCCAAGGGGAGATAGAAGGCGCAGATGAACGCTACCATGCGCTCCTCGAAACCGCCCGATCTCGCCGCATACCCATTCGGCAGCCTCCGGATATCTGCGGTACCCGAAAGATCGGGTCCGTTGCTGTATCTGTGCTTCACCCTTGTCAAGCGGGGAGCAGCTATGATCCTGGCCGCTCACCAAACGATAATTCTCTGGTCCTGTTCATCCAGCACGGATCGGTCTCACTATTGCTTCCAGGCGATATCGGGCGAGGGACTGAGCAGTATCTCGTCGAACAGCGCAGTATCCAACCGGTCACCCTATTGAAACTCGCCCACCACGGCAGCAGTACTTCCTCGGGCCCAAGCTTTCTCAACGCCGCTAGCCCGCGCATTGCCATTGTGAGCGCGGGCCGGTTTAACCGGCACAGGTTGCCCCATCCAACCATCGTTCAACAAATGCGCACGCGGGGTATTGGGCTCTATCGCACTGCGCTGCATGGCGGCATCCGAGCGATTTCCAATGGCAGCACAATTCAGATTGAAACTGCAGCCGATGTAAAACTGCCAGGTATTAATGGTTTTGATCATTCACTTTGACGCAAATATGGTGTATTTAGCTAACGTTTAACGAACCTGTGAAACCAAGGAGTTATTCATGGCCGATATTAGCAAAAATCAAACCCACAGCATGGATGTCGAGGTTCTCCGTCCCCGACTTAGAGACCTCGCCGATGAAATGACCAAGAAATTCGGTATCAAAGCTGAATGGGATGGGGATACCTGTCATCTCTCTGGGAACTTTCTCAAGTCCGGCACCCTCAAGCTGACGCCGAACGATGTGTCCGTCGAACTCACCCTGGGCATGATGGCAAAAATGTTGAAGGGGCAAATAGAAAAGGAAATCGAATCTCGCGTCCAAAAGCTATTTGCCTAACACGCTATGCATCATTGCGGGGTAGCTCAGCGCCGCAGCTCGGACAGAAGCTGAAGTCCTCCCCACTGATCGGCGCGCCACAAGCGGTACAACTGTTTCGAACCGGTCCGAGCTCGACGATCAGCTCTCCTTCTCTTACCGGCACCATGCGTTTGTCCTCCTTGAAATTGGCTGACTTGAGCACGCGTTTGACCATACCGTCTGTAGGAGCGAGGATCGCCTTCTCCTGCTTCATGATCGAGATGTTGAAAATCTCGTCGCCCTGCTTGACCATGTCACCGGGCTGGACGTAGACGATCCACAGGTCGCCGTTGCTGGGACAGGCCACGTGCAGCGGATTATCCGGTTCAGCCATCTCGATCGCGTCCACCTTCGTCGAGGAGGCCTCGGCGACCTTGACATCGTAAGTGAACGACTCGTCGTCCAGCACGTAGCGCACAGTGCTCGCGCCCTGCTCGTCCGGATCGGAAATGTCGAGAATGGTGATCAGGTGGGGCTTGCCCTGACTGTCGTTGAACTGTAGTTCCTGTTTTGGCTCCAGTCCCTCGAACCAGATATCCAGCGGGATCCGGTTCGGATTGCCGAATTCCTGACGGAATTTCATCGTCCCCAGGGCGTCGGTGGGATGGTTGAGGTACATCACCAGCTCCTCTTCCAATGGTTCGCGCCCCAGTTGGGTGCGCAGCTCATCGCGCTCCTGGGCAATATCGATGTCAGTGAGCTCGATGAGGGGAGAGTCCTCGGCTCGTTGGGCAATCGCCTGCCGGTATTCGGGACCAAACGCACTCTCGTAAACCCAATCCGGCGGAAACCCCAGGGGCAATCGGCCAAAGCGTCCGAGTAACAAATCCCTGAACGAGTCATTGCTCTCTCGGTACAGTGTCAGTCGTTCCTTTTTCAGCTTGTCACTCAATTCATCTTCAGGTGTGTCAACAACGGCTTCGAGAATATCGAGGAAATGCCTGACCTGCCGCTCGCCCCCTTGTTTGAAAGCGCTGGTCACCCCTAAGAACGCCGTGTTCCAGGTGATCTGAGAGCCAGGGGTCACGTCGTGGTAGCGCACGATTTGGCGGGTGCCAGTCAAAAATCGAAGCATGTCGGGCAACAGCTGGATGTAGCCCTGTTTCATCGCACCTTCCTGGCACGATGAGGTGGCGCCACCGGGCATCCCGTGCTTGACCACGCAGTAATCGGTTCCCTGAAAATAGGGTGCTGTGTAGCGATCGTAGTACGGCATGATCTGTTTGAGGATGAAATTACACTGTTCCACCATTTCTTTGTCGATTGCGGTCTCGAGCCCCAGTGTGTCCTCGATATAGGCGGCCGTCGCTAGCACATCGCCCTGTCCGTACCAGCGCACCGCAGCCCCCATGGCGACATCGACGATGTGTGCCCCGGCCTTGGCCGCGGCGCCGACAGAGGGGATAAACAACCCATCGGTGTAGTGGCGGTGGTAGTGGATGATCAGCCGGGGATACTTTTTGCGGATCGCTCGAATCAGCTCGGCGATGAACTGGGGCGGACAGACGCCGGCCATATCCTTGAGGCCCAAAATGAATATCTCAGTGGCTTTCTTCCGGCTTAATCCACTGACATCGACGACTAACTTGACGATCTCCTCGAGCACGGAGAGGTAGTGCGGCACATCAAATCCCTTGGCCCAGGAGAGGGATATGGCCGGCTCAAATACATTTTTGTCCGAGCTGAGCACGACTTCGGCCAGGGGTCGCATGTTTTCAATGTGGTTTAAAAAATCAAAGCAGCGGATCACATCGTAGTGTTTGCAAATCATCTCCCCGGTCAGCGCCATCAGATTTCTGGGCTGGGGTTTGTAGCCGAGTAGGTTGGTCGAGCGCACGAGAATCTGTTTTGGCGTCTGCGGTGCAAACCGGTTCCACTGGGCAGCCTCATTGAACGGGTAGGTCTTATTGGCCAGCATGGCCACGTGGAAGTGGGCGCCGCCGCCGTTCTCGATTGAGAAGAGCCCGCAGTGGTCCAGATAGGGACCGATCACCGTGTCCTCGGCCAGGCGAAAGCGGTTACCGCTGTTGGACTGGGTCACATCCCGGGTGGTCGTATCAGTGAAATGGACCTTTCCTGAATCGCGCACCCGGTCCAGCAGGGCGGTGCGGTCCTTTCTGGGCAGCGCGAGCGTGGCATTGTTTGGTTTCAACGCTGGAACGACCGGCTCGAGCCGGCCGAGCCGATGGTCGCCGCGGCCGCGGTACTGGCCCAGCGCCACAAAGGGGTTGTAACCCTTGGCTGAAATCACCGCCACCAGCCGGCTGAGGCGCAGCGCCTCGGGTTCGTGGTCCTTGTAAAGGACGAACTGCGGGTTGTGTTGAATGAACCGGGTGTCGAACTCGCCGCTGCGAAAAGCCGGGCTTTTGAAAATTTGGCGGTGGAAGGGGATGGTCGTCTTGATGCCACCGACGAGGTACTCGGTGAGTGCCCGGGCCAGGATGCCCATCACTTTGGGCCAGGATCGGCCGTAGGCGATCAACAGTGCTGCGGCAGAGTCGTATTGCGCTGGAAATTGGTAGCCGGACGAAATGCAGGAGTCCAGCCGGATGCCAGGGCCTCCCGGCGAGATGTAGCGCGAGATGCGGCCGCTGTTGGGCGAAAAATCGACTTGTGGATCTTCGCAGTTGATCCGTGTTTGCATGGCGTAGTGCAGGGGGGTCAGGGATTCCTCGTTGAACCGCAACCGGGCGCCAAAGGCGATAGCGATTTGCTCTTCGACCAGATCGATGCCATAGCGACATTCGGTAATGCCGTGTTCCACCTGCAATCGCGTGTTGACCTCAATAAGGTAGGGATTGGCGTCGGCATCGATCAGAAACTCAACTGTGGCCAGGGACACGTAGCCCACGTGCCGGATCAACTCTCTCGCGTACTGCTTCAGCTTTGACCGCAGCGTGGACGTCATGCCTAGCCAGGGAGAGGGGGTGATTTCGATCAATTTCTGGTGGTTGCGCTGAATCGAGCAATCGCGCTCATCAAAGGCAAACACGTTGCCGTAATGGTCCGCCACCACCTGAATCTCGATGTGTCTCACCGAGGTGAGCAGTTTTTCCACGAACAATCGCGGATTGCCAAATGAGGACTGGGCCAGGGCCGAAGCCTTTTCAAATGCGTCGTCGAGCTCCTCTTCGCGGTAAATTTCGTAGATGCCCCTGCCGCCACCGCCTCCTTCTGCTTTAAGCATAATCGGAAAGCCGATCTGTCTGGCGATTGCTTTGGCCTCGGCAATATCCACGGCACCTTCTGAGCCCGGGACCGTCGGGATATCCAGCTCCCGGGCAACGCGACGCACTTGGACCTTGTTGCCCAGCAGTCGCATGGTCCTGGCGTCGGGACCGATGAACACAATTCCCGCCTGCTGGCATTTTTCAGGAAAGGTCGCGTCTTCTGACGCAAAGCCCCAGGCCGGGTGGATCGCGGCGATGTTGCGGGTCTTGGCCAGGTGGATGATGCGATCCACGTCGAGATAGGCACGGGGGTTGTCCCCGATCAGGATCAACTCCTGCGCGCCTGAGATAAAAGGCGCTGTTTTGTCGATGTCCGTGGCGGTTACCACCGAGACCGCCTCGGGGAACTCGCGGATCGAGCGCACGATGCGCCGAGCTGGAATGCCGCGGTTGGCCACCAGTATTCTCTTGCCGCGTATTTCCTCTACAACCTCAAGAAACGATTTTTTCTTCATTATTTTTTTTTCTCCAGCTAGCGAGACCGCTCGCTCGCCCAGGGGGAAATTAGCAGAAAAACATAGAAATCCATAAACAATTTCAACGAGACCACTCGCCCGGGGGGCAAATCAGCAGGAAAACTGGGAATTCATAAACGAATTCAACGAGACCGCCCGTCCAGGGGGATAATACTTCCCGATCGGATGTGCCGTTCGCGGCCGTCTGTCAGTACCTTTAACCACCCTTTTTCAGTGAGCCCGACGATGGTTCCTTCAAAAGGTCCGCCCTGATAGTCCAGCACTGTCACCGGCGTTCCCAGGTAGGCCATCGATGCGGTTAGTCGCTGCACGACGCTTGGGTCGGCATCCTGCTCGAAGAGGTCTACCAGCTGTTTCCCCCCGCGCGATGTCAACGCCAGCCACAGTGCCAGGGGAGTATGTTGACCGCCACTGTCGTCGAGGCATCCAGCGGGCATGGCGTGGGGCTCCCGGAGTCTATCCGGCCCAGGGGCAGTGGCCAGGTTGAGACCAATGCCGGCGATGGTGTGTTCATTCTTTTTCTCGACGAGGATGCCCCCCACTTTTTTGTCGTCGATGAGGAGGTCGTTGGGCCATTTCAGCCTGCAGGTCAAACCCAGGTCCGCAAGCGCGGTGGACATGGCGAAGCCCACCAACAGAGATAGCATTTCGTCGAGCGGTGCGGGCGGTGCGGGCAGGTGCCATGCGCCGTAGATATTGCCCGGTGGAGAGTACCAGTCGCGACCCAGCTGCCCGCGTCCAGCCCGCTGGGAAAGAGTCAGTACCGAGTCCCAGTGCGAAAGGGTTCTGCTCTGTAGGAAATGCCAGGCTACATCGAGTGAGGACGTGCACGGCCCTGTGATCACACATGCATGGTCATGGGGCTGCGCAGCGGTCCAGCAACTGTGGCGTTCGTTATCAGTTTGGCAGGTGACAGCCGACCAGGGACCAAACCGGTCGATGTCCACGGCCCAGCACAGCGCAGCGTTGCGAAGCAGGTCAGGGCGCGTGCCCTCGGCCACGCCGGCGATCCCCGCTTGCCTGATGTGGATGCCCTTCATTGCTCTATCCGTAACCGATAACCGGTAATTGGTCATCCCATATGTGTAGGCAATAGAGTAAACCCCTCGATTTCAAGGACGTTATCGACAATCGACACCCGTCCGGAGGCATTGTTGACGCTGCATGCAAAATGCACTACATTATCAAAAGAGGTGAACAATGGCTGAAAATGCAACGACAACACTTCAAGCCAGGCTCGATCCTAAGAGCAAGCGCGCGGTTGAAGATGCAGCAAAACTCCGCCATGTGGGCTTGTCTGACTACATTCGGCTGGTCCTGGTTCCCACTGCAAAGCGGGAAGTGGCGCAAGCCAAACAGCAGGTGCTGCAAATGACCGCCGAAGAACAGGAACGATTCTGGCAAGCACTCCAGGCTCCGGCAAAACCAACCAAAGCGCAACGCAGGCTCGGTAACATCATGCGAGGGAAAGCTTGAGATCCGTCAGCTGGCCAGAGGGCTACGCCATTGAACAGCTGGAAAAACATCATCAGCGCAAGTGCTTTAAAAGTGGCGTCGATGCCGTAGACCAGTGGCTGAAAAAGAGCGCACGACAGGCCCAGGAGAAACGACTCTCCGTTACCCGCGTACTGATTGAAGAACCAGACACAATTGCCGGCTATTATACGCTTGCCATGGGGCAGGTGAGCTTTGACGAATTGCCTCTCGAAATCGTTCGCAAGCTTCCAGGCACCTTGCTGCCGATCATCACCCTGGCGTGGCTGGGCATAGATCAAAGATATCAAGGCAGTGGTCTCGGAGGCAGGATATTAGCGCAAGCGCTTGCCGATTGTCATCGCACCGGTCAGGTGATGCCGTTTGTTGCAGTGCTATTGGATTGCGCAACCAAGGAGGCAAAGCGCTTTTATCAGCACTATGATTTCGAAGGCTTGCCAGGGCATCCCATGAAGTTGATGCTGCCCTGGAAACTGCTGGATGCGATGATGAAACGTTGATGAAACGGGCAATCGGCAGTGACACCTGTTGCTATTATTTGAGCGCTTCGACTGAGGATGTGTCGTAATCCCGGTTGTAGCGAATCCTTTGGTGGGCCTCTTCTGAAAGGGACGTCTGACCGTTGAGGACCAATGACGCGACTTCCTCGCCTACCCCTGGGCCGAGCATGAAGCCCTGACCGCACATCCCCACGGCCAGGGTCAACCCCTCGATTTCCAGGACGTTGTCGACAATCGGCACCCCATCCGGGGTCATGGGATAACAGCCGCGCCAGACGCGCCTCACGAGCAGGTTCTGCATCTTTGGTATCAATGAGATCATCCGCTGGGCCAAGATTGGGAGAAATTCGGATGAGCTCTCGCGATCCTGGCCGATGAATAACTCCTTGGGCGTGTAGCAGAAGATGATTTGCCCCTCCGCGTTCTGGCCAAAATAGAAATTCGCGGTCTTTCCCTCTGGGCCAGGGCGCATGTCCACCACCAGCGGGTTTAGAAAATGGGCCACTGGCGCGGTAATGCCCCCCTCGTGGGCCTCTGGTACCACTGGTATCTGAATCCCCAGGGCCTCCCCGTCCTCTGCAGCATCTGAACCAGTGGCGATGACCACGTGGGCTGTCTCGTATCGACCCTGATCCGTGACCACTGCCCGTATCCGGCCACCTTGTTGCTCGTACGCCACCACCCTTTCGTTAAAGCGAAACTGAGCGCCACATGCCATGGCCGCCCGCATAAAGGCGGTCGGCACTTTGAGCGGTGACAGCTGGCCGTCATTGGGCGAGAAGGTACCGCCGCGCAAGCCTTCTCGGGTAATGCCCGGGATGATGTCTGCCATGGTATCTGCGTCCACCCAATCGATGTCGAGCTGGTAGCTCTTTTGTATGGGCAGCAGTGCCTTGAGCGTCTTTTCGAACCCGGCGTCATAGACCGGGAAGGCATACCCGCCTGGCTTCCACCCCACATCCACGCCGTGGGTCTCTTTCCACGAGGACATCTGCTCGAGGCTGCGACTGCAGAGGATGATCTTTGCCGGATCCGAATGGGTCGCTCGAATGCCGCCAATGGCAGCCTTGTTATCCCCCTGACCCACGGCAGCGCGGCGATCGATGACCAGCACGCGGAGTCCCTGCTGGGCCAGGTTGTAGGCCGCAGGCACACCCACGCTGCCGCCCCCAACGACAATGGCGTCAAATGATGTCGTCATCCCGATCCTCCGTTTGGATAAAGGCGTAGAGGGGGGTCTCGGCAATGAGCGGTCGAATGGTCCCGGGCGTGACCTCTTTTGGCAAGACCCCCTCTTCGCGAAAGATGCGCTGCACGAGCGCAGTGCAGGTCTTGCCACCGCAGCCCCCCATGCTGGGCCGGGCCAGGGATTTGAGTTGATTCAAGTCCCGCACGCCAGCCCGGATCTCCCGTACAATTTCGCTCTTTCGAATCCGCTCGCAGCGGCAGACAATCGGATCTTCATCGTCGTCGAGCTTCTCTGTTGCAAGGGGTACCGAGGGACCCCGAATACTAAAGCCGGCAACGTTGAGGCGATCTTCAAACGGCACTGCC
This sequence comes from Myxococcota bacterium, assembly GCA_030065855.1. Classification (GTDB taxonomy): domain Bacteria; phylum Myxococcota_A; class Polyangia; order JAAYKL01; family JAAYKL01; genus JASJCT01. The sequence goes on from JASJCT010000015.1 coordinate 65,198, forward strand.
ACCAGTGCCAACTTGCGGCGATCCTGATCCTCCCGCTCCCGCACGGCGACGAGCTGACCCTTGCCCAGGGGCAGGCCATCGATATCGGTCGTCAGCACGTCTGTGCCCAGGTTTATTTTCTCATTGCCAAACTCAACCGGCAGGGAGACCAGGGCCAGGTTTTTTTCTTTGTCGTAGTCCTCTGCCACCAGGACGATGGCCAAGCCTGGGCAGCGAACCACGCAACTGCCGCACCCCAAGCAGCCGCCCGAGTACTCGGGCAAGCCCATGATGCCGCCCGGCATGGAGATCAGGCCGTGGGGACACGCGGCAACGCAGGGGTCGCATGGAATTTCCTGTACGCAGCGAATGACCGGAAAGATGGGTTCGCCCCCCTTGGGCACACGCCACGCTGTGGTCTTGCCAGGCCGACTGCGCAGCACTGCAGCCAGGGATTCCCAATGTTCTGGAATATCAATGGGCACGCCGCGGTCCCGGGCCAGCCTGCGGCCAACCATGCGCCCGGAAAAAATGGCAGCCGAGGCCTCGGCCACCTCGTCTGAATCGCCAGCAGCAACCACGTTGAGACCGTATTCCCGGGCCTTGGTTAAGATCTCATCCACTGGCGCAAGGCCCACGGCAATGAGCAACGTGTCAGCTTCAAAGGTCTGCTCAGTACCTGAAATGGGCCTGCCTGTTTCATCGATTTCAGCAATGGTAACCCGCTCCAGCCGCCCGTTCCCAGAGGCCTTGATGACCGAGTGCCGGGTCCATATGGGCACGCCGAGGCGCTTGATCTTGTCCGCATGGACCTTGTACCCACCGCATTCCGGCAAGGCTTCGACCAGGCCCACCACATCGATACCTGCCTGCAGGGCGTGATAGGCGCCGATAAGCCCCACATTGCCGCCGCCCAGGACAAAGAGCTTCTTCGAGGTCGAGATCAAATCCCGATTGACCAGGGTCTGGAATGCACCGGCACCGTAGATCCCCGGCAGGTCGCACCCTGGGAACGACAGGGCCTTTTCCCGGGCCCCCAGGGCGACGATCAACGTCTCGGGGGTAACCAGTCGATAACCCTGGGGCGTTGAAATGCCCACTTTGCCGTCTCCAAACAATCCCAGGGCCGTGGCCCGGGTCCATACGCGCACACTGGGCAAGGCAGCCACGTCGTCGGCCAGGTTTCTGCCAATATCAATGCCGCGGATGCCGGCGTAGCAATCAGCTGCGGATCCGAAAAACCCATGGGTCTGGAGGGTGAGCTTGCCCCCGAGCTCGGGCTTGTCATCGACCACGAGCACCTCGATCCCCACCCGCCCGAGCTCAATGGCAGCAGAAAGACCGGCCGGACCGCCCCCTAGCACGAGCACGGGCACGGATATTTCTTTTGGAAATCCCATTTTCTCTGGCCCGCTTGCAGGGGGAAGTGGTGGCAGGCCGTCACAGCGCTCAACTGTCATGCCAGGTTCCACAGGCACCATGCAGGATTTGACCATGCGGCCGTTGGCCATCACTGAGCACTGGGAACACTGACCATTGGCGCAGAAGATACCCTGGGCACCCCCGTCCCGGTGGTGGTGGCCAAAAACAGAAATACCAGCTGCAAACAGGGCCGACGCGATCATCTCGCCCTTCTGAGCCGGCAGTGTCTCACCTTCAAATGTAAATGATATGGGATCACTGGCCGGCGGTGTCAAAATCGGATGGGATGTGATGCGCCGCTCCCCCACAGCCGGTGTGTCGGTTTTATCGGACGTCTTTGATTGTCTGAAAGACGCGTATTTCTGAGATGCGGTGGTGCGGTAGGTGGGCAAAAACGGTACCCCGACATCGAAATGGGGGTCGCCCCATGTGGTATCTCGATGCGCGGCGAGCGCTTCCTGTTCGAGCAGCCACCCCGCAATGGTGGCCGCATCTCCTGGCATGGCCATGGGCACGTCTTGGGGAAGTCGATGCACCAGGACGGTCGGTTGTTGCTGTGTTATTTTCTGCTGAAAAGCGCGGATACTGGAAACCGGCCCTTCCCGGCCAGGCGCTGGCTCTGCAAACGCGACCCGACCCGGGCCTAGCCCGACCGCGCGCGCTACTTGCTCAACCCGTTCCACGACCTGCCGCGCATGGGCTTCAGCACCGGCCAACCCGCAGGTGGGTTCGTGACGGCCCAGAACGAGGACACCGGCATACCCCCGTGCCAATGCACCCAACAACACAGCCGGCCGGATCCCGCCAGCACACGGCAGCTCGAGGATATCGACGCCATGGGGCAGCCGGGGCGATGTCGGCGCCTTAAGGGCGCTGCGCGGACATGCCACTGCGAGGACCCGGCCCGTATCCTCCACCGGGATGGGCGGCAACTGGGCAGGCGCTACCCGGGGTTGATCGATGGCCCCACAAGGACATGCTGCCGAGCAAACCCCACAGCCGCGGCAAGCCTTGGGATCTATCACTGCTCTGGATCGACCGTCTTGTTGCAGAACAACCCGGGCCACGGAAAATGGGCAAGCTGTCTCGCACACCCCACAGGCGATGCATCGCAAGGGGTTCACCGTACAGATGGCTTGGGGAAATGTTCGGTCCCAAATCGACAGCTGCCCCGGGGTTCGGGTGGACTTGATATGGCCGGTGGGACAGATCTTCGCGCAAGCACCGCATCCGATACATGCCTCAGGCGGATCGTCAGCTGGGGTTCCAACCGTTTTTTTCTCCCCGCGATGCATGCGGGCAATGGCACTGGTGGCATAAGTATCGCAGACCCGGGTACACAGGCCGCACAGAATGCAGGTTTCATCTGTGGCAGGGAATTGGGTGTCCCCCACCCCCATGGATGTGGCCAGGGCTTGGATCGCCGGCACCTCAGGGCATCTGGCCAGCAGCATCTTTACGACCATTTGCCTGTGGCGCAAGACCTCCTCAGTGGCAGTGAACACGACAATGTCTGCCTGGGCCGGGTAATTGCAGGAGGTAACCAGCTTTTTGCGGCCGTTCACTGCTACCTGGACGAGGCATAGGCGACACGCGCCCAAGGGTTCAAGTGCCTCGTGATGGCACAGGGAGGGGATCTCAAGGCCGAGTCGGCTCGCCACATCGATCAGGGGCTCGTGCAACCGGGCCTGGGTCTTTAGCCCATCGACAGTTAATTCGACATGTTGTTCTTTGGTTTCTCTCGTCATCATACTTCGCTCAACGCTTAACTTAGTGATTTCTATAACAGACGGCAAAACCGCAACCAAGTGTTAAAAAACCCTAGCGCGAGGAAGAGAGGAAGAATTGACAAATGTTTTGATTGCACCTAGCATGGCCAAAATCCTAAAGGAGGTGTGTGATGACGGAACGCAAGAGCTATTCCCTTGTCTTCAGGTTTGAGGTGGAGGAGGATGTGGCGGAGAAACGCCTGGACGCCATTGCCGAAGAGATGGTCGCGCCGCTTCGCAAACTCGCGTCAAATCTAAAGGTCGAAACCCTTAAACAGACCTTTGGCAAGGAGATCGGCAACGTACGGCTGCGCGCCCTGCAGGAAGAGCTGGTCATTGAGAGCGGGGCAGCCAGCGGATACCAGGGCAAGCTCTGGGAAAAGGCCTGCTGCTGACAGCCAGCGCGAATATGGAAATAGCTGTGCAGCAAATCCAGGGCCAGATGGGCTACACGCTCGCCCCTCACGCGGTCCTGACGGTGGGAGATCATCGCGTCATGATCTCACGCCTTTCCCGGGGTTGGGTGCTACTATCCCCGGGTGACTACCAAAGCCTCGTTGATTTCTTCGACGAACATACATCTGCTAAGCTAGACACAGAGAGTCGCCAGATCGCAGAGCGCCTGTACCGCCTCGGACTCGCGCTGTGTGATGGTAAGCTAGCAGAACACCTCACGCCGTCCATGCCGGCTTTTCCCGAGAGCCTGCTCATTAAAATGACAGGGCACTGCAACTACAACTGCGATTACTGTTACGATCACTCAGAATCCAGACGCAAACAGGATGTGGATGTAGCCAGGATTGTAACCACGATAGATCCCATTCTCGATCAGACCGGTAAGCTCAATATCACGTTCCACGGCGGTGAGCCCCTGCTGCGGTTCAGCGCGATTTCACGCATTGTCGACCACTGTGCCGAGCGCCATGCTGACAAAGCCATTCGCTTTGCCATACAAACCAACGGCGCTTTGCTGGACGACACAACAGTCGAATTTCTCGATCGTCATGACTTTAGCGTGGGCATCTCCCTGGACGGATCAACACCAGACACCAACCACCATCGGGGCCCCAAGGCATTGGACCACTTCTGCAGGCTACTCGAGCAGTACCCCGCTTTTATGGAGAAGCGCTGTGGTGCGCTCTCGGTCATCTCCCAGGCCAACGTGCGCGCGCTGCCTGACTTTGCCCTGTGGCTCCAGGACCACGGAATCCGCGGCCTCTCCACAACTGTCCTGGACCCCACGGGCCGGGCAAAAGATCTGAATCAGAGTATCGGGCCCCAAGAGATTACAGGGCTGTACGATGCCTGGCTGCAACTCGTCCGAGCCGAGCGTATCACCGACCTCAAAATACAAAATTTATTGGCCTACATGGACAACCTGGCCTGCTTTGACCCACCCAATTTCTGTCAAAAGGGTCCCTGCGGCGCGGGCGGTGAGTTCCTCGTGCTCGACGCGGACGGCAGTTTTCGTGCCTGTGATTGCATCATCCACGACGCCTTTATTTTAGGAGATCATAAGTGTACGCTGGAGCAGGCACTGGACGCGCCGTCGAGAAGACGGGTGGTCGACCGACACGCCTGGCTGGTATCACATGGCCCCTGTGCTGACTGCCCGTGGATACACTTGTGTGGAGGCACCTGCGCGGCCAAGGCCCTTGGATGCGCTACGGACGAAAACGCCGTCTATCCCGTGGAGTGCGCGCTCAACAAGCACCTGTACCCCATCTTGCTCGAGGCCTATGCCAGCGAACCAGAGGGCGCCTTGTACCAATACTATCGCCGGCACTCAAAAGCGCGACAGCGGCAGAACCCAGTGGTTTGATGGGTAACGCAGCCGACACGCTCATCGACCGCATTGCAGCCTCTCTTCCACTGGATTCCACATGCATCACTGACCTGCCCGAAGCCGCAAGCGTGGACTCCTTTGATCCAGCCGTGCACGCCAAAGCCTGGTGGTGTTATGGGGTTGCAGCGCGCGCTTCAGGAGCTCCCCTCATCGACGAGCAGACCTTTCTGAAGGGATATTTTAGGGCTTTTTGTGACTTCTACCTGGCTGCGGCCCAGGCGCGCGAGGGTGACGGTAGCCCCTTGGAGAGGGGCCTCCCTCCCATTGTCTGTACAGCCCACTTCCCCAGCTATCCGCTTTACATGCGCGCGTTTAGGGAACGCGGCGCTTGTGTCCTGATCAGTCGCCGGGCTACTTGGATGGGCGATGGATGGCTGCAATCCGTGCATGAAAAAGGGGCCTTGAGCGCAGTGACGCAGGCTGTCCAAAAGGGGCGATCCATTGTGGCGATGATCGACCATGCCTTCCCAACAACCAGTAATGCGCCCATCCCTTTTCTCGGTTTGCCTTGCGCCACGCCCATGGGCTTGTTTGCGCTGGCCTCGCGCATGTCTCTCGGTATGGGCCTGCTCGTACCAGGGAACAACAGTGAACCAGAGGTTGTTGATTACCCTGCAACAGCCAACATGGTACCTGGAACACTGGCTGCGGCCATGCTTCGGGATCTCAGCCGGGTTATTATGAAGACCCCAGAGCGCTGGCTGCTCTGGCCAAATCTAAACCATCGCTGGGAGCAAGACGCAGATTTATTTGACCTGGACTGATGCAAATATTGTAAGGATTGCGACGGTGATGATGTTCTGGAATACAGCGGGATTCTTAAAGTATATTGAAATCCCACCTGAGCTTGGCCCAAACCCTATCGTGTCGCTTGGCACCGGAGAGCATGCCGACCTCGATGCCGGGCTGGTATGTAATAAAGCCCAGGCCGGCCTTGAGGCCGTCGAGGATGGTGTAGCTGACCGTGGCGCGGGCCAACCAACCGTGCTGGGCGTTCCAGCCGAAGAGGATTCCAGCTAACGCCAGGGTCATGTCGCCGTCGAGCACGTCGTGGGTGTAGCGCAGGGCGATCGATGGCTCTTCCACTGGGAATAGGACGTCGGGCAGATCTTCCAAGAGCCAGCTCTTCTTGATTTCGAGAAAGAGCATGGTGTCCTTAAGGCCTGAGTAGGTGATGCCTAGCAAGCCGCCGATGGAGGCGGCTTGTTCGTCGGAGAGCTCGGGTTGAACCGCTTCCTGATCACCGGTGTTGTAGTTTCTATCCTTTTCGGCACTGATTTCCCACTTGAACAACCAGCTGTCTACAGGCCAGGCACCCGAATGGCCGACCATGATGTAGCGGTGATGGTTGAGTACGATGTCCGTGCTGCGATCGATGATGATGCCCGAGAGGAGCGCCTGGTAGTCCAACTCGATCACCCCCTGCTGATCGAGTACCGAGGCAACGTAGAGGGCCAGGTCGATGCCCGGTCCTTTGTAACCCCAGCGCAAGAGTACCTGCTGGGTGTTCAGGCTGAACAGGGCCTGTTTGTGTTTGTACCAAACCGGAGTGGTGGAGAGAAACTCCACTACATCGTCGGGTAGAAAGGCCGGCAGCGGGCTGAACAGGCCAAATGGCGGCGGTCGGTAGCCAAAGTTCGATTCGTGGATCACCAGCGCCTCGATGCGATGATAGCCGACAAACAACCCGATACGGGTGGAGAGAACCGGCAGGCGTAAGTCGTCGAGATCGGCTAGCCCTGGTTCCCGCAAATCACGCGGGCTGGCCACATCTACTAAACTGACCATGTCCCCTTCTCCCCAAACCACAATTTGGCGCCCTATGCTCAACTCCACCTCACCAAAGGTCACGGCCAGGTATGACTCCCGCACATCTAATAACCACTCATAAGCATCGAGGGTGGGTTGATCGTAGCTGTCCCGCTGGTAGAGGTAGGCAACGTCGTACTCCCCATGGCCTGAAACAACCAGGCGCAAGATCTCCCCTTTGTACCGCAAGACCAGATCGAGGTTCTGGCGCCCCTTGGCAAAGGGATTGTCCTCGAACCGCTCGGTCCACAGTGCCCATTCGGTCCTGAAAAAGCCACCCAAACGCCAGCGTGATGGGTTTTCCCCGCCTGCGCTCTCTTCGATTCCGGCCATGACGTCGGCGGACACATCGGCAAAGCCCGCACTGTCCGCGTCTTCGCCCCACCCTTCCCCGTCACCCCAGTCGTCCTCCGAGGAGGAATCCTCTGCAGTTAGACTATTGTCAGCACAAATCAGCCCCGGAGAGAGTAACTCGGCAAGAAGCACGGCGCAGCACAGGGTCCGGGCGTGATTTCTATCTGTGATGGTGAAAGGCAGTGCTAGAGCCCTTTCTCCAGTCGCCGCTCGGTGAACTCCGCGTCGGTTACAGATGCCTGATTGTATTTCAGGGAATGGTACATCATCACCGTGGTCGATTCGACTTTTCCATTTTTCAAGGTTCGCACGGTTAGTCTATGGGCTGTCCAGATGTCGTCTACTTTTCGAATGTCGTCGAATTTCATGTACTTGAGTTTCCGCCCTTCCTTGACCCATATCTTGGCTTGAATCGGCATCAGCTTGGACTTGCTGATCCAATAGTGGGACTTAAGATAACCGGTCTCCTTCTGCTCTTTGGCTGTTTTGGGTCTGGCCTCGATCAACCAGCAATCTTCATTGTCGACCTTCATGGACTGCTCGATCATCTTGTAGTCATAGGCATCTATGTCCTTTTTCGTCATATCCGAGTAAGAGATATCAGTGCCCAGAAAGGCACCCGACTTGTCAGAAGTAGAGATACGAGTCGATTTGCGCAGACTGGGTAGATAGAGCCACTGATCGTCGTCCTTGGCCCCCTCATCATAGTCGATAGACAACAGTCCGGTATTGCGCATATCAGGAGGGCTCTCGAACAGCATCAACATCTTTCGTCCGCCGTTGAATTCAAGCGATTTCGAGTAGAGGACGCGTTCTCGTTTGCGACCCGAGCTGTCGATCAGGGTCATCGACACTTTGGAGAGCACCTTGTCCCCATCATCCCGATCCTCCATCGCCTGCGCAATCTTGCGCGGATCAGATGTATTGGGATCTAGGGCTCGCGCCTCTGTGCTCATGGTGACCAAGGCCACTGTCAATCCACATCTAAACAAGAGAGCAGTAAATCCATAACTTTGTTTCATTCGATATTCCTTTCTACAAACGCTTTTCTCTCGGTTTGGATCGGTAGGCCAACCTCAGCAAGGCCGGTCCGACAATGAGATCGAAGAGAAGCGCAAAAATAATGGCCAACCCGGCCAGCGCACCGAACCGCGCCAGGGGATACATGGTTGCTGCCAGAAACACCAAGAAACCCATGACCAAAATGATGCTAGTGCTGGTCATGGCGCGCCCGGTATGGGAAAAGGCGTGATCAATAGCCGCATCCACATCGCCGTAGTCCGCATAATGAACCCTGAATTGATGGAGAAAGTGGATGGTGTCATCCACGGCAATACCGATGACGATTGAAGCAATAATCAGATTGGCCGTATCCAGGGGAATCGAGGCAAAGCCCATGATCCCCATAACTGAAACCACGGGTAGCAGGTTGGGTACCATCGAAATCAACCCCAGCTTAATGTCTCGCAGCAATAAAACCATCACAATCGTAATGGCTATAAAAGCAACCCCAAAGCTTCGGATCAGATCCGATATTAACGCGCTGACCACCGTAGACACGCAAAACACTGAACCGGTTGTCTTAATGATGGCTCTGTCACCAATAAACTCCTCAACCCCCTTGGCAATATGTGCGGTCAATGGCTTGTAAGACCAAGCGTCCATCCAATTGACGCGGATGGTCATCAAACTCTTCACAAAGTCGACGGTTGTCAGTCTTTTCAGTTGATCTGGAGCTGCATTTTCAAAGAGGGTAAACATATCGACCACACCGCGTTCTGTATCTGGAATCCGATAAAAGGCCTGATTCGACTCGTTAACCGCTCTCCAGCTCTCGCGGATCACGTCGAGCAGACTGGTGGTCGTACCCACAATGGGTTGCGTACTCTTTGGATCCTGATAAGCGCTGATGTGGTTTTCTAGTTTTTCAAGTTGTATCAGCAGATCGCGATCCTTGAGATTTTGATCTTCTTTGGCACTGATCAGCAACGCCACATTTGCCGTCCCACCCACATGTCGATCCATCTCGTCCATGGCCTGACGAATATCCCGATCCTCGGGAATCCAGCTCAGGGCATCATGGTGCACCACCAGGGTTGTGGCCCCAGCGGCAACAATCAAGGTAAAGCCTGCTGAGACCCAAAGCGTCATTCGCCTGCGCAGATGCTGATTCGCCCCCTGTCCCGCACTTGGACGTGACAGATAGTTACAAAAATTCAAAAATCGATTGAGCAGGTCACGGCGAGTCTCACCTGGCTTGACACCCAACAGACTCTTGTTGTTGAACGAGAGCATCACCGGGAGGAAAACCAGCGAGTGGATCAGCGTCACGGCAATACCCAGTGCACCAAATGTCCCCATATCGATGATCGCCCCCAGGGTTGCAAAGCGAAAGCTAATCAGCCCCACTGCCGTCGTTAACGTGGTGTAAAACACCGGAACACCGGTTGTGGATATGGCGTAGATGATCGCCTGCTGATTGGGGATTCCCCGACCGCGCCCATCTCGATACACCGACTGAATATGAACCGAGCCCCCCACGCCGACGCAGGCCAAGAATGCGGGCAAGACATTGGTCAGCATGGTCATCGGCACGCCGGATATGGCCATCGCGCCGAGGGTCCACCCCGCTGACTGCCAGACCACCAACACCGGCCCGATAATGCCGAGGGGATGACGGAAAATCAGCGCCAGCACCAAGGTCATTACCGCCAGTGCAATCAGGGTCAGGCGATAGAAATCCTGCAACATCATCTCGTTTAGAGATGCATTGAAGGCGGGCAATCCAGCCACGGAGATGTGAAATCCGTCGTGATGGTGTTTATCTGTAATCGCCACAACCTCGCGGAAGACGCGATCCAAATCTCTCTCATCTAGAAAATCGGTTCTGACGATGACCACCGAGTGCCGCCCCTCAGCCCCTACCACCTGCCCTACTAGGACCTCGTCGTTCAACACGCGCTGCTTCAACGCGGGCAGATCCGCTTTGGTGGGCCATTCGTCCAGCAGACCGGCCACCTCGAGCCCCCCGCCCTTCCATGCTGTCCGGCGAACATTGATCAATGAGATGATCTCTTCGACAATGGTGCTGCCGCCCTCATCTCCCCAACCTTCATCCCCGTCAAATCCCTCGAAACCAGCCGGATCATTTGCAGTAGCAGCACCAACGGCATCTGACCCGTCATCAACAGGGCTTGCACGAAACGGATCGTCCACTTGCTTGGCACTTTTGCCTCGCCGTCGTTGCCCCAGGCTGTTGAGCTGCAGATCGATCACTGCTAAATCGTCGTGAAGCGCTTTCAACCGCTCCAGATAAGACATGGAAAAGACATCGCCTTCCACGAGTATCTGGTAAATGTTGTCCTGGCCGAAGTCATCGTACAGCTCGTCGAGAACGATGATTTCGTCAGCTTTGTCCCCCATGAAGGCCTCGGTGGAATTGTCGATGGTCAGCTTGTCCCAGGCCTGGTACCCCATAAAGCCGGTGATGGTGAAGTTGAGCACCAGAAAAATCCAGCGAAAGCGAAGCACGCATTCCCCCCAGCGTCTGAAAAAGGGATTCTGCGGAGCAGAATACGGATCGGTTGACACTATGATATCACTCCTCGTCGTGCGCTACTGCATGATGTCTGATCACGTGCATACACCTGTAGATTCGCCGCTGAATTCACATGGCACACAGTGTTCACCCAAGTTACATGTCGTCCTCGTAAACAACAGTTTCTCCAGCGTGTCGAGGTAGCATCCCGGAACGCACGCGCCAGGATCACCAGCGGCAACGCCGCCTGCCGTACAAGTTGGAAATCCATTGACAGCTGGATCCAAAATGATCGAATTCGGCGCACAGAGGTGGTTTTCCTGAGTGCAACTATCCTGGACCACCTGATCGCCTAATTCGGCGGGAATAAGTTCACTGGGCACACAGGTACCGATCTGGACCCCTTCCTCTTCACAGCACTTGTCAAACACCACCGGCAGATGCTGCGGCCCCGGATCCCCAGGGAGATGACACGCGCCGGTTGCCTCACCGGTAAACGGATCGAAACAAGGGGAACAACGGCTGTTCTCCGGGCATCCAGTTTCCGGTAACAGAGCCCCTTGAGTCGCCACCCAAGGTAGGCAGTCGGGCAGGCAACGTCCTTCTAGATCGGCAAAAGAGGTGCACGTCGTCGGAATGAAACCATCATCCTGGAAATCGTCTGGGACACAGAGCAATCCCTGGTCTGGCGAACACACATCATCGCCAAGCATGGTCTGTTGCTCTGCTGAGATGAGCGCCTTAGGCAGGCAGCGTCCCTCACTGTCACAACAGGTTTCAAACACCACTGGCGGGCGGACCGGCCCTGAATCCCCGGGGAATTCGCAAGCACCAGTGGCAATACCGGTATAGAGATCGTAGCAGGGAGCGCACAAATGATACTCAGGACAGATATCCTGGGGCAACCATCCTGCCTGTTCGGCAATGGCCGGGAGGCACTCTGGCAAACAGCGCCCTTCGGCATCGATGATGGAATAGCAGTGCGACGGTGCTGTCTCCTCGACGATAAAATCCGGTGCACAGAGCAGGTCCTGCCCCTGCGCACAGGTATGCTCACTGAGCTGTGCCTGCTGATCGACCGAAACCAGTGTATCTGGCACACAACGGCCCAATCCCTCACAGCAGCGGTCAAAGATCACAGCCGGTTCTGTCGGACCGGGATCACTGCCCATCTCGCAGATCTCCGTATTGTCTCCTGAAAATGGATCGTAGCACGGTGCGCAGCGCTCACCTGCTTCACAGACATCCTGTACCAAAAAGGCCTGTCCAGCAGCGGCGGGCAAGCACTTGGCTACACAGCGTCCCTCGGCAGCCAAAATTCCGTGACAAGTGGTCGGAATAAAGTCGTCCACTAGAAAATCATCGGGAACACACAAGAGACCATAGCCACTGGTGCAGACATCCAGGCCAAGATGGGGGTGTTGATCCTCGGGGATCATCGCTTGGGGCACGCAGGTACCTGCCTCATCGCAGCATGCCTCGAAGACTACCGGCTCCAGGGCAGGTCCCGGATCTCCGCCCATGCGGCATACCCCTGTGTCCTCGCCGGTAATTGGATCGTAACACGGTGCACACCGATAAAACGGCGGGCACAAATCCTGTGGCAGGTCGTCTTGCTGCGCTGCAATTTCCGGCAGGCAAATCGGTGCACACCGGCCCTCACCGCCATAGGGCAACCGACACATCTCAAGCACAAAGTCCGCTTCCAAAAACGCGTCCGGTACACAGCGCAGGGTCTCATCCCCAGTACAGGTATCAGAGCCCAGGCTCTCCAGGTCCTGTTGGGGAATGAGGTCCTTGGGGATGCAGGTGCCAAGCTCCCCGCAGCAGGCATCGAACACCACGGCAGGCTCTGTAGGTCCTGGATCATCCCCGAGCTCGCAAAGTCCGGTGGCATCTCCTGTGAATGGGTCATAGCAAGGTGCACACAGGTGGTGCGCAGGGCAAATATCTTGATAGAGGGAATCCTGTTCCTCGGCGATTTCCGGCAGACAGGTCGATATGCAGCGGCCCTCGGCCTCTAGTACGCCGTGGCAAGTGGTGGGGACAAAGCCGTCCTCCATGAAATCGTGGGGCACGCAGAGCAATCCCTGATTGGCTGTACACGCGTCGAGGCCGAGGTGGGACTGTTGATCACCTGAAATCAGCCATTCGGGCACACAACTTCCCAAACCATTGCAACAGGCCTCAAACACCACTGGTTCCAAGGTCGGACCGGGATCGCCCCCCAACTCACAAAGCCCCGTCGATATCCCGTCCGTGGGATCATAACAGGGCGCACAGCGATAGTTTGCAGGACAGATGTCCTGGGGGAGATCGTCCTGTTGGCCTGCCACATCCGGCAGGCAGATCGGGACACAGCGACCTTCTGCACCCAAGGTGGACCGGCACATATCCAGCACAAAATCTTCCTCGAAAAAATCGTCGGGAGCGCAAAGCAGCGCTTCATCCCCTTCGCAGGTATCCGGGCCGAGATGATCCAGCTCATTTTCGGATATCAAGCCTGCTGGAATGCAGCTACCCCCCCCATTGCAACAGGTATCGAACGTCACTGCCGGTTCAGTCGGGCCAGTATCCTCGCCCATCTCGCAGAGCCCGGTGAGGTCGCCGGAAAAGGGATCATAGCACGGCGCACACAGGTATTTTTCAGGGCATATATCTTGGTACAATAGATCCTTATTTTTTGCCATCTCAGGAAGGCATTCGGGTACGCAGCGCCCCTCAGCGCCAAGGACCCCGTGACAAGTGGTCGGAATGAATCCCGTTTCTATAAAGTCGTCAGGCACGCAGAGCAGGCCCTGGTTTTCCGGACACATGTCGATACCTAGATGCTCCTGCTGATTTTGGGGAATCAATGACAGGGGCACACAGCTGCCCAAGTCGTCACAGCACGTCTCGAAAAGTACCGGCTCCATCAAAGGCCCTGGATCACCCCCCAGCTCGCACAGGCCGGTGGATTCGCCATCGAACGGATCGTAGCAAGGAGCACAGCGGTAGTAGGCCGGACAGACATCCTGCGGCAGGCCGTCCATCTGATCCGCCACTTCCGGCAGACAAATGGGCACACATCGTCCCTCAGCCCTCTGCGTTGAACGACAGGAGGCGAGCACGAAATCATCCTGTCGAAATTCTTCTGGCATGCAGAGCATCGGCCCATCACCGTCACAGGTATCCACCCCAAGGCGAGATTGATGCTCGGCTGGGACCAGCTCGGTTGGGATACACCATCCCTGTTCATGGCAACATTTGTCAAAGGTCACGGCTGGCTCAGCCGGCCCTGTGTCATTGCCCAAATCGCACAGCTCGGTCGTGTTTCCGTCAAATGGATCGTAACAAGGGGCGCAGAGGTAATGTTCCGGACACTGATCCTGAGGAAGCAGGTCCTCCTGCTCAGCAATATCGGGCAGGCAACTCGGCAGACAGCGGCCTTCGGCATCCAGCGTTGAACGACAAGACGCGGGCACATAACTATCGAACGCGACAAATTCGGTCGGAAGACACAAGTAGTCCACATCGCAGCTATCTCGATTGAGAAACGCAACGTTTTCGTCCGGTACCAAGCTGCTGGGCAAGCAACTCCCCAAATCGTGACAGCAAGACGGTAGGGGTTCGCCACGACTTGACTCCCCGCACCCGAGCAAACATCCGATAAATATTGTAAAGCAACACCGCCAAAACATCATAGAACGCCTCCCCGTTACCCGGCAAAAACCATCCCCGATATCTTTCATCTTGCCGAAAAAGAATAAATGGTATGGCGAAAACATAAGTAGAATAAAAACACTTTTAGAAGCTTTACCTCAATGATTTTGCTCAGCCTGCCGATGTTCGAGCAAGTCGTCTAAGATTGCATCGAGGAGCAGGTCTTTGAATAAAAAGTATGAATTACCCGCGCGGGAAAGGGTATGCAGAGTCGTCCGAGATTGTGATCCCGGACTCAGAAGCATGTGCGAAATCATAATTCGGAACTAGATTATTGAATCAGCATCAGTCAAACAGGTGGCTGACCTTGATCATGAAGATCTGTTCTCGTTCTTCTTTGTCGAGATAAGAGAGGCTTTTCCGCAGTGAGGGGCTGCTTCCAGGGACATCCGCGAATCCGCCATGGGTGTATAGGACATAGAGGACGCTGCCGGGGCGGTATTCCCAGCGCAGTAGGGTTTGCATATTGAGCTGAGTGCCGCCCATGTCGGCTGCTTCGTCGGCATAATCGATGGGAGACGTGGTATGCTTGTTTTGCAGCCAATGATAGTCAGAATAATCTGCCGCATAAGACAGAAGTTGCGCTTGCACTTGGAAAGTCAGATCGCGCCTCAGCACCAGGGTGCCGCCAAAGTTGAGATCGAACTGATCAACGGTTCGCTTGCCGATAATTGTTCTATCGGTGCCGAGGTCGTCGACTACCGTGTCAACATACGCCTTCTGCCCTTCCATGTGGGACAGTTTAGGGGTCACGCTTAGTTCTAATCGACCCAGTCGCAGTATACCCGAGACTTGTGTCTCGATACCATATCCATAGGGTAGGCGGGTCACCAGGAAAGTCATATTCGCACCAACCTTCCAGTGCATGGGTGTGGTCAGATAAACCCACCCATCCAGATGCCTTGGAAGATACAATAGCGGACCACCCCTGGTTTCCATGTCGTCATAGTGCGCATTGCTGATATCTATGACGACGTTCGATACCCAACCACCACCGAACATCGCGGCGATTTCTCCGGTCAGCCAGTGGCCGAGGTCGACGCCATCCAGGTTGAGCGAACCACGCAACGTCAGACTTGCGATGGCAATATCGAAGGGTCCCCATCGCTCTGGTTTGCGCAGCCCCAAATAAGCACTGTATCGATGAAGTTTATTTCGCTGCAGATAGCCCAAGTCATTGGGATCGAAGCTGTTTCCATAGTACTCGTACGTGCCATTGGCGCGAAAATACTTCCCACCATCCCGGGCCAGGCGCAGGGTCGTTCCGAAAAAATCGTGCGCATTGCTGCTTCCAACCGCCTCTAATCGCGTCGTCGCGGCGACTTGGCCGCCAAACGAGTACATCAGATCCGGTGTCGCCACTTGCCAATCCGCCCCAACTGAATAAGCGCCTTTACTTTGTTCGGGATTGAGGGCAGTACCCAGAACGCCGACCTTGAGCTGGGGGCATGGTTCGTAACTGAGACGCAATACGGCAGCGTTAGTCCACGGGCTTCCTTCACGGACGAATATATCTTGCCCGTTGACGGACTTGACGCGGAACTCGGTCGGCATGAGCACCGCGTCGATTACGCCGACATAAATCCCTTTCTCCGTTCGGCCCGTGAGTTTGGTGGCGGACAAGATGGATGTAGCAGCAGGGCCAGCAACCATCTTCTCTCCCTCATTGAGGGTAATGCTCGGCGGAGCCGCACCCAATCTGCGCGAGTAGAAAAGTTGAATGGGGGTCTCGAACATCCCTGCGCTTTCGAGAAAAAACGGTCTCTTTTCTGGAAATTGGGTTTCATAGGCGCTTAGATTGAGAATGGCTTGATCCTGTTCCACCTGACCAAAGTCTGGCGTCAAAGCCAGATCCACCACCCAGTCAGCTGCGAGCCCAATTTTCCCATAACCGCCAATGCCATAGTGGAAGCCTTCGGGCGCATAGCCACGCCAATCAGTGCTTTTTTCCCGATACGAAAAACTGATCTCGGGTCGAAACTGCAACGGCCGGCGAGCTCGAATCGACGCGACATTTTCCAGCTTCCCAACAGTGGATATAAATCCCGCACCCTGCTGCGGAATTTGCTGGAAGACGCTCTCTTCTTTCCGAGCGGAAATCCAGCGCTGTACCTGCAGGCCCCACGTCTTACGGCCCTCGGGATAGCGGATTTGATCAAATGGGATGACCACTTCCGCGGTCCACTCGTCTTTCCCGATCCTGGTTTCAACTCGCCACACGCCGTCCCAGGTTGCGTCCCAGTGCGTGTCGTCACGCCAAACCCCGTCGCCTTGCACGCCATCGGGATTAAACCAGAACGTGTAACCTGTCTTACCATCGCCGCGAGGCGCTAGGGTGATACTCACTGTGTCGAAGTCCTCCTCGCGATCTCTTCTGGTCAATCGCGTCGTCAGTGGCGCGTCGTCGTTGATGGCACAGCGCACCCCGATGTACATGTTTTCTTCGTCGTAGATTACCGCAAAAGACGTCTGCGCAGCGGGCGTTGCTCCAAAGATGGGTTTTCGCTGAACAAAGTTAGTAACCCAGGTCACTTCCTGCCAAACCGAATCATCGAGAACGCCATCAATAAGAGATGGCGCGTCGCGAAAGGCGGTTGCAACGCTCGGTTTGATTGTGTCTGCTCTAACGCTACAAGTAAGCGTCGCAATATTTATCGTGATTAAAGTAAATAGCCATACAGTTTTCATGATAGAACCAATCCCAGTGGGTCAGGTACCCGCCAAGTAACGATGTCGATTTGTCACTATTCAGTTTTACAAGGCCGTTTAACCCAACGGTCATAATGAAGTAATATTTTCATGACACGGTTATCTGACGGAGATACCTCTCCAGCGGCGCATGTCTCTCATATTGACCATTATCGGTAGAACAGACGCATGAACTGTCATGATTTCGTGACAAAGACATGATGTCCACATGATAGTGTTTTTTTATACTATACTGTGTCCTGGACTCGGTGTGGTACTGAGATTTCCCTTAACAGACCTCGCGCATTAAGCGTCATGCGGGGCCGCGAGAGTACCTATGACACGACCCGAGGGATTGAACGAAGCGTCGCAGGCATCATATCGATGGCCTCTCGTCATTGCTGCTATCGTCATCGTGTGTCTCTCGATATTGACGAGCTTCAGTCTACGTCGGGACGGGCAATTTGCCAAACAAGCCATCGATATTCAGATGCAACACCGACTTGGGCACTTGGCAGCATCCATTCGAGCATTGCTGGCATCAGCCGAAAATGCGATATCGGGGAAACGCTTCGAGCCGTATTCCTTTGTTGAACGGGTCGGATATCGCGTTGGCACGACATATTCAATTGAATTTTCACCTAACTGTGGAGAGGAAAAAGGAGCTGCATCGAATGCTGTTATGAGCGCACCGACCTGGTACATTGAGGGCAGAAATCCGCCGAGGGGGGTATTGAGCCGGCATGATTTTTGTTTCGGATTATTGCGCCGCACTCAAAGCGCATCAACGCCGAATGATAAAAACCGCATTCGAGAAATACTCTTTAATACATGTCCCTCGCCGATGATCGTCGATGATCATTGTCTGCAAGCAGAAGAACTCGTTCGCTATGGTGAACATCGTCATTGCTCCGATACGCGGTGGACGATGTGGTGGCGACGTCTTTTAAAAAATCACGAGCTGACCCCATCTCAAAAACAATTTCTGCGGACGAGATTGAAGATACTTCTTCCCCACTTAGAAGCGGCGCAGCAAAAGGAAGTGGAGCGGGTCATCGCAATGCTGAAGCCCCGCGTGTCAACGGCACATCAATGGTTGGACAAAACCATCGCCAAGTATATGAGACAATTCTCTCCGGATCTAGCGAGACCGATGGTCGTCGTGAAGCCATACTTGTTTCTTATCGGTAGGGATCGTCAAAACTTTCTTTGGGGAGCTGCGGTCAATGTCAAAAAACTAATGCGTGAAAGCGCCTTGACAGAATTCGAGGATATCATTCCCCTTGTCTCCTGGACATTGCGAGAGGCCACGGCCAGTGGGTCACTGTCTCATCGCCTGTGGCCGGATCAACACATCTGGTTGGTCGCCAAAACACCCCAAAAGCAGCTCAACGCCCTTGCTCAGCGCCATAGGATCCTGGTTGGGACAATGCTATCAGTTGCCTTGCTGATGATAATTTTGTTGGTTTATTTCGATTACCGCCGAATAAAAAACCTGAGTCGCACCGACCGGCTACGCGCTGAATTTATCGGCCGCATCTCTCATCAGTTTCGCACTCCCCTTACCAGCATTCAACTATACGCCCAAACCCTCATAAATCGTGAGCTCGCGCCTGAGCGAGCCCGCCACTACTTACAAACCATAGCCACGGAAGCCGCTCGACTGGGTCAAACCACCCACCGCTTGCTCAATTCAGTTCGGCTGGAGCAGAACAAATACCGATTCCACCGCGCATCTTTTGATATAGAGAGTGTCGTCAATGAGTGTTGTGATCGAGGTGAGAGCCAGATCTGTGCTCGGGATTCCATCGTGAAGTTGACAAGAGCATTCCAATCCCCAATTTCTAGGTACGTTGGCGACCGGGACAGTATATCAGATGCCTGTGACAATTTGATCGAAAACGCTGTCAAGTACACCGACGAAAACGGATATGTCGTCGTTCGGTTGACAGAGACGAGCACTCATATAGTCATTGCCGTTTCAGACAATGGCCCAGGGATACCGCGTGCCTACCGAAAGCACGTATTTCGCCGATACTATCGAATCAACGATGCCCTTAATCAGCGAGTGATCGGATCTGGTCTCGGCTTGTCAATTGTAAAACATATCGTCGACGCACACGACGGCACATGCAAAATATCGGACAACCCTCCCCGTGGTGTCACAGTTACGATGATGCTGCCAAAAAGGAGTCAGAACGATGACCGGGAATACGGCGACGCCGAGTAAAATACTATTGATAGAAGACGATCCCATCATTGCAGACGGTCTAATGGATAATCTCAAATTCGATGGTTACAAGACGCGCTGTGAGGCTGATGGACAGCTGGGGATAGACGCGGCGTTGAACTGGCATCCCAATCTCATCCTCCTGGATATCATGTTGCCTAGAAAGAACGGATACGAGGTCATCAAAATACTGCGCAAGCGTAACGTCACCTGTCCCGTTATCATGCTGACAGCCAAGGGAGAGGAATTTGATCGCTGCCTGGGACTCGACCTCGGCGCTGACGATTACGTGGTCAAGCCGTTCTCAATCAACGAATTGCTCTCCCGCATACAGGCTCACCTCAGGCGCTCCCAGTCCTTTTATGGACAGACGCGACAATTGTCGTTCTCCAATGTACGCGTCGATTTTGAATGTCACAAACTATATGTAGATGAAATCGAGCAACCGGTGACCACCACCGAGCTGTTCGTGCTGAAATATCTATCTGAGAGGGAAGGACGAGTGGTCACGCGCGATCAGATAATAGACGGCGTATGGGGACACGGCTATTTCGGCACCACCAGAACCGTGGATAATTTTATTCGAAACCTCCGGCTGAAAATTGAGCCAGTACCAGAGCAACCCATCTACATCAAGACAATCCGCGGCGTAGGGTACATGTTTCAATCCTGAGAGTTGTCATGAAATGACTACCTTAATATGAAAGAACAATGAAATACCGCGTTTAAGCTTTATGGTAGGTCATTTAACCCGAGGAGGTAAAATATGTTCCGAAAAAAAAATGAGCTGTTGTTACAGTACGCGGTGTACACTCCGCTGCTTTTCTTTGTATTGACCGTGGGTTGCAAACAGCCCCCCTTTCATGCCAAAGACGACAGTCGCGATGCATCTCTAAACCCGGTGGCGAACTCAAAAAATTCCCTAACCACAACGCAACCCCCAGGGGAGCTCAGCCTCCTCGAACAGGCCAAGGCCCTGGCCTTCAATCAAGGAGATATTGATCAGGCCCGCACCATGGTCGAAAGAGTCATTATGGATCAATCCTATCCTTTTACTCAACGGGTGGATGCCACTAAGATGCTGATGGATATGCTGCTCAAAGAGGAACGTAGAGAAGAAGCGATTCAGCTGTACGAGTCCATCAGCACCACCGTTGATATGGACCTCGCGATGTCAAAGGAATTCGAAAGTTTTAAAAAAATAGAGAAAGCATTTAAAGTGCTTATGACCGGTCACGAGCACCTGTGCAATTTAAAACCCACGCCGCCCGAAACCCATCACGGCATCGTCGGTGAATTGGCAAGGAACATACCGTGTGTCGGCATCGAGCCGATATGGGGTGTGGGGGATGTCTCCGTATATGACGCTTTCATGGATCCCATAAAGCAGGTTCACGTTTTTCTTTGTGATACCGTGAAAGACAATGGCGATCCTCAGCGCGCCTGGGGTATCGCCGAAATGGTATATGTGGTTCCCTGGTATCATATTCCTATTTGGCGAGACGACTTTAAAAAAACGTTGACGATGTATATTCACGATGCAACCGTGGCACCGATACCTGAAAGGTACTCGGACCTACTGCCTTACGACTATTCAAAGATGACCGCGCAAATCGAGGACGGTAAAGGTTTGGTGGTCATCGACCTGAACGGTATCCAGTCTCGGTTCTTAATCGCAGCGGAAAATCTGACTGCCTTGCATCACACCGTTCGCAAGTTCCAAGCGCTTGAGCACCTGCCCGTAGATGGCGTATTCATAGCTGACCTTCACGATGCCTAGAATGACCAATCGTTTTAGGAAATATTTTAGAATATTCTAAATCCGCTTCACAATATCGTGGACATCACCTGCAAGCCGAGCCCTCACAGGACGGATATGGTCCGCATTTTTCCATGGCACACACCTTGCTACTTAATGCGCACGAGAATGGGTTTCAAACCGCTCAACACCGAAGGGATATCCTGAGCAAAAATGAAAAAGGAGCAATAAAAATGAAACTTTACACCCTAACAGGACTTTTTCTGGCAACTTTCTTGGCCCTGGGCTCGGCGGCAGCTTGTGACAAGGAGACAAAGGAGCATGCGATGTCAGCTGCGCTGGAATTGGCCGCCCCGATGGCATTCGACAAGCCGCCTGCGGTGGGCACCAAGGCCAAGTGCCCGGTGATGGGACAGGAATTCACGGTCAAAGAGAACAGTGAATTCTCTACGCATAAAGGCAAGACCTACGTGTTCTGCTGTCCCGGGTGCAAACCGAAGTTTGATAAGAACCCTGAAAAGTATTTGAACCAGTGATCGCGGGCTTCTAAGTGTAACGTCCTGATGGCCTTTTGAGGTCGCGAAATTAAATGTAATCGATATTCAACGACCCAAGTGGGTAGGAAGTAAACAATGACGCAGAAGAAATATATTTTCACCCCATCTTTGTCATTCATTTGCTTGCTCGCGTCACTGTCTTTAATGCAGACCGCTTGTGTAGGCTCACGTTCCGATCCCTTGAGTAGTACGGAAGAGGAAAGCGGTTCCGATAGCGACTCTGACTCTGATTCCGATTCTGATTCAGACTCCGACTCCGACTCCGACTCCGACTCCGATGCGGATGGGGATAGCGACAGTGATTCAGATGGTGATTCTGATAGTGATACCGACACCGATGAGATTGTCCTGCAAAACGGACGCGATGGCTACGACGGGTGTGAGGACACCTACCTCTGGATGGATGAAAAACAAACGCATGGTGCGGACCAGGAGTTGTCCGTTCAGGGCTACCATTGTGCGGCCTGCATTGATCAGAGGTCGCTGATACGTTTCGATCTGTCCGGCTTTGATGACGCTGACAAGGTTGACGAGGCGACGTTGTCTTTATACAGCATTGCCCAGCCCCGCCCCGGTGACGCAGAGATCAACGTGCATCGGATCTCTCGATCATGGAACGAAGAGGAAGCCAATTGGTACGAGGCGTCGGATGGTGTTGACTGGTCTGATGAGGGGGGGGATTATGAAGGTGCTTTTGCTGCTTTCCAAACGACTGACGACATCGAGGTCTGGAACAAAGTGGATGTCACCGATTACGTCAGGGATGCGATCGAAGATCCAGATAGCAACTTCGGGCTCTTGTTCTTCATGGAGGTAACCATGATTACCGTAGAGTATGCGTCCTCCGAACACGAGACCAAAGAGAACCGCCCTAAGTTGACCCTGAAAATGAAGTAACCGGGGGCTACTATCTTGTGAGAATATTATAAATCCAACATCACAATATTCTAAAATTAGCGCGGCTTCGCCTCAATCAGGCCCGTATGAATGACGACGCCCGCCTACGCCGGGCCTCCGGCGGGGTTATCGAATCTCGAGTTAGATCTCGAAAATCCAAGATCCCGCCGTAGCCTTGGCGAAGGCGGACACGTCCGGTATGAATGACGACGCCCGCCTACGCCGGGCCTACGGCGAGGTTATCGAATCTCGAGTTAGATCTCGAAAATCCAAGATCCCGCCGTAGCCTTGGCGAAGGCGGACACGTCAAAACTCAACTCATCTGTTAAGAACTCAGACGTTGCAGATGTCCAGTCTCGAGCCCGTCGTGCTGTCAGCATAAATTTCTTACACCGTAGCGCTGGCACAAAAATTGCCTTTTAGATTCTATTTGTTGTGTCGCCGATCGTGCATGGGTGAGTGAAACGGATGGTTGCAATGAGACTTGTATTGCTTGTAGTGCCGTGGCTCTGCTTCGCCCCGGCTTGCTTGGAATTCGGAGCCAAGGAGAACATCATAGACATTAGTGGGATGATATCCTCGGAGGATGGCTACATCACGGGGCAATTCATGCCAGATCACGACCCACCGATATCCGGCAAGAACGCTCTTGAATTCATTTTGGCAGATGATGATGGCCGTCCCATTGTAGATGCTGAGGTGACTGTAACGCCGTTTATGCCCTCTATGGGCCACGGCTCAACAGAAGATCCTATTGTTGAGGAGAAGGGGGACGGCGAGTACCTTGCGACGAACATCGTCTATACCATGAAGGGGGAATGGACACTGACTATCGATGTGGAGACTGACTCAGTAGAAGACTCGTTCGTCCTGTTTTACGTAGTTGAGTCGACAATAATGCGGAAATACTACAAGACAAAAATAGGTTCCTGGATAGCTGGTTTCTCAATCTCGATCTTGCCACTTCTAACAGTTGTCGACGATGCTTGGTCTCAGGCGTGTTGTGCTTCCACTGGAAGTTCAGATTTTTCGGTAGTGGGGCGCAAGGACATCGCTGCAGTCGCCGCCATGGTACAGTACGAACCAATTCTGGGGCGTTACAACCGAGATGGGGAGTATATTCCGGTCGATCGATCCGTGGTTCGCGATGTCGTATTCACAGCAGGTTTCGGTATTCGACCTCTGC
>JASJCT010000095.1 GCA_030065855.1 Myxococcota bacterium
CATTCGGTTAAGGATTTTTGGGTGTTTTTATAGCGTAGGATCGCCAGAAAAGAATCCCCCTTTTTCAAGGGGGAGATCCTTTACCCGGCATAAAAATAGCAAAAATCGCGACATTTGCCCTTAACCGAATGCCATTGCCTCGCTGGGAAGGGGGCCGGGGGGATGGGTTCTCGTAAAAATCGCCGTTCCGGGATGGGTACTACTTAACTGCTACCTCCCACGTACCGCTTATTGATGGTTTGCCACCATTGCCAGATATGGCGAACCGGCCTGAAAAGCCTTGGCCTGATTTTTTCCCCAGCAGGTAACCGCGCTTGATATCCCCTTGCTCATCCGCCGGTGAGGTGGCCCACAAGCGCAAATTTTCCTCTTGCGCCATGCCCGAAAGTTCAAAGCTGCTGTCTCCGATGCGAAGCGACCCACTCACCTGTTCTGCACTGCCCAATACGAGCCGTACACTGCCCGATGGACTGTGACCCCCATCTGACTGGGCAGATGTTACTGCCTTTCCCTTAAAAACAACTTCAGCCGGCTCGGCACTGGATGGCTTGGCACCCCTGGTCGACCCAGCCTCGTTGCGGGTCGACTGTTGATTTTCGCCGTCTGAGGGCTGGGTTTCTCGGGTGGGATCGCCACAAGATAAAACAAATCCCATGGCCATGGCGGCCATCAAAAATATCATCTGCCTCATAATACCTCCGTAACTTCCACGGCAACAGCGCCGTCGTGCTCGACGAGCTCGCCCCGGCCAATAATACCACTTTCGCCAACTCGCAGTATAACCGAAGTGTCCACGTCCTTATCAAGGCGAAGGACACGTCCGCTGACCAGGCCTGCCGCCTGTGCCACAGACATTCTGATTTGTCCGACTTCCACCCGCACCACCACGTCCATGGTCCCTGTATCGATCCTTGAGTGAGAATCTAATGTGACTGGAACATCAACAGGTCCACGCTCATCTTTTGCATCCATGTTCACTCCATTTGGGTCTTGAGAACATATCTCAAAATGACGCCGATCTTTAAACCGCCCCATCCGCATCCACTTACCACAGACCAGCACGGCCAGGGCATCCCCAACGCAGCGGTCTGGATGGCATAGCGCGTCAACGATGATCAAGTCGTTGGGTTCGATCTCCATGACTTCAGTCGCAGGCACCACAGACCAGCCCACTGACAGTCGAAGGACAACAGGCCAGGGAGCTATCTTTTTAATGCACTGGGACCAATTCACAAGTGGCTTCCTGTACGCTGGTAGATCTGTAAACCATAGGTAAACACTGCTGTTCAACAGGGTGCCGCGAATGTGACCAGTTACTTCCCAGGCCGGGGGACCCTGGAGATAGTCGGGTATTTGCAGGGCATCTGTCAGGCAGCCTTTGACGACAAACCGCGGACCATCCTGGGTCAACCAGTCCCCGCCTGCCCTGTCCAATACGTACAATAAAACGCCTTGTTCACCCGTGGACAGGTGCCTTTGTCGTGGGCGGATCTCGCGACCCAGGGCCAGATCCACCAGCTGGTGAGCAACGTCAAGGGGCACCCCAATCACTGCGCGCTCAGAGCGGGGGCTCATGCGGTGAGATACGGCGACCGGCACTACGTGAGGCTGAATCGGTGGTGTAAACCTGCGCATTGCGGTCAGAAACAACCGCTGCGTTGGCATCTGCAGTGCATCGGATAGACGTTTGAGCCCACATCCAGCTGCGCCGCCTGGAAAGACATTGGCAATGGCCTCGCGCTCAGCCCCCTCACCAGGCGCAAGGCGCCTCAATTCTCCAACAATCCGGCTTATCTGGATATCGCCCATCCCACCTTACCACGGCAGCTTATTCCCAGTTCACGGGTCTGGAATTGTACATTTTTGGCAAGTGTTTTCCAAGGCTGCTATTATAAATCTAACTCTTGCTGCTGCTTTATGGCGTAAAGTAGTGATATTTTGTTTCTTTTTTAACTGTTTCTGTGATAGTTCAAACTGCTAAGTTGCGAGGGAACACTGATGATGGATTTCAAGCCGATTAAGCAAGTGCGCATTTACGAAGAAGTCGTTCAACAATTAAAGGCCGCCATATTGGGCCATCGATACAGTCCGGGCGAAAAACTTCCATCAGAGCGCCAGTTGTGTCAGCAATTCCAAGTGAGCCGTGTGGTCATTCGGGAAGCCATCCGCGTATTGGAGCTGACTGGATTTGTAACACTGCGCCAGGGCCCGTCCGGAGGGGCCTATGTGCGAGACTTGTCATATGAGTATCTCTCGAGTGCATATAAAGATTTGTTTTTAATGAACAAACTGTCATCCCAAGAGGTTGTCGATGTGCGATTGCACATAGAACCGGAAATTGCCCGGATTGCAGCGCAAAAGATGACACCCGAAGCCAAAAAAGAGCTAACCGCTGCCTATCTCGAAGAACAGAAAAAGACGAATAACCAGACAGAGTGGGTTCATAAAAACCTTAAAATTCACCGATTGCTCGCTGGGATGACGGGCAACCGGCTGTACGAAGCCATCCTAAACCCCTTGCTCGACTTGATGTTGGAGATGATTCTCGCGGTCAAAGCCGGCAATGATGTGATTCATCATGAGCACACTGAGCACGAGGAAATTATCAACGCGGTAATCTCGGCTGACCCTCAAACGGCGGCCAATGCCATGTGCGACCACATAAACAATATCGGTTCTCTCATGGTTGAACTTGAAGCGTCGTACAGAAAAAAAATGGGCCTCTTATAAGCAGGGGATTTATCCAATTACACGCCTGCGATGTCCGCTGTCCCCATGGGTTGACATTACTTCCAAGAGGGATCACATTTGCTTAAGAACGGTCATTTTGGAAAAAAACAATTGCATCAAAATAAACTGTGGCGTTGATCCCTTTGAACGCCGACTTCTCGGGATGAAACGCTTTTGAAAGACGTGTTCAGCTTGACAATAAACAGGGATTATACGTACTCTTTTGCGTCATTTTTTTGATGACGAACGGTTGATTGATGCACGGAGGTGGAAGTTGAGCGAGGATCAGAAAAAACAAGGCATGGGGAATAATCCGAATCAACCCATAGGCGGTGGTGGTGGTGTAACATTACCCAATCCCCTTGCCGGTCAAGGTGTTGGACCGTCCAAGGCACCCCTGCCAGGACTCGGTACCAGACCGTCTAAAGCGCCCCTGCCGGGACTCGGTACGAAACCGTCCAAAGCCCCTCTCCCCGGGCTTGGCGCCGGACCGTCCAAAGCCCCCCTGCCAGGACTTGGTTCAAAACCTACTGGTGGGCCGGCACCCCTGCCAGGGCTTGGCCAACCATCTGTTCAAGCACCCCCGTTCATGCAACCCCAGGAACCAGAAGCTCCCCAGCAACCAAGCGCTGAAGACGTTGAAAGAGATCCGTTCGGCCAAGCGGCCGCGCCGGTTGTACAGTCTGTTCGTCCCTCCTTTACCCCCAACGAAGGCCTTATTAGCGCGTCTGGCGATCCATCTGTTTCGTTTTCAGAAGCAGATGCGGGGCGCAGTAGACTGCCCTTTTTCCTCGGTTTGTTGGCAGTTGGGCTCATTGCCCTGTTATTTGGTTTTTTGATGGGCAAGGGTAAATCTACCCGGGAGGAGCTCAACGTCACCATTCGGGATGCCCTGATCATTGAGTACGAAGTCAAAAAAGTGGCCAACTTGTTCAACGAGATTCAGACCGTCTTAAATACAGCCCTCGTCAAGGCGAACAAACGGGAATTCGACACCACTCATGTGGGCTTCTTATCCCAAAAGGTTCAGGGAAATCCGATCAAGCCCATGTTGTTTACCGAGCGCAACTATAAAAGATTTGATGCAGCCGCCGTGCAATGGTTGATGGACTACAATCAAAAATGGTTCAGACTCGACAAGCTGATTCAATCCCATCGCATGCAGACCAAAAATGACGAAACCGCGCTAAAGGCATCTGGCGAAGCGCTTCAAAAGCTGTTCGAAACGAGCTATGGCGTGGTTTTCTCCCGCAACAAAAAAGCCGATAATCAATTCGAGGCCAACCTGGTTGTGTTTGCATCTGGCAGTAAGGACGGCGCTGTCAAAGTACAGGCTGCCACGGGAACTTACGCGGATGAAAGAACACTGTACAATCCCGAGCCTGGAGATGGGAATCTCACCAAGGAGCCTGACAAGTACGTCGTCACAGTGGGTGAGGTTTCAAAGATAGGCCTCTTGGCCAATGCATCCCAATCCCATTTCCGCAAGTACCAGACCCGTCTGAAGGAGATGAGCGATCTGATGCGAGGCATGAACGACCTGCAGACAAACCTACTTCAGAAACTCGCCGAAATCTGCTCCCAAGATCCTGTGGCACTGGGCAAAATCGATCCCATAGCAGAGCTAGAAAACTACAAACAACGAGACGGCGCAGCTGGTAGTGCTGGTTAGGGCATTGGTTCATTCACAGTCAATGTGCAACTCCTCGCCTCTTCGGATTTTCGGGGTTTCTACAAAGGCACGGATGATATCGGAGATACCCCAAATCTCTTTATCCCCAAAGACAATCACGTAATCCCCGCCCAGACCGTAGGGATCCCAGACATACACCGTGTAGGTGCCTGTTGGCATTACCTGCTCGAAATTGGGGCCCTGGTAGTAATCCTTGTCGCCGAATGGCTCGAAAAACTGGGGGCGCTCCTCGCCGGGTTCGAGGTTCTCTACGACAATGGCGCCTTGCCCCTGTGGAATGTCAAAGGGGAGTGCCGCGCTGGGCTCGGGAAGCCCAGGGCCGACGATGGCAAATGCAGGGAGGAAATCTTCGTATCCGGCGCAGACAGGGACGAGGGTCTCGATGAATACATTGGTCTCCCAGGACCACTTGACATCAAAGGTGTAAACGTCGACGTCCTCAGTACCCGCCTCGTCGAATTCGAGCCAAGCATATGCAGCCAGGGACTGCCGTATCGTTCTGGGGATCTCGAACGGATCGTCATCGGTGTAGTCGTCCGTTTCTAGGTAGGGGACGTGGGCCTGAGCCACGCCCATGCCCAATAGCACTGAGCAGAAAACCGCAATTGAGATGTATGACACTCGTTCCATAGTTCGTGTTCCTTTCATTTTTTCACACGTACAAACTGCGTTGCGCCTCGTCAACGCTGCGGCCGAAGCATTGATGCTTGGTGACAACGTAACGAGCATTGTTGGTTTGTCAATGAGAGGCTGATCGATCATGGGTTGCGCACCCTTGACCCAGAAAACAGGTGCCCATCAATCCCCATCATCACGTATGCGGATCACGCCAGGGCCAAACCGATCTTTGATGGCATCCAGGGTCTGTTCCAGCTTTTTTTGGCGCACTGCCCGCGCATCTGGGAAGAGCTCCATTTGGGCCCTCTCATCGCTTCTTTTGAGGTCAAACGCGGCAAGGCCGACCAGTCTCATGGGTTTGGATAAGTCGAACTCGCTGAGCAGGGAAACCGCTGCTTCCTCGATGTATCTGGCCGTGTCAACGGGAGGCGATACACTGCGTTGCCGGGTTTGTATCTGGAACTCAGCTGTCTTGAGCTTGACCCGAACCCCCATGGCAGCGAGCCCCTTGTGTCGCAGCCGTTCGGCAATCCGGAATGCAAGGGGGCGCAGGTGGTTTCGAACCGGGACCTCACCTGTGATGTCATCTGCCAGGGTAACCTCGGCGCCGATGCTCTTGGCTTTGCGTATTGGCTCGACCTCCCGTAAATCTCGACCGTGGGCGAGCGCCGCAATCTGCGAGCCAATCGTCCCCAGCTTACGCAACAAGAAGGACTCGTTCGTCTTTGCAACGTCCCCAATGGTCTTGAGCCCCATTTTTATCAGCTGTTGCTGGGTCTTGGGCCCCACCCCCCAGAGGCAACGGATTTCAAGGGGCCACAGGAAATCGCACACCCGATCTGGTGCGACCAACGTCAGACCATCGGGTTTATCCATGTCGCTGGCCACCTTTGCGACATACTTGGTAGTGGCAACCCCCACGGAAACAGTGAGCCCTCCCGTGGTCTGGTACACATCCCGCTTCAATCGCTCGGCCATGGCCAATGGGGTGCCCAACAGGCGCTGGGAGCCGGTCATGTCGAGGAACGCCTCATCCAAACTCAGGGGTTCGACCAGGGGTGAAAGGGTCCTGAACACGGCCATGATGCGTTGAGAGAGTTCGCTATACCGCTCAAACCGGGGCGGCACCACGATGGCGTGTGGACACCGTCTGAGGGCCGTGGCCATGGGCATTGCACTGCCCACCCCATAGGGACGCGCCTCGTAACTGGCTGTGGACACAACCCCCCGTTTGACCGCTCCACCCACGAGAACGGGTTTTCCACGAAGCTCTGGATTGTCCAGCTGCTCAACTGCCGCGAAAAAAGCGTCCATATCTGCGTGGAGAATAATGCGCTCCCATGGAGTGGCGTCGTCAGATGCATGACGCGTCATGGGATCACCACCGAGATAGTTCAACGAGCTGACGCGCTGAATTGGTAACTGCCCTCGGTATAGGGGCGCGCCCATCCCCCAAAGCCATCTGCCTCGGGCCGGTAGCGCTGCTCAATGCCGTCAGGCAAATGATAGAGGATCATCTTCTGCTTAATCTCAGGGGGCAATTGCTTGAGCTCTTCGTAGGCAGCGTGAACCCCGCCTTTAAAATCCTGGCAATCGTGAAAAATAATTTCAGCGTCCGAACCAAATACCTCTACCAGCTCCCGGTCAAACATCGTATCCCCAGAAATAAAAATCCGGTCATCTATCACTGCGCCGACCGAGTAAAACGCCGTCCACCATCCCTTTGAGGAGTCTGGTAAGTGGTTGGTTCGCATCAGTTTTAGCGAGATGGCAGTGTCCCCCTGACCGACCGATAGGCAATAGACAGGCCGGTCATACCCAGTGACGTATTCGCCACAGCTCAGCGCCACATAATCAGACAACCCCAACAGCCGGCCAAGCCTGTTTTCCGAATGGGCCAACCCCCCGCGCAAAGAGGCGTCCCAGAGCACATGGGCGTAGTCCGACGTTGTCAACAGGCTGGGCTTATAATCGCCAGGCGCACCCCCATTTGCTGCAGACACCGAGTACCGGGCGCGCAAACACCACTCCTCCATACCGCCGATATGGTCGGCATGGGAATGGGTGACGAGCAGGTTTTGAATGTCAGAGACAGTTATACCGGCGCCTTGCAATGCCACCTGTGCTTTAGACCCCAGGTCGATCATGAGGTGATGGCCACCCTTTACCACGAGCATGTTGCTCTGGTATGCGCGCGAGGCAAACGCAGCACCCACGCCCACAAAAAACAACTCGAGGTGTCCCCTGTTGGTCAGAGATATTTCACCGTTGTTGACGGGCTTGAATGATTCGATGTGGTTTGTCACCTGTTACCCCTCTGTTTTTCTCTCCCCCTTGAAAAAGGGGGCTGGGGGGATTTCGTCAGTTCCTCTTGTGTCGCGAGGAGACAAAATCCCCCTCTCCCCCTTTTTCAAGGGGGAATTCGCAACCTTAAACCGACAAAATTCGTTTGACACGGAACTATCCTTATTTGGACGACATTGCTTTGGCCACCTGGTCGTGAACCAAGTCGGCGAGCGTGTCGATAAATGCTTGTTCAATGTTTAGCGCGGGCACCCGAATGACCCGGTCGATACCCAATGTCTCGGCCCTTTTTCTGAGGACAATCTCGATGTCATACAGGGTCTCTAGGTTGTCTGCGGTAAACGATACAGGCACGATGACGAGCTCTTCTACGCCGGATGATGCGATCGTTGCTATTGCTGCTTCACTCGATGGGCCGACCCATTTCACCGGTCCCACGCGGCTTTGAAAAGCGAGCCCAAAATCGCCTTTATCGAGGTTCAGTCGGCTGGCGACCGCGTCTACTGTCGCCCTGGTTTCATCCACATAAGGATCCCCATCCCGTACCATGCGCATGGGAACGCCGTGAGCTGAAAACAATACAAACCGGCCCTTTCCAGCATGGGGCGTGGCCCTGCGAATGGTTTTGGCAACCGCGTCAATATACCCCGGGTGGTCATAATACCGATCGATGATATGGCATCGGGCTGATGTGTCCTCCTGGGCAACGGCCCGCTCCAGGGCAGAGATGGAGGATCCCGTTGTGGCGATGCAATATTGCGGATACATGGAAAGACCAATGATCAAACCGCATTTCATCGAGGCGAGGCTGCGAACGGCTTGGCCGGTTGTCGGTGCTGTGTACCGCATACCGACGACCACGCGAAATCGATCCGCGCCATCTGCGTTGAGTGTCTGCTCCAGCTGCTCTGCCTGGGCATGGGTCGTCTCGAATAGGGGCGAACCCCCATCTATTGCAGCGTAATGTCGGCGGGCCACAGGGGCGCGCAGGGCAATGATAACCGGTGCCAGCACTCGCTTGAAAGGCATCTGAATCAGGTTGGGATCGCGAAACATCTCCCTTAAAAAAGGTTTTACTTCCGATGGGTTACGTGGCCCTCCCATATTGAGCAAGATAACGCCAATATCTACCATGCCCAAAGCGTACCACATCTATGAACGCGCGTCTGGCCCTGATCCGCTTTGTCCGTTCCATCTGATAGCATTGGGTGCTCAACAGTCTTGGGGGCCCCCTCCCCAGCCCTCCCCCGGTGGACGTTCGGACGTTGGGGGAGGGAGTGCTGAGTTTTTCCTATCCCTCCCCCCAATGATCATTTGCCCACCGGGGGGAGGCCAGGAGGGGGGCTCTTTGGGAGACGGCCCCCAAATTGGTTAAGCACACGATAGCATCAATCCGGTTGAAAATAGGTGGCTGTGCTCTCTTTGGGATAGTATTTCCAGTCCCTATTAAATGTCAGCGCGCCAAAGAGATTAACAGCTACAGAGAAAACAAACATGGCGATAAAGAGCTTGCCAAACGTTCGCCTGGACAGGGCCACGATCAATATGAGGAACGCGGTGTAATCCAACGAAAAGCGATAGCCAAACTGAACCCACCCGGAATTCTGATAGAAAAGGCTCGGCAATGCCATGATGCCCACTGTTATCCATAAAACAGTGATAAACCGGGTCCGCCGAACCGGCCACAGGGCCCATAAAAAAATCGGCGTTGTAAACCAAATGGCCAATCCGTGTCGACTGATGCCAATGTACGGGGGATCGCTCGACAACCAGGGCAGGAGGGTGAAGGCAGTGGTGAGATTTCGCGACAGGTAGTGATAATTGAACAGCCCCCACGTTTCGATTCGCCCTCGCCATCGAATCTGCAGGTATTTGTGTCCGAACTCTAGTGGATCGTCGAATCTGGTCAGATTCATGAGGGCGATGAGGCCAAATACGGCAACAACTGGGATACCGAACATCAGGGTTTGACGCACCAAGGGGCGCACACCGATCAGCGTTACGGCCCGTCTAAGCCATTCAAAGACCCCAATGCCGGGCTTCCCGCTGTATTGCCTTAGGATTTCGTAAAAGAAAAAAGGAAACGCGAACAACATCGGCGGTCTGCAAGCAAATGCGAGCCCGAGAAACAAACCGGCCAGGATGGGGTGTCGCCCGCCTAGGGAACAGATAGCAAAGAGCAGTAGAAAAAAGATCCCCACCATGTGCGCCGTATACCAAACAGTTCCCTGTACGGCTGAGAAAAAGTAGACCGTGCCGATGCCAAAGACCGCGCACAGCAAGGCCTGCTCCCAGGTCTTCCTCTCAAGCCGCTGGGCAGCAGAGAGGCATCGGAGCAGTAAAAACAAAAGCGCCGGGCCAAGGGCAGCAAAAAACAGCGTAAAGATCCGATCGTTGAAATCAAACCCGAAGACAGCCACTCCGGGCAGCATGAGAAGTGCGGGTGCAGGGGGAAAGGAGACGTACCAGCGCTCCTTATATTTGGCCCAGTCATTGAGATGGGGAGGCCGACCCTCCAGGTGGAGGCGTCCGTTCAACATTGCATCAGCCAGATAGACATAATGATTGTCTCTAGATGGTGTTTTGAGGCGATCCCCGGACACAGCGCCAAAAACACAAAGGCCAACACCAAAAACAATGACCATTTCCCTTATCGAGGACAGCCAGCCCAGCCCCTTTGGTTCTGTTCCCACCTGCATCATCCGGTCGATGTTGCCCGCACTCATAGGGATGTGTCAAATGCAGGTGGGTTGACGGGCCGTCATTTAATAGTTACGATATATCTAGACAGACTAGACAGGATGGTTTTCGTTGGAAACATGGCAATTACAGGATGCAAAAAATCGGTTCAGCGAGCTGGTGGAGAGAGCAAGAGCAAAGGGCCCTCTGTTGGTAACACGCCGAGGAAAACCTGCGGTTATTGTACTTTCTGCAGAAGAATACCAACGAATGGTAGATAAAGAAGATAGTTCCTTAGATATTCTCCTCGCAGCGCCGCGAGTCGGCGACGAATTGGAAATTGAAAGAGACCCCAGTCTACCGCGCAGCGTGTCATTTTGAACCGGTTTCTCCTCGACACGTGTGTGGTGTCAGAGCCACTGAAAAAGCGACCAGATAAAGATTTGATTAACTGGTGGCGCGCACAAAGTGACTATCAACTTTTTCTCAGTACATTGGTTATTGGTGAATTAGAAAAAGGTATCCAAAAACTGCCCCAAACCGAAAGACGAGCAGATCTTGCCAGGACCCTGGAGGCCCTAATCAAGCGCTTTGATAGGCGGGTGCTGCATGTTGACACGGCTGTTGCGCGGCGCTGGGGAAAGGTTACTGCTGATTGCGAAAACAATGGCCAACCCATACCTGCCTTGGATGGATTGATCGCATCAACAGCTCTAGTCCACGACCTGATCGTAGTCACGAGGAATGTAAAAGACTTTTCCCCAACTGGCGCGGCCACGTTTAATCCCTTTTCAGAAAAGCAGCACTAAGACCCACAACACATCCCTATCCTTTAAAATTCTGTGCAATTGTCGATAGATAAAGAAAGAGCATCCACTCGGATGTTATTGTTTCAATGTGTTTAACCAGGTGCGCATGGGCACTGACAAATTTCGCACAACATGAGCAACAAGCAGCACACCTTCA
Organism: Myxococcota bacterium; assembly: GCA_030065855.1. Lineage (GTDB taxonomy): Bacteria > Myxococcota_A > Polyangia > JAAYKL01 > JAAYKL01 > JASJCT01. The sequence goes on from JASJCT010000095.1 coordinate 10,991, forward strand.
CCTCCCTTGCAACTGCCCTGCTTCGGTCTGGTATTCGTCCCAGCCACACCTCCGAACTCAACAGGTGCATCTGGCGTACAAATGCCCTAGCCGTGGTTATCGGCTGCCTCTCGATACCCTGTATCATCGCGTTGCTTGCTGCCGGCCCCAATAGACTGATTATTGGTGCCTTGCCGATCCTCTTATTCCATTTTTCACTGCCGCTTTTTAATAAGTGGGGATTTTTCAACTGTAGCCGAATGGCCCTGGTCGTGGTCGGAAGTGGGGCGATTGTCGGATTCTCCATGGTGCTGGACGCTGCAGCAGGCATTCACCACCTCCTGGTCCTTTATACGACGTTTCCTCTGATATTCTTTTTGGTGTCCGAGTCTCGCCTGAGATCTTTTGCAGGTGTCGTTGTTATCGCTTCTGTGTTGCTGGTTGTGGGCCGGCTGGAGCAGAACCTATTTCACACTGTCCTATTCCTTATCACCGTACTACTCGTGGCATGTGTGGTTTTTTTCTTCTACTACAGCAATAGTCGCGCCGAATACCACCTGAAATACCTCACCAGCGCCATCGAGCAATCCATCGACGGCATTATGATCGCCGGTCTGGACGGCACCGTGCGCTTCGTTAACAAATCCTGGGCACACATGCACGGATACGAGCCAGCCGAGCTTAAGGGTGAGAATATTCGCGTGTTCTATACAGATGAGCAACTGGAAAACGAGTTCAAGGCATTCAATGCGAACGTTTTCAAAACCCATGCAAACGAGGGAGAAATTAACCACGTAAAAAAGGACGGCTCGGTTTTCCCCACCTGGATGAGTGTCACATTGTTGAAAAAGGCAGACGGCACACCCATGAGCATGCTCAGCGTGGCGCGTAACATATCGGAACGGAAACGCATTCAAAGTCAAATGGAGGAAATGAACCTTAGGCTGGTGCAGACCGCCCATGAGGCGGGCAAGGCCGAATTGGCCACCGATGTCCTGCACAACGTGGGCAACGTCCTCAACAGCGTCAACGTCACTTCAGAACTCCTGCGACAGAAGCTCAGCAAATCTGCCATTACCACGCTTCCAAATGTGGCCAAGTTAATAGAAGGGCATCGAGATAACCTTGAGGATTTCTTTAAACATCACGAAAAAGGAAAGCTCCTCCCCAGGTATTTCAAAAAACTCTCCGAGACCACCGAGTCAGAGCGGGCCACGGTCTGGGAGTACGTCACATCCATCATCAAACACATCGACCATATCAAGAGCATTGTGAGCATGCAGCAATCCTACGCCAAGATGGCCGGGGTTATCGAGCCCACATCTTTGGAGGAAACCATCGACAACGCTCTGAAGCTCAACGAAACGAGTATGTCGCGAAAAACGGTCGCCATCGACGTGGACGTCGGGCCGGTCCCATTGGTTCGAACGGATAAGCAAAAGGTCATGGAGATACTGGTCAATCTGTTCAACAACGCCAAGCAAGCTGTTTTAGACAACCCTGCCGGCGATAACCGTATCGACATCCGGCTGTATGCTGTGGACGCATCGCATGCCCGAATAGAAGTCAAAGACGACGGCGTGGGTATTTCAAAAGCAAACCTCACAAAAATTTTTACCCACGGCTTTACTACAAAAAAAGACGGTCACGGGTTTGGTCTGCATTCTTCGGCCAATGCCGCGCACCAGCTCGGGGGATCCCTCATGGCTTCAAGTGACGGAGAGGGCAAAGGGGCGACATTTGTCCTCGAGCTCCCGATAAACGGCACAGCCTCAACACCCACAGACGCGCCTCACCTGACCCAAAGCCAATCCGAAGAGATCGCCGGGATGTCACAGCGTCAGTAGATACTGATCGCTCTTAAAGGCCTGTTTTTAAGATCGTCTATGGGGCTAAGATGGGGTATAAGCATCCCTGTGTCGAGATGTTGGACCATCGCCTCTGGCATTGCTCTTTGCGCGTTCATGGCAATGCCGACCCTCTGCCTGGCCAAGGCGCCGTTGCCGTACGTGATATCGACAGAGGCGCTGAAGCAGATTATCGCAGACCCCACCCTCATCATACTCGATACGCGCGACCAAAAGAGCTACGATAGGGGCCACATCCCAGGTGCGATTCGCGTTGCCTGGGAGGACTATGCCGGGACTCAAGGAACTCCAGGTAAGGGGTGGGGGAAGGTCCTGCCAAAGAAAGACCTGGCTGCAGCCCTGGGTCGGATCGGCATTGACGCCACCAAACGCGTGGTGGCCTATGCTGACCCAAAGCACGGCTGGGGAGAGGATGGCCGCTTCCTTTGGCTCCTGCGCCTCGCAGGGGTCGTCCACTCCCAAGTCCTCGACGGCGGCTTGCCCAGGTGGGTCGCCAAAGGGTACCCCACTTCGAAAGCAGCGGCAAAACCAACAGCGACGACCTTTGCCATCGATCGTCTAGACACCGGCCTGATGGCCGATACTGAATGGATGTTGAAAAACCAAGCGCGCATCAAGATCGTCGATGCCAGATCGCTCGCCGAATTCAATGGCGCCATTTTGTTCGGAGAGACCAGGGGAGGCCATCTTCCCGGCGCGATCCATCTCCACTTTACAAAGGTCTACAGGACCGACGGTACCCTCAAACACGTCGCTGCGCTAAGGACGCTGTTTACCGAAGCAGGGCTGAAAAGGACTGATCAAATCGCCGTTTATTGCACTGCTGGTATCCGCTCCGCTCACTTGACCATGCTGCTGCGTCATGCGGGTTACACCAAGGCGCGCAATTACGACGAATCGTTCTACTGGTGGGCAGCCAAGGAGGACTTACCGCTGGAGTAGCCCCGCTCCCCTCCAACCACTTCCATCTCCTCGATAGTGCTGTGATCCAGATGCGGTACAGGCATTGGCGCCGCGAGATTGGGCTGCCTCGATTTGTAGGCCGGATCCTGCCCTAGGATCTTTTCTCGCACAAAGTCCCTCACATCGTAGTAGCTGATCGCGTCCTTACCGCAAGCAGTCCGGCAGCGGCCGCAACCCATACACTCTGTGGTCCGTATCATTGGATTCTTCTCTGCCAGGGCACGAATCGGCAGGCCGAAATCGCAGACCTGTTCGCATTTACCACAGCTGGTGCAGCGATCCTTGTCGACCCGCAAGCGGTAGAATCCCAGTACATTGGCCCAGCCAAACAGGATTGGGCAGAGCCAGCGGCACCAGGTGCGCGCGCCAAAGATCGGTGCCAGAAACAGGGATCCGAAATAGACGGTAATCATTATCGTCCAAAACCAGTAAAAGTAGGCGCGTGTAAAGGCACTATCAGGCATGAACAGGACTGCGAAGTAGGATAGGTATATTGCACCGGTCAGCAGCTTGATCCGCCGCAGCTTAAACCAATCTGTCCCCCGCTTGGTGTGCTTGCGAAACGGGGCACCAGCGGTCTCTTTTATAGCCACGCAGGTGTTCATCCAGCCGCACTTAATCCGCCGTCCAAACAGCAACGCCGCGACAAAGAGACCCAGGTTGGTCCAGGTGCCAGGCACGTCGAACCCTGGAAACGTAGCTGCCCAGGGACGATTGGATCCAAAAGCGTCCACCTCGAATGGCCAGAGCGTGGGTACCAAATACCAAAATGTGAAGACAAGTGTCACCAAAACGGCCAGGCGCCGCTTTTGATAGGGATCCTTTATCAGCAGGATGGTCGGCACGCCGTAGATCGCGATGACGAATATCTCTGAGTGCTGATTGAACACTGCCCTGGGCAGACCCCAAGAAAAATAGACGTTGAAGAAGCCAACTGTGGCCCAGGAAAAGCCGATCATAGCCAGGACGTAGCCCATCCAAGGACGCCACCACGCCCTGATTGCTGCTGGGGTATTGTAATCACCCACAGGCAGCTCCTACGGTCGCCTTTGCATGACGGGCGGCCCAAAGCTCACGGTATAACAGAACGAAGAAGGGAATGCTCTGGGCCGCGAGGATCAGCGGCCCGGGATCCAGCCCTAGGAAGCGGAACGGTACTGGCGAGCTGGCCATGGCAAAATATAGGTAGTACAGGGTCGTGGTCGCGCTTAGGATCAGCCAGGACCAACGTGGCACCAGGCAGACAAATGGCAATGCCCAGGCCAAATACCACGGGTTTTGCACTGGACTGAGTAGGAACGCCCCGCCCATTACGGTCACTGCTGCCTGGATATAGCCCAATCGTGTGTTAGCGGCCCGATGGGCTGCAAACAGAACTATCCCGACCATAGCCAAGATCGAAACGCTACGGGCGATCAGACGGGCCTGTTCCAAAGACAATGTGCCGGCAATCCACTGTATCAGGGCAAAGGGACCGGCATTCATCTCCCAGGAGCCGGCAAAGGCGCTGGTACCGGAAAAGATCCGTTCACCAGCCGCTAAGAAGGGCAGGTAAGCCGCAGTAGCAATGACAATCGCTACTGCGGATCCCACGAATAATTTGCGCCGATCTCCCTGCCACAGCCGGGCAGCAAAGATGGGGAACAGCAGCACAGGAAAGAGTTTAGCGGCCATGGCAAGGGAAAGGGTAGACAAGGCGGCAACCTCGCGTCGCGCGATGAAGAGGTAAAGGGCGAGAACAGTGAGCACAATGGGCACCGCCTCCATGTGGCCAGTCCCTGCGATTTCCTTAATCACCATTGGGTGCCACCCGTAGATCAGGCACAGCCGGGGGTCCTGGCCCAGGCGACGCAAGATACTGATCAGCATGGGGATAACAGCCATATCCAGGGCGGCAAAAATCAGCTTGAACGCGGGAACGAGCAGCATCGGGCCCGGCGCAATGGCGTAGGCCAAGGCAAACACTGCTTGGGCGACCGGGGGATAAATCGTCGGCACCTGGGGGTAGTTTATCCGCCTGAAAAGCGCGGTCTCGTCCTGATCCTCGAACCAGAGATCGTTAAGCCGGTCGAGCACTGCCATCTGCGACACGGCCTCTGGCACCTTTCCAATACCCGCCATCTGGTCGAACGGCGGCATCACCACTTCTTCGGGAGCGTATTGGTAGGGGTTAAAACCGTTGACGACGGCCTTTCCGTCCCAGATGTAGCGGTAGATATCATCGTCGAATAAGGGCTCGGCAGCGATGGCCATCAAGCGAAACAGCACAGCACCGGCGATAATCCATTTGAGGCTCAAAAACTGATGTACACAGCGCAGTACCCTCGCGACAGCAACGAGGTAAGCGCAAAACCCGACACCTTGGATGGTTAGAAATATGACCACATGGCTAAGATCGGAGCTGGCCCAGGGATCGGGGATCAACCGAGAGAGGAATACATGGGCTGCTACTGCTGCGAACAATGCCAAGAAAAGCTTCATCTATCCAGGGAAACCTTGGTAATGAATACGAAGTTTTTTCCCTCAAAAGTGGTCACCCTGGCGGTGACAGCAAAGCGCTGATCAGGCGTCTTATTGCCTGTCTTGACCATCTCCTCGAGCAGGGAGTTCTCGAGTACGGTGTACTCCCTGCCTGTCTCTACAGAACGGAGTCGGTGGCGACCGCTTTTCAGGGGCGAGAGCACGCAAGTGAACGCGATCTTTTTTCCCTCTGGCAGGAGTCCAGATGTCAGTAACGCCTTATCAACAACATCGGTCGGCTTGATCCCGCTACCGGTCACGGTTTTAGTGCCCGAGGCCACTGCCGCTGGGGTATCGATAGTAAACAGAGCACTTGAAAGAAAAAGCGCCATCAACGTCGACATCGTTCTCATCGCCATCTCCTCTCAGAAGCTGCTTATCAAGGCAATACTCGGGATATGCGCCTGGGTAGGGCTAACCTCGATGCCATAGCCGGTCACGGCGTGGAGCCGCGATATGAGGCGCCAAGTGATCCAGACCGACGGTTTGAACACATGAACGCTATGGCCGGTAATCAGCGTGCTATACGACCAATCAAACCCAACCCGTGTGCGCAACCAGGGCAAGACTTGGATGCCCGCGCTGATCGAAGCGCCGTAGGTGTTGGGCAGCTTCTGGACCGACACTTCAGGGTCGTCTCTGGGTTTGGGATCTTTTACCAGAAAATAGAACCCGCTGAGCTTTGTATCGACGATCCCGAGCTGCCAGCGCAAATCGGCGAGCAGCCCTCCGGAAAACTCGCCCGTTCCCATCCCTTTTTCGAAGTCACCAGTGGGCCACATGAGCATTGCCGTGAGCGTCAGGGGAAACCAGGGTAGCTCAGTACCCACATAAGTGGCCACATCTCCGAGCCCAGTCGCTTCGAAAAGCACGGTGCTGTATCGCTCAAAAGAGGACCGCATCACGGGCAGGCTGGCGCCGACGAACAACAATGATAACGGTCTAAAGTCCACGCCAAAGCGCCACAGATGTTGCTGTTCAATACCATTTCGAATGACGTACTCGCTGCCATTCTCTGGATTGACAGCGATCAGGTCTTTTCGATGGGTAAAGGTATACCCAGCCACCAATGTCCACATCGGCACTAGGTCGTCAACTGCGGCTGTCTCCTGAACCACCTCGACCTGGCCGTCTCCATATGGATCGAATGTCGTCAATGGCTGCCCTGTCTCCAGCCCACCCCTTGCAGCTGCGGGAATGAGGAAAAGGGTCAGGGACAAAAAAAGTGTCGACCGATCTCGCAACGACGCGACCCTAATGACCTGCCGTATCTGTTCCAGTGTCGGTATCGATATCCACGCCATCTGGACAGGGCTCCTGTCCAGGCACAGTGGGTTCTCCCATTTCAATCCATTCCTTTTGACCGCCCTGGTACCGGTACACGTCAGTGTAGCCGAGCGTCGCAGCGACTTGCACACCGACGAGGCTCTTGCCGCATTCACTGTTACCGCAGTAGATGACCACGGTTGCGTTTTTGTTTGGAAATGCAGATTCAAAGGCAGCCCCGTTGTTTACCATCTGGCCGTCAGAGGTGGCCCATTCTTCGATGGGAAGGTTCACGGCGCAAGGGATATGACCGTCAGGGTGGTCTGGGTCTGTGCCGGCGTACCATTCGGGCGGCAAGTCGTCCACCAGGTAGCTGGTGCCATTGTCAAAGGGCGCATTGGCCGCATGCCATGCCTTGAACCCTTCAAATTCAACGACGTAGTAGTTGGGCTTGGTGTCCCATTCTTCTGTACCACCAGTGTAATAGTACACCTTGGTATATCCCAAGTCAGCAGCTGCCTGCGCAAAAGTGAGCTCGTTACCCCAACCAAAACAATATGTAACGATGTGGGTGTCTTGCTCAGGTATGACATTGGTTAGCGCTTGACCGCCGTTGATCAGCTGACCTGCCTCATCCCTAAGCGTAGAAAGGGGGATATTGATGGCATTTTGAATGTGGCCATTGACAAAATCCGCCGACTCTCGGACGTCGATAATGACGACATTGGCGCCGTCGCGTATCCAAGTGTTCACTTGCTCGTAGGTGGTTTCCTCGAGAATCTGATCTTCGTCGCACCCCATGCCGCTGCCAAAGGTGGTGAGCAAGGCAACGCAAAGCAGCACTTTTACTAGGGCAACATGTGTTCTTTTTATCATGTTTGATCTCCTTTTATAATGTGTTAATCGTACGCCGATAGGGATTAAGAGGCATTCCAAAGCGCGTTACCAATCCGTGTCGTCACACACATCCTCGCACCCGCCGTCTTCCTCATCTGGCTTTTTGTCTTCGTCGTCGTCACAGGCACAGCACAGGCTGCCAAGTGCCATAAAGAGTATAAAAATGAGATGTTTCATTGTGCAATGCCCCATATTTCATTTTATGGACCGCACCATAATATAGATTTTACCGATAAGTCAATTCGAAATTCCCAATTTATAACCTCGGTTGGATGTCACCGATGGATGTCACCGAGTTGCGGGGAGTTGCGGGATGGCGTTGACGGTTTCTTTTGGGAAGAGGTAGATCGCGCCGACTGATCAGTTTCTTCTAGGAAGCTTCATCAGGGCCAGGTGCGCGGCTCGCAGCCACCTGGGGGTCCGTAGCTGGGCCCGGTGGACCAAGGGGTGGGGATTGAACGTGGTCTTCAGGAAACGCCTGGCATCGTCTCGGGGATTTGATCCATTGCAGCTAAAGGGCCAGTAGAGGCGAATGCAGTCTCGATCCCCTGGAAAATCGCTGAGCTCAATGCCGAACTGGGTTGGCCGTTCCGTCAACGCACAGTAACGGGGCAGGTTGAAAAGGGAGAGATTGAGGAAGTCGATCTCCGTTGCATTGCGGACGACCAAATCCAGGGTGGCCTTGCGATCCTGTTCGGTCTCCCCGGGCAGACCGAACAACAGGTAGAGGTACGTCCTGATGCCTGCCTGGGCAGCTGTCCGGAGCACCTGTTCGGTTTCGGCTGGATCGATCCCCTTGTGATACCGGTTTAATAGCGGCTTGCTGCCGCTCTCTGCGCCGAGCTGCAACATGAGGCAGCCGTTTTGCGCGGCTTGTTCCAAAAGACCGTTTTGCAGCAATTTTTCCGTGGGGCGCGCAAAGCCGTAGAAGCCGATCTGGTGGCAGCGGGAAAGAGCCAGAAACCGCTCCAGGGCGTCTGGTGGTAAGGCGGAATCGAGCAGATGCACCACTGGTCGCGCCTCCTTCAGGGAGTCGGGGATCGTTTCGAGCAACCCGGCCACAGCGTCGATTGGCACCCTGGCAAAACCGAGCGTCCGATCCGGGCAGAACAGGCAGCGGTTCCAATAGCAGCCAGAGGAAAGGGCGATTGGGATGATCGGACGGGCTGACAGATATGGTTTGTCAGAGAGGATATTGGGCCAGGACAGGCGGTCGAGCATGCGCTCGCTTTGCCCATGTGGTATCAGGTCAAGGCCGTCGCCACTGATGATGTCTGGGAATACATCCTTCAGCGCATCTATACCGTGGCCGGTCAGTGCTAGGCTGGTGGGCAGGGATCCACCCACGACCGGTGTGATGCCCCGGGACTCGAGAAAGCGAGCCAGGTCGATGGCTGCTGGCAGCTGTGCCAGGTAAGCGATCGATAGGAGCACACGGCCGGGGCCCTGTGCTTCGATCACCGGATCGAGCACGTCGGCCCACAGGCTGGTAAACGGGCTGGGCGCCTCCTGGAGAAGTCGTGCCAGACCGCGGGGATCGTGTAGGCGGCTGGGGGTCTGGAGGTCCATGAGCGTTAACTTCCATCCGGGGTGGGCCTGCTCGAAGCGCTGCAGCTGTTTGTGCAGCAGTCCGGTTGCGCTGCGGTGCCGCATCGGCTCGTATCCATCTGTGGCACCGTGCAGGTAATCTAAGGCGGCCCGGGTCTTTTCCCCGTCGAGAGCCCGGTGGAAGAACGCCAACGATAGATCCAGAAATCCAGTGTCGTATCCCCGTCCTGCTAGCCCACAGGCCAGCATAAAGGCGCCCGAGGGCGGCTCGGCCGGCGTGCATACTGGGGGCGCTAGCACCAGGAAATCCATGGCCGGACCGTATCTGGTAAAAGCAGGCCCTCTCAAGGGCAAAAAAGGGAAATCTGCTTGAAATTGGAATAAACTTGGGTCAAAAGTTCGTTTTGACCCTAAGGAGCCGAAAGAAATGAAGCCTGTTTTGACCTATATCCTGTTGCTTTTTGTTCTGTTGGCCGGATGCAGCTCGGATCTGTTGACCAAGAAACTGGCCACCGAGTCGCTCAAAGATCAGCCGTCGGTCAGTGTGGTAAACGGGTATCTGGATTTGAAGTACGCAGAGAACGAAGCAGCGGGGTTCAGCCTGTTTCGAAAGGTCAAATCCGAAATTCGCAAACCCTTGCTCGTCAGCATGCAGTTGCTGGGCTCTATCGCGCTTTGCGTCTTTATCTACATACTCCGCAGGAACTCTTTTTATACATTACTGCCGTATCTGGTTATCTTATCCGGTGCCCTGGGCAACCTGATAGACCGGTTGCAAAACGGGTATGTCGTCGACTTCATCTACTTCCACGTCAAGGGGCATTTTAGCTGGCCGATCTTCAACGTGGCCGACATCCTGATCGTCATTGGCGTTGGACTCGCCCTCATCCAGGTGTTTTTCAAGGGGCCTGCGCAGTTGGAACAAGTCAGTTGAACGCCGAGTCTGGACGTCTTTGCCCAGGGGCGCGAGATGGTTTTCCAGATGATCGACTGATGCTATTCGGTGATAGGTGTTCTTTCGCATTGACACCCGGTCCAGTCATAGAGGGTGCCCATCTCAATTACCTCGAAATCTGTCCAGTTAAGCGTATCTTTCATCAGATCGTTGGGGCCCAAGCCGACATCCGTCCACTTGTGCTGCGTATAGCGGTCGTTCGCAGC